>CAWHCF010000032.1:0-126518 GCA_963827655.1 uncultured Acidobacteriota bacterium
CGCTCAATAAGGCTGAGTCATGGAGCGAGGCAGTACCGGCCGCTACGAGGTAACCAGGGTGGGCGGCGAGGAGGTGCGTGTCTTCATTCCCAATCCTCTGCCGCCGCAGCCTCCGCTCGAGCTCAGTGGCCCCCGACAGCGTCAACTGGAGAGGGCCACCTTGGCGCTGGGCAGACTGGACAGCATCACAACCCTCCTGCCCGATCCGCAGCTCTTTCTCTACGCATACGTTCGGCGCGAGGCCGTGCTCTCGTCGCAGATCGAGGGCACGCAGTCATCGCTATCCGATCTCCTGCTGTTCGAGCTCGAGGAAGCCCCAGGGGTGCCGTTCGACGATGTAGTGGAGGTGTCGAACTACGTGGCCGCGCTTGAGCACGGTATGGCACGGCTGCGCGGCGGCTTTCCAGTGTCGAACCGGCTCATTCGCGAAATGCACGAAAGCCTGCTCGCACGGGGACGTGGGAGCGAGAAGCAACCGGGCGAGTTCCGGCGCTCGCAGAACTGGATAGGCGGAACCCGACCAGGGAACGCGCATTTTGTCCCACCGCCACCGGCCCTCGTCGAGGAGGCTATGTCCGCGCTGGAGCGCCTACTCCATGACACTGATGCTTCCTACCCTGTTTTGGTGACGGCGGCACTGGCACACGTGCAGTTCGAGACTATCCATCCATTTCTCGACGGCAACGGCCGTATCGGACGATTGCTGATCCCAATTCTGTTCCACAACGCCGGTGTGCTCCAGCAGCCGCTGCTGTACTTGAGCCTATATTTCAAGCAGCACCGGGACGAGTACTACCGGCTGCTGGACCGCGTGCGAGAGGTGGGCGATTGGGAAGCGTGGCTCGATTTCTTCCTGGAAGGCGTCGAAACAACGGCAACAAGCGCCGTAGAAACCGCGCAACGCCTCGTAACAATCTTCAAGGAGGACGCCGCGCGAGTACAGTCCGGCGGACGCGCCGCAGCCGCCATGCTCAGAGTGCTTCAGGCGCTGCGCGAGCGGCCAGTGCTCACGTTGAACGAGGTTTCGCGCCGTACCGGATTGTCATTTCCGACCGCAACAAAGGGTATGGCCGGGCTCTCTAAGCTTGGCCTCGCGCGCGAGCGGACTGGTAACCGGCGGAATCGCGTATTTGCCTATGACCGGTATCTGGCAATTCTCGGCGAAGGCACAGAGCCGTTATGATCTTGACCTCGGCGCCAATCGAGGAGAGTAGTCTAGCGGACGTCATTCAGTCGAGGCGTTGTCAACCATGGTGATGACGCGTAACCCGACGTCGTCCCTGGCGTCTCGGCCGAACCTCCGAAAGGCCGCAGGCGCGAGCAGTGGTTCAACCCGGCGGCCTTTCGTAACCCGGCGCCCGGCAACTGGGGCAACGCCGGCCAGAAATACCGATTCGCTCCCGGGCCTGGTCAGCGTTGATTTCTCGATCTTCAAGAATTTCGCGTTTACCGAGCGCCACAAATTGCAGTTCCGGACCGAGTTTTTCAACCTGCCCAATTACGCCAATTTCCGCGGCCTGAGCCGAGTCTTTGACGCCTCCAATCCGGGCGAACTCTCTTCGGCTCTGCCGGGACGCCAGATTCAGTTTGCCTTGAAGTTGCTCTTTTGAAGCGTCAGGCGGGTTGTGCAGTCCAGCTTCTCGCTGAACAGGCCCAGGAAGACGACTACTTATTTCGTAAACAATGCCGCAGTAATTGGGTCCGGCTCATCAAGAAGATCTACCAAACCGATCCGCTCGTCTGCCCAAAGTGTCAGGGGCCGACGACCATCATCAGCTTCCTCGAGGATCCGGCAATCGCCAAACAATCTGCTTCATCTCAACCTTTGGGAGGTTCCCGAACGCTCCCCTCCACACGGCTGCTCCTGCTTGTGATTCCATCTATGATCCGGACTTTTTCCGTGGGCTTGTCAACTGATTCGTGCTAGCCGCCGTCACGCAGCGCATTGCGATCCCCTGCGGAACCGAAAGAATCGGGCGAAGCCTGCCTTCTTGCACCCGATTACTGGACGCTTCACTCACTTCCTCCGGCTCACTCCTGTAATCTATCCAGCAACCGCACCCAACGCCCCTGGTTTCCCTGCATCCCCCATGTCACCCGTCGAATTCTCGGTTGAAATCCGACCCATCCCGCTCTATCTTCTAATCGGCCCGCTGAAGCAAATTTCTATTGGCTCTTAGGGCGGCCGGCAGGTAAAATGCCCCTTCCTGGAGCTACAGCCGCCATTGGCATTCTCATCGGCGCTGGACTCCTCCGTCGATGTAGAGTCGCTCAGGATAACAATCCGGTGTTCAGCCCGATCTCCTGGGCTGGCTCGGCTTGATCTCAAAACCATGTCACTGACAGCGGGCGCGTGGCTCGGCCCCTATGAAATCCTGGCCCTCCTCGGCACAGGTGGCATGGGAGAAGTGTGGAAAGCGCGCGACGCGCGGCTCAATCGCATCGTCGCCGTGAAGCGGCTCACCGAACAGCACAGCGGGCGGTTCGAACAGGAAGCGCGCGCGATTGCAGCGCTCAATCATCCGCACATCTGCCAAATCTACGACATTGGCGCTGACTATCTGGTGCTCGAGTACGTCGAGGGGCAGACGCTGGCCGATCGCATCCGCACTGGCGGTGGACCGGGCTTGCCGCAGGAGGAGCTCCTTCGCATCGCGCGCCAGATTACCGAGGGCCTCGAGGAGGCACACCGAGCGGGGATTCTTCACCGCGACCTGAAGCCCAGCAACGTGATGATCACGACGAAGGGCGCGGCGAAGCTGCTCGATTTCGGTCTGGCGAGGCTGGTCAGTGTGGATGCCGATGTCACGCAGACGCAGCATGGCGTCGTGTGGGGACGGCCGCGTACATGTCGCCGGAGCAGGCCGAGGGCCAACCGGTCGATGTGAGGTCGGACGTCTTCAGCTTCGGGGCCGTCCTGTACGAAATGATCTCTGGGAGTCGTGCATTTGGCGGAACGTCTGCGCTCCAGATGATGAACGCCGTCGTTCGCGACGAGCCACCTCCGCTGCAGACCTCAGCCGCGCTCGAGCGCATCGTCCGGCGGTGTCTGCAGAAAGTGCCCGCTCAGCGTTTTCAGACGATGGGCGAAATACGGGCCGCACTCGAGCAACCGGCGACAGACCCCTCGAAACCGATCGCTCGTGTGCCATCAATTGCCGTGCTGCCTTTTGCCAACATGAGTGCGGACAAGGAGAACGAGTATTTCAGCGACGGGCTGGTCGAAGAGATCATCAATGTCCTCGCCAACCTGCCTGGCTTGAAGGTGGCTGGCCGCACGTCGTCGTTCTTTTTCCGCGGAAAAGACGTCGAGTTCGCTGAGATCGGCAAGAAGCTCAATGTCGATCACATTCTGGAAGGGAGTGTGCGAAAGGCAGGCAGTCGAATTCGCGTCACCGCGCAGCTGATCAAGGTCGCCGACGGTTTTCATCTCTGGTCAGAAAAGTACGACCGCGAAATGACGGATGTCTTCGCGTTACAGGATGAAGTGACGCAAGCTATTGCCAACGCTCTGCAGTGTGAAGCTGTCGCCGGAGACGATGGCGCTGCGACGGTCCACACCCAACCTTCGCGCGTACGAGATGTACCTCAAGGCTCTGGATCAGTGGTCCAGACCATCGTCCGAGTCGCTAGAGCGGGTGAAGGAATTCCTGGACCAGGCCGTCGCACTCGATCCGGAATTCGCCGCTGCGCACTGCACGTTGGGTTTGTACTACTCGATGCTCGCCGGCCTCGGCATCAAGTCGACGCACGAGGTCATCCCCTTGGCCCGCGCCGCCGTGCACGAGGCGTTGCGTATCGAGCCGTCAATGGCTGAAGCGCACGCGCTCCTTGGCGTCTGGGTCGGCGGCTACGACAACTACGACTGGCGCGAAGCGGAGCGGCACTGGCGCGTGGCGATGAGTGGTGAACTTGTCTCGTGCCACGTCCATTTCTGGTACGGCAACCACTACCTGATGCCGCTCGGGCGCTTCCACGAGGCCCTGGCCGAGATGAAGAGGGGCTCGAGGGGGATCCGATCAACCTCTTGTACCGCCACCATTTTGCTGTTGGTTTCAGAAACGCCGGCCGGCTCGACGACGCGGAAGCCGAGTTGCGCCGGGTGTTGGAGCTCGACGAGAACTTCCCGATGGCCATCGGCACACTTGGCTCCGTCTGCGCTCAGCAAGGTCGGTTCGAAGAAGCCCTCACGCTGAGCGAACGGGCGTGTGCATTGACGCCGTGGGCCAATCCGGTGGCCGGACAACTCGCGGCGCTCCTGGTTCGCACCGGGGCCACGAGCCGCGCCGAGACGCTGCTCGATGGGCTCAGGCCAGGCACGGCATGCGGAGCCCCAGCCGGTATGGCTGTGTACCACGCGATGTGTGGCGAATTCGATCGAGCCGCGGAATGGGCGGAGCGCGCGATCGACGTGCGGTATCCGCTACTCGTGGCGCTGCTCAGACCGCTCCTCGGGTCCACTCCCGTGTGGCCTGCCTTGGCGAGAATGATGAATCTGCCGTGACCGTCTCCGCACCGACAGATGAAAGGTGAGCGATGCGTTTACTATGTACCTGTGTCGTGAGCGTGGCGGTTGCGAGCCTGTTGTGTCCATCCGGGATCGCCGCACAGCAGCCGGCGCGACCAAGTGAACGGCGAAACCCTCATGGGCGTGTGGGAGCTCGTTTCGCTCCAGGACCACCGACCGAACGGCGATGTGCTGGACTGGATGGGCAAGAAGCCATCGGGCACCCTTATCTACAGCCCCGACGGTCACATGTCAGTGCAGATCATGCGGGACCCACATCCAGTGGTTGCGGCGTCCATGTGGAGCAGCGACGGACGCGACTTGCTGCCGAGCGCGTCCGCCAACGAGATTCGGGACGCGTACAGTGGGTACTACGCCTACTTCGGCACGTGGGAAATCGACGAACGTGCGCGCACGGTGACGCATCACATTCGTGGCAGCATGCGTGCCGTGGAGGTCGGCGCGGACTACGTCCGGCCGTACGAATTCTCTGGCGAACAGCTTCTGCTACGGTCCACGGTCAGGTCGGCCAGCGGCGAAGAGCAGATCTCGCGTGATTACGTGGCGACGAGTCGAGCGTTTCTAGCGAACGACTCGACAAGGAAACAGACAAATGACGACGAAAGAGGTGTTCGACCACCACATCAAGAGTTTTGGCGAAGGCGACCTCAATGGGATTCTCGCTGACTATTCGCCAAGCGCGATCATGTTCACGCCCGACGGACCGCTGAAGGGGATCGACGCAATCCGGCCGTTCTTCGAGGCGCTGCTTACGGAGTTCGGACAACCTGGCACAGCCTTCAGCATGAAGCTGCAGTCGATTGAAGGCGACTTTGCCTACTGTGTCTGGACCGCGGAGACTGCCGACAACGTTTATGAACTGGGCACGGACACGCTCGTCGTACGCGACGGCCGGATCGTGGCTCAGTCGTACGCCGGTAAGATCACGCCCAAGGCCTAAACCGACCGCCTCTGGATCGAGAGGCGATTTCTCTCGGCAACGATTGATTGCCCATCTACGACTGCAAAACCTCCATCGCCGGTTCAAATCCGCCCTTCGACTCGTCGAATTGCGCCTCGCTCGGGGCGTGGTGAGCCTGCCGAACCACGGGCGGCGCCTCCAACCTTCGCTCAGGCTCATGGCGAAGGTTGTCCACCATAGCTCGCGCGAATTTCAGGCGAGTGACGGTGGACCGCACGCGCCGCCTCGAGCTTCGGTTGGCAAGCCAATTCCTCAATAATTTTGCAGATTTCGTCGGCTCCATGATCGAGATCTGCCTCCGGTGTCCATAAAGTGTCCATGCCGCGCGGACCTTTGAAGGGTTGCAGTTCGGGGGACTGGGGATGAAGGTTTGGGAAACCTCTCAGTCGCTGGTGCCGCTGCGGCGTGATGCGGACCGCAAGCGAATCCACGGTGCGTACGTGCCCAAGATCGTCCTCGGTCTTGGGCTAGCCGTTCTCGACGGCACGCGTGCACTGCCAAGCCACGCGCGCCGGTCAGGTTTCGGCTGTCAGTTTGCCGAAGAGCCCTCGCGAAGTTCGTTCTCGCGCCTGGCGCCTGTTCGAAGAAGAGCACCGGCTCGATACACTCGGCTTCCATGAGCATGAACCCGCGCGGCGTGACCACGCCGTCGATGCGGGCGAAGAGGAGCCGCTCGGGGATCTTCGCGAGGATGTCCGCCCCGGCGGCAACGATCGCGTCGGGCGCCCGGACGGCAACGGCACTCCCGCCGTGCTCCTCCTGGACGCGGAAGTCCCCGGGTGAAGGACGCTTGAGCATCGCGTGGCTGAACGCACCGGCGATGTAAATCAGCGACCACTCGCCCTCCGTGGCGACTTCAGGGATGATCGTTTGCACCAGGAGATCCGAGCGCCGAAGCTGCTCGGCCGAAACGCGTCTCGTCCTCGGCGAGGCTCGACGAGGTGCGCCAGTTTTCTGGCCGCTTATACCTAGGGGAAGTCGATGGATGAAGCCTCTCAAGCCTCCCTGGTTCAACAACAGTGTCGGCACACGCGACCAGCGGAACTGGCGCGCCGAGAAGGCGCGGTCCGACTACGACATCGCCCAGCGTTTTGTGGTCAGCTATACGTATGACTTGCCCTTCGGACGCGATCTGCACGGCCCGGCCGGGGTACTGCTGAAAGGGTGGCAGATTCTGGGTATCCATGCTTTCAATACGGGCAATCCGTATACCGTGAGCGCGCGCACGAATTTTTCCAACGCGGGCGGCGACACGCGTCCCGACGTCATCCCGGGCGTCTCGCTCGAACCTCCGGAAGGCCGCAGGCGCGAGCAGTGGTTCAACCCGGCGGCCTTCCGCAACCCGGCGCCCGGCAACTGGGGCAACGCCGGCCGGAATACCGCGTCCCATCCGGGACAGGTCAGCGTCGATTTGTCGATCTTCAAGAATTTCGAGTTTACCGAACGCCACAAATTGCAGTTCAGGACCGAGTTTTTCAACCTGCCCAATTACGCAAATTTCCGCGGGCTGAGCCGAGTTTTTGACGCCTCCAATCCGGGCGAACTCTCTTCGGCTCTGCCGGGACGCCAGATTCAGTTTGCCTTGAAGTTGCTCTTTTAGCGCCGCGTCTTCGGTCAAGTTTCATGAAGCCGACGAACAGCTTCGTTTGGCCATCGAGCTCATTTTCACCGGGCTTGTGCGGGCCCTCACCGGGGTGCAATCGTCGATGCCCGAGGACGGCTTGCGAGTTCCCATCTTGAGCGGCCGCCGCAGGGATTGCGCGGGGACTGCCGGACTGCTTCCCTGCGGCGCATGCTCGCCTATCCGATTGATAGCGGGCTGCTACTGTGGCCGTCGATCGATATGGCGCTGGGCAGAGAACGTCCAATCGGTGACGCTGGCGCACTACCGCAGGAAACGTGTAGGATTGAACTCATGATGATCTTCAAGGTCGAGATTGAGCAGGAAGAGGACGGTCGGTGGATCGCTGAAGTGACTGAGCTGCCGGGGGTCCTCGCATACGGCACGACCGCAGATGACGCAAGAGCCAAGGTACAGGCGCTGGCCCTGCGGGTTGTTGCCGACCGTCTCGAACACGGAGAGGCGGGCTCCGACCTTCTGAGCATTTCTTTTAATGCCGCATGAGTCGATGGCCCAGCACCCAAGCTCGGCGGGTCCTTGCGGCACTTCTGCGAATTGGCTGGACGGTGAAGAGGCACTCAGGCTCTCACCGGACCCTTGCTCGCGACGGTTGGCCTGACTTTGTATTTGCATTTCACGACGCGGAGGAACTGGGTCCTCGCATGCTCACTCGTATCGCTAAACGGACGGGACTACGGCGCGAGGATCTATAGCAGCAACACGTGTCGAATCGTACGCCTAGTCGAGGGCCAGAGCGTGCTGGAGACACGGCTCGTGATTAGTTCGGGCTCATCGGCTTGTCGCCGATCGGCTTGCAGGTGCCAGGGCGAATCTGCGCGGTGAGCGTAGACAAGAATGTTGGTGTCGACGGCAATCAAGATCTACCCCAGCCGGTAGATTAGCTCGCGAACTTTCTCCCAATCCCGCTCGGTCGCGCCGACCTGAAGCCCTTTGCCTTTGAAAGCGTGCCGTTTCAGCCGGAAAGGTCGACGCGAGTCTTCGTCCGAGAGTTGCTTCTGAAGCGCTTCCTCGACAACCTCCCGCAGCGTTTTCTTTTGCCGTCGGGCGCGCCGTTTTGCCTTCTCAAGGAGCTCGTCGGCAATCACGATGGTCGTTTTCATATGGCTAACCATTTTGTTGTTACCGTAAGTATGTCAACGGAGTCTACGTTTTTTTTGGTCATCATCATGGAACCGCGCCGACACAGCCAAGAACCCCTTGCGGTCGATCGGCCTCAGAACAGGAGCATGATCTCGGCGTAGATGGCCGCTGCCTGGACGACCTGGGGAACCGAGACGTACTCCACGGCGGTATGAGCCTGGTCGATGCTCCCGGGCCCCAGCACGATGCTTGGGATGCCGGCCCGGCTAAGCTTACTCGCGTCGGTGCCGAACGGAACCCCCACCAGGCGCGATTCCCCCAGGACGCGGCGGCAGGCCTCGCGGGCGGCCGCGACGATGGGACTTCCCTCGGGAGTCTCCAGGGGCGGGTCTTCGAGCATCGGCGCGTCCATCTGACAATGAAAGTCGGGGTCTTCGCGCTCGAGCCGGTTGAGCACGTCCTGGAACTCGGGGTATACGGTTTCCCTGGTTTCTCCGGGGAGCAGCCTCCGGTCAACCTGGATGGTGCACGAGTCCGGCACGGTGTTTACCTGGATTCCCCCTGAGATCAGCCCGACGTTCAGGGTAGGACTTCCAAGCAGCCGGTGGCTCCGGGCGGCGTAGGCCGGCCCGAGGGCCTCTTCCAGGGCGCATATCGATCGAGCCATCTTGGCGATGGCGTTGATTCCCAGGTGGACCTTCGAGCTGTGTGCCGCGCGGCCGGCGGTTCGGATCTTCCACCGGAGGCACCCCTTGTGGGCCACAACCACTTCGAGCTCGGTCGGCTCTGAAACCACCGCTCCGTCGGCCCGAAAGCCGGACTCCACCAGGCGGGAAGCGCCGCTGAACCCATGCTCTTCGTCGACGGCCCCTGCAAGCACCACGGTTGCCCGGGGCTTCATCCCTTCCTGACGGAGCCTCTTCATGGCATACATCATCGCCGCCAGCCCCGCCTTTGTGTCGCACGAGCCGCGGCCGTAAAGGCGGTCGTCCTCCAGACGCGGAGTGAACGGGTCGATCGTCATCCCGGCGATCGAGACCGTGTCCATGTGGGCCTCCATCAGCAGTGTCCGGCTGCGATCGGCACCCTCGAGCCGCGCGAGGATGTTGTCCCTGCCGGGGAAGACTTCCTGGGTTGCGCACGGGATGCCAATTCGCTCGAAAAAGGCCTGAAGATAAAGACCCAGGTTCTTCTCGTTGCTGTCGGGCTGGAAGGCGGTGTTCACGCTGGGAATCCGGACCAGGTCTTCCAGCAAGGCCACGAGTTCGCTTCGATCGATCAGCTTGAGTGTTTCCACCGGCGGCACCTCATTCGATTGACGATTGACGATTGACGATTGACGATTGAACTTACTGCCTACTGCATTGGCGTAGCCCAGCCCCGCGATTGCGACCAGGAGCAGCAGGACACCGAAGGCCAGCTGGCCGGCACGCTCGCACCACGGTGAATCAATAGCAATCCGTCAGAAATAGAACCGCAGTGCCAGCTGGATGCGCCGGGGCGCGTGCGTGGCGGTCATTTCTCCCAGTCGCGAATTCACCTGGTTGCCCTGGGGGTCGAAGCGCGCCGTGTTATCCACGCCGCTGAATTGCGTGTGGTTGAAGGCGTTGTACATCTCGCAGCGGAACTGGAATTTCCTTGTCTCGCCGAAAGGAAAGTCTTTGAAGATCGCAATGTCGAAATTGTTGATGCCAGGGCCGCGGATAAGCGTCGACGCTGCATTGCCGATCGTGCCGGTCGCCGGCAGACGGAACACGTCTGTGCGAAAGAACCGGCTGAAAGTGCGCTCACTCTTCGGCAGCACCGGGTTGTCGAGCACGACGATGCGCGCGCCGTCGGTCGGAGATCCGGTGATGTCCGTCGCCACCGTGGTGGCAAAATTCACCGGAAGCGGTTCGCCGCTGATGAAGCTGGTGATTCCGGAAACCTGCCAGTTATTCACGATGTAGTCGAGGCTTCGATTGGGCACCGGCAGCTTCGGCAGGTCCCACTGGTAGTTGATCTTGAAGAGGTGGGTCCGGTCGAAGGTCGCGAGGCGGTAGTTCCAGACGCGGATCGGCACTTGCGTACTGACCGTTTCCGTGTCGCCCTCGTTGTAGTCGAGCGTCTTCGACCAGGTCCAGGCGACGCCAAACTCCAGCCCGTGCGCAAAGCGGCGGTTCGCGGTGACCTGCATGGAGTGGTAATTGGAGGTGCCGGCTTGTTCTGCGACACTGACGTTGTTGTAACCCGTATACGCGCGCAGGAAGGCCGGTGACAGAGGCCCGTTCGTGGTCGGATCGATATTACGCGGGTCGAAGTTAGCGCCAAAAGGAATGGAGTTGAGGTTCCGGCGCCAGAGAAGATGCCGTGCCAGCGAGCCTACGTACCCGACATCCAGCACGATTCCGAATCCGATGTCACGCTGAACGGAAAGGCTGTAGTTCATCGTCGTCGGGACTTTTCCCTCCTGGTCGACTCCGACCACGTTGCTCGGGAAGAGATAGCCGGTGGAGTTGAGCAGCGCTGCCAGCGAGCTGTAGTAGATGGTCGGCGACTCCACGATCGGCGGCTGGGCGATGAACGGTGTCAGGATCTGGCCCTGGGCCTGGCGGTTGTAGAACATGCCGAAGCCGCCGCGCATCGCCGTCTTGCCGTTGCCGAAGATATCCCAGGCAAAGCCTGCGCGGGGCGCAAAGTGGACGCCGCGGCCTTGGTAAAGAGCCCGCGGGACACTGCCGCCGGGCTGGATCATGCCGTTGATGAAGTCGCCGGTGCCGGGCGCGAGCGCCCCGATCAAGACCGGCGGCAGTACCTGGCCGGTCGTCGGATGGACTCCGACGCGCTGATTGCCCCGAAGTTGCGGCTGGATCAATTGCACCTGGCGGGAGAGATCGAACGCCCCGGGATCGAACCCGGAGAGACGGTCGTCTTCGATAAAGGACGGCGTGACGACGTAGAAGCGCATGCCCCAATCGAGTGTCAGCCGCCGCGTCGCCTTCCAGTTGTCCTGCGCGAACCACTCGATGTTGCGGGCGACGTGCACCGGCGCCGGGCGGTCCGATGGCTCAGAGTATGTGTTGAACACACCGAGCGCAGCGTTGGCGTAGGCGTAGCCCGTGTCGAGAGGATTGTTGACGTTCCGGCCGAAATCGAACGCGCCGTTGAACGGAAGTCCGAGTCCGGCGACACCCTGGGTCGCCCACACGCGGTCCATATAGAGGCCGAACTTCAGCGTGTGAGAGCCCAGCGTCTTGCTGACATGGTCTGCGAACGTAAAGATCCAGTGGTCCGTGGTGAGCGGGAAGCGAGCCTCCAGCGCCAGCGTCGCCGCACCCGTCACCCCTCCGAACGTCGCGTTTGGAATGAGGTTCAGGGGATTATCGTCCGGATAAAACTGTCCGGTGCGGAAACCCACCGTGTCCCGCCGGTTGCGCTGCACCTCAGAGTCGGCCACCTGATTGTTCCAGGGCCGGTCGATGTAGCTGACGTTCAACTCATTGATCAGCGTCGGACCAAAAATCTTCTGGTAGCGCCCGAGGAAGGCCCAGCCTTCGTTGACGGATTTTTGGCTTACCTGGTGCCAGTTGTCCTGGCGAGTGGTCGCGTTCGGTCCCTCCGTGGTGAAGTTGCTGTGAGTGAAGTTTCCGGTGATGATGTTATTCGCGTTGATGTGATAGTCGAGCTTCAGTGTGTTGGTGCTTGATGGATTGCGATTCTCATTCTGGTAGATGTAGTTGTAGCGGCGGCCGGAGATCGCGGTGTCAAAGAAGTTCGCGGCGGGAAAGACCTTCAACAGCGCGACGCCGCTCGGATCGAGCCGGGTGGCAGGAATGATGTTACCGGGAAACGGGTTCCGGTTGTTTTCCGGATCCTGCACGACGATCAATCGCCCGTTGAGATCGAACGATTGCGAGAAGTTGCCGGCGCGCTCGAGGTCGGTCGGAACGGTCACCTCGCCCTCCGCCGTCGATGTTTGCGGCCAGAACTCCTGGTTCCAAAAGAAAAACAGCTTGTCGCGATTGGTGTTGAACTTGCCCGGAATCGTCACCGGGCCGCCGATCTGGTAGGTCCATGTGTCGAAGCGGTAGCGACCACGCGGCAGGCCGTTCCTGTTGTTGAAGAAACTGTTTGCGTTCAAGCCCTCGTGCCGCTTGAAATACGAAACCAGGCCGTGAAAATCGCGCGAGCCCGAGCGGGTGACGATCTGGACATTCGCACCCGAGGTACGCCCGAACTCCGCCTGATAGTTGCTGAGTAAAACCTTCACCTCGGCGATTGCGTCCATGCTGACGGTAACTACCGAGTTGTTCATGTTGCCGATGGCATTGAGCGTCGCGCCGTCGAGCGAAACATTGTTGGTATTAGTGCGGCTGCCCTGCGCGTTGATCGACCATGAGTTGGTGAGGGAGTCCGAACCGCCCGAGTCCACGATTCCCGGCAGCGTCTGAAGGACCGACATGAAGTTCCGGCCACGAATCAGGAGCGAATCGAGTTGCTTGGTATTGACAACGCCCGCGCGCTCGGCGCTGCCGGCCTGCACCGTCGCGCCTTGTGCCACCACCGTGACGCTTTCGGTAGCCGCGCCGACCTCGAGTATCAGATCGTTCACGCGCAGCGTCTCGGCCGCCGTGAGATTCACTCCCGTCCGATCGTACCGCTTGAATCCGGAAGCGACGGCATTGATCCGATACTGGCCCGGCGCGAGGCTGCTGAAGACGAAGTCGCCGCGAACGTCGGTAAGGGTCTGGCGCTCCGAGCCGGTCGCCTCCTGAGTCAGCGTCACCGTCGCGCCGGAGACCGGCAGGTTGGATGAGTCCTTGACCGTTCCTGTAATGGTTCCCGTGACGCTCTGCGCCGAGGCTGGCGCAGCGAAAAGGACGGCGGAAAGCGCAACAAGCATAGTTCTGACCATGGGTGCTCCCGTGGAAGGAAAGTCGAGATATGAGCGGATCCTAGCAACAAGGCGGCGCGGTTGTCAAAAGTTAACCAAGCACGCGGTTGCGCAAGGCGACAGGATCAATCGAGTGCGCAAGCTTGCTTGCGTCTTGTGTGTGGATATTTCGCAGGCATGGCGGCGCGCGTGAGGTTAACAGGGCCGAAGGACCGGCCGGGTCATCAGAGGCAGTCGCAAAACCAATTGGTACATGTGCGGACGGGCTATCAAGCCCGTCCGGCCCCCAAGTGGCACAAAAGAACTTTTTCAGGTCTAAATCCTCCCGATCAACGTTATTTGCGACGGGTCAATGACCCGGGTTTCGCTCACAGAGGCTCCGGAAAGTGTCTGATGCTGCATTCCAGGGTAGGACATGAGTTTTGCAACAGCCTCGGATGGCCTGCCGCCACATGAGGCTGGAGAGTGCCTCCATGAGCATGACCCGACGCGGTCGGCGAGGTTTCTCTTGAAATTCCGCCTGAGCGCGCCATATCCTCGATGAGCCGTGCATGGAGCGCGGTGCTAACCACGCCGCGAGAGCGTGAGAGAGGGAACATGCGACGATCCGCCACGTTGGCAGCAATCCTGCTCGCGGCTCTTTCAGCCGCAAGCGGACAGGCGCCCCGCCCGCCGAACATTATCATTATCATGGCCGACGACCTCGGCTACGGCGATCTCGGATGTTATGGCCATCCCTCGATCCGAACGCCGAACCTCGACCGTATGGCGGCAGAGGGGATGCGCTTCACGGACTTCTACTCATCGGCGCCGGTGTGCACGCCCTCGCGCGCCGGCCTTATGACGGGCCGGCTGCCAGTACGGACCGGGATGTCAAGTAACACGCGACGCGTTCTTTTTCCGGACTCCGCGGGAGGGCTTCCGGCCGACGAGATCACGATCGCGCGCGCCCTGAAGTCTCGTGGGTATGCGACAGCCTGCGTCGGGAAATGGCACCTCGGCCACCTCCCGCAGTACCTCCCGACGCGGCATGGCTTCGATTTCTACTTCGGCATTCCTTACAGCAACGACATGGACCGCGACCCGGCGTCACCGCGCGGCCGCGACGGGATGTTCAACCCGCGGATCGAGTACTGGAAGGTGCCACTATTGCGCAATGAGGCCGAGGTCGAGCGCCCCGTCGACCAGCAAACGCTGACCCGTCGCTACACGGAGGAGGCGCTCCGCTGGATCGGTCAAAACAAGGACCGGCCGTTCTTTCTCTATTTCCCGCACACGTTCCCGCACGTCCCGCTCTTCGCGTCGGACAAATTCCGCGGCACGAGCCCGCGCGGCCTGTACGGCGACGTGGTGGAGGAGCTCGACTGGAGCGTCGGCCAGGTGCTCGATCTGCTGCGGCGTGAGCGCCTGTCCGAAAACACGTTCGTGTTCTTTACCTCCGACAACGGGCCCTGGCTGCCGCAGGAACACCACGGCGGCTCGGCCGGCCTGCTGCGTGAAGGAAAGGGGAGCACGTGGGATGGGGGGATGCGCGTGCCGGGGATCGCCTGGTGGCCAGGCCGGATTCGCTCTGGAGCGACTACGCGCGAGCTTGCCGTCAACCTCGACCTCTTTCCGACCAGCCTCGCGCTTGCCGGCGCGGCGCTCCCGGCGGACCGCGTGCTGGACGGGAGCGACATGGCGCCGATCCTTTTCGGCTCGGGGAAGTCAAATCGTCAGACGGTCTTCTTCTATCGCGACGAGCAAGTCTACGCCGTCCGGAAGGGCGCGTACAAAGCGCACCTGGTGACCCAGCCGGGATACGGCTCCGAGCCGCCGATGCGCCAGCACGACCCGCCCCTCCTCTACAACCTGGCCGAGGACCCGTCGGAGCGCTTCGACCTGTCGGCGCAGCAGCCGGGGATCGTGGCCGACCTCAAGAGCGAGGTCGACCGTCACCGCGCGGAAATGGTTCCCGGCAAGCCGCAACTGGAGGCGCGGTCAAACGATTGACGATTGACGATTGACGATTGGGTCTTCGTGGTTAACCGCCGAAGAGCTTGAGCATGCGGTCGCGCGAGGCCATTCAACAATTGCCAACAACCGTCACGTTCCTGAAATCGTCAATCGTCAATCGTAAATCGTCAATCGACCTACTCGTCCTTTTTCTGGTCTAACAGCTTGATAAGCGCGTCTCGCGCGGCCGGCGTGCGGATTTCTCCCAGGGATCGGACCGCGGCTCTCCTCACGTCCGCATTCGGGTCAGTCTTGGCCAGTTCGGCCAGGATGGAAACAGCCGCGTCTTTCTCGGTTTCGCCCAGCGCAGCCGCCGCCGCCCGGCGCAGGCGGGCATCCTTTTCGGTTTTGATGAATGCGGCCAGAATCTCTACGGTCCCCTCCCCCTCAAAATCTCCCAGTGCTCGCAAGACCGCCTCGCGCGTTTCGAGATCCGTACTCGTGCTCGCGATTTTCTTGAGCGCTTCAAGGGCCTCCGGGATCTTCGTGTCCCCGATCGAGGAAACGGCTGCGCGGCGAACGCCAGAGTCGCTGTCGTTGGAGACCACCGTGACCAGGAATTGAAGAATGGCGCCACGATCTTCCTCACGGTCACCGAGCGCATCCACGACCTCGCGGCGAAGTTCACTGGTTTTGGCTTCACTGTAGAGCGATTGCAGAGCCTGGAGACCTTCGGCGCCTCGAAGATCCTTCAGAGAGTCAATCGCAGATTCAGCGAGTGGAGGATCTGTCAACGCGATTTTTTTCAGAAGAGCGATGACCTCCGTCTTTTGGGTTTCGACATTGCCCAGCTCTTCCAGGGCCGCCTTTCGAACTGCCACACTGTCATTGGAGAGAGCGATTTCCTTCAGTATTGCGATGGTTTCGGGACTCTTTATTTCACCCAGCGCATGCACGGCGCTGCGGCGCACCCGCGGGGAAGGATCCTTCCGGGCCAGCTCGGATAGTTTTCCGAGGAGCTTGGGCGAGGCGGAATGTTCCCCAAGCATTCGAACCACCTTGGAGCGAACTTCCTCGTTCGAGATGTGGTCCAGGCGCGCCATCACCGTGGCCAGCGATGCGTCGTCTCCCATGTCCAGGAGCGCAATCAGAACGGCTGGTTCGATTTCGCCGTCGCTGACGTTGCGAAGGGCTTTAATTTTTTCCTCGTACTGAGGTTTGCCTGCTTTCGCCAGCTGGCGGGCGATGCGAACCATGTTCATTTTAGCGTCATTGGCCCATTCGCTCTTCGGCTTGCCGTTCACGAACTTGCCGTAGCACTCGAACGACCTTTCCGGAGAAGACTCCGTCCTTTCTCTCGCGTAACAGAGCCAGAAGTGCGCGTCGTCGGCCCAGTCGCTTGCGGGGAACCTTTGAACCAGGCTCTCGAGAGACTTGATTGCATCCGCCCATTTCTCTTCCAGGATGAGCTTGTAGGCCTCCCGGTAGGCTTTGCCTGATTCTTCCTGGGGCGTCATGGCCTTGACAGGATCGTGGGACGGCGCAGCCAGCAGAAAAACGAAGCCAAGCAGCAGGGAACGAGAATATTTCACATAAGCTCTCATGACAGAATCTCCCTATCCTAAGGGTTCGCGCAGAAATAAGTTCGCATTCTGCTGCGGGCCCGCTGGCGAGGCGCGAGCGACGACGCGTACCGGTGCGGTACGTGAGGAGCGAGAACAAAGCCAGCGGGGCTGCGGGCCGCAGCCCGAAGGGGCGCGATCCTCAGCGTGCTTAGCAAACAGAAACCGGTTCATGATTGACCACCGACTCTCGCGCCAGAATGGGAAGTTATTTCTGCGCGAGCCCTTAGCTTCGGGACCGGCCCAGCCCCTTGGAACTTCCACCGCTGTTCGAGGGCCGGGCCCGGCTTATTTCTTCGAGGTTTATTTTGAACACAAGGGCCTTGTGACGAATTCCGGTTTTCGCAAGTTCGATTCCAAGCTTATTGTGACCGTCTTCGAAGATGGCTGATCTGCAAAAGAATCACCTCCAGCTCGGAGAGCAGCTCCAGCATGCGTTTCTGTCGAGCTGCCACAAGCTCCTGTTTGAGAGAATAGGTTTCCTGGACCAGCTCCCTGGACAAGGTTCGCTCAGGCGTTAAATCGAAGCTGCTGATGTCTTGATGATTCGGATCAAGATTTACCAGGCCCAGAAGCACGAGCTTGGATCGCTGAAGATACCGATCGACTCGTTCGTCCAGAGCGTCATGCAAGGGGGAGGAAGCGGCCGGGAGGGACTTACCACGGTCGACTATCTCGACCGGCCTGTTTGTGAAATAGCGTCCGATGCCAAACCCCAACAGGACCAGCGCGGCCGCGGCCGCCGTCTGCCAGACCCAGCGTGGCCGGAGAGTCCAGGCGCGGTTCTTCGTCGCGGCGGATGGGTTGGACTCTACCTCTCGAAGAAAGCGTGCCCAGACCCTTGTCCAGAACGCCTCATCAGGGCGTGGCCTGTTCCTGGCTTGCATGAGTTGAAGAGTTTCTTTCAGTCCGTCGAACTCCTTCGAGCAGATCGGGCAAACCGCCAGATGCCGTTCGAACGCTTCGCGATGCGGAGGTTCGAGTTCGCCGTATAGAGCTTCCAGGAAATTCTCCTGGTGTTTCCGACAAGAGTTCATTTGAAGGTCTCCAGACCGAATTCCTTTCTGTAAAAGGATAGCTCTTTTTGAAGTTTTCGAAGGGCTCTCCAGAGCATGTTCTTGACTGTTCCTTCCGAGCGGCCGAGGATTTGCGCTGCTTCCTTGACGGGAAGCTGATGGTAAGTCCGAAGGACAAACACAGAACGCTCCAGTGGAGTAAGGTGTTGGAGGGCTTCGTCGATATGCGTCTGGATTCGTCCTGCTTCAGTTGTCTCCTCCGGATTCGAGTTGGGACTGGGTTCGACCAGGCGCTCGCAGTATCCGGGCACATCCTCGGACGAAGTGATCAACGGCGACGACCTGCGGGTCAGGTCGATGCATGTATTAATTGTGATTCGATGAAACCAGGTCGACAGCCGGGAGTTGCCTCTGAAGGTCTTCAATGATCGATGGGCCTTGATCAAGACCTCCTGCAGGACATCCTCGGCGTCGTGGTGATTGCCGGTAAAATCCAGTGATAAGTAATAAATCTGCTTTTGGTGACGTTCGACTATTTCCTGAAACGCAGACATATCTCCGTTGCGAGCCTTTTCGACCAGGACCCTCTCATCTGTCTCCACAATCTGCTCTCTAACTTTGATTAGGCGAGATTTGCCGGAAATAGGTTTGCAACGATTTTTAAAATTGTCGGCGGCGAAGCAGGCTTCGCCGAACGGTAGCAAGCCGCGCCTTTGGAGTGCGCAAAGCTTGCTTGCGCCTCGTGTTGCGGCAGCTTGCCCGCCCTAAGCCCTGGCCCACGGGTTGTGTATGAATCCTGAATCTTGAACTAGATCCTCACTGGGGCTTGAAGATTGTTCCGTGTTTGCGGGCAATCTCCTCCATCTGACCGGGAGTCAACACCTTCAGCTCGGTTTCGGGCGGAGCTCCAATCTCGCGGAAAAATCCTTCCAGACCGGGCGGTGACACCAGCCACACAAGCTGCATCTCCTTCCCGGAATTCTCGACGCCGTGCCAGACGCCCGCCGGGATGTAAATTGTCGTTCCTGGTTCGACCGTACGCCTCCCGTCGCCGAGGATCGCCGTTCCACTCCCCTGATGGATAAAAAGAACTTCTTCGGCATGTTCGTGACGATGCACGCGTATTCCTGCCCCGGGGACCAGGTCCTGAGTTCCCATCGCCAGCCGAGCCGAGCCGGTCCTGGGGTCTACCTTGATCACGACCTTACCGTTGGGCCGGCGCAGCACTTCCCCTTCCTCCGCGGCAAGAACGCGGCCCTCACTCACAATCTTCCCGGATGGAATCCGGCAAGCCGAGAACGCAACGAGAAACGACAACAGCACTTTCAATCTTGGCAACCTATCCTCCTTCCGGGGGGACGCGAAGAAACACGCAGACGGTTCATTCGAGCCAGATGTTTACCGGCGAATATGAGATGCCCGAATTCGACCTGGGGAATACCTTCAACTATGCCGAACTCACCCGCTTGATGGTTCCTCGTCCGTTCATGGTCGAGCGCGGCCATCGTGACGGCGTGGCTCCCGACGAATGGGTGGCCTACGAATATGCGAAGGTGCGCCGTTTGTATACCACGCTGGGGATCGGTGACCGCACCGCGATCGAATTCTTCAACGGGCCGCACGAAATCAACGGCGTGGGAACATTCGAGTTCCTCGAAAAACATCTAAGATAGTGTCTTTGTGTCTTCGTGGTTAGAGCTGTTCACTTTGACGCGAGATATGAGAAGAAGTCGACCAGGCTCTGGTGGTCGAGATCGTCCAGCAGTCCCTCGGGCATCAGCGAGATGGAGGCTTCGCGGATCTCTTTGACTTCGGCGGCTGAAACCACGGTCTTTTCGCCCTCGGCTTCCTGAACTACAAACGCCTCAGGCGTCGGATCGAGAATGAATCCGGTCAGCCTCCGACCATCTTTGAACTCGACGTTAAAACCGGTGTATTCCTTGCGTATTGAGGCGCTCGGATCGACGATGTTGGCGATCAACTGGTCGAGATTGCGGCGATCGAACCCGGTCAGTTCCGGCCCTATGGTTTGTCCTTCACCGAATAACGTGTGGCACCGGGCGCAGCGCTTGGAAAAGATCTCCTTCCCCTTTGTGCGATCGAATCCTCGCCCCGGCCGGCTGAAGAGTTCCACCGGGCCGACGATGCCGGCCATGGTTCGCACCATCTCGGCCTTGTCGCTTGCGCCGGAGGGGCGAACATGTCCCCAGTTTTTTTCAACCAGCGCCTGCAGTTCGGGATCGTTATGCTGCAGGATCCTTCGGGCCAGCGAGATGGGTTGATCACGAAAGGCAGGGCCGAAGGACAAGACAAGCTTCCGCGCCCAGTCTTTTCGGCTCGCGAGGATATCGAGCGTCCGTTCGCGCATGGTCGGGCTCATGGTCTTGGACCTTCGGAGCAACGCATCGCCGACCCTCGGATCGGCAAAGCGGCCGAGCCCGTTGACAATAGGAAGGGTCAGGACGTCGGATTTCTCGCCTTCAAGCAAAGCCAGCAGGACGCGAAGTTCCTCCGGTCCCCCGATCTGGCTGAGAAGCTCGATCGCCGTCAGACGTTCCTCGGTCTTGACCGACGTAGTGCGGGCAATGGATCGGATTTTCTGCCTGGCCTCCTCGTTCCCCAACCTCCCTGCCAAACGAATCAGCGTGGGACTCGGGCTTCCTTTTTTCCAGAGCTTCGCCAGCTGCCCCCCTAGCGCCGCAGGAGGGGAAGCAAAGCTGCGACCCGCCAGTCCTAGGTCAATCCCGTCCAGAACGCGATCGACTGATCCGGGGTCTGGCGACAACTCCAGCAGCCTGGCACAGGCTGCGAAATCGTCGTTCGATCCAGTGGACGCAAGCCGGCGCGCCATGCGCCCCACAAGATGCCGGCGGACTAACTCGAGGGTCCATGACTCGGGCTGCGTGAGGAGTTCGACCAGGGCTTCCCGGTCCGTGGCGGTGTGGCTCTCGATGGCCCACCAGAGGAGCAGCGGAAGTTGCGGGTCCTCGGCGTCCTGATCGCGACGGATTAACTGCGCGAGAAGTGGCAGGGCCTGCCTGCTTGCAAGCCGTCGGGCCGATGCGGCAAGCTGGCTGCGGACGTGGATCTGGGTTTCGCTCTTCGCCAGCGCCACCAGACATTCCAGGGTAGCGGGTGACACCTCGCGCGCGTCGCTCAGAAAGCGCGCGGTCCACATGCGTACCGGACCGAAGGAATGCGTGAGCAGCTTCTGCGCCAGCTCTTCGTTGAATCCGCCCGTCACGTACAGCGCCCAAAGATATTCCAGCGCCAGGTGCTCTCGGGCCTCGAAAATTCGAGCGCGCAACACCGGGACGATAGATGAGTCGCGGCGTTCCGCGAGGATGCGCCGCGCTTCGCGATGAAACCATTCATTGGGGTGCTCGAGCATACCGGTCAGGTCAGCGCTGGAAAGCCCGCCCAGGTGTATCCTTGGCGCCTGGCGGTTTCCCTGGTACGCGATTCGGTAAATACGGCCGGTTGCTTTATCCCAGGTGTCGTCCCGCGTGTTGTTGTGAGTGGCGCGCAGGTCATACCAGTCGGCGACGTAGACGGCGCCATCCGGCCCTGTGCTGAGGTCCACAGGGCGAAACCGTTCGTCGTTGGCGATCAACAAGTCGCCGCCCTGTCTGGTTGCAAATGTGGATCCCACGGGATCAAGTTCGAACCAGTAGATCGCGTTTGAGAGAATGTTGGCTGCTATGTGGATGCCGCGAAAACTTTCAGGAAACGCGTCCCCCTGGTACATGAGCCCGCCGATCGTAACGTGGCCCCCCTTGAACGGTCCGCGATGCTCGGCGTGAGGAAAGTAACCAAACGCATACGGGTTACTTAAAGGCCCGTGTTTCTCAAAACCCTTGACGTAGTAGCCGCCCTGCACCAGATGAAGCAGCGCGTACTTGCTCCAGTTGGTGCCGCAGAATAGATTTCCGTTCGCATCCCAGTCGAACGACCAGGTATTTCCGCCTCCTTCGGCGAACAACTCGAACTCTTTCGTTCGAGGGTGAAAGCGCCAGACGCCTTGCTGGAAGGAGAGTCCTCGAATGTTTGCCGTGACGGTGCTCCCCTGGGCTCCGTAGAGCCAGCCGTCGGGTCCCCAGGTAAGGGAATTGACGACGGCGTGAGCGTCCTCCATCCCGAACCCTTTGAGCAGGACTTCGGGTGGACCATCCGGCTCGTCGTTGCCATCACGATCCGGATAGAAGAGCAGGTAAGGCGTCTGCGCCACGTAAACTCCGCCATGACCGACGGCTACTCCGGTTGCAAGGTTGAGCCCGCTTGCGAAAACCTTGATCCGGTCGACTTTTCCGTCTCGATCGCGGTCTTCCAGAATCTTGATCTGGTCTGCGCCCTTCGGGCCGTGCGGCGGAGGTTCGGGGACGCGGTCATATTTGGTACGAAAATAGCGATCCCATTCGAGGGCCTTGAGACCGGCAGGATCCGGATACTGCAAATACTCAACCACCCACATCCGGCCACGGTCGTCCCAGTTCATGGCGATCGGCTGGCGAATTTCCGGTTCGTGCGCGAAGAGGGTTGCGGTGAATCCGGGGGCCAGTTGCATTTTCGCGAGCGCCTCCCGCGGGGAAAGACCGCCACGGGGCGGTCGGGCGGATTCTTCAGATGGGCGCCGCGAGCACCCGGTCACAGCCAGGCCGGCGGCCATGACGATGACAAAGACAACAGCACAGATTCTGTTCGTCATTCCTTCTCTTCTACTCTGCAGATCCCCGAAAGTGAAGAATAATCATATCTCCGAGAATTCTGTTCACCAGGTGTCGACAGTCCTGGCATCGTGCCGCGACCAGTACCTCATTTTTGCTCCTGCCGATCAATCTCTTAGAGGCGGAATCGCGATGGCATGGAATTTGCGGCCTCGAGCGACCTGGGCGAAGCCAGCGACCGCACTCCAGGAGCTGCCTTTGGAGTGCGCAACCTTGCTTGCGCCTTGGATTGCGGCAGCTCGCTGCCGCGCCCATGAAATGGTCGCGCAAGGAGTTACTGAATGGTTCGAACCATGTTCTTGTTCTTGGTTCTCTCTCTGCCGACACTCGACTCCAGTCCCATCTTACTCCCGGCAAGCCATGTGGCCGTCGATGCGACCAGCGACCTGGTCATCAATCAGACCCTTTCGGCCGGCTTCAAGGTGTCAGGGAAAATCACCGGGGCAATGGATGCCTCGAGCGTCATAGCGCGATCGGGCAACGGCAGAATCTACCGCGGGGGGATCGATCCGGCCAGCAAGCGATATCTGAATGCGGTTCCGGCGGGGACTTACAACCTGAGCGTCTGTTACACATTGAGCCAGGGGCCATGGGGACGGGTGAACAAGGTTTTTACCAGTCCGAACGCGGTGCAGATATCGTCGGATACTGCTCACGACGTGGCTCTCCCATCGGTAAGCTTGACAAATATTTCGGGAACCGTATCGGGTCTGGCCGACGCGGCTGGCTCGAACAATGGTTACATCGCGTTCACATCTTCCGACGACCAGCTCTCGGGTCAGTTTCGCATCGTGGAAACCGGCAGGTATACAGGACAACTGCCTGCAGGATCGTATACGGTGAGCGTTTCCATACTCTTTCCGGGCACAGGTTTCAGCACCCTCTATGGAATCGGAAGCATGACCGTGGCAGGATCCCCAATAACGGCGAACTTCTCGGTGCCGGATACGGCAAAACTCGCCGGCTCTTTTCGACTGCCAGAGGGGATCGCCAGCCCGTTCCAGGAAATACGGGCTATCGATGCCATCGCGCCGGAGCCCGGATGCGCCGGCCCTGAAATGTGGGCCACCCGGATCCAGCCTGATCCGTCAGGGAGTTATCAGAACAGATTACTGAGAGGCAGATCTCATCGCTTGCAGGGCCAGTTTTCTCTCATGGATCGACAAAATCCTGTGATCCTCATAGGTCGTGTGACATTCCCCTCTGCGGGACAATCCGTTGCATTGAACGCCGACGGCATCGTCGACTTGAATGTCCCGCCGTTACCGGGGCTGGTGTCGATTTCGGGAAGAGTGGTGGACGATTCGGGCAGGCCCGCGAGAGTGAATGTCACGGCCGTGGCACAAGGAGTCACCGGCGCTCCTAACGTGATGTTCTGGGCCGAGGCTCAAACGGATTCAAGCGGCAACTACCGGTTAAGGGTATTGAGCGGAAGCAGCCTATCAGATTTCTTTTCTCCCCCCTGCTCCATGGCCGTAAGGCGGGTAACGTCTACCTGGAATGTGGCTCAGACACCCGTCCAGAAGGCTGTGGCGGGCCAATACGTAATCCACCTGCTGAGATTCGCATCAGCTCATCGGCCCTTCGCGGGAAAACCCCGAGTCGCGGCGCACGATGATCTTCCCGGCCCGGGTTAAATGGGTTAGGACGATAGCCACCGGCTCCGGGATTGAGCGAAGGAAATTATCAAGTTTCTCTTCTCTTCATGGCTCCAGCGAAGTAAGGCGTTCTGCTCAACGGACGATCCTATGGCGCCATGCCCTCATCCATCCACCGTTTGAAGATGCTCAGGCGCTCGGCGGACCATCGCTGATCGCACGGCATGTTTCCTGATTCAAGCTGGGCATAGATTTCCGAGGCGTGTTTCTTGACTTCCTCGTGTGAGGACAGGTCAAGCCCATAGGCTTGCATCGTGTCCACGTCAGGCGTATCGCGAAACAGAGGTCGAATGTCGGATGCGAAACTGACGGCCATCGGTTGTGCCTCCTTTGTAGGGTAGTCAGAGCTCGAAAAATCAGGCTACCACCAGGACCCGAAGACACAAAGCCGGCATTATCACGGTCGTGGTATATTTCGTTGACCTCACATGGCGGTGGTGCTACAAGCGCTAACAAACAGTCAGATTCTTGGCGTTTCTTCGTGGCTTTGCGCCTTGGTGGTTTTGTTTTGTCGGCGCACACGAAGGGAATAAAACATGAGAAGCGGGAAGCAGTATCTCGATTCCTTGCGCGACGGGCGCGTCGTCTATACAGACGGCGAAAGGGTCAATGAGTTACCGAGTCATCCCGCCTTTCGCGGCATCGCTGAAACGGTTGCCGGTCTTTATGACGCCGCTTCCGATCCCTCCAACAACATGATCTTCACCGCGCCCGAAACCGGCGCGCCTTCCAACAAGGCCTTCATGATCCCACGAAGCGGGGACGACCTTCGGCAGAGGCGCGAAGCCATCTCCCAGTGGGCGCGGAAGACCAATGGTCTTCTCGGGCGGGGTCCGGATCACGTGGCAAGCTTTTGCGCCGGATTTGCCAGCGCCCCTGAGGTATTCGCCCGGGGCCGTGAAGCCTTCGGCCAGAACGTCACGCGCTTCTACCGCAAGCTGCTGAACGAGCAACTCTATGTTACCTACGTGATCATTCCGCCCCAGGTGGACCGGAGCAAAACCGCGAAGGATCAGGAAGAAGCGTTTTTGCAGGTCGGCGTTTGCGGTGAGAAGGACGGAGGCATCATCGTTCGCGGAGCCCAGATGCTCGGCACGGCGTCCGCGGTTTCCAACTACCTCTTCGTGAGTTGCATCGTCCCCCTTCAACCCGGCGACGAGGACTATGCCCTGTCTTTCGTTGCTCCCATGGACAGTCGCGGCTTGAAGCTCTACTGCCGTCCACCCTATGCGGTAGGAAAGCCAAGCGTTTTTGACTACCCGCTCTCTACCCGGTTTGATGAAACCGATGCTCTGGTCGTTTTCGACGACGTCTTCGTACCCTGGGAGAATGTCTTTGTCTATCGAGACGTAGGGCTGGTTCGAGCGCAGTTCTTCGAGACCCCTGCCCACGTCCTGGGAAACAATCAGGCTCAGATTCGACTGACCACCAAGATGCAGTTCTTGCTCGGGATTGCGCGGAAGATTGCCGCGGTAAACCGTATCGACGCGATTCCGACCGTTCAGGAGAAACTCGGCGAGCTTGCGTCGCTGGCTGCGATCGTGGAGGGTATGGCGCTCGCTTCTGAAGCGACTTTCAGAATGGACGAAAACGGGGTGGCGCGCCCGAATCCCAGATTCCTGTATGGGGCCATGGGACTGCAGTCGGAACTCTATCCGCGCGCGCTGCATCTGTTGCGCGAGCTGGCAGGCGGAGGATTACTTCAGGTTCCCTCGACCTACAAGGAATTGATCAGCCCGGAGACCGGCCCCGACATCAAGCGCTACGTGAGGTCGACAGGTGTACGGTCGGAGGAGAGAATCAAACTGTTCAAGCTGGCGTGGGATCTCGTTGGATCGGAATTTGGAGGACGACACCATCAGTATGAGATGTTCTACGCGGGTGCGCCCCACATTTCCAAGGGCTATTCTTACCGCAACTATCGCTACGAAGAGGCGCTTGAACTGGTCGACGCCTTTCTTGAAGGCTACGGATTGGACCACTGCTTTTAGTGTTTCTTCGTGTCTTCGTGGTTAGAGCTGTCCAACAAATACCACCAAGACTCAAAGACACGAAGAAACACCAAGAATCTTGCCCAAAAAGCAAGTTGGGAAGGATTTGTGTCTTTGCGTCTTCGTGGTGAGCGGGTCTAAATCGGTTTGCCGTCCAGGTCGCGGATTTCGACGGGTCCGAACTGCAATCCGGCCAGCTGCGGCTCGATCTGGGCCCGGTCCCCGACCGCCACGACGACCAGACCCTCGGGCCGCAAATACTTTTCGGCGACTCTCTGGACGGCTGCCGGCGACACGGCGATAACCTCGGCCGGCAGCGCGCGATAATAGTCGATCTCGAGCCCGTGCACAAAAAGCTGGCCGATGCTGGACGCAGAATACGAAGTAGTCTCGAAGAGGGCGGGTAGCGAGCGGGCGATTGCGTCCTGCGCCCTTTGTAGTTCTTCCATCGTCACCGGGCTCGTTCTTATCCGCTCGATCTCGTACAGAATCTCTTGGACCGCGGCCCCCGTGACATCGGTGCGAACCCCGGTACGCACCAGAAACGGCCCCGGACCGCGTCGATAAACAAAGGCGGAAGACGCGCCGTAGGTATAGCCGTTCTTTTCACGCAAGTTCAGATTGATCCTGCTGGAGAAGAGTCCGCCGAGTCCGGTGTTCATCACGTTGACCG
Organism: uncultured Acidobacteriota bacterium; assembly: GCA_963827655.1. Lineage (GTDB taxonomy): Bacteria > Acidobacteriota > UBA6911 > UBA6911 > UBA6911 > CAWHCF01. The sequence goes on from CAWHCF010000032.1 coordinate 26,704, forward strand.
GGACATAGTCGGGATTGGAACGAGCGATGCCGACGTGGCCCACGAGCAGCGAAGTCTGCGCCGACCCGGGTTTATCGACAATCACGATCCGCCGAGACGAGTCTGCGTTCGCCGCGGGAGGTCCACCCGCCTTTCCCTTTGCGCTCCAGTCACCGAAATGTCTCTGGGCCAATTCTTGCAGCTCGTCTTCGGTAAGATCGCCGGCCACGATCAGAGCGGCATTTTCAGGAACGTAACCCAGAGTCCGGAATTCGAGCAGCTCGTCGCGAGTGATCGCCCGGTTCGATTCTTCCGTACCAAGCTCGATATGGCCATAAGGATGCGAAGTCCCATAGAGGGCATCAAAAAAGACTTTTGAGGCGAGTGCGTTCGGGTTGTCATGCTGTTGCAAGATGGTGGTCAGGCGATCGTCTCGAATCCGGTCGATCTCGTTCTGTGGGAAATCGGCGTTCAAGGCAACGTCGGCGGCCAGCTCAAATGCGGCGTCGACATTCCTCTTGAGGCTTCGGACCGCGACAAAGGAATAGTCCGCCGACGATCCGGTTGTGAGCAAGGCTCCAATCTGATCGGCATCGGCAGCGATTTGCAGGGCCGATCTATTTCGAGTGCCCTCGTCGAGCATCTGAGCCGTGAATGAGGCAAGCCCGGGACGTTCAGGGGGGTTCGCCTCGCTTCCCCTGAGAACAATCAGGTTGGCTGCTATCGCGGGCAACGCGTGCTGCTCAATGAGGTAGAGCTTGAGTCCGTTCGGAAGTCTTGACACCTTCGGGACAGGGAGTTCCAGCACTGAGGGCGGACCTGCCGCGGGTTGCTGATTCCTCCAGTCTCCGTCCGGAGCCGCAGCTGCAGTTTTTTCCGGCGGGGGTTTTTGGGCAATCTCCCCCGTCCTCGGCACGTCCTGAAGGACTTTCGCGCCAGGAACACCGTAAACCACAACACGCGATTTTGGCGCCAGCTTGGACTGGGCTATTTTCCGCAGCGCGCCGGTCGTTGCCCTCGCGTACCGCCGCAGGTCCCTGGCCAGATAACCCGGATCGCTCAGGAAATGGTTGTACTGATTCAAACGATCAGCAACTCCGCCAAAGCCTCCGAGCGTCTCGAGACCGCGGATGAGCGACGACTCGATCGTGTTGCGCGCCCGTTCGAGTTCCGCGTCTGTGGGGCCATCGGTCCGAATCGCGTCGAGTTCTTCATCTATTTCCTTCTCCAGCGTCTCAGGGGCAATCCCGGGTTTGGCGGTGGTCTGGATATAGAAGACCGATCCGAGGCTGAGCGAATGTTGATGGGCCATGACGTCCTGGGCGATTCGTTTGTCGTAGACCAGCCGTTTGTAAAGACGACTCGATTTACCTCCTCCGAGAATCTGTGCCAGCAGGTCAGTTTCAGCATCGCCGGGCTTGAATATGGGGCTGGTAATCCACGCCATGTAGACGCGCGGCAATTCGACCTGATCGCTCACCGTCACGCGCCGCTCGGTCCTGATCCGGGGGGTCTTGACATCAACCTTCGGAACCGGTGAGCCGGCGGGAATGGGTCCGAAATAGCGTTCGACCAGCGCCCTGGTTTTCGATTTGTCGATGTCGCCCACGATCGCCAGGCTGGCATTGTTGGGAGAGTAGAAGAGTCTGAAAAACTCCTGCACGTCTTTGAGGCGGGCAGCTTCGATATCGGCATGCGAGCCGATCACCGACGCGTAATAGGGATGATCCTTTGGAAACAACTGGTGAAACAGCTCTTCTTCGACCAGGCCATAGGGCGCATTTTCTACGCTCTGGCGGCGCTCGTTGCGCACAACGTCGCGCTGGTTCTCGAGCATGGCATCGTCAAGCATGTCGAGCAGAAATCCCATTCGATCGCTCTCGAGCCAGAGGGCCAGTTCCAGCTGATTCGAAGGGAGAGTCTCGAAGTAATTCGTCCGATCGAAATCGGTGGTGCCGTTGATGTCGCTGGCGCCGGCGGCCTCCAGTTGACGGAAATGGTTCTCCGCCCCGACGTGTTTGGAGCCCTGGAACATCATGTGCTCGAAGAGATGAGCAAAGCCCGTGAGGCCGGGTCTTTCGTTCGCGGGACCGACGTGATACCAGACGTTGACCGCGACCATAGGGAGGCGGTGGTCTTCGCGCAGAATGACGTCGAGTCCGTTCTTCAGAGTGTACTTCTCGTAGCTGAGATCAGGAGCCTTTGTTTTGGCCAACCAACGTCCCCCGTCAAGATGTTTCGCGTTTCTTTGTGTCTTCGAGTCTTCGTGGCTAGTCAGACACGAAGACTGAAAGAAACGCCAAGAACCTAAGCCAGAATTTCCCGGATTACATTCCCATGCACGTCGGTCAAGCGGAAGTCGCGGCCGGCATAACGGTATGTGAGCCTGGTGTGGTCAAACCCCAACTGGTGCAGGATTGTCGCGTGCAGATCGTGTACATGGGTCCGCTTTTCCACCGCCTTGAACCCGAACTCGTCGGTGGCGCCGTAGGCCATCCCGCCCTTGATCCCGCCGCCGGCCAGAAGCACGGTGAAGCCCGGTGTGTTGTGATCGCGCCCGGCCCCCAGCTTCTCCAGACCGGAATTCTGGATCATCGGCGTCCGTCCGAACTCGGACCCGATCAGAATCAGCGTTTCATTAAACAGCCCGCGCGACTTCAAATCATCGACCAGCGCCGCGATCGGCGAATCCACCTTGGCGGCCAGCTTGGCATGGACCCGGATGTCATCGTGGTTGTCCCACGGCTGGCCGTTGCCATAGAAAATCTGCACCATCCGCACCCCGTGCTCGACCATCCGCAGCGCCATCAGGCACCCGCGCCCGAAGTCGGACACATCGTAGCGGCTCCTCACCGTTTGCGGCTCTTTGCGGATGTCGAACACGTCCGTTGCCTCCGCCTGCAACCGGTAGGCCGACTCCATCGACTGAATCGCTGATTCCAGTTGCGGCTGCGAGCCGGTTCGTTCGAGATACCGCTTGTTCAGCTTGTCGAGCAAGGACAACTGCAGGCGCTGCTCCTCGCGGTTCATCTGTGTGTTCTGAAGATTGGGCACCAGCTTCTCGGGCTCAACCGCGCTGTTATGGATGTGAACTCCCTGGTAGATCGAGGGCATGTAGCCCGAGGACCACAGCGACGATCCCAGCACCGGGAATCCCGGACACAGCACCACGAATCCCGGGAGGTTTCGATTCTCGCTGCCGAGCCCGTAGGTGATCCACGCGCCCATCGACGGCCGCCCCGGCAACTGGTGCCCGCAGTTCATCAACTGCAGAGACGGTCCATGATTCCCGCTATCGGTGTACATCGAGCGGATGAGGCAGAAGTCGTCAATGCGCCGGGCGATGTTGGGAAAAATCTCGCTGACCTCCAGGCCGCTCTGGCCATGCCTGGCGAACGACCAGGGCGACCTCATCAGGTTTCCCGAGGCCCGATCCGTCTTGATCTTCGGGCCCGGCATCGGCGTTCCGTCCCACTTGGCCAGAGCCGGCTTGGGATCGAAGGTGTCCACCTGCGACATGCCGCCATTCAGAAACAAGAAGATGACGTGCTTGGCCTTCGGAGTGAAATGCGGCTGGCGCACCGCCAGCGGATCCGACACGGCGCCCTCCAGATTCCCTCGCAATCCGAGCATGCCAAAACCGGAACCCATCGTCGCCAGAAACTCGCGCCTTTCCATTACGCCTCCTAGTTCACGCTCGTGAATTCGGCTGAACCGAGCAAAGCCTGCAGGTACTGCTGCCAGCTCGAGCCGCCGGATGCCACGTATTTTAACGCCAGGTCAAGCTCCTCTGGGTCCGGGCGACGGCCGTAAAGCAGGCGGTAGGCGCGCTCGACCTTCGCCCCCGCCTCCGGGCCTGCCTCCCGCGTCAGCCTCTCCTCAAGCGACCGGGCTTGATCCGCGACGAACTTGCTGTTCAAGAAGAACAGCGCCTGCAACGGACCGGTGGTCACGGTCCGCTCATCGGTGGTTGCGTTGGGATCCGGAAAATCGAACAGCGCCATGGTTGGATCCAGCCGGGTCCGGCTCACCGTCAGATACAGCGATCGGCGATGGCTGGTATCCGACAACACCTCCGGCGGTCCCCCCAGCTTCCGGTCGAGTTTCCCGCTCACCGACAGGACCGAGTCTCTCAGCGCTTCCAGGTCCAACCGCGGGAGCACGTTGGCTCGCCACAGGAGCTTGTTCTCCGGATCTTTCTCCAGGTTCATTTCATCATTGGCCGTCGAAAGCGCGTAGGTGCTCGATAGCAGAATCGTGCGGTGCAAGGCTTTTATGCTCCAGCCCGACTCCACCAGTTGCGCCGCCAGGTAGTCCAGCAGCTCCGGGTGCGTGGGCTGCTCTCCATTTAATCCGAAGTTCGACGGCGTCTTCACGATCCCCTGCCCGAAATGATGTTGCCACACCCGGTTCGCCATTACCCGCGCGGTGAGCGGGTTCTCGGCGGATGAAATCGCTTCTGCCAGCTCCAGACGCCCGCTCCCCTTGGTGAATCGCGCCGGTTCACCATTGCACAGCGCCGACAGGAATCTGCGCGGCGCCAGCTCCCCCGGAGTGTCGGCGTCTCCGCGAATCGCCACTCGAACATCCTCAGGTTTGGGTCCTTCCTTCATTGCGTGAAGAAACGGGTACATGGGCGGCAGATCCTTTTCGAGCGCGGCGATCTCGCCGCGCAGCTGGGCGACGTACTGCATGGCGTGCCCGCCGAGCCAGCGGTCCAGCTCCTTGGCGCCGTAATAATAGATGCCCGCAGGCGCCCGGTATCCGTCGATGTTGTACGGCCCGGACGCAATCTCCCGCCACTGGTAAAACTTCAGCACCGGCAGCGCCACGATATTTGTGTACTGCCGGGTGCGCTCGTCTTTCATCCCCTTCTTTCCGCCGAAAGCCACGTAGTTCTTGTCGTCGATTTCCTTGGCTTCCTCGATCAGTTCCAGCGCGAACTTCTGATACTCCTCCGCCGCCTTCCGCACCTGGGCCTCAGACGGATTCTGCGCTACAACTTCGAACCAGGGCTTCAGATAAGGATGCTCCTTATCCGGCTCTTTGAGATACGCCACCCACCGCCGCAAGGTCTCCTCGTCGAGCCCCGCGGTGTCGGCGGCCTCCCCCCGGCCTAGCTTCCACGTAGCCACCAGGTAGCGCGCGGTGTTGCGCGCGAGCAGATCCACCAGCTCCTTCTGTTGCACGATCAGGTAGTCGTCGAGCGTCTCCTTCAGCTGGTCGATCTTTTTCTTCTGATCGGTGTAAAGCTTCGCCTGGCTTTCGTCGACCAGCGGGTATTCATGCTTGGCGCTCGACTTGAACACTCCCAGCAGCGAATAGTAGTCGCGCGTCGGAATCGGGTCGTACTTGTGATCATGGCACTGCGCGCATCCCACGGTCAGCCCCAGAAACGCCTTGGTCGTGACATCTACCTGATCGTTGGCATTGCCCCCCAGAGCCTGGAATCCGAGCCCCGCCATCAGCTCCTTCCGCTGGTCCTCCGGCATCAGGTCCGCCGCGATTTGCGCCTTCACGAAGCGGTCGTACGGCAAGTCCTTGTTAAACGCCTCGACCACCCAATCCCGATACCGGTACGCATTCGGCATCGGCGTATCAACTCCCGCCGCCAGCAATCCGTCGGAGTATCGAGCCAGGTCCAGCCAGTGCCGCGCCCACCGTTCCCCGTAATGCGGCGATTCGAGCAGCCGGTCCACGACGTTCGTGTAAGCCTCGGGCGAGCTGTCCTTCAAAAACGCATCCACCTCTTCCGGCGTGGGTGGGAGTCCGGTCAGGTCGAGCGTTACGCGTCGCAGCCAGGTCCGGCGATCGGCTGCTTTCACGGGAGCCATTCCCTTCGACTCGAGCTTGGCGAGCACGAAGGCATCCACGGGCGTCCTTACCCAGGCTTTTTTCTTCACCTGAGGGACAATCGGCTTGTTCACTCTCTGAAACGCCCAGAACCGGAGCTGGTCGGCCGGCGCGTTGTGAGCCGCTGTCTCGCCCCATGGCACGCCTCGCTTCACCCACTCGATCAGCGCGTCTACGTCGGCTGCCGCAAGCGGTCCGGTAGGCGGCATTTTCAACCTGGCGTGCGTGCGGCGCACGGCCTGAATCAGGACGCTCTCTTCCGGCTTTCCCGGTATCACCACCGGGCCCGACTTTCCACCTTTCAGCACGGCTTCCAGCGAATCCAGCCGCAATTCACCCATCGCCGTGTCGGTGTGGCAGGTGTAGCAGTTGGCCGCCAGAATCGGCCGGACCTTGGACTCGAAGAACTCCGCGTCCGTCGCCCAGGCTGGCAGAACGACGATAAGTGCGAGACAGCAACGCCAGATCATGTTGGAGACATTCTATATCGGGGAGCGAGGGAGCAATCAAAAAAATCTGCAGCCCGCCTATGAGCGCGCTGCCAAGTTCGGGAGTCGAGTTTGTTACGTCGACTTCCGCACCTTTCGCAATGCGATTGCGTCGGTGACGGGCACATTCTAACACCCCTGGATCCTATGTTCCGTGGGATTCTCGACGTCCGTCGTGGGATTCGAATTGTGGTTGCCGCCCGTCCTTGTTGCGCCTTTTGTATCGTCCAAGGTTTGATTCTCACGAGCTTGTGGCCGATGGCCCGCTCAGCAACCTCAGTATCGTATGCGGCTTGAGCGCGCAGCCAATACCCGTTGGACAGACCCAAGAAACGGCAAAGCCGCAAATCAGTGTCTGCAGTAACCGAACGCTTTCCAGCCACGATATCTCCAATCCGCTGGGCAGGAACGCCGATCTCTTTGGCCAGGCGGTACCGACTGATGCCCATGGGTTTCAGGAACTCCTCCAGAAGGAGCTCGCCAGGAGTAACCGGCTTGAGCTTGTTCATACTTACCTCTCGTCAGTGGTAGTCGATGATCTCTACATCCTCGGCACCCGCTTTCGTCCAGCGAAAGCAGACGCGCCACTGATCATTACTAACCGGGCAAGGGCTGCGCCCTTGATATCCCGCCAAAAGCAGCGGGATAGAAGCCAGGAGTCAGAAGCCAGAAGCCAGAATCGCTTTTGCATATGCATTCTGCAGGCGGCTCACTTCCTCCAGGAGATTCATCCTTCCTTCTTGAGGTCTGCCGTAACCCAGGTCGTGTGCCATGCTCAGGTAGTAGCGGCTCTCTTCAAGCGAACCCTCGGCAATGTTCATGAATCGCGCTTTGTCGGCCTTGCCTCGCCGCTTTAAACCTTCTGCAATGTTCGCCGGTACGGACACGGCGGCCTTTCGCATTTGCTGCACCAAGGCATAGATCTCGCGCTGCGGGAACGATTCCGTGTAACGACATACTTCGAGCACAAATTCATGAGCTTTCTGCCATACCAGTAGATCGCGAACGTCTTTGCGCTTGGCCGCTGTGCTTGCATGATATCACCCCATCTCGTGATGTTATCCTTTTCAGGTAGTGCCAACCAAGTCTGGCGCGACTCCCTGAATCGCGCTTCTAACGTGAACACAATTCTTGATCCGACAATCTGACTCTCCGGCATTCAAGCCGACCCGTCCAAAGTCGAACGTTCTTCCGGTGCTGACATTTCAGCACTCTGCCGACTCGTCGTCAGCATCACAGCCCTCAATCCCTAAAAGATCCAGGGCTCTTGATCTCGGATCGGTGATGTAAGACTTTCAGATCAAATAACATAGACCCATCACCCGAAAATTCCGTCTGGGTGGCAAAGTAATTGCACTGATCCAATGGGTGTTGCAGGAGCGTCAAATATGCTGGCGTTCAAGACACTCAAGATGGGCTTGAGCCCAAGGAGCAGATTATGTTAAGGCTTTGGAAATTCACTTCATTTCTTACAGCGTTCGCTATCGCTACTCTCCTGGCCGTGGCAGGGGTTGCGGCCGGACGTGACGATCGGAAGCAGGCTCAGGTTGAGATACCGCTCGATCTGGCGATTCTCATTCAGGATGACCTTGTCTCTCACGTCGGCAATGAGTTGGATGTCACCCGCGACTTCATTCTATCGTTGCCCGAAGGATCACGGGTGATGGTCGGTTACATCAGGAGCGGGAGTCTCCAGGTGCGCCAGCGATTTACCAGCGATCTCGGCGAAGCGGCCCGCGCGTTGCGCGTCCCTGTGTCGTCCACTTCCGCCTCCCCTTTCAATCCTTATGTTGAAGTGCTCGAGGGATTGCGTAGCTTCGATTCGGAGGGAAGGAACCCTAAGGCGCTACTTTTGATTTCTGATGGTCTCGACACGTCGCGCGGTTTTGATGCCGCATCAGTTCTTCATTCGATTGATCTGGAGCGAGCGATAAAGGAAGCAAATCGGCGCAAGGTCACGATTTACTCTTTTTATGCTCCGTCGGTCGGACTGACGAGGCGAAATCGTCTGGCAGCCAGCTATGGCCAGAGTTCGCTCAATCGTCTGTCGGATGAGACTGGAGGCAAGGCATTCTTTGAAGGGACGAATGACTTTGTGACCTTCAATTCCCATTTTGCGCGTTTGGTAGGGGCGCTCAACGAGCGATATTCCGAGTACTGACGTTCAAAAAATCCGAAACCATCATCTGAAGGTTCGGTCTGACGTCTGCGGAGCGGGCTTCTCGAGAGGAGCGCCGCTCCGCGTGCAATCCCAGCATGAAAACCATGTCGAAACTGGCGATCACAACCTGTGCTAAGGCGATCTCCGTCTATCTAGGCACCAGGTGGGTGCGCGCAATGAAATCGGGGATTCCCCTCTCCGGGTTGGCGACGGAGAATATCGCGGCGATTAGAGCGACGGCGCCTGGAAGAATCGAGAACGGAAGACTTGTGAGCGACAGATTCAAGCGGGGAATGCCTGGGATAAGAGGGAGCAGCGCGCATAGCGTAAAGAAGAACCACGCCACGAGGGCTCGCGCGAGGCAGCGCCATCGGCTTGCCGGCCTGCCGTCCGCAGTCTGCACAGTTATCCCAAAGACATAGAGCAACGCGCCTCCACGCAGCACGACAGCGCACATAATTGCCGGTATCGATAGGAGAGCCAGCGTCATGGTCACGAGAACGGGAGTGAAGGATCCTGCCTTGGAGCCCGGCCGCGGGGCGATCACATGTCTGGCGGCGCCAAGATCCGAGTCCCGGGGAGAAGCGTCGAAGCGCCAGGCCCTTATCCCTGCGATCACCTCTCTGGCAGCGGCAACATCCGAGGCAGCAGAAGAAGGGTAGTCTCGAAATGCCGATTCGATTGCCTTTTCGGTCTCAGGGTCCCATCTCAATTGCGTCACAAGCTGACGGGCCGTGTGGCGAGGCCCGGACCTTCGCATAGCTGGCGGCCAGAATGATGCGAATGGCCTCCCGTCTGTCGCGGCGTTTCCTTGGTATCAGGTTCCCGCTCGATTCCTCTCAGAACGACCACATAATAGCGAGCCTTCGTAAGATCTTCCATCGACGCCGGGATGAGTAACGGCGCGATAAACGCCATCGCAACCACGAGGAGAATGGGTAGCGCGATCAGGAGTTGGGGGCCTGCGCGCATTCCCCGTGTGACCTGCGCAGGTCTGTGAACGACATCCGTCAACTGGGTCAAAAAGGCGTCCGGAGACGCGGGTTCCTTCCCTTCGCGGCATAACTCAACTATCACGGATCGAACGGACGCGGGGAGCGGTACGGCGGGAATCATTGAGTCCAGATGCTCGACCCGCAGGATCTTTCCCTGAAGCCCGAACAGTGTGATCTGGTGCATGAAGGATTTCCAGCCTTCACAGGCCGTCGACTGAAATACCGCCTGGTCGCTTCCCAAGGCGGTCACCGGAAAATCCAAGAGCCGCGCCTGGCCGTAGGCATCGACCCAGATCTGGTGTATGGACCTTTTTCGATGTGAATTCTCCTTCTCGCTGAGCTGCGACCGGAGTTCTGTCGCGATGTCCAGAAGGACTTGGCGAATTTCGAGCCAGGACAATCTTCCTTTAGTCTCGACCCAACGCCATAGGCTCGTTCCCAACGGAGCCTCGTAAGCGTCCCAGCAGTTTCCGGGCTGACGAGATCCATTCAGCCAGTGGAGCCGGCCACGGCGGACCGGCGCCAGCTGTGAGAACGGTGGGGCCTGAGAGTCTTCTTTGAAACGGTGTATCCAGACGTTTCTCCGTAGGATGTCGTCGTAAGCTACAAGCAAGGATTCTGAGTCGGTATCCCAGACTGTCAGAACAGCGCGATAGGGTCCGAAATGCCTGGGCGCAGCGAGCTGAACCCCACCCAGGCGCTCTTCAGGGACAACGATGACGTCTTTGGCCCGTACAGAGTTGACTCGCGTGCCGCTCAGAACCTCGTGGAGCCCGGCATAGCCGTTGCGCCGGCGCATGGTCCCGAGAAGGGCGGCCTGACATCCCAGATTCAGGACGTTGGTCTGCCAGGTCCCCCAGGGCAGGTCGGGTAGCGCGAGAGGGATCAGACCCGGCATCAGCATGGCGCAATAGAAAACAGCTGTTCTCAGAAGTGCCTGTCGGGTTGTAATGGCTGATCCGGTCGACGTCGTAACCCGCAAGCCAAGAAGAAACTTACCGAGCGTTCGCCCCCAGTATCTCTCACCCAGAAAGAAATACAGAAACTGCACAAGTGACACCATCACGGAAACGAATATCATCTCCCGCGTGCTTCCTTCCATCAGCCGAAACGCATTCCAGATATTGAAAGAAAAGAAAGGAGCCAGATCGATCAGGAGTGCGGCAAATCTCCTTGCCAGGCTGCCTGCGGTCAACCCCTGGGCGGAGAAGGGGAGCAGCGCGGCGCGAAGAGCCGCGTAGGTGGAATAGCGCTTTTCCCTGTCCTTGGCCAGTGTCCGGAGAATGACTCGCTGCAAGCCTTTCGGAACGTCCACTCGATGGCGCGAAAAGGGCGTGGGCTCCTCTGACAGAATCCTGGCCAGTACCTCTCCGGTTTGCTTCGCTACGAATGGGGGTGCGCCGGTCAACAGGGCATAGAGGGTCGCACCGACGGAATAGATGTCGGAGCGGAAGTCTATCTCCCGTCCGCGCACCTGCTCCGGAGAAGCGTACGACGGTGTTCCGATGAAAGCTCCGCTGATGGTGACGTTACTGTCGAGCTCGAGGGTCTTCGAAAGACCAAAGTCCCCGATTTTGGCTTTCCCGTTTTCATCCAGGAAGCAGTTGGAAGGTTTCACATCCCGATGCAGGATACCTGCATTGTTGGCCGCCTCCAGGCCTTCGATGACATCAAGAATGAAATCGACGGCTTCCTTCGCAGGCAATCGTCCCCGCTGGCGAAGGAGGTCCTGCAGGGTACCTCCAGGCATCAGCTCCATCGTGATGACCGGGTAGCCGTCCACCTCCTCGGCGCCAAAGACATAAACACAGTTCGGATGGTTGAGCGAAGCCGCGAGGCGCCCTTCCCGCTCGAAGCGCTGGAGGACTTCCGGTGAAGCAGCCTGGGTTTCGGTGATTACCTTCAAGGCCAGCCTCCGAGCGGTCTCCAGGCTCTCGGCCTCCCAGACACGGCCGAAACCGCCCCGCCCGAGCTCGCGGATCAGGCGGTACGACCCAAACGTCCGCCCAGCCTCGGGAGCTGGGCCGCGTGGAGAGAGCTTCAAGTGAAAATCATGGGTGGTCGATGGGTGAGAAGCCGTAGGGATGTCAGGTCCGGAAGTTAATCGTTCGGGATCTTTCCGCTTGTTCTCACCGAAGTCCCCGAATGAGTCCTTCTTCATAGAAGTCGATGGCCACCGAAGCGGTGGGGCTGATTGAAAGGGGCGATGATCTCTTAGAATTCACGAAGGATATTGATTTTGCTCGGGTTTTGCAATACGAAAGCCAATCGAGAGGTGGCAATGCGAGAGCTGCCGTCCGGGTTTCTCAGCTACATTGGACTACGAGGCCGATCGCGCGACGATCGTACGGTACCTTCGCCGAGATCGGCGGCGGCCAGGAGGTCGCCCCGGTGAGCAGCATCTGCCTGATAGTGCCGTCCGCAAACACCAATTCCATTGCGAGGAAGACCCATGAAGATAGCGAAGATCACAATCGACCCCGACCCGTACGAGCCCTTCCGCCTCGCCCAGGGCTATCGCGTCGGCGAGCTTCTGTTCATATCGGGTCAGGCAGCAATCGACGGCGAGGGAAACCTCGTGGGCATCGGAAACTTCGATGCCCAAGCCGACCAGGTCTTCGCGAACCTCGAGCGGGTTCTCCAGGCCGGCGGCTCAAGTCTTGCAAACGTCATCAAAGTCACGATTTTTCTCCGGGACATGTCCAATTTTTCGAAGATCGTCGAGCTTCGAGGTCGCTATTTCACGCCTCCGTATCCGGCCGACACGATTGACGTCGAGGTCACCTCCCTTTACTCCCCTCAAGCGCTGATCGAGATCGAGGCGATCGCCGTCGTCAACGAGGCGGTGGAGCGGACGTGAAGGCGAAAGGGAAAAATGAGCCGCAGGGCCAGAAGCTATCTGGTCAGTACATCCGTGGCTCGATGCCCTGGTGATACACCATCGGCGAAAATCACGTCGCCCTCGGAGTTGTTTGTGCGCAGCGGCAGGATCTCCTGATACGCGGCGGATTCGTACCACATGCGGGCTTGCTCGCGATCCGGAAACTCGATAACAACCAGGTGTCCCGGCCAGGTCCCTTCTCGTACCTCTACCGCACCGCCATGCACCAGGAACCTGCCCCGGAACGGTTCCAGCGTCGCATCGATCCGCTGGAGATACTCGGCGATCGCAGGGCCCAGCGTGACCTTGCGCAAATGAGCAACAGCGTATGCGGGCATGATTCCTCCAAAGATTTGTGTGAAGCGACCGAGAATCGCACGACTGTCAGACGCAGCCGTCGTTCGAGCCTCGCGCGAAACTTCCAGTGACGTTGCTACTGGCTGCTGTTCGGCGTCAAGTCTTTTCCCGACCTCGACTCACACGCTGCCGCACAACCTCCGGGGCAATGGGTCACAAGTCCGACATGACGACTACGTCAGGAATCACACATCCGGCATCGTGTCGCCTGCGGGAACGCAGGCGCGTTTTGGCCATTTCGCGGGCGCGGCAGCAAGCTGCCGCAGGACAAGGCGCACTCCAAAGGCGGTCCTTGCAGCGCTTGCTTTCCCCACAGACGCCGCTACCCGGCAAATCACCGGCGCTTGCACAGTCATCTATCTCTTGACGAACGTCACGTAGTGAGTTTCTTATTGATCTCATGAACGCCACCGGTCGTTTGCAGCGATTTAAGGCAGCGATTCAAAAAACGGGCGTGAATTTCTTCGTGGAGGTGCCGGCGCGAGTGAGTTCTTCGATGCGTTCTTTCGCGCACTCGGGAAGAATTCGTGTTGCCGGCCAATTGAACCAGACACCGATGCAGGGCACGTTGATCCCGGTTGCAGGCGGCCGGCATCGCCTGTTTGTAAATGGCGGGACGCGCAGCGCCGCGAAAGTTGGACTCGGCGACGTGGTGTCGATTGAATTGAGGCCGACGAAACCGAATGAAGTCGTCGCGCCGGAAGACTTGACCGCCGGACTCCACCGCGTTCCGGGCGCTCTGGATGCATTCAACGCTCAACCGGTCTCGCGGCGGAGGGAGCTTATCCGCTACGTCGACGACGCACGCACGCCGCAGTCGCGAGAACGCAGGATCGCAAAGACGGCGGACCATATTCTGGGCAAAGAGGCGCCTCCCGCGGAGCGACTCGCCGCAATCCGTGAGCGTCCGCTCTGGACGTGCCCCAGGTGCGGCAATCAGTTCGTCAACAAGAACGGGTTTCACTCCTGCCGCCGATGGAGTCTCGACGAAGCCTTCAAGGGCAGACCCGCATTCGTTCGCGAACTATTCCAACACGTTCGCGCATTGATCGAGACCTGTGGACCGGTCAGGATGGTGCCCTACCGAGACCGAGTCGGTTTTATGGTGCGGGTACGTTTCGCCGGGGCAACGCCGAAGCGCGACTGCCTCGAAATCGGTTTCTGGCTTCCCCACCGAATCGCGAGCGAGCGGTTTCACAAGGTCGAAACGATATACCCGAACGCCCACATTCACGTGCTGCGGATCCGCCAGCCGGAGGAGCTGGATTCGGAAGTTGTCGGATGGATCAAAGAGGCTTATGCCGTCGGCTGTCAGCAACACCTACTTCGGAGCGGATAGATTCTTTATCGGCTCGGTATACTCTAAAATCATGAAATTTCTAGCGAGTTTTTTTCAGATAGAGTCTCGGCGCCGGGATCAGCCAGACCACGCCTTTCGAATTCACTGACGCGGAGCCGGAAAGTCGCGGTCGGGATCGGACTGGACGGCACGAGACGAAGCCCGGCCTGTGGTCCACGAAGAGAACGCGATGCGCTCAAGTGGCCCTGGCAGCTCTTCTTGTGACGGGAGCGTGGAGCATTTCCCTCCGCGCCGCCAGCGGGAATGCCCGTGCAGTGCCTACTTTCGAGTCTCTCGGACTTTACTACGACCGCGCCGCCGCACAGGATGGTTGCCGGGTACGATACCGGATATCCGGCGCAAGCGAGTGGCGCGAGGGATACCCGCTGGTCTACGACCAACGCGAGCGCCAGTACCGGGGTTCGCTGGTGGGGCTCAAGCCGGGCACGGGCTACGAGATTCGGCTCGAGGCGGATCGAGAGAACGTAGAACTCAACGCTCGCACCATGAGCGAGGAGTTCCCCGTTGGCAAGACGACCCATCTGCCGGGCGGAAACATGGACAAGACACTCTACGTCCGCGAGGGAGGAACCGAGGAGGGGTGGCACCTGATCGCGCCGGCTCCAGGGACCAAAGTTGTCAGCGATGTGTTCAACCTGTCCGACTACAACGTCGTGGTAGAAGCGGATTACGTCATCATCCGGGGCCTGGAGCTCAGGAACGCCGGCATTCACGGCGTCATGATTCGGGAAGGCGTGCAGCACGTCATCGTGGAAGACTGCCACATCACCGGATGGGGGCGCATGGGCGGCGCACGAGTCTGGGGTGTGACCGGCGGCAGCGACAGCGCTATCTATGCCGGAAACGACGCCGGTCATCTCGTGATCCAGCGCAACCTGATCGAGTATCCCCGGGGCGGCGCCAACGACTGGGAAAGCGGGCATCCGTCGGGACCGCAGGCAGTCAGTCTGATCGATTCGCGCGGCGGCAATATTATCCGCTATAACACCATCCGTTCCACCGATGACCATGGATTCAACGACGGAATCGGCGGCGGCTCCAACTACAGCTTCAAGGGAAGTCCGAACCGTGACTCGGACATCTACGGCAATATCATCTCGAATTGCTGGGATGATGCCATAGAAAGCGAAGGCGCGAACATGAACGTTCGTATCTGGAGCAATTACATTCACCACACGTTCGTGCACGTGGCTACGGCCGCCACGGCGATGGGCCCGCTCTATGTTTTCCGCAACGTTTTCGGCGAGAGCCGGGTTTCTCACCAGGATCGGTCGGGAGGGATGATGATCAAAACGGGGATGAACCACATGAACATAAACGGCGAGCGCGTCAGCACCGGTCTGGGATATCGGTTCATCTTCCACAACACGGCGTTGCAGCCCAACGGCGGGCTCGATGTATTCAGCAGCCACGAACTGCACAACGCGGTGAGCCGGAACAATATTTTTTACTCCCGCGGCCGCAGCTATCCCAGGGATTCAGGCGAACCGCGCAATGATTTCCAGAATGACTTGACGGGAGGTTACCTCGGGGGAGGCTTCATCCGGTCGATGTTTCTGCCGAGCGAGGGCCTGGAGTGGTATCTTGCGCCCACGATGAACCGCATCCAATGGGGCCGCGTGCAGTATACGCGCGATGGGCGCGACTTCACGATCACGGACCCGATGGAGCCGGTAAAGAATCCGGCCATCGACGCCGGGGTTCGCCTGCCGGGATTCAACGACGAGTTCAGCGGAAAGGCGCCGGACATCGGCGCGTTCGAGAACGGCCTCGCTCCATTGCGTTTCGGCCGCGGAATGGCGCCTGGGTTTTCACGCGCGCCGTGGGAGTTACACTAGACTGTCCGTAGACGCGGGTGTGCCGCACTGAACTTCACCGACCGGCCGTCTTTTCTTCGAAAAGATCCGAAGCCGGATGTCGGATTTCGAAACTTACCGCCGCGCGAAAGGTTTGAGCGCTGTGCGTGGTCAACCAGCCTTCGGCGACGTAATTACCCGGAGGAAGCGGCGCGCCGGAGCTGGATTCCGATAGCCGCAGTCTGATCACATTGTTCCTCTCACCGACAATCTCGAGGACCTGTTCGGCTTGCGTGAATACCTGTCCTTCCGACCAGCGATACAAGGTCTCGCCCCGGTCATTCCGGATGGTCAGATCGAAGGTCTGTCCGGTAGGGAATTGTATCCTGAGCGGATCGACGTGATCGTTGCGAACGGTCAGCCGGGCCGTCATCACATTTCCGGTTGCGCCGGGCTCGTTTGGTTTGAGTTCGTAAATGCTGCGGTCTAGCGCCAGACTGAAGCTGATGTGCGGTTCCGAAAGATAGGTGCGACCGCCGATGCGCGCGTAAATCAGGTCAAACGAAGTCGGGCCCGCAATGGTCAGGTAGGCGCGATGAACGAGGCCGACGCCCGGCAGATAGTACTCCCCGTTCAATCCAGCATCGGCACAGGCGTTCGGCCCATATTTCACGAGAACTGCATTGCCGAAGTTCCCGATCGGGCCCCAGTAGCGGGTCTCGTAGGACACGATTTTTCCAAAGGCGGTGCAGGGGTCAGCCACGGAGGGGAATTCCACATCTTCGGGGACGCCGAAGTCAACCCAGACATGCTCCCTCCTGAGTTCGGCGCTCCAGGCCAGCAGCTTTCCGTCCGGCGCTTCGCGCAGCCAGATCGTTCCCCAGGGAAAGCCTTCCAGACGCGTGTAGCGCCTGTCCATCGAATTCATCCACCGCCTTTGCCTCGACCGTCCAGATCGTGGAGTGCCGGGCTTGATTGCTTCTGTAAATCCACTGGTTTCCAATTTGTAACGGGTATTCGATTGACTGCGCATTGACACTTCGGGCGAACAAAAGACACAAGTACACCAAGGCGACGTTCCTGCTGAACATGATCGGCCAACCCCTCCGTTATGGACATCGTGACATCCCCATTAGATGACAGAGTCCAGTAAGCGGTTCAGTTGGCGCGACACGAGTTCCTGCAAGGCCTTCAGTCTGATCGGCTCCTGTGACTGCCTTCCTGTACAGCGTCCCACGGCGCCAAGAGCAGCCGTGCCTGCAAAATGTCCAAACTCCAAGCCCCTGTTGGTTGTGAGACCCAAATCCTCGAACATCTCAACAGCCGTCCACGAGCACGTGATCGGTTTTTTGCACGGTCCGCGGTCAGACTAGGCTTGCCAGCCGCTTCGCGTCTGGGCCTTCGATCCCTGGTTAACGGTGTGTGTCAGCGGGCGGCAGTGTTGGAATCGAAAAGCAGGGTCCGTTCGTCGGTGTAGATGGCGGTAAACTTGCCGTCGGCGATCTCGAGGGCGGAAGGGCGTCCGCCGGGGAAAAAGCTCGTCAGCATCCCGGTGTCGATGAGAAATACGCGGCCGTCGAAGCGCGATCGCATCCGGCCTCCAGTCTGGACGGTGTGGCCCACGATGAACCGAACATCGCCGTACGCCTTGACCAGAGCCGCGTATTTGCTGGGCTCCCTCCGAATCGCTCCACTGGGAAAAGCCTCGAAACCACAAAGGACCATCAGGGTTAATCGCCAGCCAACCCTGGAAGCCGGCGAAGGTTTCGAGCATCTGAAGGCGTTGCCTCATGTCGCTTTCAGATGAGAGCGCCATGCTCCCGCTCTTTACAGCATCGATTGCCGGCTGAACGACAGCGAGGAGCTCTTCAATCGTGAAGAACGGGAGTGCCAGCCTCCATTCCACCAGTTGCCTGACGGTTGAATCGAACGTCTGGATTTCATTTTTCACCCGGCTGTTGATCTGGGACACCTTGACGGCCGCCACCGCCGGGCTGATGCCTCCATGCAGGAAGATCGATCCCCCCTCCTGGAAAATCGCCGCCCGGCTGCGGATCCAGCGGCCGTACTTGCCATCCGGCGCCAACGCGGCGCGGTGCTCGACGAAACCGGGGGGATGCGCCGCCATCCACTGATTTTCCATCTCCGGGGTAAACGCCGGTGTCGGTTGCCGAAGCAGCGCGGCCCGCCGGCGCAAGACTTCCATGTGGGCGCGGTATGCGTCCTGGCGTCGTTTCTCCGACTTTTCGTCAACGAAGGCGGCATAATCCTGCGCCACAACGTAGCGCAGGTCCCCGTAAAGGATCATCAGCTCGTGGTTGCCGAGCAAGGCGACGACGCGCCCTTTCTGCTGTGACGCTTCCTTCTCGAGGTTCATTACCAGATCCATCACCGCGCGCGACTTTGGACCCCGGTCCACCAGGTCCCCGGTCTGAACCAGAACCGAATTCCCTCCGGTCCAGTGGTGTTCCGCATCGATCAGGCCGGCGCTTTGCAGGATCGAAACCATCTCATCCAACCCTCCATGGACGTCTCCGACGGCCACGAGTCGCGCACCGGCAGGACCTCCCTGCGAGGGATCCGATCCGGCGCAGAGTAGCAGCGCCAGGGTGAGCCCGAGGAAAGAGAATCGCTTGAGTCGAATCATGGCTGGTATCTCCGCGTTTCTTTGGTCAGCAACAGGATCAGTCTTGCTTCTTCTTCCTGGACTCCTCATACCGCTTTCGATTGGCCTCGTTCAGCGGGTAGACACCATAGATCGATTCGCCTTTCAGGAGAAGGTCGCGCTGAAACTCCTCCTGCTCGTCGTGCTCGAGGGCCTTCTCGGCTATCTTTTCGGCGATCTCCGCCGGGATTACGAGAATGCCGTGAGTTTCACCGACCAGGATGTCGCCCGGGATGACGGTGACCTCACCGATTCGAACCGGCACCTGGTAGTCAACACTCATCTGGATCGGGCTGACGCTGGCGGCGTGCCCGCGCCGCATGTATACCTGCAGGTGCATCGCCTCGAGCTCGGGCACGTCGCGCATCGCGCCGTCAACCACCAGGCCGGCGCCCCCGCGGAAAAGGAAACGCGCAGTCGTGACTCCTCCTGAAACAGCCGAGCGGATCTCGCCGCCAGCATCAAAGACCAGGATATCTCCGGGCTGCGCTTCCTCGGCTGACTTGTAGTTAAGCTGCGGGCCGGCGGAGTAGAGCTTGGCGCGTACGTCCTTGCGATTGGGCAAGTATCGGATGGTCCGGGCGCGCCCCACCATCCGGTGATTGGGCTTTAGCGGGGTCAGCTCGTTGATGAAGCATTGCGGATACCCTTCGGCCGTCACGAGAGCCCAGGCCGATTCCAGTCCGACGCGCATCAGCTTGCCGAACAGGGCCCGGTCCTTGGGATCCAATCGTTCCTGGATGTACGCGGGCATCTCGCGCACGGTCGGGTTCAATTTGAGCGGGGCGTTCTGAGCCCAGGCCAAACAGGGAAGTAACAATAAAGCAGCGTATCGCATCGGAGACCCTCCGTGGAGTGACTGGAGCGGATTCTATATCGGGGACGGACGGAAAGCAGCTAGAAACCAGGCGCGTAGGCCATGGTATCGCGTCAGCACAAGCGCGACTAGCTTTCGACTGGCTTGCGAACTCGAGAATGACCTGGGTGCTCGCGTCACGCCAGCTCGGCTTCGGGACCCAGCAACCCACTGTGCCAGGAGCGACATTCCGTGGCAACCGGACCACGGTCCATGTATCGGCAGAGGTATTCTCGAAACCCGGAAGAGCGACACCTGGCTACCATGCTACCCCGCGGTGCGACTGGGCAGCGCTCCTCGCTGGATCGGGGATGGCGTCTGGCCGTTCATAGTGTAGGTGGTCCTGGTCCGAAACGACCGGCGGCTATACCAACGTCGGTCGGACGTGGAGCACAACGCCTGCGGAGGAGGCTGCATAGCTTTTTAGGTCTTCGGATGGCATACTACGATTCATGAGCGTCAAGGCACGATACACGAACGGGGTCTTCGAACCCCTCGAAGAAGTCCGGGATGCGCGACCGGGGAAGGTCTACCGGGTTTTCTCCGAGGAGGAACTGCGCAGCCTTGCCGAAGGACTTACCTGGCTGAAGGCTCTGAGAAGAGCTTCGAATTCTGGAGCAACGAGGAGGATGCCGTCTACGACAAGCTATAGGCAAGGCGACATCGTTCTCGTGTCTTTTCCTTTTACTGACCTGAGCTCCACAAAACGCCGACCAGCCGTCGTCGTTTCTCCTGATTCCTTTAACGCCCGCAAACAGGATCTAGTCCTTGTTGCGATCACTTCACAGATCGGAGACGATCCTCAGATCGTCCTTCTAGAAGATGGCGATTTCAGGGAAGGCAGATTGCCCAGAAGATCCGTCGTCAAGCTGACCAAGCTCTTCACCATGCACTCCTCCCTGATCGTCAAGAGAATCTGCACCCTCAAGCATGAAAAGATGGACGAAATCCTGAAAGATCTCCGAGATTTCCTTTCGTAGTCTGATTCGGCGCATTTTGCAGGGCGTATCTGGCGACCTTGCGTCCGCCGCCTGAGCAGGTGCAAGGCGCTGTCTGGAAGCCACTTTGGTTCAACTTGACAAGGTTGTTGGATCGGCCTAGCATCGGCTTGGCCAATTTCCCAGTCTGACCACGATAATTCCCAAATTGAGATCGCCGTGCCTCCAAAAGCAAAGGCGCCTCATGAGCCAACCCCACACTCGACAGCCCAAGTTCTTGCATCAGCTCCCCCGATTCATCAGTTGACTCAGGAGCGAACTCCTTCCGAGCAGTCTGCCGCCCGCCGGCCGGCGATTCGGAAAGCGGCCAGAACGTAAATGTCGATCCGGTTCTGTCGAGGAAAACTGTCTCTGAAAGGAGAGTGGGGGATGAGAATGGGTATCGCAGTAGTCGCCCTGGCGGCGCTCGTGCTGATCACGGCCTTGCCGTGCCCGGCGCAAACCACATACGGCAGGATCGTAGGCAATGCCCGCGATGCCAGCGATAGCGTCGTTCCCGCCGTCAAGGTTACCGTCGTCAACGAAGCCACCCGAGAGAGCTATACCCAGCTTACCAACGAGCTGGGCGCCTATGCCTTCAATACCCTGATTCCGGGGACCTATACAATCCAGGCCGAAGTGACGGGGTTCCGACCGATTCAGATCCAGAACATCACGCTGCAGGTCAACCAGACGGCGAGGTTCGACCTGAAACTGGAGCTGGGGCAGGTTTCGGAGAGTGTGAGCGTGACCGCATCGGCGCCGGTACTGTCTACGGACACGTCGGACGTGGGACAGGTGATCACAACCCAGCAAATAGTCGATCTTCCGCTGAACGGACGAAACTTCCTGCAATTAGCCGCGCTCACGAACGGCGTGATCCTTTCAGGAACCACCGAGAGCGGAGGTCCGAACTTTCTGAGCGAAGGGGGCCGTCCGACGCAAAACAGTTTTCTCGTGGACGGCGTTGAAACCCGTATCCAGCGAGAGGGGGGCTATGGCCTGAACCTCTCGGTCGATGCCATCGAAGAGTTCAAGATCATGCAGAACGCCTTTTCGGCCGAGTATGGACGGGCCACGACGATCGTGAATGCGGCCATCCGATCCGGGACGAATTCGTTTCACGGCACGGCATTCGAGTTCCTGCGCAATGACGTCCTGGATGCTCGCAACGCGTTCGACCTGACCGGGACAATTCCGCCCTTGCGCATGAACCAATTTGGAGGCAGCGTGGGAGGCCCGGTCCGTCGCGACAAGCTTTTTTTCTTCGTTAACTACGAAGGCCAGAGAATTCGGCGGGGCGCAACGCGCTTCACGAGTGTGCCGACGCCGGCGATGTTGAGCGGCGATCTTTCCGGGATGCGCGTGGCTACCGACCCGCTGACCGGCTCGCCCTTTCCCGACAACCGTGTCCCGGCCAGCCGGTTCTCGCAATTCGCCAGAGCGGCCATCCCGTACTTTCCTGCGCCGACCGGTTCCGCGCTCGTCAATCAGAACTATCAGGCCGTGCTTAGCAATCCGACGGACATGGACCAGGTTACTACGCGCGCTGATTACGTCCTCAGCACAAGGGATCGAGTGAGCGGTCATTTCAGCGCGTTCGATTACGGAAACGTGCAGATTGGCACGCTTCCCTTCAGCGGCACCCAGCGCTTCTCGAAGGCCAAGAACCTTGCGATCGAGCACGTTCACAGCTTCAGTCCCACGCTGCTCAACACGTTCCGCTTTGGTTACGGCTACACCGACACGTATACGGGTCCCGACCAGTTGCTGGACCAGGATGTAACGCAGGAGTTCGGTCTCAAGAATCTGTCCCCGGAACCTCAAGCGTACGCTCCTCCGGGGATCAGCATCCAGGGCTTCGGCTACATCGGGGCGCCCCAGTGGATTCCGAACGGGGCCATCGATTCAAACCGCCAGTTCGTCGAGCAGCTGACCTATAACCGAGGGCGCCATTCGATCAAAACCGGAGCCGACATTCGTCTCCTGCGCTATGACGATCTCGGATACGCGATCCAGAACGGCGCTTATACTTTCGCCAACCAGTACACCGGCAACGCGATGGCCGACTTTCTCCTGGGCATTCCTCAGTCCGCCTTCGCTCACCGTTCCGGCGGACAGGGGTTCTCGTTCAAGACCACTAACGGCGAGTATTCCTTTTACGTGCAGGACGACATCAAGTTGACGCGGAATCTCACGATCAATGCCGGGCTGCGCTACGAGTTCGTTCAGTGGCCTCATGAGGAAAACGATGAACTTGCGGTGTGGAATTTCGAGAGAGGAAGTCTCGACTTCGCCGGACAGGAGCTGCCGAGAAGAATCGCTCCGGCCGACCGGAACAACTGGGGACCGCGGCTGGGGCTGGCTTACAATCCGTTCAGTAAAACGGTAATCCGCGCGGGCGGGGGAATCGCCCACGGAAACTTCCGCCAGTGGGAAGTGGCTCTCTTCCACTTCAGCCCCCCCTTCGTATATGAGAACCTGGACTCCAACGACTTCCCGAATCCCCGGTTCACCACGTCGACGCTGTGGCCAGCGCCCGAGCCGCTCGACCGGATCGACTTCAGGACGGTCACCGTAAATTACCAGAGCCCGGACAAGGTTCTGCCGACGATGTACCAGTGGACCTTCGGCATCCAGCAGGAGCTATTGCCGAATCTTCTTTTCGAGTTGGCCTACGTGGGGAATCGCGCGGTCAACCAGCCGAACCGATGGGACGCGAATCCGGCGGCCCAGGACCCAGACCTCTCTCGCCCCACGGCAATCCAGACCCGACGGCCGTACCAGAACGTGGGGTTCGTGAGCGGCAACACCTCCCAGGCCTGGGCCAATTACAATGCGCTCAACGTTCGTGTGGAGCGGCGCTACTCCGGAGGGTTGTCGCTGCTTGGGGTTTACACCTGGTCGAAGGCCATGGCGATTCGACCGTTCGACAACTGGACCGTGATGGATATCAATAACATCCGCATGAACTACGGTCCGATCAATGACTTCACTCACAACGCCGTCATCAGCTATATCTACGATCTGCCATTTGGTGCCGGCAGAAGATTCCTCGGCGACGCCCGGGGAGTCGTGAACCAGCTCCTCGGGGGCTGGCAGGTGAACGGGATTACGAGCTTCCGGTCGGGCGCCGCACTGTCGTTGACCTCTCCGGTTTCCAACAATCGCGGCAATCGCGCCGGCAACCGGCCGGACCGGATCGGCGACGGGAACCTTGCCTCCGGCGAGCAAAACGTCGAGCGCTGGTTCGACATGACGGCGTTCAAGGACCCCGTCCTGGGGACTTACGGCAACTCCGGCGATGGCGTCATCCGCGGGCCCGGTCTGGCCAACTGGGATGTTTCGGTCTTCAAGAATTTCCGGTTCCGGGAGGCCATGACACTCCAATTCCGCTGGGAAATGTTCAACGCATTCAACCAGGTGAACCTGGGCAACCCTTCAGTCAACACCGGCGATGCACGATTCGGGCGTATCAGCAGCGCGATGACCGCAAGGGAGATGCAAGCGGGGTTGAAGCTGATATTCTGATTGGCAGATTTTTTTCTTCGCGTCCTCGTGTCCTGGTGATAGCTTTTTCCTTCCACCTGGATACGAAGACGCGAGGAAACCGCATGCGAATCAGCAAAGGATTGGGCCGGCGCGGAGCGGTTCGTGCCATCGCCGCATTTTTCGCACTCTCACGCGCGATCGCCTGGCAGCAGGATACTCCTCTCCCAACCCAGCGGCTGGACCCGTTGATCCAGAAGATCGTTTCGGAAGTGTCGCAGGAGCGCATCGCAGACATTCTGAAAAAGCTTGAAAGCTTTGAGACGCGCAACACACTCTCCGATCCCAGCCAGGCGAACCGCGGAATTGGCGCAGCCCGCCAATGGATCTTCGATCAGTTCAAGAGCTACAGTCCGCGCCTGGAGGTCAGTTTCGATACTCACATCATCCCGAAAAGGGGGCGCGTGTGGAAGGAGGTCGAGCTGCGCAATGTGGTGGCAATCCTGCCGGGTAAGATGCCGCAAGCCCGCGAACGCTGGATTCTCGTGGGCGGACATTACGATTCCTTGAACCTGCGAGTGCCGCAGGAACTTCGCGGCGATCCGGCAAAAGCAGCCGAGTTGCCTGCTCCCGGCGTCACCGACGACGGCAGCGGAACCGCCTGTGCAATGGAGTGCGCGCGGGTGTTGAGTCGATACGAATTCGACGCGACGCTCGTTTTCATTGCTTTCGCCGGTGAGGAACAGGGACTGATCGGCGCTCGGGCGCTGGCCCGGCGGCTGAAGGAGAAGAACCAGGAAGTTCAAGCACTTCTTAACAACGACATCATAGGAAGTGAAGTCAGCGGAAACGGAGTCATCGACAATCGGCGCGTTCTCGTCTTTTCTGAAGACCCGAACGACTCCGCGTCGCGGCAGCTGGCGCGATTCATCAGGCGGATCGCCGGCCTTTATTACCCGGAAACGATCGTCGACATGGTGTTCCGGCACGACCGGTTCGGACGCGGCGGCGATCACAC
The DNA here is from genome assembly GCA_963827655.1 of uncultured Acidobacteriota bacterium. Taxonomy (GTDB): domain Bacteria; phylum Acidobacteriota; class UBA6911; order UBA6911; family UBA6911; genus CAWHCF01. Next base: position 51,579 of record CAWHCF010000032.1, read on the forward strand.
GGCGTTCAACCAGCAGGGGTTCCCGGGGGTCCGATTCACGACCCCGAGCGAAAATTTCACCAATCAACACAGTGCCACCGACACGTTCGCCCATACCTCGCCGAGCTACACGGCGAAGGTAGTGCGCATCAACGCTGCGACTGCGGCGGCGCTGGCGCTGGCTCCGCGATCTCCTGTGACCATTCGCCCCGCTGCGCCAGCGCCGGTTCCGACGGCGTCGCTTGCCGGTGATCCCGCGGAGAGTGAGTCCGGCAGTCAAGCGCGCGCACAGGGACCAGGTCTGGGCCGAGGCTCAGGCTACGACGCCGTGCTGCGCTGGGAGCATCCTGATCCGGAACCGGACCTGGCGGGCTACATCGTGGTAGTGCGAACTACAACCGAGCCCGATTGGCAACGCGAGATATGGGTCGGTAACGTTCGAGAATTTACTCTGAAGAATACGCCGATCGACCAGCTTGTGTTCGGCGTGAAATCGGTGGATCGGGACGGGCATGAGAGCCCGGTCTCGGCCTACTGGACGCAGCCCTACCCGCCAGATCAGTAGATCTCCGGACGATTCTTGGTGTTTCTTCGCGTCTTTGAGTCTTAGTGGTATTTGTTAGACAGCTCTAACCACGAAGACACGAAGACCCGAAGAAACGCTGAGCACTTCCGTTGCTGCCTCAGGGTTGCTTCGCGTCTTTGCGGTGGTTTTCCTGGGAAAAAGCTATGGACTCGAAGCTTTAACATTCACCCAGATGGGTGACGACCAGGCCAGCTGGCCATCCGCTTGCTGGACCCGGATGTAGTACCAGTTGCTACCCGCTGGGACTTTGGAATCCTCGTAGCTGATGTCCACGTTCTGCTTGCCTGGTTCGAAGGTGGTCAGATTTTCGTCGTTTCGACGTACGTCAATGCGTGCCACGTTACCGGTGCCGCGAACCCGGATCGTCAGCCGCGGCTTTTCGCGGCTCTCGAACTCGTCGCCCATGAAATGCTCGCCGATGCGGAAATCGAGAACGATATTGTCGGTGGCGCCGTAGGTATGGCGCTTGCGAATGCCTTCCAGGACACCTTCCCGGCTGTTCTCCTTTACGTAAACCATGGCGTAAGAGATATGGGTCGACCCGTGATCGCTGGAAGTGATGGTCCCGAGACGATACCCCTTCTTCCAGGCGTTATTGACGAACCCGGCAGCCTCGTACCCGGCGCGGGTGTTGAGTTGCGCGTCTCTTTCAGCATCCGCAGCGCGGGGCGCGCCCACATACTCGTAGCTCGACCGGGCTCCTTGAAAGATTTCCACCACCGGCTCGAGCTGAGGATCATTGTCGCGCCAGTCGGTGCCCATGCGCGTTGCGCTGGTGTGAGAGATGGCGATCCCGCCGCTGCGTCTCAAGACTTCGTAGAGCAGCCTGGTGTCATCTTCGAGCAGCGCCCCGGTCCCAACTCCCGGACGTTCGCCCATCAAGCTCGCGCGGGTGAAGAAGGCTACGACCGGAATTCCGCGTCTGGCGTGAAAGATGTTTCGATGTCCGTTGGGATAGACCGCGCTGCGCTCGTAACCATAGAGCGAGACATACCGGTCCGGAAGGTGAAACATGTCCGTGGTTTTTTGCGTGTACCAGTAGGAGTAAAGATGGTCTCCCCCCGCGTTGTGATCCGTCACGGCGCCGAAATCCATTGCAGCGGCGTCGATCATGTATCGGTAAAAATCAAGGATAGAGCTATCCGTGGTTCCACCGTTGTCCCAGGAAAGCTCCGTATGCCGGTGCAGATCGCCTCGAACGACGCGTAACTCGTCGGCTCCGAGCCGGACGCGGGCTGCGCGCATGGCCTCGAGGTCCCCTTTTTCATCGGCATGCCCGCCGGCCAGCGCCGGCGCCGTTTCCGGGACCGGGTCGACCAGGCTCGGCTCTCGTGCCTGATTGAGCGGCTTGATAAATCCCGCGTAGACTTGATTCACCACCGGTATATGAGAGTTTCCCCACCAGCGCCGGTTGTCTGTGGACCAGGCCAGCCAGATAGTTCCGGCTGCTCCTGCGGTGATGCTGGAGTGGCTGCTGACCCGGCCGAAACTGTCGGGGAGCTCCTGGGCGGGAGTCCAGCGATCTCCGTCATACTGCGTCACGTAACCCTGCCACAGCGATCGAGGCTGCGCGGCGCCTTCGATCCGGCGTTCCACGCGCCGCCGGAAGTGCGCCCAGATTCGCCCGTCCCGGTCCGAAGCCAGCTTCGGCCACTGCAAGAACTGTCGTTCGGCGGCCGGGAGCGCCTCTTCGATTCTAGCCGCAGGCTGCCGGACCTGATCTGCCACGTAACACCGCACCCGGACTTCTCGAGGGCCTCCCAGGACCGTTCCCGATTGGTTGCCGCGGATCGTGTATCCCTGGTCCTTTCCCCAGTGAGCCCCGCCTCGCTCCCACGCCACCCAGATTCTCCCGCCCTTGTCGAACGCGACGCTGGCATGAGCTTCAAAATAGGGGGACGCGGACACGGTGACTTCGTTCTTCCAGGTCCCTCTTTCGGCCTGGCGCAGGAATACGTCATAGTCGCCATTCCGATAGCTGTCCCACACGACCGCCACTCGTCCTTTCCCATCGGAGGCGACGGCAGGTTCCCAGTCATTGCCCCTGGATTCCGTTACCGTGGAGGTTGCCTGCCAGCTTCCATTTTTCAGCGAACGAAGATAAATATTGAAGTCGCCGTCACGGTAGCCCTGCCAGGCCACGTGGATCTCGCCGGCGCTGTCGCCGGTCAGATGATGGTTGATGTCCGGGCCCGGCGCCTCGGTGAGCCGAACTCTTGGCGTCCAGGATTCTCCGTCGAGTGAGCGCGCGTACAGATCCCAGTTGCCGCCGATCTGCTCCGACCATACCACCCAGACGCGGGACTTCCCGTCAACGGCGACTTGCGGTTTCCAGACATCTCCTTCTACTCCGGGCACAGGAGTGAATGTCGCCCACCGGCCGTTCTGATAGCGGCGGATTCGAATCTCATCCATCTTGCCGCTGAAAGACGGCCAGACCGCCCAGGCGGTACCGTCCGCAGCTTCCGCGATCGACGGGAAATCTTCTTCGCGGGCATCACTGGTCAGTTTCGTGGAATCGGGAAGTCTTGTGATCTCGACGGCGCCGTCGAGTCTCTCGAGCCTGGAAGACGAGCGCAGCTCCGCTAGAGTAAAATCGAAGTTTCCGCGCAGAGTGGTGACTCGGAATCGCGATTGATCAGAGCCCAAACCGTAAACCGTAATGCCGTTAGGAAGCCTGTCAGCGGACGCGGCTGGCGCGCTGGTGATCTTCCAACCGCCAACCCCTGCTGAATCTTGTTCCAGAAGGCGCAAGCCGTTTAAGGTGTCGATCCGGCCGTTCTCGATGCCAAGCGAGCCGTCCCAACTCGTCGGAGCCTGGTCTTTGTGTCCGAACGTGATGCGAAACGTGAAAGGAGCCGACGAACCCGCGCCGGCTTCCTGAGCTTTGATCAGTCCAGGACGAAACTCCCGCCAGAAGGAGATTCCCGCCAGGAAGGTAAGCAGAGGAAGAATCCAGAGAGACGATTTACGCATGCCATTCGCTCCGCAGGCCGGGACAAAAGCCAGGGCTGAGTTTGAGGCGCATGTTAGTCGCAGGTTCTCCTCAGGACAAGTCTTGATTTCATGGCCACCGTCTCGGGGCTTGCCAGGGCGCCGACGAAAGAGACACCAAGAACCCGGACGATTTTGCTTTTGGACAAATTGCATTGTACAATTCGCCCATGCCCAGGAAAGAAATCAATTTCAGCCAGGCACGTGAGCAGTTTCGTGCGCTCGTCGAGGACGTGAAGCGCTCGGGACGCCCCGTCACCATCCTGCGTCGCGGCAAGCCCCAGGCGGTCTTGATCAGTTATGACCAGTTCCAGGAGAAGTTTTCAAAAAAGAAGAAGTCGCCATGGCGCCTCGCCGGCACCCTGCAAGTCAGTCCCCACGTCGACATCGACGAGGCAATCCGACGAGGTCCGAAAATCCGGCGGGGATTATTTGCAGGAGCGGATACGAAGCTACATTCGAGACCTGAGTGAAGATTGATGTATGTTACCGACACGCACGGTTTGGTATATCACAGTCGCGGTAAAGCTTCACAGCTTGGCATAAGAGCACGCCGTCTTTTCCAAAAAGCGGACTCCGGCAACTCTCTGATTTACGTTCCTACGATCGCCTTATGGGAAATTGCCGTGTTGGTCGCTCGCCGGTATCTGGATCTACCATATCACTTCGATCATTGGTGTCGTAGCATTGAAAACAGCGCGGGCTTTGCCATTATGCCGCTGGACTGGTTGGACGTCGAGGAAGCGAGAAAGCTCCCCTTTGCAGATCCGTACGACTGCTTGATCGCAGGTACGGCGATCAGGCTGAATATGCCTCTGATCACCAGGGATCACGTCATAGTCGATTCCAAGCTGGTCGAGACGGTCTGGTAAGCTCCCATGGCGTCAAGCTACCGCACTCCAGGGGCGCGCTTTGGAGTGCGCAAGCTTGCTGCCGCGGTCGCCGACGGGACAGAAGGCCGTCGGCAGCATGACGCTCGGGAGCGCGAAACCACGCTGGATGTGGCAGAGCTGAATTTCGAGACAGTCTCTGATTACCGCGTGCCCGTTTTTATTGGTGCGGGCGAGCCGGAGGATCTCGAGTAACAGGAGCGCTCATTTTGTCTAAACAAGGCAGCTGTCACGGATTATTGTCGGGAGCCTGAATGAAGACCATCCTGGTGTTGTTTCCGAATGATTGGGACCGGGCTGAATTCGGCCGGAGTAAGTACGAGGGAAAGTACAGGTTCGTCTTTTATGGAGACGACCTTTTCAAGTTACCCGGCGTCCTGAAACTCCTCAGTCTGAATATCCACGCGGTCATCGATGAGATTGTCTTGAAGTGCAGGAACGAAAGAATCGACGGCGTTCTTTCGACGGACGAGTATATCGGCGTGATTCTGGCGGCAGTGGTGGCGAAGCGACTGGGACTTCCGGGCCCCGAGCCGAAGAGAATTCTTGTCGCTCAGCATAAGTTCTACGCCCGGAAGATTCAGAGGCGCGTGGTTCCTTCGGCGACGCCCCGTTTCACGCTGATACCCCATCATACGAAGATCAACCTGCCTCTTTCTTTTCCCATTTTTGTGAAGCCGGTCAAGGGAACCTACTCTATCCTGGCGCGGCGTGTGGAGGACTTCGACGATCTGCGAAGTTATCTCCGGATCGGGCTGCTCGAGAGATTTCTGTACAGGAAGGTGACTCGCCCCTTTAATGACCTCTTGCGCTCATACACTTCATGCCAGACCGACGCGAATCATTTCCTGGGCGAAGAGGTCATCGCCGGCATGCAGGTTACTGTCGACGGCTATGCCTATCGGGGAAAGATTGAGATCCTGGGGATCGTAGATTCCGTCATGTACCCCAGGACCGGCGCTTTCGAGAGATTCGAATATCCTTCCAGGCTGGGCTCCGGGGTTCAAGAACGGCTTGCCGCCCTGGCTCGATCCTTCATCAGAGGAATGAAATTCGAATACGGGTTGTTCAACATAGAGATGTTCTATAACCCGGAAACGGGCGACGCCAAGATCATCGAAATCAATCCGCGCATTTCCTACCAGTTCGCAGACTTGTATGAAAAAGTCGACGGGTTCAACATGTACGACCTTTTGATCTCGCTGGCCCTGGGCGAAAGTCCCTCGTTCAGAAGAGGCAAGGGGGACTATCGAAATTCAGCAAGTTTTGTCTTGAGGACATTCCGGGGCAGGAGGCTCCAGGCCAGTCCCGATCGAGAACACGTTCAGCGGCTGCGCCGGCAGTTTGAGGATGCCAGATTGATGCTTTACGGGCAAAGGGGGTGCAGCTTCGCCCGTGAGATGCGCATGGTGGGTAGCTTCAGGTACGCTGTCATAAACATGGGCGCCGCGAGCCCTCAGGATCTTTTTCGTCGATTCAAATCCGCCCGCGACCAGCTTCCGTTCCACTTTGTCTGAAAAGAGGGAGGTCCCACACGTTCACCTGATTTCACGCGGACGGAGGGTAATGCTTTTCCTGGAGGATCAGTGAGAGAGCTTGAAAGAATCGGAGATCAACTCAGACGATCGTTCGACGGAGACGCGTTCTATGGGCCTTCGCTCTGGGAGCTGGTCAGAGATATCACGGCTGAGAAAGCTGCCGCCAGTCCGCTGGCCGGCACGCACAGCATTTGGGAAATCATTCTTCACGTCGCGGCGTGGGAAGGCGCCGTGCGATCGAGAATCGAGGGGGGACGGGTCGAACTTCCCGCAGAGGGAGATTGGCCTGCGATCGCCGACTCCAGTAGCGCGGAATGGAGCAAGAGCCTGGCTGCCCTTGAGCTCGGTCACAAGAGACTGCTTCAAGCTGTCGCAAGAACTCACTGATGACCGGCTGGACGAGCTTCTCGGAACTGAGCGGGATCGGCCTACCGGCGCGGGCGTATCCGTCTATGTCACGCTGCATGGCATCGCGCAGCATAATGTCTACCATAGCGGCCAGATTGCGCTCCTTCGCAGTCGCGCGGAGCTCGCGCATGAGTAGCTTTCGTCCTGTGAGCGGCCCGCCTCCGAAGATCTTCCTCAGCTATCGGCGAGACGATGCCGGCGCCCTCGCCCGAGTCTTCTACGAAGCGCTCGACCAGCGGTTCCCGGGGCGTGTCTTCCTCGACGTCGCCGAGGTCGAGCCCGGTGTCGACTTCGTCTCCGCAATCGACACCTCGATGCGCGAGTCGGGCGCGTGCGTCGCCTTGATCGGGCCGAAGTGGATGGCGGTTGACGCTACGGGCCGCGCGCGCCTGCAGGACGAACGCGACTACGTCCGGCGCGAGATCGCGGCCGCCCTCGAACGGAAGATCCTGATAATCCCGGTCGAGCTGCCGGGAGCGACGATGCCGCGCGCGAGCGATCTTCCTGCCGACATCGCGGGGCTGGCGAGGCTCAACGCGTTAGAGATATTCGAATCCAAATTCGCGGACGGCGTTCAGGGGCTGGTGGAGCTGATCGAGCGCCACTTCGGAGAAGACCGGGATCGAGTGCGGCTCTCCGGCATGCTCTCGAACCAGGGTTGGACCGTATACATCGACATCCAGGACCTCGACGTGCAAGAGATCGCCTACCGCGTCGACGGCAAGGGAACGTTCCGGAGCACGGGGTTCGAGACCACTCGCGATCGCGCCACCGGTCGAGCGCAGGCCCGCCGCCATTTCTCGCTCCCGGCGTCCGCTCGTCGTCACGACGTGGAAATCCGATACACCGACCTGCGCGGTCGCGAGCACGGGCCGTTTGTGGTTGGGTTCGACGCGCAAGCGGAGCTGGTGCGCTCGACGCGCTCGATTCTGGAGATGACGCCGCAGTGGATTTCGTTCGCCGAGGGCGGCGAGGAGGGCAAGGTGGTCGTCTACTTTTCACACCTGCTGTCCTACAAGGCCGCGCTGCAGGAGATCCGCTTCTCCGTCGACGATGATGCGCTCGACCGAACGCTGCGGTTCGTCCGCAGCACCGAGGACCCGACGCACGGGATCGACCAGGCCGATGAGATGATGGTCGAGGTCCCGAGAGGGACGAGAAGTGTCTGGGTCCGCCTGACCTACGCCGACGGCACACGCAGCGAGGCCGTCGAGTTCGAGCTGCCGACGAAGCCGAACTGAGACTCGGCATCCTCGTTCGCGGCGGCGACTCCGCCATCGCTGGCCGGTCGCGAAAACCTCAACTCGTACTTGCGGTTGCTATCGGAGTGAAATCACCTTCCTATAACTTCCACTTTTTCTGCTCCGATACCCGACAATTCATCTTTCGAAAGCCAACCCTCCGATACTAACCGAGAGAAGACCCACATTAATACGGAGTAGCGATAGTCGTACTTCTGATCGATCTTGCGTCGTTTCTCGGACAAAAAGTCGTGCAGCTGCCAAACCGCGCGATCCTCTCGCGAGTTCTGCAAGATAGCTTCAGCTTCTTGCCTTATCGATTTCATTTCGCGAGCGAGCGCAAGATCAAACGCAGCGCGGGCAGCTTTTTTCTCGGCTGGCGACCAAGTGAATTCACGCATAAGACAATACCTGCTCTTTCTTCTGGGGCAACAGTTAACGATTGAATCGTCTAACGCTCGGCATCAGCGGCGGCGCGGTGGGCCGTCCTCGTGAACCAGCCGCCAGAGCGATTCTGTGGCGACAGTAGTGTCGGTTGCGAACCTGAAGAACCTCGCACCGTTCGAGGAAAGACGGGGAGTATCAGCCACGCCGGTAGACTACTGGCAGCAGGAAATGTACAACGAAGTATTTCTAAATTGTAAAGGATTCACTCCGCGCGCAGGGCGCTCATGGGATCGATCGAGGCCGCGCGCCGCGCCGGCAGGTAGCAGGCGAGCCAGGCGGTGGCGGCCAGGACCAGCGAGACGCCCGCGAACGTGAGCGGATCGGTCGGCTCGACCCCGTACAGCAGGCCGCGCAGCATGTGGGTCACGGCCAGCGATCCGGCCACCCCCAGTGCGAGGCCCGCCGCCACGCGGGTCATGCCCTGCACGATGACCATGCGCAGCACGCGGGCCGGCGTGGCTCCCAGAGCTATGCGAATCCCGATTTCCTGCGTGCGCTGGTTGACTACGAGTGCCATCACACCTGCGATACCGGCTGCCGTGATGACCAGAGCGACGCCGGCGAACAATCCGATGAGCACGGTCGTGAGCCGCTTGGGGGCGAGCGACTCGGTGCGCAGGCGCTCCAGAGTCTGCAGGTCGAAGACCGCCTGTTCGGGGTCGACTGAATAGACTGCCTGGCGCACATCGCGCGCCAGGCTCAGCGGATCTGCGCTTGTGCGCACCAGCAGGTGAGAAATACCCGGGTTCTGGGCGAACGGGAGGTAGACCTCGTCCCTGGGCTCGGTATCGAGTCCATACTGCCGGACGTCCCCGGCCACGCCGACGATGGTAAACCACGTGCGCCCCCCGTCGCGCGTGATGCGCCGGCCGATGGGATCCTCGTCACCCCAGAAGTGCCGGGCCATTCGCTGGTTGATGATGGCCGCGGGCGGCGCCTCGGACCGGTCGGATTCGGCGAACGGGCGTCCGCGCGCCATGGGTTGGCCGATGGTCTCGAAGTAGTCGGTGCTGACAATGCGCGAATCCACGCGGGGCGCGGGCTGGCCGGGCGGGAGGAGGCGGCCTTCGATCTGGACCGGTCCCCCGAAGCCGAATGTGTTCTGCAGCGGAATGCGCACCGCCAGTGCGGCAGAGGTGACGCCCGGCATAGTCCGGAGCCTTTGGAGCAGCGCCTGGCCGAAGTTCAAGCGGCGCTGCTGGTCACCGTAGCGCGAAAAATTCAGGTTGATGCGCATCGTCAGGACCCGGTCAGCGTTGAAGCCCGGGTGGACCCGGCTGAGCGCAAGCAGGCTGCGCACCATCAGCCCCGCTCCGATCACCAACACGAACGAGATCGCCACCTGAGCCACAACCAGAACGCTGCGCGCGCGGGCGCTGCCGGCGCTGGAGCCCGCTCGCGAGCTCCCCTGGCCCAGCGCGATCGCGAGGTCTCGCCGGGTCGAAAGCGCAGGAATGATGCCGAAGGCCAGCCCGGTTACCACCGACGCAATCAGTGTGAACCAAAGCACGGATGAATCGATAGCTACCTCCGCTGCGCGCGGAGTGAAGCGCGCGGCGAACTTCACCAGCAGGTTCAAAGAGCCCGCGGCCAGGAGCAAGCCGGCCGCGCCGCCGGCGAGAGCCAGTATCATGCTCTCCGTCACCATCTGCCGGATCAGCCGGCCGCGGCTCGCGCCTATCGCGGCGCGCACCGCCATTTCCCGCTCGCGCGCCAGCACTCGCGCCAGCATCAGGTTGGCCACGTTGGCGCAGGCGATCAGCAGCACCAGGCCCGCCGTTCCCAGCAGGATCAGAAAGGTGAGGCGGGCGTTTTGCGTCAGCTCTTCCTTCAGCGGCGTAGCGCGAATGGCGAAGCCGCCGCCGGCCGGATAGGCTTCGGGGTATTGCGCCGCCATGCGCGCCGCCGCGGTCGAAAGGTCCGCCTGTGCCTGCGGGAGTTGCGCTTCGGGGCGCAGGCGACCGAAGACGCTGACCAGCCGGAAAGTTCGTTGCTCGATGTTGCGCGGATTCGACCGGAACGGGCAGGCCGGTACCGCCATATACACGTCGTTTTCCTGCGGGAACTGCGGCACCGGCGGCAGGACGCCGATAACCATGTGGCTGCGATCGTTCATCTTGAAAACGCGGCCGACGATGTTCCGGTCGCCGCCGTGGCTGCGCTGCCAGTAGTCGTAGCTCAGCACGAGGACCGGCTCTGCGCCCGTATGTTCCTCGTGGGGAAGGAAGGTTCTGCCTAGCAGCGGTTTGACCCCCAGCACATCGAAGAAGTTCGCCGAAACCACACCGGTCTGGACCTGCTCGGGTTCGTCACGCCCCAGAAGAATGAAAGACATCGAGTGATATTCCACCAGGTCGCTGAGGGTCTGGTTCTGCCGGCGGTAGTCTGCCAGCTCGTTGGGCGAGAATCCCAGAGAATCGATGCCGGCCTTCGGCGCCTGCTGCCGGAGAAAAACCAGCTGCCGGTCGTTAGCGTAAGGGAGTGGTTGCAGCAAGGCGCCGTTGACCAGGCTGAAAACGGCCGTGTTAGCCCCGATGCCGAACGCCAGAACCAGGGCGGCGACGGACGTGAAGGCCGGGTTGCGGCGCATCATGCGCACGGCATAGCCGGCGTCCTGGCGCAACATGTCCCAGTGCTCGCGCGGTCCGATGCGGAGCGCGCCCGCCAGCGTGGAACCCCATAGCCGGAGCAAACCGATTTTTCCTTTGAGCTCGGCTTCGCGCCGCTGGTCGCGGAAGACTTCCTCCATTTCGGAGCCGAAGTCGCCGCGGAAGTCGGCGGGAAAGAGGCTGAGCAGCGCCCGGTAGAGCCGGTCTGAAAAGGGGAATCTAGGGGGCATGGAAGTCTCCGTTCTCTCAGGCGGTGCGCGGGCTCAGAAGCCGCTTCTGCCGCGCCACCGCGACCACTGCCGCCACGCGCTCGGCTTCGGCGCGGGCCACGTCGCGGCCGAATGAGGTTAGCCGGTAATAACGCCGCCGCTCGTCGTCCAGGGCACGAGCCGGCCGGCGGCCGGATTCTTCGATCAGTCCATCGGCCAGCAGGCGCTTGACGATCCCGTAGAGCGTTCCGGTGCTGAGCCGGACTTTGCCGTCCGTCAGATGCTCGACCTCCTTGATGACCGCGTAGCCGTGTTTTTCGCCATCCACCAGCGCCAGCAGGGTATGGAACATTGCCGGGGTGAGCGGCAGGAGAATGTGCGGGTCGCGCCTTGCCGTTGTCATTGTTGCCTCCTGAACCGGGCCCATTGAGTCGCGCGGCGAGCCTCTATCGCGAGTCACAATACATCGCGTCACGACTTATTGTCAAGATCACCGGTTGCCCGCGGGTTTGGAGGGGCGGGAAGCGCTCGCTGGACAAGCCGGCGGGCTGTGCAAGCCCCGTCAAGCTCGGCAGAGCCGCGTAGGTAACAGGGCCTAAGGCCCGGCAGGGAATAGCCCCGCCCTCACGATACGTAACTACCATCATTACCGTCACCGCTGCCGGGATTCTTCCAGCAGCGCCGCCAGATGCTGCTGCCAGAGCTGGGGCCAGGAATGGGTGCCGTGACCGCGCGTCTGATCGCTGATGGGGATCAGGACGAACCGCCCGCGCGTTCACTCGTTTGATTTCCCGCTCGACAATACCCAATTCGGGCGGATTGACCTGATCGTCGGCGGAATTGATGGCCACGAGCGGGGCCTGAATCTTCTCCAGGTTCGGCGCCGGATCGTAGTCGCGCGATGCGTCAAAGTAGTAGAGCATGTCGTTGGCATCGGTTCGCGCCAGCTGCGCGCGCACCTGGTCGTCAAACAACCGGTCCGCCGCCAGGCGCGTCGGCGCCTGCTTCTGCAGTTGCAGCGGGCTGCTGGTCATGAAGGTCAAGGCATAGACGGCCGCGGTGAGACCTCGCGGCTGCGTCTGGTATTCCCCGTTGTTCCATTCCGGATCGTCGCGGATGGAATCGAGGATCATCCGCCGAATCATCCGGTTTCGGCCCGAGATCTGAATGGGCAGGCAGGCCAAGGGCATGAGGGCATCCATGAACTCAGGATACTTTTGACCCCAGAGCCATGTGTGCATACCGCCCATCGAAGTGCCCATCACCAACCTCAGATGATTGACGCCGAGCCCTTCGGTCAAAAGCCGGTGCTGCGCCACGACCATGTCGTTGTAGTTGTAGTGGGGAAACCGGGCGCGAAGGCCGTCGCTGGGCTTGCTCGACTGGCCGTGCCCAACGTTGTCGGGAAGGATGATGAAGTGCCTGGCCGCGTCCAGGAGCTGCCCGGGACCAAAGAGGACACCGCCAAACTGCGCGGAGAGAAAGCCGCGTCCGCTGCCCCCGGTGCCGTGGAGGATCAGTACTGCATTCCGCACTACCCCTCCCGCATCCCGGCGCGGCGTCCCGAGCGTGCGGTAATGAAGCTTCAATTCGGGCAGTTCCTCACCGCTCTCAAAGCGAAAGCCGCGAATTGTGAAATCTCCTTCGACGGGAATTGGCTCCTGCGGCGCGGTGGCGAAGGCGCGCGCGCTCAGCAGAACTAACAGCGACACCAGTGTTTTCATGATCGAATACCCACGCTCAGTTACCATTTTTGGCACTCATTGTTGGATGAACCGTTCCCCGCGAATCGCAGGCCTAACAGAATTTGCTCATCAGGGTATTGCGAAGCCTCCTGTGGCGGCGGGTCATCAGACCCGTCGCAAGTAACGTAATGCGGGAGGATTTAGCTTTAAAAGTTCATTTGTGCCACTGGGGGGCCGGACGGGCTTGATAGCCCGTCCGCACATGTATCGAGTCGTCTTGCGACAGCCTCTGATGACCCGCGCCACAGACTCAATTCTTCCACAGCTTGTGAGGTCGAAGAACAACAAACGCAGACCCTGAGCGCCGTGGGCGCGCCTTCGCCTCCCGGAACAACGGGGTCGCGCTATCATTCGCTCTGGGCTCAATCCAAGATGCATGTAAGATTCAGATGCTAGTATCGAGATGTTTCAATGACAAGCCTTAGCTCGGACTTTGACTCGACGTTGTCGAAAGGGAGGTGCGCATGCGCTCAATGGCGAAGGCGGCGGCGAACAGCCGAATCGTCTGGATGTCGATCGGATTCGGATTGGCCCTGACTCTGGGGCTGATAGCCCAGTCGGTCACGGAAGGAACGCGGTACATCAGCAGCGGCGGCACGCAGCTCCGCCTGTTGCTCGATGCGGCCAGCCTCGGCGGGACAGAAGTTGAACTGGGCGAGATAACTTTCCCTCCCGGCACTAACACGGAAGAGCATGTTCACGGCGCGGTTGAAATCTTCTACGTCTTGTCGGGAGAGCTCGAGCATGAGGTCAACGGCAAGACCCATGTACTGAAGCAGGGGATGGCCGGTTTTGTCCGTCCTCCTGATAAGGTGCGCCATCGCGTTCGTGCGGACAGTCCCGCGAAGGCGCTCGTTATCTGGGCTCCGGGCGGCGAAGCAGCCCGTATCACGAGCCGGTGGCGCCGCGCAGAATGACGCTTTGCGGCTGCTCGAGGCGGTTTGGACGGACTCGCGGGCCGTCGTTCTGAAAGCCGTCTCTATTGCTTTGCAATGATCAGGTCTTTGATCTTGTCGTGGGTGGCCTGAGAAATGACCTTCCTGCCGGTCGGGTCGCCTTGCGCCTGTAGGGGCGGTGCTTGATGATCGCATCGGCATACGCCGTAAAAACCTTTGCGCTCTAAGGCACCGCCGCGATAAAAAGGCGTATAACCATTTGCAGCGGGAGAATCGGAATTCTGGCCGCTACCCGTCCGCGGCTGCCTCGGGTGGCGCCCAACCGCTTGCTGTTCAAAAACCCGGAGGAAGTCCTTTGATGCTTAAACGGTCGCTTCACGCCGCGCTTCTGGCTGCGGCAGTCGTCACTGCGCCGGGCCTCGCCTCGGCCCAGACCAAGCTGCTGCACTTTCCCGACATCCACGGCGACAAGGCCGTCTTTACCTACGGCGGCGATTTGTGGATTGCTCCCGCCTCAGGCGGGACCGCGATCCGATTGACCGCTCATCCCGGGGTTGAGGTCTTCGGCAGGTTTTCGCCTGACGGAAAGTGGATCGCTTTCACCGGGCAATACGACGGCGACGAGCAGGTCTACGTCATACCCGCGACCGGGGGTGAGCCGAAGCAGCTCACGTTCTACCCGGCGCGCGGTCCGCTTACGCCGCGCTGGGGTTATGACAATCAGGTGTACGGATGGACCAACGACGGCAAGGCCGTCATCTTTCGCTCGCTGCGAGATTCGTGGGCGCTGCCGATCGCGCGGCTTTACACCGTGGCCGCAACCGGTGGCCCGGCCGAGCCCCTCCCGATGCCTGAAGCGGGCTCGGGCGCCTTTTCACCGGATGGCTCGAAGATCGTCTATTCGCCTCAATCGCGCGACTTCAGATCCGAGAAGCGCTACGCCGGCGGGCAGGCAAACCAGCTCTACATCTTCGATCTCAAGACGCTGGAAACGAAACGCATCAGCGACAGCCCGCATCCCAGCCGCGACCCCATGTGGATCGGCAACACGATCTACTTCAACTCGGATCGCGACGGCCGCTTCAATCTTTACGCCTACGATGTCGCGGGCGGCAAAACCACGCCGGTAACCCGGCACGACCCCTGGGATGTCCGGTGGCCGAGCGCCGGCCCGGACGGCCGTATTATTTACGAGCTCGACGGCGAACTTCACGTATTCGACACCAGGACCAGGAAGGACGCGGCGATCTCCATTGCCGTTCCCGACGACGGGCTGGCGCGCAGGGCGAGCCGCATTTCAGTCGTCGAATTTCATGGAGGATTTTTCACTGAGCCCGAAGGGCGAGCGGGTCCTCTTCTGTGCTCGCGGCGAGATCTTTACTGCGCCGGTCGAAAAGGGCCCGACCCGTAACCTCACGCACTCATCGGGCGCGCACGACAAGTGGCCGCGCTGGTCGCCCGATGGTTCGCGAATCGCTTTCATTTCAGACAAGAGCGGGGAAGAAGAGGTCTGGGTGGTCGCCCAGGACGGATCGACCCCTCCCGAACAGTTGACCAGCGGCGGCAAGGCGATGCGCTACGCTCCCGAGTGGGCGCCTGATGGCAAGCGCATAGCCTTCGGCGACAAGGACGGAAAGGTGCTTGTCCTGACCGTGGCCGAGCGCACGCCCATCGAGATTGTCGATTCTCCCCGGGGCCAGATTCGCGACTACGCGTGGTCGCCGCGCGGCAACCACCTGGCATTCAGCATGGCCGAACGATACCGGCTTCCGTTCGATCTACATCTGGAGCGCGGGCGATGGCCAGCTTCGCAGAGTAACCGATGAACTGTTCAATGCCGGCAATCCGGCCTGGGACCCGCAGGGGAATTATCTCTACTACTTGAGCGACCGCGAGTACGCGCCGCAGATTTCATCGATCGAGTTCAACTATGCGTTGAACCGATCGACCGGCATCTTTGCGCTTGCGCTGCGCCGGGACGTCAAGAGTCCCTTTCCGCCGGAGAGCGATGAGGTGACCGTGACCAAGGACGACTCGGACCCGCCCAAGGAGCCGGAGAAGAAGGAACCCGCGCCCAAGCCGGGCGCGGACCTGGCGATCGATTTCGACGGCCTGGGCTCGCGAGTGGCCCGAGTTCCGCTCGAAGCAAGCAACTATGGCGGCCTTGCGGTGAAGAACGGGCATCTTCTGTACGGAGTCAGGCCTGCGTTCTACTACGGACGGCAAGGCGAACGGCCGCAGTCGCTGCGCATTTACGCGATCAAGGAGCGCAAGGAGACCACGCTCGCCGAAGACGTCAGCGGATTCGCGCTTTCACACGACGGCTCGAAGGTGCTGGTCGCGGGTAGGGAGAGGAGCTTCAGCATATACGAAGCCACGCCCCAGGGGGAACGGACCAAGAAGCCGGTTTCGACCGCGGGACTCGCCATTGACCGCGTGCCCGCCGAAGAATGGAACCAGATTTTCAACGAGGTATGGCGGCGTTATCGCGACTTTTTCTACGTTGCCAACATGCACGGCTACGACTGGGAGGCCTTGCGCGAGCAGTATCGTCCGCAGCTCAAGCACGTCGCACACCGTTCGGACCTGAACTACGTCATTGCCGAGATGATCTCGGAGCTGACTGTGCAGCACGCCTACGTCGAAGGGGGTGACTTCCAGATTCCACCGCGTCCCCGCGTGGCCCTGCCCGGCGCCAGGTTCGAGCTCGATCGGAAAGCCGGCCGCTTCAAGATAAAGAAGATCTTCGAAGGACAGAACGAAGAAGAGATCTATCGCTCGCCGCTCACCGAGATCGGGGTGGATGTGGCAGCCGGCGACTATGTGCTCGCCATCAACGGCGAAGAACTGACCGCGAACGACGACCCTTATCGATTGCTCAGAAACCGCGCCGACGGTCCGGTTCAGTTGACCGTAAACAAACAGCCGGACCCGACCGGCGCGCGGACCGTGTCTTACCGGCCGATCACGGACGAAACCAGCCTGATCTATCTGGACTGGGTGAATCGCAACCGCCGGAAGGTTGCGGAGATGACCGGCGGACGCGTCGGCTACATCCATATCCCGGACATGGGAGCGGCAGGCCTGCGTGAGTTCATCAAGTGCGTATTACGGTCAGATCACCAGGGAAGGCCTGGTCGTCGATGTGCGGGCAAACGGCGGCGGGAATGTCTCGCAAATGCTGATCGAGCGTCTGCGGCGGAAGGTGCTCGCGCTCAACTATTCCCGTAACGTGGACGAAGCGAATACCTATCCGGGCGGTGTCTTCGTCGGACCGATGGCGGCGATCCTCAACCAGAATTCCGCATCGGACGGCGATATCTTCCCGGCCATGTTTCGCGAAGCCGGTCTCGGGCCGCTGATCGGGAAGCGTTCGTGGGGCGGCGTCATCGGCATCGGCAATCGCGGCACGCTCATCGACGGCGGAAACATCTTCGTGCCCGAGTCAGCGTTCGCAAATGCCAGGGGAGAGTGGATCATCGAAGGTTATGGCGTCGATCCCGACATCGAGGTCGAGAATGATCCGAAGTCCGAGATCGAAGGGCGGGACCCGCAGCTCGAACGGGCGGTCGCCGAGGTGATGAAGAAGCTGAAGGAGAAACCGGTGAAGCTGCCGCCTCGCCCGGCAGCGCCGGTGAAAACCCCTGATACCAGGATGCGCAATTCTCACTGAGGCTGAGCAGAAGCGCTGAGCTACCAACAGTCGAGGTCGGCGGGTCATGCCTTACAATTTCACAACACCTCGTGTCGACCTTAAGCGGTCGAGAATGTATCCAACGGGATAGCCCGACTATCTGATCGGACAGAACCCGGCCGGTCCCGAGCGCAAGAGGCCAGCGCGCGGCAATAAATCTCTATTCGAGGCCATCTCTTGTCTGGCCGGCAGTTCCGGCGAATGAGTACCCGGCTGTACGTTCGAGGCTTGCGTGCTGGCGCAGCGATTGCATTCTCCGGAGTAGCTCAACGCTTTTCAAAACTGTTGAGCCGGATTGAACCTGAGTAGAGGGTGGGGGGAGTGGCCAATTGATCGCCAGACAAATTCCACCAAACTAACACCGTCAACCCGCGAGCTCCCTCGGGCTAACGACGCCTGGGGAGGGTTTCGATGCCCGGCATCTTCATCAGCTATCGGCGGGAAGACAGCGCAGGTCACGCGGGCCGCCTGTTCGACCGGCTGGGCGCGAAGTTCGGTCGTGAACGTGTCTTCATGGATGTCAGCGCGATCGAAGTAGGCCTGGACTTCGTCGATACCATCGAGCGCGCGATCGGATCGTGCGACGTCCTGCTCGCCGTCATCGGCCGAGAGTGGGCGACCTGCAAGGACCAGTCGGGACGCCGCCGCCTCGACGATCCCAACGACTTCATCCGTCTCGAGATCGCCACCGCGTTGAGTCGCAACGTCCGGGTTATTCCCGTCCTCGTCCAGGGCACACCGGTACCGGACGCCGACACGCTGCCGCCCGACTTGAAGCGCCTGACGCGGCGGCAAACCGCCGAACTGCGCGACACCCGATGGGGCGCCGACGTCGACAACCTCATCGTCGCCCTGGAGCCCACGCTTGCCGTACCGCCTCACGTGCCCGCTGGCGTCCCCTCGGAACGATCGACAGGTCAACCGGCGCCAGTGTTCTCGGAATCGCCCTTTCCGTTAGATTTACAGGTTCCAAGACGATCCACGCGTCGATGGCCGCTGGCGGGAGGCGCCATCGTGCTTCTGTCTACAGCAGCACTGCTACGGTTCGGTACCGGCACCCTTGAGATCGCTTCTTCGGGCCCAACGGCGACACAAATCCCGGTTTCGGCAGCTACGCCAACGGCGGACCCGGCGCCCGGCACGGTCGTTCGGCAGGCACCCGCCACGGGGGCCGAGCTCCGCGCTGACTCGCGGCCCGTCGCGATCGTCTTGGCTGAAAGACCCACTCCACCGGCCGACACCAGGGTCGCCGTGCCGAGGGTCGTGGGTAAGCCGCTCGACCGGGCGTTCGAGGAAATCCGCAAGGCGGGTCTCGCCATTGGCTTGCAGCAAGCCAAGTCGAAGCGGGGAGCGGCTCGATTCGAAGTCCTCAGCCAGACGCCGTCCGGTGGCACTCGAGCTGCTCGAGGGACTCGGATCGACGTCGTCTACGCCCGGCCCGCGGCCAAAGGATTCGCCCGGTGGTTCGGTCGATTGGGAGGGTGAACAAGGTCTCCTTTTCCGCACACTTCCCCTTCAGTGCAAGAAGAGGCCGTAGTTGCTCCTGGAGTCTCCCTCCTGGGAAGGCAATTCCGACTGAGCGTGATGAGGAGCCTGAACTCCAGCGTGGATGTTACCAGCCCAAAGCGCACCCATCTTTGCGGGGGTCCGATCCTCCGAACAAGGCTCCGGTCCTGGGATCGATCATGATCGCCTGATAGCCGCCGAACATCCCGGGCGAGGAAACCATGCGATGGCCTTTGGCTTCCAGCCCGCGCAGCACGTCTTGCCCGATAGACGATTCCAGTGCGAGCCCGCTTTCGAAATGCCGGAAGCGCGGCTGCTCACCCGCGCGCTGCACGTCCATTCCGTAATCGATGAGGTTGAGCAGAACCTGCACGTGGCCCTGGGTCTGCATATCGCCGCCCATAACGCCAAAAGTTACCCAGGGCTTGCCGTCGCGAAAGACCATCGCAGGCACCAGCGTGTGGAATGGGCGTTTGCCGCCTTCGAGCCGGTTGGGATGGTTGGGGTCGAAGGAAAAGCCGGCGCCTCGATTGTGCAGCACGATGCCCGTGTCCCCGGCTACCAGGCCGGATCCGAAAGCGCTGAAGATGCTTTGAATGAACGAAACCACGTTACGGTCCTTGTCCACGACCGTCAGGTAGACAGTGTCTTCGCCGCCCCGCGGACCCGATGTGGATTCGCCAACCGTTCGGCTTCGATCAATCCGTTTGCGCAATCCGGCTGCGTACTCTTTCGAGAGCAGCTGAGCAAGAGGCGCCTGGTAGAAAGCCGGGTCCGCGATGTGTCGCGCGCGATCGGCGAAAGCCAGCTTTTTGGCTTCGACCAGAAGGTGCAAGTATTCGGTCGAGTTGTGGCCGAGTACACGCACGTCAAAGCCTTCCAGAAGGTTGAGCCAGAGCAGCGCGGTCAGCCCCTGGGTATTGGGCGGCATTTCATAAACCACGTTGCCGCGATAGGTAGTGCTGATGGGCTCGACCCAGTTGGAGCTGTGTTCGGCAAAATCGCCCATCGCGTGAAACCCGCCCTGACTCCTGGCAAACTTCACTATCTTTTCTGCAATCTCCCCCTGGTAGAAAACGTCGCGCCCGCCGGCGGCGATCTTCTTGAGCGTCTCAGCCAGATTCTTGTTGGTGAAGATCTCTCCGGGGCCGGGTGGCTGACCCTTGGGCTTGAAGGTCCTGGCAAAATCGGTGTCATCGGGGAGCATTTGCACCAGCTTCCAGTCATGACGCGATGACATCCGTGACCGGGAAACCACGTTCGGCATATTCAATTGCAGGCTGCAATACCTGTGCCAGCGTCATGGTGCCGAAGCGTTCCATCAGTTTCGCCCAGCCATCCACAGCGCCCGGCACCGTGACGGCGTGAATGCCACTCTCCGGCATCCGATCGAAGCTGCGCTTTTTCAACTCATCGATGCTTGCGGCTTTGGGCGCGCGTCCGCTGGCGTTCAGGGCTTTCAGCTCTTTTTTCTTCGCATCCCATATCATCGCGAACAGATCGCCGCCGGGACTCACCATCATCGGCTCGACCACGCACAGCACCGCCGCCGCCGCCACTGCGGCATCAATCGCGTTGCCGCCCTGCTGCAAGATGCGCAGACCGGCGGCCGATGCCAGGGGCTGGCTGGTTGCGATCATCCCGTTCATCGCGCGCACGGCAGAACGGGTTCGGCCGCCGCCGGGACCGGGTTTATCACCGACAGGTTGTTGTGATTCGACAGGAAGTGCGGACGAGAGGATCATCGAGATTGTCAAAGAGGCAAGTGTGAGTTTTGCGTCTGGCATCGTTTTTTATCTGATCCCATTGGCGAAGCGATCACGACACGGTAGGCTGAACCAAGGCTGCGCCGCCCACGCCGGCTAGCGGGGCGAAAACTTCTGGGCGCGCCAGTTCTTGATCTCGGCCACGTAAATGCTGCCGCTGCGGCCCACCGTGAGATGGTGCGCGTAATCCAATTGACCGGGCAGCCTGCCGGGTTCCGCGACCGAGCCCAGGATCTGACCTTCAGGATTCAGCTTGAGAATCCGGTTGTTGTACCCATCGCACATGAAAATCGATTGGTCGTCGGTGATGTAGAGGCCCCAGGGCGAGCCGACGTGCTTCCACTGATTGAGGAATTTGCCCTCGGCGTCGAAGATCTGGATGCGGCGGTTTTCGCGATCCCCCACGTAAACACGCCCCTGCTTGTCGACGGCCACCGAGTGGACCAGGTTGAATTCACCCTCGCCGGTTCCTTTCTTGCCCCAGGCCTTGAGGAACTTCCCGTCTTTGGAAAACTTCACCACCCGGGAGTTCCCGTAGCCGTCGGAGACGTAGAAATCTCCGTTAGCTGCAAACGCGATGTCGGTGGGCCGGTTGAAAGTATCCGGGGTTTCGCCGGGGAGCTCTTCCGACCGAGCACCATGCGAACGCGGCCTGCGGAATCCATCTTGACCACGAAGTGGCCGCCGTCATCGATGGCCCAGAGGTTTCCTTCAGGGTCGAAGCGGACCCCGTGCGGCCGCACAAAAACACGCTCGCCGAAAGAGCGGATCATCTTGCCATCACGATCGAATTCGATGATGGCGTGCTCGCCCCGGCTGAACACGAACACGTGCTCGTTGCGGTCCGCAGCAATACCGGGAGTCTCCTGAAGGATCCAGCCGGCAGGCAGCTGGGGCCAGTTGGGATCGACCTTGAAGTTCAGCGTGGGGATGGACTGGGCCAGTGCGCAGGAGGCAAACATGGCAAACAGACACAACGTACGCGATCGCATCAGATTCTCCTCAACGGGCGGTTTCGCAAGAATACCACTTTCGCCTGGAGACCCATGCAACCCCGACCGGCAATCGGACAGTATCCCGCAAACGTTAGAACGTGAGCGATCACTTTGCCGCGGGCCCTTGCGCGCTGGATTGTTCCGGCGGAGCGCCGGGAGCCGCAATACCAAGCGCCCAGCAGATGCCGTTGAGCAGGAGCTTTCGAAACGCGGCGTTGCCGAAATCGTCGGGATGTCCAAACGAAGTATAGAAGACACGCGACTGGCCGCTGCGCGGTGAATTCGTCCATGCCACCGGCTCCGGTTCCTGGCCGGAGATCGACCCGATGAGAAGCGGTGTCGTGGAACCTGCAAGAGGAGTGACCCGGTAAAGCGACCCGTTGCCCGCGAGCTGCCTCAAGTCCAACCCCCGCAGGATCGGGTGCTTCTCTGCTCCGGGGGCGGCAGCCGTCGTGACCTTGGGCCCGCCGCCGTGATGACCGATGTAGTGTCCGCCCAGCACTTCCGGATCGAAGGCCGGCCAGGTGGCCGCGCCGCTTGGGAGGGGTGCGCTCCCGTCTCGCAAGGCAAAGGCGTGACTCGCGGTGCGGATGCCGACGAGCGGTTTGCCCGCGGCCAGATGCGCGCGGATTGCATCGAGCTGTTCCTTCGGCGGCGTGCGACGCCGGATGCTGATGAGCACGAGATCGGCGCGAGCCACCGCCTGGGCCAGACCGGGAAAGGTATTTTTGTCGGACGGATCGGCCTGCACGAAACGAACCTGGAAGCCGTGTGGCTCCAGCTGCTGCCGGGCAAACACGGGCAGCGTGACGTCGGTCTTGTACTCGTCCTCACCGATCACCATCAGGATCGAACGCCGGTCGTTCTTGAATTGAAACGGGTCGCCACCGAGAAAATCGACGCTGGTAATGGTCGGGCAGACAAACTTCTCGATGTGCTCGACGATCAGGTCAGTGCCGGCGAAGTGGGTCACGTACGGCCAGCGTTCGGGATTGTACATGGTATCGGTCATGTCGCGCATGAGCACTACGTTCTTGCCGTTCTTGGCCATCTGCCGCAGGCCGAACGGGCGACCGAGCACGCACATGTTGGTGTGTACGCCCAGGAGGATCACGTTCTTGATACGCCGGTGTTCGAGCAGGTTCCAGATCTCGACGCCCGAGTCGCTGATTGCGTCCTGGTCGTGAATCTTCAAAAGATCAATCTGGGCCTTCCACGGTGATTTCGGATTGCGTCCCATGCCGGCCAGCCGCTGGTGCCACTGCTCGTGCTCGACCAAATCGTCATCCTCTCCGCCGTCCGACTGGTCGATCGGATATTTCCCCTTTTCCTCCGATGGGATCTGCCGGCACCACTCGCCGATGTCCGCGGGCAGGTTCGCGGCGCGCGGGGCCTCCTGCGCCCTCTTGCGCCCCGGGTGGTCCTTGTACGGATCCATGCAACTCGACGGCGCGTGTACGATAAGCACACCCCGGCTGCGGGCGTTCTCCAGCACCTGGTTCATGCGCGGGCCCATTTCTTCGGCGCGGCGCACGGCATTCAAGCAGTGATGAGCGTCCCACATGTCACATACGATGATGGCCGTTTCACTTGGGTTCCACTGCTCGGCCTTCTCGCGGATCGTGTAGGCGCCCTGGGGCGTCGCCTCGCGAAAGCGCTTGTGAATCGTGACCGGGGCTCCACTGCTCGATTGGGCACGAACGAAGTCATACACGATCGCCAATGTTAATACGGCAGAACACCCTGCGGCGCAAAGTATTCGCCTTACCGGAAGCCCTGACAGAAAACGAGGAGAGGTGAAAATCATGTCGGTCGCTCCTTTTGAGAAAGCACCAGGTGGAACGCCTGGAACTTGGCTAAAACCGGAGTTTCCACCCTTCGATGCCCAAGGGCAACTGTTTTCTGTTCGAAGAATCAGGTTCTCGGTGTTTCTTCGAGTCTTAGGGCTCGCGCAAAAATAACTTCACATTCTGGCGCGCGAGTCGGTGGTCAATCATGAATCGATTTTATTAGCTACGCACGCTGGGATCGCGCCCCTTCGGGCTGCGGCCCGCAGGCCCGCTGGCTTTGTTGCTCGCTCCTCACGTACCGCACCGGGTACGCATCGTCGCTCGCGCCTCGCCAGCGGGTCTGGGGGCCTGCAGCAGAATGCGAACTTATTTCTGCGCGAACCCTTAGTGTCCTGGAGGTTGGTTTTTGTTCGCCGCACTAACCGCAATTGCGAAATGCTGCAGCTTTCCCTTAGAATGCCGGTTCCGGCTGGAGGGGACAGTCATGCGGAAAGCAATCCTGTCAGTTGCTCTGCTGTGCGTGGTAGCGGGTTGGGCGCGAGCGGCCGTGGTGCGGGTCGACGCGAAAGAGGAGCCCGCCGGGCCTTACACAAAGATCACGGGCAAGGTTTACTTCGCGGTCGATGCCAGGCTAGCGGCCAACCGCATCATCACCGACATCGATTATGGTCCGCGAAACGAGAAGGGACTGGTGGAGTTCTCGGCGGATCTCTACATGCTCCGGCCCGCCAAACACAACGGCACGATTTTCTTCGAAGTGTCAAACCGCGGGCGGAAGGGGATGTTGGGGACCTTCAACCTGAGAGACGCCGGGGCCTCTTCGGATCCGCGGACGGCGGCTGAGTTCGGAGACAACTTTCTACTGGAGCAGGGATTCACGCTGCTGTGGCTGGGATGGCAGTGGGATGTCCCGCCGGACCCGCCCGGGCTGATGCGGTTTTACGCGCCCTCTGCCAAGGGCATCAAGGGCGTGGTGCGATCCGATTACGTCCCTGACGAGAAGATCAACCGGTTCTACGTGGCGGACCGGACCCATATTGCCTACCCGGTGGCCGACCCGGCGAGCGTCCGGATGACCGTGCGTGATCGCGCCGACGGCCCGCGCCGCGAGATTCCGCCCAGCCAGTGGCGGCTCGAAGAAGATCGCACTCATATCTATATGGAGAGCGGGTTTGAGCCGGGCCGGATCTACGAAGTGACCTACACCGGACAAGACCCTGCGCTGGCCGGCCTGGGTCCCGCGGGCATTCGGGACTACATCTCGTACCTGAAGGACAAGGAAGGGTACCAGCATGCCATTGCGATCGGTTCCTCGCAGAGCGGGCGATTTCTGCGCAAGTTCCTCTACGACGGATTCAACGCCAGCGAGCAGGGCAAGAAGGTGTTTGACGGAATCTGGGCGCACGTCTCGGGCGGCGGGCGCGGCAGCTTCAATCACCGGTTCGCGCAGCCCTCGCGTGACGCGCGCCCCTTCTTCAATTTTCTCTATCCTACCGACATCTTTCCTTTCACGCTTCAGACGCAGACCGATCCCGAGACCGGCCTGACGGATGGTCTGCTGATCCGCGCCGAGAAGGCCGGCGTCGTGCCCAGGATGTTCTTCAGCCACTCGTCGTACGAGTACTATGGTCGGTCCGCGTCGCTGATTCACACGACCATCGACGGCAAGCGCGACCTGCCGCCGCCGCCGAACGCGCGGATCTACTTTATCGCCGGGGCGCAGCACGGGCCCGGCCAGTTCCCGCCGCGTCGCAACGGGACGCAGAATCCGGCCAACGCAAACGACTTCCGCTGGGCGATGCGGGCGCTTCTGGTCGCGATGCACCGGTGGGTAGCGGCCGGCGTCGAGCCGCCGGCCTCGCAGTACCCGCAGATCGCCGACAAAAAACTGGTCCCGCTCGCTGCCCTGCAGTTTCCCAAGATCCCGGGAGTGGCATTTCCCATCCGGATGCACAAGGCGTACCGCGTGGATTACGGGCCGGAATTTCTCGGCAAAGGAATTATCGCGAACGAGCCGCCCAAGGTCGGCAACGCGTTCCCGATGTTCGTGCCGCAGGTGAACGCCGAGGACGGCAACGAAACCTCAGGAATCCGGCTGCCGGTCATTCAGGCGCCGCTTGGGACATACATGGGATGGAATCTCCGCGATCCCAAGATCGGGGCGCCGGACGAACTTTTCAGCATGGTGGGGTCGTACCTCCAGTTCCCGGGCACCAGAGCCGAGAGGCAGAAGAGCGGCGATCCTCGGAAGTCGATCGAGGAGTTGTATCAGAACCGCGACGACTACCTTCAGAAAATCACGGCGTCGGCGCGGAGCCTGGCGAAGAGCGGGTATGTACTGGAGCGGGATATCCCGAAGATCGTCGAAAAGGCGGCGGCGCAGTGGGACCACACGATGGGCACGGCCGGCCGCACGGCAGCCCGGTAGCCGTGACGGACCCCAAATCAACCTCTAAGACACGAAGACACGAAGAAACTCTACGAAGCTTGAACGCCAGCAGGTGCGCAGACCATCAGCGAGACAGGAGTTCTGCAATTTTGTTGGTCAACTCGGTCAATTGAGACCAGCCGTCGCGATTGGCCATGACCGCCACGGCTACGCCTGATTGAGGCAGCGACATGAGGAGCGTGCTCGTGCCGTTCTGCCCGCCCCCATGCGATAGCATCTGCTTTCCGTTCAGCGTGCCGACGCTGATGCCCATTCCGTAGTAGTTCGCGCCCGTGTCAGGTCCGGGCTGACCAAGCAAGGATAGGCCGCGCAATCATTTGATTGCGTGTCTCCGCTCTCACGATCTTGCCATCGTTGAATGCCAGCACGAAGCGGACGAGGTCGGCTGCCGTGGACAGGTGGCCGCCGGCCGGCAGGTTCTCGCTGACGTCGCGGAACGGCGTGCGCATCAACTTGCCATTGGGATCCTTGCTGTAGCCGGCGGTTCTGTGAGGAGTGATCGCGAATGCATCGTCCTCGGTGATGTCCTGCATGTGCGCGGGTCGAAAGACCAGGTTTCGCATGAGCTCGCGATACGGGACTCCCGCCGCGCCTTGCAGCACACAACCCAATAGCCGGTAACCGTGCGATGTGTAGTTGAATCGAGCGCCGGGCTGAAAGAGCAATGGATCGTCTTTGAACGTGTCCAGCGGCTTGATCACGTCCGTGTAGCGAATGACCTGTCCCGCCGCCTCGCGACGCCTGGCCTCTTCGAGCTTGCGGCGCTCGGCGTCCGTGCTCGGATTCTCGCGATTCGCGCCATGATAGTGGCGGACTCCACCAAGGTGGCTGAGCAGGTGACGCGACGCAAGCGGCCACTGTTTTTCGGGATACTGCGGACAGTAGCGCTGCACCGGCGCATCCAGGTCAAGCTTGCCATCCTCGACCAGCCGCAGGGCAGCCGATGCGGTGAGCCACTTCGAGATCGATGCAGTCCGGTACAGGGTTTCGGCCGTCGCCGGGACATTGTTCTCCACGTCCGCCAGACCGTATCCATCGCTCCAAACCAGCTTTCCAGCTTTGGCGACCGCGACCGAGACTCCCCCCACAACGTCCTTGGACATTGCCGAAGTCACCAGAGCGTTAATGGCCTCGATCTGTTGCTCCGACAATCCTTCCTGCGTCTGCGCGCGAGGTTGCGCGGCAAGGGTGATGGTCAGAAAGAGCAGCACCAGCCGCGCCGCCAGCCGGACAGGCGCGCGCGTCGATCTCGTAACACTCGATGAAATGGCATTTCGGCGTGTCATCTTCTTGCCTCCGTTCGTAGCTTGGTGCCTGCCCTTCTCTTTGAGTGTTAAATCCAACAGGTTGGCCATACTATAGCGACGAATCTAACAATGATATACCCCGGAGCTGCGTGACCCCTCATCATCTCTACACGCGGCCCGGCGAAACCCAGTCGCTCGGCCGCGAAAGCAAACGCGCGACTGTCGAGGAGAACCGTGCCCAAGACGCATGTCAATCCCAATACGCTTTTCCCCAGCCTCCCACACGGCTTTTCCCAGATTGTTACATCGCAGGGCGGGAAAACAGTTTACCTCTCCGGCCAGACCGCCTGGGATGCCGAAAAGCGAATCGTCGGGGGCCGGGATCTAGCCGCCCAGGCAAGGCAGGCATTGCGAAACGTTCAGGCTGCCATGGAAGCCGTGCGGGGTGGAATTGAAGATGTCGTTTCCCTCCGCATCTACCTGGTGAATTATAAGCCTGCAGATGCGGCGGCAATCAGCGCCGTACTGAAGGAGTTCTTTCCTTCGGAGAGGGCGCCGGCCAGCACCTGGATTGGAGTGTCATCGCTGGCAGTCGCCGATTTTCTGATAGAGATAGAGGCGATTGCGGTGGTGGAATGATACGAAGTCTCTCGACCGCGCCGGGCCCTTGAGGCATCATCGTCAACCGTCGAGACGCCGATGCTCCGTTTCATCTCGAGCAGCTAGCCTGATCCTGCTCGAAAACATGCAACCTGATTCGTTCTGAAGGAAAGCTATGGAATGGCTTGCGGATCCTAAGATCTGGATTGCACTCCTGACCCTGACCGTGCTGGAAATCGTTCTGGGTGTGGATAACATCATCTTCATATCAATCCTGGCCGGAAAGCTTCGCGCCGACCAGCAGCGTCCGGGCACGCCGGCTGGGGCTGGCGCTCGCGATGTTCATGCGCATCGCCCTCCTGGCTTCGATTGCGTGGATCGTCCGGCTGACGGCGCCACTTTTTGAAGTTCTCGGCCAGGAGATATCGGGCCGCGACCTTATCCTGATCCTGGGGGGCCTCTTCCTGATCGCCAAGAGCACGCACGAGATTCATGACAAGCTCGAAGGCGAAGAGGGGCACTCGTCGGCCACGGTACGAAGTTCCTTCACGGGCGTCATCGTGCAGATTCTTCTCCTGGACATCGTCTTCTCGCTCGATTCGGTCATCACGGCAATCGGAATGGCTGAAGACCTCTGGGTCATGATCGCGGCCGTGGTGATTGCCGTCGGCGTAATGATGCTCTCCGCGGGAACTATCGGCGACTTCGTCGAACGACATCCGACGGTCAAGGTCCTTGCTCTCAGTTTCCTGCTTCTGATCGGGCTGGCACTGCTGGCCGACGGATTCGACCGGCACATACCCAAGGGGTACATTTATTTTGCGATGGGATTTTCGGTCTTCGTCGAGATGATCAACTTGAAGATGCACAGCCGGAAGCCCAAACCCGTTCACCTGCGCAGCGCCTACGTGGAGGAGGAAAATGCATCCGGTGAAGCCGAGGGCGATACTTGCGCATGAAACCAGCGGTTGACCTCACGAGCATGGCGGAACACCCCGCGCCTTAGGGCTCGCGCAGAAATAACTTCACATTCTGGCGCGAAAGCCGGCGGTCAATCATGAACCGGTTTCTGTTCGCTAAGCACGCTGAGGATCGCGCCCCTTCGGGCTGCGGCCCGCAGGCCCGCTGGCTTTGTTGCTCGCTCCTCACGTACCGCACCGGGTACGCATCGTCGCTCGCGCCTCGCCAGCAGGCCTGGGGGCCTGCAGCAGAACGCGAACTTATTTCTGCGCGAACCCTTAGGTCGCTCTCCGCGGCTCGAGGCTCCTGTGCGCGAGTCTTACGCGGAAGCCTTCTCCTGCGCTGTCAGCTGCTGCAGATTGTCGGGAATCCAGAAGGTGAAGACCGTCCCTCTTCCGAGCTCGCTTTCAACCTGGATATCCCCTCGGTGGCTCTGCAGGATGTAGTAGCTGGCAAAGAGGCCGGTAGTCATCCTCACGCTTGGGCCTGCCGTGGTAAATCCGGGATCGAACAGACGGCTCATACTCTCGGGAGGAATTCCTTTCCCGTCGTCGGAAATCCGGATGTAGACCCGGCCGTCGCGGGCATAGGTCTGGATCTCGATGCATCCCTCTTCGCGGACTGCCTGTGCCGCATTCTTCACCAGATTCATGAAGACCTGGTTCAACTCGCCGGGATAGCAATAGACGTCAGGGATCGCTCCATAGTCCTCGACGACCTTCACACCCCTCTTAAGCTCATGCTGCAGCAGGGCCAGAGTGCTCTCCATGTCCTCGTTGAGATTTGCCAGCTGAAGCGCCGCCCCGTCGAGGCGTACGAACTTTTTTATACCCTGGATGATGGTTTCGAGACGTCCGGCCCCCGCCGCAAGAGTGAGATTCGTGTTCTTCAGTATTTGCAGGGGCCCCTCCAGCTCTCCCCTGCCCCCCAAGCTCTCCGGCAGCGAAGCGGAATCCAGGATTCCCAGGACCTTTTCGATCCCGCGGTTCAGCAGGTCCGCAGAGCTCTTGATCGCGCCCAGGGGGGTGTTGATTTCGTGGACGATGCCAGCGACGAGGTCGCCGAGCGCGCTCATCTTTCCGGCCTGGATCAACTGAGCTTGCGTGACGTTGAGGTTCTTGAGAGCTTCCTCGAGATCCGCGTTCTTTGCCCGCAGCTCCACATTGGTGAGCCGGAAGATCTCGGCTTCGCGCCGGGAGACCTCGACCTGGTACAGAGACTGCAGGTTTTTGAGCTGTTTGTCAGTGTCCTCGTGGAAAACCTCACTCTCAACCCGGTGAAACTCCTCGAGATGAAACAGAGCGCGCTCGAACTCCCCGAGACGCTTGTAGATGTTGGAGAGAAGATGGTGGGCGCGGCAGACCTTGGGCTTGGCGAGGATCTGGGTGGATAGCTGGAGGGCACGCTCGGCCGCCGCCCGAGCCTCCTCATGCCGGTTCTGCTTGAGCCAGAGATCGGCCAGGTCGAGGAGCGTCGTAGTCTCGCCCGGAACGTATCCCGCATCTCTTCGCAGCGCGAGGCTCTGATCATAATATCGGGCCGCTTCGTCGAACCGGGCAAGGCTTTGATAGATGCGCCCGATGTCGTTGATAGTCTTGGCTTCCCCGAGACGGTCGCCCGTCGAGCGGTGGATCGCCAGGCTGGCGAACTCGAACTCGAGCGCCCCTTCCCAGTCGTTCAGGGCGTTGAGGGCATTGCCGATGCCGTTGAGGGCGCGGGCTTCCCCCTCTCGGTCCCCGAGGCCTCGGAACAGGTCTCGGGCCTTGAGGAAGCACTCCTGCGACTCGCGGTAATCCTTCCAGTCGTAGTGGAACGTGCCGAGGGTATGCAGGGCCCAGGCCTTTCCTTCCTCGTCCGGGATCGCTTCGAAGCCGGCCAGCGTTTTCAAGGCGAGATCCAGCCCACGCTTGAAATCGCCGAATCCCCAGTAGATGTGAGCGAGGGCCAGGTTGACGATGGCTTCGCCCCTTCGGTCGTCGTGCGCCTCGAACCACGCGAGCGCTTCCAGTTGCAAGCGCATCGCCTGCTCCACCTCCGATCGCATGTAGTGGAGCAGGCCGAGGTTCTTGCGCGCGTGGGCGAGGCCGCCGCCGTATTCGAGTTCCTCGGCGTCGGCGAGGCTCTCGCGCGTTAGCTCACCGGCGCGCGCAGGGTTGGTGGCCCAGATCTCCCAGGCGATTTGGTTGAGAAGATCGATCCTCTCCCTGGATTTTTCAGGCGCTGCCTCCAGCCGAGCCTCCAGGGTTGCCAGCTTGTCGGTCATATGCTATTTCCCTGCGGCAAGAGTGGGATGGACGTTTCTCTCCGGCGATTTGGCCTGCGGACCGGCGTCCACGAAACCTGGACGGGACTCACCCGAGGTGGCGGCCGGGGCCGAATTGCTCAAAGATTGAAGTTCAGTAGAGATTCGGACCAGACGAATTTCGAACCGAGGCGCTATCGGCTTGACTCGCCTGCTTCCGGA
This sequence comes from uncultured Acidobacteriota bacterium, assembly GCA_963827655.1. GTDB lineage: Bacteria > Acidobacteriota > UBA6911 > UBA6911 > UBA6911 > CAWHCF01. The sequence continues at coordinate 82,592 of CAWHCF010000032.1, forward strand.
GATTGCGCTTAGGGTTCGCGCAGAAATAAGTTCGCATTCTGCTGCAGGCCCCCAGGCCTGCTGGCGAGGCGCGAGCGACGATGCGTACCCGGTGCGGTACGTGAGGAGCGAGCAACAAAGCCAGCGGGCCTGCGGGCCGCAGCCCGAAGGGGCGCGATCCTCAGCCTGCTTAGCGAACAGCAACCGGTTCATGATTGACTACCGACTCTCGCGCCAGAATGTGAAGTTATTTCTGCGCGAGCCCTTAGGTCAACCGCACTAACCACTCCGAAGCCCCCCGTTTCTATGAATCATACACCAGGCGCTGCGCCGGGGCAGAATTCGCTGAGGACCCGTGATACCGGTGGCTTGGAAATGCCCGGATGGGGCCGCAGTTTCGAGTGCCGGCCGATCGTAGACGGTCAGTGAGGCTGCCGTGGTCTCGGTTGCCCCACGGATTTTGCGGCCGGTTTCCTGGCAATGACCAGGAGGATGTCGAAGAGGTTGAGATAAATGGGAAAGTCCAGGCGCCCGCCGAGTGTCGCGAGCTGGTAGAGCCATCGAGTCTTCTTGTCCGGCAGCGCAAAGAGTCCGTACATCATGGCCCGAAAGCCGCGGGAGTATCCGGCGCAGGAAACGCTTTCAACCTGAAGACCTGCTTGCGCCAGAGCCTTGCCCAGCGTCGCCGCGGAGAAATAATAGAGATGCGTGGGTGGATGGATCTGGCGCCAGCGCTCCCCGCGGAGCCGGGCGAGCCGGCTTTCAATGTCCCCGGTTGTCAGGAGAAGCACTCCGCCCGGCTTGAGCCAGGTCGCCGCCTTCTGGAGGGTCAGGATGGGATGGGGAAGATGCTCGATCGTGTCCCACAAGCAGATCACGTCCCAGCTCTCAGGCTCGTCAGGCAACGTGAGGAAGTCCTCCCGGAGAGCGTTCACGCCGATGACCTGTCGGGCATGATGGACGCCGGCGGCGGTGACGTCGATCCCTTTGACCTCCCAGTATTCTCTTGCCAGCTCCAGGAAGAAGCCGTAGGCGCACCCGAGCTCGAGCAAGCGGCCGGACGGCGCCAGGCGATGAAGTAGTTTGATATGTCTCCGGAAATTCCGCTGAATGATCTTCTTGTCACCGCGGTAGTCCAGGTACTCACCACCGGAGAAGTATTCATCGCTGTAGAGATCGGCCGGCGGAGTGTTGCCCTCATAGAACACGAGCCCGCAGCCGGGACATTTGACGATGTCTTTGCCGGGGAACCAGCGGAGCATCGGTGAGGCATGTCCGCACAGGGCACAGGCGGGCTTCAAGATTTGGCCGACTCAGAAAACGGCACTCTCGCCGGGCGGCCCTCCGTGTTCCCGAGGCCGAGAGTGTCCCGAATCAGGTAGAGAGGACGCTGCTTTGTCTCCTCGTAGATCTTCCCGATGTAGACGCCGATAATGCCCATGATGATGAGCTGGATCCCGCCGACGAAAGACACAAGGATTATCAGAGAAGTCCAGCCTGGAACCACGTTGCCGGTGACGAGCCGCGCGTAGAGAACATAGAACATGTACACGCAGCCGAGCAGAGCCATCAAGGCGCCGACGTATATGGCCATGTACAAAGGCGTCGCGGAGAAGGAGACGAGCCCGTCAATCGCAAAGCGCATCATGCGGCGCGCGCTGTATTTGGATGTCCCGCTGTGCCGTGCCGGCGCCTCGTAAGGTACGGCGATGGAACGAAAACCTGCCCAGCCCACGAGACCGCGGAGAAATCGCGTTCTTTCCCGGATCTGACGAAAGGCCTCAACAACCCTGCGGTCCAGGAGACGGAAGTCGGCGGAGTTGGCCGGGACGTCGATTCCGCTCAAGGCACTAAATACTCGGTAGAAAAACTTCGCAGACCATCGCTTCAGCGTTGTCGCGTCTTGCGTGTCTTTGCGAATCGTGTAGACGACTTCGTAACCGTTCTTCCAGTGACCGAGAAATTCTCTGATCAGAGCCGGCGGATGCTGCAGGTCAGCATCCATCGCGATGACGGCGTCGCCCTGGGCATGGTCCATTCCGGCGGTCAGAGCTGTCTGGTGGCCGAAGTTTCGGGAGAGGGAGAGCAGTTTGACGCGGGGGTCGAAACGGTGAAGCGAGGCGATTTGATCGACCGAGGAATCCGTGCTGCCGTCGTCCACGAAAATAATCTCGAAGCCGCACGGCACGGATTCGAGTTCCGCAGCGACCCGCTGGTAGACCTCCCGGATGTTTGTTTCTTCATTGAAGACTGGAATGACAACCGAAAGCTCCATAGGTCCGGAAGTTCAGTCTATTACTTTTAGTTGGCCGAATAGACGAAACAAAATTCTTGGTGTTTCTTCGTGTCTTTGCGTCCTCGTGGTATTGTTTTGCAGTCTAACTAGACCACGAAGACATCAAAGACGCTAAGAGACGCGAAGTAATCGGCGGCTCGGCGAAGGCCTTGTCATCACCATTGCGATTCCGAGGGCGGCGAGTGACAAGAGACTCACCGCGAGGCCCCACTGAAAGGTCTTCGACCGATAACGGAACTCGACCGTGTGTTTTCCGGCGGGGACGGGAACGGTTCTCAGGACATGATCTCCCCTGAGTATCGGCGCGGCTTTGCCGTCGATGAACGCTTCCCATCCTGGGTAGAAGACCTCACTCAACACTACGAAGGAGGGGCGCGCGAGTTCTACCGCGACTGTCACCCTGTGAGGCTCGTGCAACATTATCGTGGCAGTGCCGGCGGGCGGCTCGCCTGGGCCCGGGGTCAGCCGGGCGATCCGGAGCGAATCTATGTTTGCGCTGCACGCCTCGGTCTTGCTGATCGAGAGACGGTATTCCTCGGGCGCGAGCGGGCCCAGATCGACAGCAGCCCGGCGCGGCAACTCCGTTTCGCGTGCGAGGTCCAGCGCTCCTGGCAGCTCCACCTTGATCTCCGATGCCTCGCGCGGGCTCTCGAGCGCGAGCGCGAGGCGCGAGCTGTCAGGGCCGGTGGGATAGTAATCGAAGATGACGAAGCAGTGCTCCAGCCGTGTCTCCGGCCGCAAAGAAATCGACAACTCATCCCCAACGCTCCAGCCCCACGGAGCCTCGCGTCCGAATTGCTCCAGGCGCTCATTCTCGTCGCGCGCAGTTTGTGCCTTCTTCTGCGAGATCGTCCGGTGCGATCGAATGCGCACCTGTATTCCGTCATCTTCGTTGCGAACGCCTTCGAGCCAAGAGGGCGGGAGCCGGCTGGCTTCTTCCTCGGTCAGCAAGACGGTTTCGCGCGGATTCAATAGCGGGCTCTTGAGCCACTCGAGCAACTCCGGTCCGGACCGGAACGCGCGATATTGCGAAACCACGAATGCTCTGGGAACGGCTCGGACATTGCGATAGATCGGCTGCTCCCCGTCCAGCACCTTGCTCATTCCGGGCACGGGAACGCGGCTCACAACATAACGGACGTTCAGAAGGGCCGACGCGTTCGACGCCGGAGCCCACCCGGTACCGCGAAAATCGAAATAATCCACGAGGCCGGTTGCGCCGTACCCCATGGTGGCGTCGAGTCGAAGGACGTCTCCGTAGTTCCGCGGGAAATTGACATCAGGGTCGTCCACCCGGAAGAATTCCTGGTTTCGCAGCGCTCGGAGGTGCTCCATCGCGGGAGTCTTCTTCCAGACAAACCGGATGTCGGCGTCTTCCCACCTGGATGGGCGGTTCTTCTCCGCGGCGCTCCGGGAGATCTGCGACGAAAGATCCAGGCAGACGGCGGCGATCATCAGCCCTCGAAAGAGAGGCGCCTGGATTCTACCGGTATGCAGCATGAAGAGGGCCAGTCCCAGCACAAACAGGAAGGTGGCAAGCCCCGCGCACGCCGTTACGTACGGATGATCGAAACTCACGTCTTTGAGGAAACGGAGCCCAGCCAGGACGCCCGCCGAGCCTGCGACCAGGACCGAGATTCCCCAACCCGCTCGCCGGACGAATTCTCCGACACCGGCGTCCCGGTCTCCCGTATACGCCGCCACCAGGTGATCGAGCCCCCAACCTGCCAGCAACGCGATGCAAGCCTGGAACAGGACCAGGTAATAGTGGACTTCACGCGCGAACCAGAGGCCTGGGAGGAACGTGTTCACCCAGCCGTGGAGCGCCGAGAACTGACCCCAGCTCAGAAAGAAGTAAGCGATGGCCGCAAACGTGAAGAATTGCGCCTCGCGCTGGCGTACGAAAAGGATCCCCAGCAGCGCCAGGAAGACGACCACACAACCAGTGTACATGTTGGCGCCAGTGCTGAGGTATGGGAATACCAGCGAAAGCATATCCTGTGGGAGGATGTTCGGCGCGCGCTGGAGTCTCGAGTAGGGAATCCTGTCACCCAATCGGACCGGGTCCCCTTCACCGACCCAGCGATAGACGTGCCGCGCCCATTCGGCCGACGGGAGCCATTGCAAGGCGGTGATTAAAGCCGCGATGATTCCGACCGAACCGAGGATGACGAGTGGCCCGATCCAGCTTTTCCTGGCGGATCCTCTCCAGTCCCGAATCACCACGAAGACGGCATAGCCCGCCAGTAGCAATGCCGTGTGCACCGCCGGGACGTGATGGCCGGGAAGGAAAGTAAGCGCCAGACACGATCCGCTCGCGAGTGTCCAGCGGCAGCGACGCTTCCAGGGAGCGCTGGTCAGCGCCTTATGAAAACAGAGTAATACGAGCGGCATCCACACGAAACCGCTGAACGCATTGACATATCCGCCGAGCTGAGCTGTGTACCCCCCCAGCGCGAAGCTGATTCCGGCAAGCGCCGCTCCATATGGGCTCAGCGCGAGCGAGCGCGCGAGCAGATAAAAGAAATAGGCGGCAAGCAGATAGTCCAGGATTAACAGTGCCTGCAGTCCGTCGAGGTTGATTCCTCCGCTTCGGGCAGGCAGAAGCATGAAAACCCAATTGAGGGGGTAGAATATTCCCGGCTGGGGTTCCCCCATGAAAGACTTGCCCGCGTAAACATACGGATCCCACAGGAGGAAAACACCCTTCTTGAGCCAGTACGCCGAAACGTCGAACCACGGGAAATACAGCGAGTTCATGTCGCCGCCGGCCAGGAGTGTGAAGTCGCCGTGAAAGATCACTTTCCAGAAGGCGAGGAGCACCACCGCAATGAAAAACAGGAGAGGATAGATCGGTCGAAGACTCATCCGCGGCGGGCTTCAGAGGGAAGAATCATGATGGGGTCGAAACTAGGTCTTCGTGCCCTTTGCATTACTACGCCGTAACTTCTTGCTTTTTTGGCAAGATTCTTGGTGTTTCTTCGTGTCTTTGAGTCTTCGTGGTATTTGTTAGACAGCTCTAACCACAAAGACACGAAGACACAAAGAAACACTAAGAGCACTTCGGTTGCGGCCTCATGGCCGCTTGAGTCTTAGTGGTTTGGTTTGTTCGACCGCACTAACCACTAAGACGCGAAGCGCGGCGGGCGCTACATCGGCGGATCCCGGAAACGGAATCAGAAATACACCTTTACTGCAAGCTGGATGATCCGCGGGTCGCGCGCGCCGTTGTATTCACCGAAGTACGTTCCGAGCACCGCGGTGCTACCGGACGGGCGCGTGTTATTGGTGACCGACAGTTTGGTGTAGTCGTTGAAGATGTTCGCGCCGGTTGCGCCTGCCGAGTTGGTAACATTGGTGGTCCGGTTCACGCCCGAGAACTGGGTGTGGTTCAGGAAGTTGAACATCTCGAGACGCAGCTGCACGAACCGTTTCTCATCCCCCTTGAGCGGGAAGTTCTTCAGAATCGAAAGATCGTGGACGTTGAATCCCGGGTTACGCAGGTACATCCGCGGGAATGGACCTTTGTCTCCGATTCCAGGGACGGTAAACGCCGCCGAGTTGATCTCGTTGGGGGCGCCCTGCGGGTTCCCGGTCACGTAGAAGCGGGGCTGCTGGCCCGACAGGTTGCCGGTGCTGTAAGCCCCGAGGATGCGGTTGCCGGTGTCCTGACCGGTTACCGTAAGGCCGAGCTCTGCCGGGTTTCCGGAAGCGATCGACGAGACCCCGGAGATCACCCAGTTGTCACCCACAGCGCGAGAAAGCCAGTTGTCGCCCAGGAACCCGCTCCCCGGCGGCAGATTCCAGACGTAGTTGGCCGCGAAGTAGTGCGGGCGGTCGAAGCCGGCAAGGGCGTAGTCGTAGCCCCGCGGGTCGGTCGCGTGGGTGAACGTGGTTTCGTCCGAGATCGTAGTCTTGGTCCTCGAAAACGTATACGCTACGCCGAGGCTCAGGCGTCGAGCGAAGCGCCGCTGCAGCGAAACCTGCAGAGAGTCGTAGGTCGAATTGGCGTCGAAGGAGTTGTAGGTGATGTCGCTATAGCCCTGGTAGGGCCGCAGGAAGTCGGCCGGAAGCGCGAACTGGCCGCTGAATGCCAGGCCGGCAGCCTGGTGGGCTGCGGGCAGGTTCGGTTCCGCGGACGGTATCACGCCGCCGGAGAACCTGGTGGGGTCCTGCCCCCCCGCCAGGAACGTCGTCCCGTAGGATATGGAGTTCAGGTTTCTCCTGCGCGGAAGGTGACGAGCCTGGGTTCCCACGTATGCCACATCGAGGACGGTATCCTTGAACAGCTCCTGCTGTATGCCAATGCTGTAGCTGTAGGTGACGGGCCAGTCTCCGACCTGGTCGACGCCGAAGATCGCCGAAGGAGAGAGCGCGCCACTTCCGCCGCTCTGGATCTCCTGCAGATAGCCAAAATTCAGGGTCGGGTTAAAGACATAGGGGGGGTTCGCGGCACCGCCGCCGTTGACGTCGCTGCGGTACCGATCATAGAAGGAGCCAAAGCCTCCCCGAACGACTGTCTTCCCGTTCCCGGAGGGGTTCCAGGCCACCCCCACCCTCGGCTGCCACAGAATCCCTTGACTATCGAGGCCGCCAGGCGGATAGCCGGCCGTCGTCTGGCCGAGACCGTTGGTGAGGTCTCCGGAGCTCGGTACCAGTTTTCCGACAAGGTATCCTGGCTGCGTGTTGGCAAGCGTGGGCGGGCCGGCGACGGCCGGGTCCAACGCCCGGTACGCCGCCTGCCCTGATGCGCAGGTGGCTGCGCCGACGCAGGCAGGACGAAAGATGCGAGGGGCCTTGTTGGGATCGAACAGACCGGAGTTGAAGATGCTCTCCGGGCCCACGATGTTGTGATACGGCTCGTAGTACGAGAACCGCATTCCAAGATCGAGCGTCACCCGCGGACTGAGCTTCCACGTGTCCTGGATGTATCCTGAGATGTCCTGATAGAAGTAGCTCTGGAGCACTTTTCGTGCTGGCCTGGGTGTACGAACTGTAGATGCCCAGGAGGGCGTTCGAGAACGGGTAGCCCGTGTTGAGCGGGTTGGAGGCGTTGTTCGAGAAGTCGATGTCGCTCTGGACGCGGTTCTGGGAGTTGCTCGCGTTCGAAGCGCGTTGATAGAAGAACCCGAACTTCCACGTGTGGTTTCCCCTCACCTTCGTGAGGTTGTCGAGGAAATTATTGATGACAAACCGCTGGTCGAACGTCCCGAACACCATGGTGTTTCCGACGGTTGCAACGCTGGCGATACCTCCCAGCATGATGCTTGGGATCAGATTGGGGGTATTGGCGTCGGGGTAGAGGAGCGGCGTATTGATCCCGGTCGTCGTGCGGGTCGCCCTGTCGTCGGCCGGCGCGATGGTCACACCCCCGCGGCCGGTTCCGAAGACGAACTCGTTGACCAGCGTCGGATTGAAGCTGTGGGTGAGAGTGAAGGACAGAACGTTCCCCGGTCCGTTCTTGCGATCCGTCACGGTCAGCGGCCAGTTCCACGACGCAGTCGTGGTCCCGTATGCAAACTGCTGGTCGTCGTAGTTGTAGACCCAGCGTCCGCTCAAGCGGGTCGCAGCCGCGATCTGCCAGTCAATCCGAAGAATGTTCTCCCGGCGCGGGTAGGAGCTGGGCACCTGCGAGGTGTAGTTGTAGACATTACCGCCCGCGGTGGTGTTCGGGTCGGGGAAGAGCCGGAGGATCGCCTGGCCTGGGCCGTACAGCCGGCTGGAGGGAATGACGTTGCCCGGGAACGCCTGGCCGGTCTGCGGATCGACTATCGTGATCGCCCGACCGCTGCCGTCGACGGAGCCGGCGAAGTTTCCGGCGCGTTCAGCCGGAGTCGGCACGCGGATGTTCATCGACGCGAGCTGAGGAACCAGCTGGTCGTAGTATTCCTGGTTGATGAAGAAGAACAATTTCCCCTTGCCGACCAGCGGGACCGGGCCGCCGAAGTCCCAACCGTAGAAGTTGTAGCGATACAGCGGGCGCGGGACATTGCGCGCGTTGTTGAAGAAGTTGTTGGCGTTGAGGCTGTCGTGGCGGCGGAAGTAACGCCCGGACCCATGGTACTCGTTGCTCCCGGAGCGGGTCGTGAGCGCGATGAACCCTCCAGCCGAGCGGCCGTATTCCGCCGAGTAGTTCGAGGTCAGGATACGGACCTCTTCGAGCGCGTCGGGGTTGACGGAGACCAGCGCCCCGGTGTTGTTGCCGAGGTTGTAGTTGGTCACGCCGTCGACGGTATATTCGTGCATCGTATTGCGCGTGCCGTTGACGGTGAAACTCCCGGTGATGTTCGTAACGGTGGAGGCTCCGCTGCCCGAGGCGGCGCCACCGGAGATCACTCCCGGAACCAGCTTTGCCAGATCGATTACGTTGCGGCCATTGAGCCCGATGTTGCGGAGCTGTTTCCCGGTAAGGAGGTCCGATCGCTCGCCCGACTCGGACTGAATCTGGAGCCGCCCCGTGTCGGCCTCGACCGTCACGGTTTCGCTCACGTTCCCGACCGCGAGAACGAAGTCACCGACGTTAACCTTCGCCGCGCTCGGGAGAATGACGTCGCTCTTCTCTGTCTTCTTGAAACCCGGCAGCTCGACCGAGATCGTGTACGTTCCCGGCGGAAGCTGCGGGAAGACGAAGACTCCGTCCGGATTGGTCAGCGCGGTCTGACTGATCGCCTGCCCGGGATTGACGAGGATAACGGTCGCTCCGGGCAGGACGGCGTCGCTACTGTCCTTGACTGTGCCGGTAATCGTGCTTGCGCTCTGCGCGAGAGCAGCGGCGGCCATAGAGACCATCAACAAGATCGTCGCAATTCCAACCCTCAGAGTTCCGGTCATAGACTCCTCCTTCTTCGCCCCATTCTGAGCTCTTCTCACCGTGTCGAACTTGAATCTGAATACTGACAGCTAAGCACGCTTGAGTTTCGCGAGTCAAAAGGAAAAACGAAATCTATAATATTGTGCCGTGGTTCGGCTGAAGGACCCAGGTCGTGGTCATTGGTCATTATTTTTCATTAGTCATTTGTCATTTCATGGATTCTTCATTCGTCGCCGCATGTGATGGTCCAATCAACGGGAAACCCCAAAATGACAAATGTACAAATGACCAATGACCAATGACCAATGCCTTGGTCGATCCGGTCGCGGTGCTGCGGCAGGATTGAACGGGCGTCTATTCGATGTTGTGAATAAGGAAGGCTCCGCGGTTATCCGACAGCGGAAATGAACGCCTGGGCGAGCTCCTCGGGCGGGCGCCTATTGAGCGTTTCATTGACGTTCATCAGGATCATCTTTCCGGAGGGCTGCGGATCGCGAATAAATATGTTCGCGTCCGCCAGTTTCTTCTGCGCCGCCTTGAGATCATTCACCTGAAAGTGGAGTGCGAACACGTTGCTCCCCGAAGGAATTCGCTCCACACGGAAGCGCGGATGCTCGGAGAGCTTGCGCAGCATGACTTCGGATGCCTGAACCGCGTTTTTGAACCGATGGTCGAATCCCTTCGCGAAATGAAGGGCCACGGCGGCGTACTGCCACGCCTGGAACATTCCACCGCCGAACTGCCGGCGCGTGAAAGCCATGTTTTCCAGAAGACTGCGCGGACCCGCCAGAATCGCGCCGGCTCCGGCGTTGAAGTACTTGTATAGAGAGACGTACACCGTGTCGAACAGCGCGGAGTATTCCGCAGGCGAGATCCCGGTATAGGCTGAAGCCAGGAACAGTCGCGCTCCGTCCAGATGAAGGCCGATCTTCCTGGTGCGCGCGAAGGCCGAGATCTTCTTCATCTCGGCGAAATCAAAAACCTCGCCCGATTTGCGCCGCACCGGGCTCTCGATGGAAATCGCCCCGACGGGTACGGGAAGCGGCCCCCCGTCGAAACCGCGCATCTCCGCCTCAACCTCTTGAAGGGAAAACGTCGATCTGTCGGCGGCCAGGGGTACGAGGGTGAGGCCGCTAAGCAGCTGCGCGAAGTCCCCCTCGTCCTTGTAAAGGTGGCTCTCCCTCTGGACCAGCACCCGCCGGCGTTCGCCGGCCAGGAGCCGAATGGCGAGATTGTTGGCCAGTGTTCCGGTTGGAAGAAACACGGCGTGTTCCTTTCCCAGCACGCTCGCCATGTGCTTTTCCAGCTCGGCCACCGGTCCCCCTTCGCAGTAGACATCTCGCTGCAGTTTCTGCTCGTCGCACAGCCGCGCAAGCAATTGCGCATACTCCGCGGCAGTGAGGCCCAGGCCATCCCCTGAGAAAACGACGCGCGGCTTTGAGCTGCCTTCCGGTGATTCCCAGCCCGACCCGAGGCTCTCATCGGCAGCGCAGACTGCGAGCGGAGCAGCCGGAATGGCGATCGTCGAGAGCAATCCCGTAGAAAGAAATTGACGGCGGTTCAGGCTTTGCATGTCGGATCCTCCCTGAAGTCTGTCCTGGAGAAATAATTCGGGGACAGTCACCGAATAAGCGCAAGAATACTAGGGGGGAGCCGGGTCCAACAAGGGAATTCGGGTACGCCAGGAAACGTTGTGGGAGTCGCGAAGCGCGCGATGGCTCTGAATCCATACACGCATCTTGGTATTGGTCCAGACACGAAACTGGTTACGCAAAACTCGCGCCCTGAAAGGGCGATGGAAATTAGCCGGGGGCAAGCGGAGCGCTGCCCCCGGGTCAGCACACGACCAAAGAGACCCGCCCCGGAGGGGCGCTGGACGCTGCCCCTCAAGGGTCCTGCGGCCCTCAGCGGCGCGCTAGACTATAAACCGCCACAGGATGCTCCCGGGCTAAGCGCACTCGCTTGCCCCGCGGCTAAGTTTGCGATCGCCCCCTCCGGATGCCAAGTCGCCGAGAGCGATGAGATGCGTGTAAAGTTAAGAGCAAGCTTGCGCACTCCAAAGAGACGAACAAGGGATAATTTTCCGGCAGAGTGTCGATTCGGGCGCTCGCCGTTCGACGTACGGATGGAGGCCGCATCTTAAAATGCGCGACGTATCCCACGTCGAGAAGCGCTTCATTCCGCGTCAGGTCCCGCGCAAAAGCCGGCGGTCGCTGCTTTGAGGTAATGCCGGTCTTCCTTCATCCACGATAACTGCCGGCCTGCGGAACGTTCGCTGCCCGCCGTCTGGTAACATATGGGCAACGCGCCATGATCGACAAGGTGCTGGGCCATTACCGGATCATTTCGAAGCTCGGAGAAGGGGGCATGGGAATGGTCTACCGCGCGCAAGACCAGGTGCTGCAGCGCGACGTAGCGTTGAAATTCCTCGGCGAGGCGCTCGGCCTGGAAGCCCGGCAATTCTTGCTGCGGGAGGCGCGCGCGGCGTCCGCTCTCTCCCACCCGAATATCTGCACGGTGCATGAAGTCGGTGAAGCCGAGGGCGAGTTCTACATCGTGATGGAACTGATCGAAGGCAAGCCGCTGAGCGACTCGATCGGCACCGGAGGGCTGCCGTATGAATCGGTGATGCGATACGGCGCCCAGATAGCCGGGGCGCTGACCCATGCCCACGGGCGCAACATCGTTCATCGAGACCTGAAAAGCGCCAACATAATCGTGACGCCGGAAGGCCTGGTCAAAGTTCTGGATTTCGGCCTGGCGCGGCGTCTGGCAGCGGCGCAGGATGAAGGGACGCAGACCTTAGACACGCTGGCAACCGCTGTCACGACCGGCGGCACGCTGTCTTACATGTCGCCGGAAGTGCTGTGCGGCGAGCCGGGAGATTACCGCAGCGACTTGTGGGCGCTCGGAGTGGTGCTCTATGAGGCCCTGGCGGGTCAGGTGCCATTTCACGGGCGGACGACTTTCGAGGCCAGCTCCGCCATCCTGCATGAGCCGCCGCCACCTCTGCCCGCCTGGATACCGCCCGGCCTGGCGGCCATCGTTCAACGCTGCCTGGCGAAAGAGCCCGCGCTGCGCTATCAGCGCGCGAGCGAAGTACAGGCGGCGCTCGAGGCAATTCAATCGGCCAGCGCCGCGCCGCAGCCTCCGAGCGATCAGCGCGGGCCCATTACCACGGTGCACCGCGGGATCAAGCACCTCCAGGTCAGGAACGGCGATGTCCTGTTACTGGTCGGTACAACGAAGGGAGTCTTTCTGCTGCGGTCCGCGGCGCAGCGCGCGCGCTGGGATGTCGCCGGACCGTACTTCCATGGGCAAGCCACGTATGCGTTGGCCTATGACAGCCGGGAAGGACGGCACCGCTTGTGGGCTTCGACTTTCAGCATGCTGTGGGGCGCGTTCTTGCGCTCGAGCGACGATTACGGGAGGACCTGGACTAACCCGCAGGAGGCCCCGATTCGCTTTCCAACCGATTCGGGCGCCACCCTCAAGAACATCTGGCAGATTTGCCTTGGAAGGCCGGAGGAGCCGAACGTGATCTATTGCGGCGTGGAGCCGGCGGCGCTTTACGAATCGCGTGATGACGGCCAAACATGGTCGCTGGTGCGGGGCTTGTTCAACCATCCGCACCGCCCGCGCTGGATGCCGGGGTTGGGCGGCCTGGCCCTGCACACGATCCTGCTCGACTCGCAGAATCCGGAGCGGATGTATATCGCCATTTCGGCCGGCGGCGTTTACGCCACCGAAGACGGCGGGCGCACGTGGCAGGCGCGCAATCGCGGTATCCGCATGGTGCACATGCCGGAGAAGTATCCGGAGTTCGGCCAGTGTGTGCACAAGATCGTCATGCACCCCTCGCGGCCGGAACGCCTTTTTCTGCAGAACCATTGGGGTTTGTACCGCTCCGACAATCAGGGCGAAAGCTGGCAGGACATCGCCCATGGTGTGCCGTCGGACTTTGGTTACGCGATGGTCGTCCACCCGCACAATCCCGACTGCGTCTATATCCTGCCGATGGAGTCCGACGAGTTCCGCTGTGCTCCCGAGGGCTGCCTGCGTGTCTATCGCACCCGAAATGCCGGCGAATCGTGGGAACCGCTTGCGCGCGGCCTGCCCCGAAAAGGAGCCTATGAAACCGTGCTGCGCGATGCCATGGCAGCGGACTCGCTGAACCCGGTGGGCATCTACTTCGGCACGCGTAGCGGACAGCTCTACGGGTCGTCCGACGAAGGGAAAACCTGGAAGAAGATTCTCGAGGGTTTGCCTCCGGTAGTTTGTGTGAAGAGCGCCGTGGTGGGCGAGCGCCGGGTCAGCGGCGCTCGGCGCGAGAAACCAGGCCGACCGCCTCTGGGAAGCGGAGCTCACCGCGGGGAAAGAGCAAGCTCGGGAGAAAACGATGAAGTGCCGACCACGTTTTTTCTACACGGCCTCTTGTGTCCTTTCGGCCGCCGGGAAATCCACACCGTCTCCCGTACTGCTGAAGCAAGGCTCGCTCTCGACATGGCGACTCTCAGCCGGAGTCAAGGAACGCGGGGGTAATAACGGAGTTCGTTTCGCGCGGCCAGTGGCTTTGCAGGCGTCTGCGAACCAGGTACGCGGACTTACCAAGCGCCGTTTCTCAAAATAACCTGGCCCCTCTGAATACGATCAGGTATCCATGAACGAACATCGGAAGGGCGGCCACGACGGTCGTGGCGAGCAACGTCCGGAGTGCAATGCCGCAACGTCGGTGAACCAGACTCGTGAACCATCCGAAGTAGGGCAAGTACAGAAGTGTGGCTGTTACGACGCCCGGCGAATACTTTGCATGCACCGCAGTACCGGCCAGGTGTAAAACGGCATTCGCGAACATGAGAAAACCCAGCCAGCCCACCGCCACGAGCATTGCCACGCGACTACGGGCCGCTGCGGCAACGCCGGCGATCAGTAATGTGATCAGGAATGCCATCACGTTTACGACCAGGAACTGATCCCAGGAAATGCCGCGTTGCACCAGGCTGTTGAACCAGCGAACAAACCCAGGCGCCTCCTCCAGAACGTGGACGCCAAACACCAATGGCGCAAGGAGCACGATTCGCGATGGATCGGACCAAGGTTCTTGGCGTTTCTTCGAGTCTTCGTGTCTTAGAGGTTGGTGTTTGTTCCGCCCCACTAATGCCCTCCCAGCATTGGTCGGATGGCGCCGGCCAGTGCTATCCACGAATTGCCCGGCTCCACCGCGAATCCGTCTTCGACCGCCCAGATGGCGGCTAGAACAGCCTGCGCGAAGCCCCAGGCCAGCGTCCGGTTGACGTTCAGATTCAGCTCGAGGGCAAAGCGTTCGACTCTTTTCTCGATCGTCGAGGCCCGAACGAACAACTCCGGTCTCTCGCAAGGATTCCGGAGCACAGCTCCAACCTCGTACTCGAGTTCACCGACTATTCCTTTCGGATCGATAGCCAACCAGCCGCGCTCGGAATCGAACAAGACATTGTAGTGGTGGAGGTCGCCATGGAGCAGCCGCGGCCGTGATTGCGAACTACACAGCTCGGAATACACCATATCTGCTTCCCGAAGGAGATCCCGCGGAATCTGACAATTTTCGCTCGCGCCATGACGCTCAAAGGCTTTAGCCCATCCTTGGACCGTAAGCATCGGCTTGACCGGAGTACACGGAGACATCTTCTTGATGACGTCAGCAAGAATCCGGGTGGCCTGGTCATCCCTTCCCTCCAGGGCCATGCTTGCAAGGGAATGGCCTGGAGTGACACGTTCGAGCAGCATCGCGCCCTCCGCGTACTCATAGACTCGAACGACTCCCTTCCCCTCGAACGCCTCCAGTATCTCGCCGGACCGCCATTCGTCTCCATGGTTCTTGACTACCTTCAATGTAACCGGCTGACCGTCGCGTCGGCCAAACGCAACGAAGGAGCTCTCGGTTTCCAAACGGCGCTCGACAACCACGCGCCAGGCGCGGATCCGATCCTCTACGCGACTCCGGACTTCCCTGGTTGCCTCATCCATCGCAAGAATTCAGCTTACGCCTCACGTCCGCGCGTTGAGCGGCGGGGAGGTTTGCATCTGGTTGAACCGGTTGACGGCGTCTCCGGTCCAATCCCAGGGTGGAGCCCCGATGCGGCATGACCATGCATAATCCGCGGGGGCGTTCGTTCTACGGAGTTCGGACCCAGAGGGCTTCCGGCCCACGGAACGAGATATTTGGCGGAAACGAGAGTTTCTGGCCCTCGACGAGCCTGAGACGAGGGAATCGGCGCGTCAATCCCTCGAGCGCGATCTGCGTCTCCAGCTTACCAAGCGCGGCGCCAAGGCAGTAGTGGATCCCCTTGCCAAACGCCAGCGTCTTGGTCGAGTTTGCGCGCTGCAGGTCGAAGATCTCGGGTTCCGGGAAGACGGAAGCATCGCGACCAGATGCGGCCAGCCAGAGAAAGAGCTTCGCGCCCTGCGGCAAGTCTACGCCGCCAAGCCTCACGGGCCGCTTCGTCACGCGCCGCCAGGCCGGGACCGACGTGTCGTAGCGAAGGATCTCGTTGACGGCGCTCGGAATCAACTGAGGGTCGGCGGCCACTGCGTCCCAGCGCCCTGGTTCCTCCAGCAACCGGTGCACAGCGTTACCAATCAGATAATTCGTCGTCTCGTGTCCGGCGAAGGTCAGCGAGTAGAGGATCGAGGTGATCTCTTCGTGTGTGAGCGCGTCGGGATCCTCGTTGTGAATTGCGAGCAGCGCGGCGGCGAAGTCGTCGCCGTGCGCATGCGCCTTGGCTGCAACGAGCGCGCGAAGGTAGTGACGATAGGCCGCCATGTTCTCGGCGTGGCGCACCTGTTCTGCAGGTGTCGGTCGTCCCCAGACCAGGCCGGCACGATGGCCGCACCACTTCTTTAACTGTGGCCAGTCGCGCTCGGGGATGCCGACGAAGCTGAAGATGATTGTGGCTGGTAGCGGGAAGGTGAGCGTGGACACCAGGTCGAAAGGCGCGGACGGGTCGACGGCGTCCAGCAGCTGGTCGACCGTGGCTCGGATCCGCGGCTCCATCTCGGCAACTCGTCGCGGCGTGAACGCCCGCGCAGTCGGCGACCGCAGACGCGTGTGCGCCGGCGGGTCGAGACTGACCATCGACGGCTGCGGTTTGTGTCCACCCGCGAGCAGGATCTGCGCCGCCTCCGGCAGGAGCTGAACGAGTGGGAGCTGCGCGGGCGCGGAGGAGTATGTCTCATGGTCGAGCAAGACCGCTTCGATGTCCGCGTAGCGTGTGACGACGTAGTAGTCGATGGCCGGGGCGTAGAACACCTGGGACTCACGCGGAAGCGAGTCCAACACTGCGAACGGATCGGCAAGAAATTCGGGCGAGAGCGGATCGAAGTTGGCGTGAATGGGGCATGCGATCCGTTCGTCCGTCATCGCGCTCTTGGTTCCTCCTGACCGCCGTATCAACCGTTCAGAGTGGGAAGGCTGTCACGTGTTCAGCGCCTGTCGGCAAACCGGAAACTTGAATCTGCCGGAAGAATTCAGGTCAGGCGCGATCGATCCACGATCCAGCCACAGGACTGTCCGGCGCACTCAAGCGCCGAATCTCTCTGCAGCGCGAGCTTTCGCTTTCGCAGCTTCTTCTTCTCGATTCTTGGGCGGTGCGTTCGTTTCAAGCCCACCGAGAAGACGAGTCGCGATGCCGGCTATTTCATCTACCGCAACCAGGAACGAGCCCTCGTTTGCCTTTGACGGTTTGTTAAAACCGCTGATTTTTCTCACGAACTGGAGTGAAGCAGCTCGGATCTCTTCGGCAGTGACGGGCGGATCGAAGTTGAAGAGGGTTTTGATATTCCTGCACATAACCCAAGTAAAAAGTAAAAAGTGCTAAAAAGTGCTGAGTAAAAAGTAGCACCCCAAGTAAAAAGTAGAAAGTGCTGAGTAAAAAGTGGAAAGTAGCCAGGGCGACATAAAACGGTGAGCGAACCTGGCCGCCAGGGAAAGAACCTGGTTTCTTTTCTACTCAGCACTTTTTACTTTTTACTTGCTTGGCCGATGAACGTCTCTGATCCAGTTAGCCTGCTCTTCGGTGGGCTCGAGAAACTTGGCCCAGGCGGCAACACACATACGCTGCACGCCCTTCGTCTTCTTCCGAAACAGCAGTTTCGACTCGTCGTCGATGCCGGTTGCGGTACGGGTCGTCAGACGCTGGTGCTTGCCAGGGAGCTTGGCGTCGTGGTCCACGCCGTGGATTCTTATGAGCCGTTCTTGAATGACCTGCAGAGTCGCGCCAGTGAAGCGAAGATAGAGCCGTTTGTGCAGACACATTGCATGGACATGAAAGACATCCCGGGGATTTTTTCAGGCATCGACCTGCTGTGGTCAGAAGGCGCGGCCTACAACATCGGCTTTTCCAACGCTCTTGCGACCTGGGCATCGGCCATGGTTTCTGGCGGCTTTGCCGTTATCAGCGAATTGTCGTGGCTGAAGGAGCAAGCTCCGGATGCGGTACGCGAGTTCTTCCGATCCGGCTATCCCGACATGCAATCCGTTCAACACAACATAGCGGTTGCGGAAACCGCCGGCTACAAACTGCTTGCCACGTACACGCTGCCGCGGGAGGCCTGGGTGGATGGCTACTATGACATTCTTGCGCCGCGCGCGAAAGCGCTTCTTGCTCATCCAGATCCTCCGGTCCGCGATTTCGCCGCCGAAACGGTCAAAGAAATTGAGATCTTTGACTCTTGCGAAGACAGCTATGGCTACGTGTTCTACGTGCTTCAACGCGTCTGACCAACCGCAGCAGAAAAGAGTTCATCGGATCAAGCGCGTGGCGTTCACGTATCTCGAATACTTGGTTGCTGCCCGCGTGCTACTGTCGAGTTTGCCGGATTGCCTACTTCACGATCTCGATCAATTCGATGTCATAGTGTCGGATGGCACCTGGCGGAATGAATGTCGGATCAAACTTCCGCCCGTCAAGCGACGGTGGGACGAGAAGCTTGCGGCGTTCTCCGACGCGCATGCCCGTCACTCCTTCTTCTACTCCCGGAATCACCTGATTGCCTCCAAGAAGGAATGTAACGGGGTGGTTGTTCTTGCGGCTCGTGAACACGACCGTGCCGTCTGGAAGGCTCAATGTCTCGTGGATTCGGACCTTGTGACCGCGTTTGGCGACTGGGCCGGTTCCTCTTGCCATGATCTCATAAACCAGTCCTGATTTGGTCCTGACTTGACCTTCAGCGGGAGCGCTGGCGGTCGGCGTCCCGGGCACCTGCGCCAAAAGAGCGAGTGGCATTAGAGTGGCGAAGACGATCACCGCAGTCAATTCGGTCGACTTCATATGAGTGAGCTCCCGTTGAAACCAGCCGCAACTGGGGTATGGCATCTGTGATGCGCGCAATCCCGACAATTGTATGGGGACCGTGACAAGGTCGCCAAGGGATTTGTCAGATCCGCGGATCCCCGCCACCCAAAATCCTCAGATCCGAGCAAGTGGATACTATTGCAACCTGTTTTCCTCGATGCGGCTGGCATACAATATTGAAACATCAACCGTTCATCAAATGCGCGACCTGTGGAAGGACCTTACCCTCGCCTCCCGAATGCTACTCAAAACTCCCGCTGTGACGATTGCGGTCATTGCGACCCTGGCCGTCGGAATCGCAGCCAACAGCGTGGCTTTCGCACTGATGAACAGCATTCTTCATCCGCCCGCTGCCCGTCCAGGAGCCGGAACAGCTCGTGCGCATATACTCGAGCTTCGCGAGTGGCTTCCAGCACTTCACCGTCTCGTATCCCGATTATGCCGACATCCAGCAGTTAACCGCGGTATTCTCGGCGGTCATGATCGATGAACCGGCTGCAGTCAGCCTCGGCGTGTTCGGCGCGAACGAACGCCTTTGGGGCAGCAGCGTTTCGGGCAACTATTTCTCCGTGCTAGGCGTTAGGCCCGCGCATGGTCGTTTCTTCAGCCCTGAGGAAGCGTCCGGATCCGGAGCCAATCCGCTGGTCATTCTTAGCTACGGACTCTGGCAGCGTCGCTTCAACGGAAGCCGCGACGTTCTTGGCGACACGGTGACCCTGAATGGAAAGCTATGCACGGTCATTGGAGTTGCTCCCAAGGATTTCCACGGCATTCACCTTGGGCTGCGCCCGGAGTTGTGGCTGCCCATCAGTATGGCAGGCCGAGACCGCGGGGCCAGGCAATATTTCGCTACCGCGCGCCTGCGGCCCGGCGTCAGCGCCAATCAGGCGAGGGCGTCCCTCGACGTGCTCTGGCGCCAGCTGCAAGAGACGTATCCTGATACCAACAAAGGAATCCGCTTCAGTATGCTCCCGGAGTCAGAGGGTAGGGTCCATCCAATGGCCCGTGGTGATCTCTTAGGCTTCTCAGGAGTGCTGATTGCGGTCGCGGCGCTCGTGCTCGTTGTCGCATGCGCCAATGTTGCCGGTATTCTGCTGGTGCGTGCGATGTCACGTCGCAAAGAAATCGGCACACGCCTGGCTCTGGGAGCCACACGAGGTCGTATCATCCGGCAGTTTCTGACCGAGAGCACTCTCCTTTCGGTTCTCAGCGGGGGGGTCGGCCTCACTCTTGCCTGGGTGGTGACGAGAGTCATGGGCGCGATCCATTTTCCAACGCGCGTTCCCATATACTTCGACATCGGACTCGATGACCGCGTACTCGGCTTCAGCTTTGCGGTCACAGTTCTTGCCGGCGTCTTGTTCGGGTTGAGCCCGGCGCTCGAGGCTTCAAAGTCTGATCTGATGACTATGCTGAGGGAGAGGGAGGGTGCGGGAGGGTGGCGACGGACGCGACTGCGCAACACTCTCGTTATGATTCAAGTGGCGCTTTCGACGGCGTTGCTCATCGGCGCCGGTCTCTTCTTGCGAAGCCTGCAGAACGCACACCGGGTGAATGTGGGCTTTGATCCTGAAGGTGTCGTGCGGACGTCTCTGGACCTGGGACTCCAGGGATACCAGGCCGTGGAGGCCAGGCAGTTCTGGAGACGCCTCGTCGAACGGCTTGCTGCGCTCCCTGGCACAGAGTCGGTAAGCCTCGCGAGCGCGGTTCCCTTCGAGCTGAACATCACGACGCTGGAAATCGCCCCGGAAGGGTACCAGGCCATACCGGATGGAGGTTGGTCCTCCGTCGATTTCGCGATTGTCCACTCGGGCTATTTCGAGACCTTACGTATTCCACTTCTCGCGGGAAGAGACTTCACCCAAAGGGATACCGAATTTTCTCGCCCGGTAGTCATCGTGAACGACGTGCTGGCGCGGCAATTCTGGCCCGGGAGGAGCGCCGTGGGGAAGAGCATCACGACGAGTGGGGGAAGATTGCGCGAAGTGATCGGAGTGGCAAGACGCGGCAAGTACCTCACCCTCGGCGAGCAGCCTAAACCCTATGTCTACTTTCCTCTGGGCCAAAGCGACGCGCGCGCCATGACTGTTCTGATAAGGGGCGCCGGCAACGCGAACACCGTGCTTCAGAAGGTGCGCGACACGATACGAGCGATGGACAACACCGTGCCGCTCTACAATGTCAGCTCGATGTCCGAGCACGTCAACTTTGCGCTCCTTCCAGCCAAGGGCGGAGCCATAGCACTCAATTTCGTGGGCATGGTCGCGTTAACACTCATGGCGTTGGGCCTCTACGGGACGATGGCCCACATGGTCAGTCGGCGAAGATTTGAGATCGGCGTGCGGCGCGCTCTGGGGGCTCAGGACGGCGACGTTATCGTGCTGGTGGTAACACAGGCCACGCGTCTCGTGCTGGCTGGTGTGGTCGTGGGAATCAGTTTTGGCCTCGCCGGCTCGCGCCTCCTCGGAAGCCTGCTCTACGGCGTTGAAGCGGCGGATCCCCTCGTCTTCGTCCTCGCCCCAGTCGTGCTCGCGCTCGTCAGTGTCCTCGCTGCCTGGATACCCACGTATCGGGCAGTTCGCATCGATCCTGCCAGGGCCTTGCGGTACGAATGAGTTCTCCGATCGGCTCACACGGTCGGGTGCCGTTTCATTTTCGGTTCTGGGACAGGCGCAGAGTGAGGGTTGAATCCTCTCTGAAATGCGTGTGTCCTTTGTTGACCCGTTATCAATGGACACAGTCCGGTACGCGGAGAACTGGCGGTAAACGGGCGATTCCTTGAGGATACCAACCCGCCACCTCTACGTTGTGCGCGGCTGAAATCAGGTGACCGGGCGCCCACGCGTGGTTTCTAAACCCGTGGCGATTTGCCCGGGCTATCGGTTCTGCCGGGCTGGAGGAACTCGCGTCGTCAGAGCGGATCCCGTCCCGGGCAGCCAAGACTGCGTGGCCTTCGCTGCATCGGAGACGTGCTTTGTCCTGGCGTCCGTGAACCAGCCGTTATGGATCGCCAGCATGATCACGAGCAGGCCGACGGCCGAGGCCGTGGCGATAGAGAAACCGCGCTGCACGCTGGTTCTGGCCGCATAGGCGCCGATCGCCGCTGGGATCAGGACCCAGCCGATAGAGCCGATCGCAAAGAAGACGCCGACGGCGCGGCCGAAGAGCGCCACAGGAACGTGCTGGCTCAAGAGCGCGATCAAGGTGGGGAATACCGGCCCGAACACGAGCCCGGTCCCGATCACACCGATGATTGACAGTCGGCGGCTTCCGCTCACGACCATTGTCCCGAGCAGCACGATGCAGCCGACCGCCAGCCAGGTGAGCACGAGACTCTCGCTTCCCGGCGGCAGGGTGAAGGCCGCCAGGAGCCGGCCGACCATGAAGGTCAGCCAGAAAAACGTCAGCATGGCCGACGCGCGAGACTCACTGAGTCCCTGGTCGCTCAAGTAGGTCGTGGCCCAGGCCGCCACTGAGGACTCCAGCGGTCCGTAGAAGCAGAGCGCGATTCCCAGGAGCCAGACCATCGGGTTGCCGAGCAAGTCCCTCGCGCCGGCGATCATGCCGATGGCGGGATCAAGGCTGTCGTGTTGGACGTGGAGGGCGATAGCGGCCGGGGGCAGGATCAGGAGCGCCAGAGCCACAAGGCCAGCGGTATAGCCTGCCTGCCGGATCAGCCCCGCCGCCAGCAGGGGGGTTACCAGTGCTCCGAGGCCGAAGAAGACGTTCAACAGGTTGAAAGCGAACGCCGGGCTGTGCGTTCCCTGCAGGGCGGGCGCGGTGAGGACGTTCGTGACGTTCACCAGGACCGACCAGCCGCCGCTCAGCAGGAGGACCCCCAGCAAGGCTTGCCCGTACCGCCGGGCCAGGGCCAGCACAACCATGCTCCCGGTCATCACGCCGCCGCCGACGACTATTACCCAACGCTTGTCGATCGCGTCGGTGGCGAACCCGGCAGCCAGGATGGCCGGACCCATGATGAAGCCGAACAGCGAGACCAGCCCTCCAACGCGCGTCTCGTCGATCGCCAGTCGCTTGGCCAGCGCGAGCTTGATGCTTCCCAGGATCGCCACGCCGAAGCCTCCGACCATCCCGGCGAGGACGACCATCCATTGAAACTCTCCCCAGCTGGTCATGCGTGTTGGTCCGTTCGTACCAGCTTCAGCCTGACTGCGATTGACATTGGCGGCATCTTCCCGTCCGTTCCACGCGTCCGGTCTTCGAATCGGCTCAGGGACCTACATACCCTTTGGCGGCGAGCATCTCGGCTACCTGGGTACCCTTCGTGGCGCAGGGCTGGAGCTCGACTGGCACAACGACGAGCGCTTCGGCCGACTCGCCGTAGGGCCCCCGGGCGAGGAGCTCGCCGCCCGGTCCCACCGCGAGCGAGCAGCCGATGCACTTTCGGCCGCGCCACGCGCCCCCATTAATCCTGCCGACGTTGCTCACGCCCACAACCGTCATGTCGTAGAGCCGTGCCAGGGTCGTGTAAGGGACCGTCCAGGTCTCCCCGTACGGCTCCTTCTGGTTGTCGTGGTCGGCCTCCACTGCCCAGGCCGAGGGGGAGACGAGGAGGCGCGCCCCCATACGGCCGAGCGAGTGGCCAAGCGCCAGTGAGCTCGAGAAGTTGTCGGCGCAGATTGTCAGGCCGATTCTTCCCAGTGCTGTTTCGGCGACGGAAAGGCGGTCGCCGGTCGCATAGAGATCGTGAGCAATCTCAAGTTCGTTGATCTTTCGGTGCTTCACCAGGATTTCGCCTTCGGGCGAGACGACGACGGCGCTATTGTAAATTCGCTCGCCGTCGCGCTCGGTGAGGCCCGCCGCGACGTAGATTCCCGCCTGTCGTGCTGCTCCTGCCAGGAGATCGCTGTGCCGGCCTGGGATAGGCTCGGCCAGCCGTCGGGCCTCGGGGTGCGCCCAGCCGGCGTCCAGACACTCGGGCAGGACCACGATGCGGCAACCCTGGGCGGCGGCGTCCTCGACCATGCGGACCGCGCGGCGGAGATTCTCGTCACGACACCCACCTTCGACGAGCATCTGGCCCATCGCCAACTTGAACCGGATGTTGTTCATCGGTCAACCGAGCGCGGCGCCTCGCCGCGCTCCTCCGGAAAACAGCCGCCAGAATACTCGATCCGCGCCGCCGTCGCCATCATTTCGGCGGACGACATGTTTTGCGGAGATTCTGCAAATTGCGACAACTCTGGCTTCTTCGATAGTGTAAGATCCAGTCGAGTTGCCATAAAAGCCAGGAAAAAGCGTCGTCGACGATGAGTACAACGCCCCACAGATTTTTTTGACGGGACACGAAGCCACTTGCCCGCGAAGACATTTTCGAGCCGCCGGTCGAACGACCGGAGACAGTCGAAGCCGTGAACTCCCATGCGCGCCGCGCTCGTGAATCCTCATCCATGATCCCCGGAATCCAACAGGAAGGCTGACATGAAGGCGTCGGTTTGGTTCCTCGCACTCGGCCTGTTGCCGACATGCTCGGCGCAGGTAAGCATCTGGGCGGTGAGTGACAGCGTGCGTGTCAACCCCGTAACGGGAAAACTACTCGAAGATCGGACGGACATCCACAAGGACTATCCGACGGGCGACTACCGCTCCTCCAACAGCGTCTGGAATGCCTCGTCGAAGACGGTCTCTCTGAAAGCGGCGCGCAACGAGTTTGTTGCATTCCAATTGATCGTCGATGCTTCCCAGCCTGTGGCCCAGGTGGATATTGACGCGCTTGAGCTGGCGCATTCCTCGGGCATGCGACTCACCGGCCGCAACGTACAGCTTTTCAAGGAGTGGTACGTCGAAGTGCGGCGGCCCTCCACCGGATACGAGGGCACGTCCCTTGGACCGGCCTGGTACCCGGACGCATTGCTTCCGAAGCGGCCCGCGAGGCTGAACACGGGCTTCCCCTTCTCGATTCCCGACCTGTACAACAACATCCCCGGCCAGAAGAACCATGCGGTGTGGGTGGATGTGTACGTGCCTGACGATCGAGCTGCCGCGCCGCCGGGGCGCTACTCTGGAAAGCTCCAGGTTCGCTGGAAAGGCGGACAGGACGCTATCGACGTCGCTCTCGACGTCTGGGATTTTGCGCTGTCTCACGAAAGCCATCTCAAAGGCGACATCTGGAACGGTTCGATGCGGCAGATGGAGCCGGCCGAAGAGCTGCTCTATTACCAGTTGGCCCGGCAGCATCGTTTTCACCCGCTGATCTATGCCTATCGCCCGAAGCTGAGCGTCTCGGGAACCAATGTCTCTCTGGACTGGACCGAGTACGACGAAAGAATCTCGCGCTACCTCGATGGCTCGGCGTTCACCGAGAAGCACGGCTATTGGGGCCCGGGGTACGGCGTTCCGGTCTCGCACATGATGCTGCCCTTTGATATCGAGAAGGGGGAGGCGAAGACGGGCGCGTGGCCCATGCCGTTGCCTGCCGCCGGCCGCACGCCGGAGTACGAGGCGGCATGGAAAGAGGTTGCCCGGCAGGTTCGAGCGCACCTCGACAGCAAGCCGGAATGGCGCAAGGTGATGAAGGTCGCTTTCCTCAATGGACTCGATGAATCGTACAACGAGGCCGCCTACGAAAAGATGCTCTATTACGGCAAGCTGCTGCACGACGCGATGGGCCGCGGATGGTTCAAATACCGCGTCGATGGCGGCTATTCCCGCGAGGCGATGGAGAAACTCTCAGCCGAGGTTGAATTGTGGGTATGCCACACAGTCTCGTTCGATGCTGATACAGTCGACTACTTCCGCAAGCGTGGCGTCGAGGCCTGGTTCTACGGCCCGATGATCTATGAACAGCGCCGGAACTCCGGGTGCGGCTCCAATACTTTCCTCGACCTCGATCTGCTGGTCAATCGCGCCATCGGCTGGGTAGGTTGGAAATACCGCTCGGGTTGGGTGGAGTGGGAGTTCGACTGGAACGCCTACGCCTCCTGGTACGAAGCCGAGAACTTCAAGGAGCCCGGTCGGGTCTTTAACGGCTCGGGCCAACTCATCTATCGCGGCGCTGTCATGGGTTACCGACACCCGATCGCCAGCATCCGCCTCAAGGCACAGCGGCGCGGGTTGCAGGATCACGAATACTTCTGGCTTCTCGCCGGGCGCACCGGCAGCAAGGACGCCTCGGACGCGCTCGTGAACGGCGTGATCTACAAGAAGCCCTTCGGGAAGGCCGCCATGCTCGACACCGAGATCTGGAAGAACAACCCCGATCTGTGGGACCAGGCTCGGAATGCCGCAGGCGCCAGGATCGCAGCCAAGTAGCGGTCAGCCTTTTCCGGCGATCAATCCGACACCCGGTCCGCGCTTGGCCGCGCCGACCTGCAAGATTACGCGCCATGAGGGACCGCTCGTGCGACCCGGTGCGGGGTGATCACGCCATTGATCTTCGAATGCGAGCTTGCCCCCAACAACGCCGTCCGAAAAGATCCTGATCCGCGTGACGCGCTTCAACGATTTTAACAGCCTCACCTGAACCGGGCGTTTGTGCCAAGAATATTGGACGATCGATCAAGTAATCACGACCCTGCTGGCCGTATAGTAGGAAGCGTATCGCGAGAAGTACGGATCAAGACAAGCATGAAAGGAGGCTCCAGCATGGATACGACTGGGAAAGAGACACAGACGACCAAAGATTTGGACCAGCTCAAGATTCGTCTGAAGACGACATGGATGACGGGAGACTACGACCTTTTCTCCCGCTATCTCGAAAAGGACGCGGAGCAGTTTTTCCGGCGGCTCGGCGTCACACCGGGAACGCGGCTGCTTGATGTCGGCTGCGGTGCCGGGCAAATCGCCCTGATTGCCGCAAGGGCGGGCGCACAGGTTATCGGCTGCGACATTTCCACCAACTGGCTCGAGAAAGCCAGGGACCGCGCGGCCGCCGAGGGACTTGAGATCACCTTTGAAGAAGCCGATGCCGAATCGCTGCCGTATCGAGATGCTCAGTTTGACGCAGTGGTCAGCCTGCTCGGGGCGATGTTCGCGCCTCGACCGGATCGGGTTGCGGCCGAACTCACCCGCGTGTGCCGGCCAGGCGGTATGATTGCCATGGCTAATTGGACACCCGGCGGGTTCATCGGGCAAATGTTCAAAACGATTTCCAAGCATATCGCTCCGTCCGGCATGCCCGCGCCGGTGCTGTGGGGAGATGAAGCTACCGTTCGCGATCGTCTCCGTGAAGGAATTGCCGATCTGAAGTGTACCCTTCGCATCTATCACTTTGATTATCCGTTCAGCCCGGATGGAGTAGTGGAATTCTACCGTGCCAACTACGGTCCAATGTCACGCGCGTTTGCATCTCTCGACGTGAACGGGCAGGAGACGCTGCGGAGTGAACTTGTGCGACTATGGTCCGCACATAACAACGCCGTTGGTGATGCCACCAAGGTCGACGCCGAATACCTCGAGGTAATTGCGACTCGCGGCTGAGGGATTGCTCCTCGTGAGAGATGGAGGTGTCAGTCCTGGGATTAAATGATCGATGACCGAGGGGCCATTGTCGTCGACGTTGTCGGTCTGCCGGCGCGTAGACACTCAGCGCTTGGCCGCCACCACCTTGAACGCCTCGTCCACTACCTCGAGTGTCTGATCCACGTCCGCGTCCGTATGCGCGATCGAGATATAGAACTTCTCGTTCGGATTCACCAGCAGTCCCCGCCTCAGCAGCTCCATCCCCCACTTCAGACCCAGCGCGGGGTCGTGCTTCTGCAGATCCATCCATGTCTTCGGCCGTGGCCCATCGATGAACCGTACCCCAAACACTGCATCCTCTCCCAGCGCCTGCGTCGGGAGGCCATGGCGCTTTCCCGACTCCTCGATCCCCGCTCGCAGCCTTCCACCAATCCGGCTCAAGCCCTCGTACGTCCCCGGCCTCGACAAAACGTCCAGTGCCGCGTTTCCTGCCGATGCGCTGATCGGGTTCCCATTCAGCGTCCCGCTCGCCCACGCCAGGTTCGTTCGCTCCGTGCGCCGTGCGTCCAGTGGCGCGAGCATCTCGGCTTTCCCACCGATGCAAGCCATCGGGAACCCACCCGCCATCGCCTTCCCGTAGGTCGCCAGGTCCGGCATCACTCCGTACTTCTCCTGCGCCCCACCCCACGCGATCCGAAATCCCGTCACGATCTCATCGAAGATCAGCACGATCCCGTAGCGGGACGTCACCTCCCGCAGCGCTTCCAGGAACCCGGGCTCCGGGAGCAGTACGCGCTGCAGCGGCTCGACCAGCACCGCCGCCAGCTCATGCGCGTGCTTCTCGATCAGGGGTACCGTGCGCTCCACGTCGTTGAAAGGCGCCACCAGCACCTGTTCCCCGACTTCCGGTGGGATGCCCGTCGAATCCGGCTTCGCGCGCGGGTAGTCGCTCGGCGCCGATGGCACCGTTCCCCACAGTGCGTAGTCGTGCATCCCGTGCCACCCACCCTCCAGCTTCATGATTTTCGGCCGGCCCGTCAACGAGCGCGCCACCCGAAGCGCAAAGAACGTTGCTTCCGTGCCCGACCCCGTGAACTGCACCTGCTCCGCGCACGGGATAGCCTCCACCAGCCGCTCTGCCAGGCGCACGACCTGCTCGTTCAGGAAGTAGTACGTCGTTCCCTTCGGCAGCTGCGCTGAGACCGCCTCCGTGATGGCCGGGTGCGCGT
Source organism: uncultured Acidobacteriota bacterium (assembly GCA_963827655.1). Taxonomy (GTDB): domain Bacteria; phylum Acidobacteriota; class UBA6911; order UBA6911; family UBA6911; genus CAWHCF01. The sequence goes on from CAWHCF010000032.1 coordinate 110,660, forward strand.
GCCCCAACAGCGCCGGTCCCGACCCCATGTGGTAGTCGATGTACTCCTTCCCCGCCACGGACCTGATCCGAGACCCACTCCCCTCACGAATTACAAGATTGACCTCCGGCGGCAGCGTGAACAACCCCAGCCCACCCCCGGCCAAATAACTGTCCGCCTTCCCAAGCAGCTCGTCCTGTTGCGTGCCAACTGTTGTACTCATCCTCGCCTCCTTTGGGGCCTTTTAGCGCCGCGTAGCTGGTAGCACAGGAAAGTGACCCCTAAGCGGAACATTGCCGTACTCGTCAGACACATAGCGACCGGTTCACCGGTATGGAAGAGGCCGCTCGCCGCTACCCCACACAGCCGGATCATCGTCGCATTCTACTTCAATGACACTTCCAGAGTCCTTGAGGCGACGACTTCATCCGATCCGCGAACCTGTGAGTATCGGTAACCCTCCGGCCGCTGCGCGCTCCCCATCACGTCCGTGAATTGCATTTTACATCGATGAATGCCTGTGGGCGCCCGGTTTTCGCACACCTCCTCCTTCGAGCTCGAATTTCTGGTGGTCACCCGTTCGGAGAATCAGCTGTTCGTCGATATCGCCGTCCGGTGATGCGGCACTTCACGCATTGCGGAACCTACCGTTATACGGACAAATGGCTCAGGGATCCCGTGCTTCCGGAGCACGGGGGGTGATGGGAGCATCCGCTTCGCCCGCCTCATTCACTCCGCAGTGCGACGATCGGATCAGCATGGGCCGCCCGTCGAGCCGGTCCATAGCATGCAATCAGGGCGGCAAGCAGAAGGAGCACCGCAACGGCTAGGAATGTCAATGGATCGCGCGCGCTAACGCCGAACAACAGAGCGTCGAGCACACGTGTCAGCCCCATTGCACCGCCAAGGCCAGTGGCAACACCGATCAGCGCCAAGCCGAGTCCCTGGGCCAGTACGAGCTTGAGCAGATTGCCAGGTCGCGCACCCAAAGCCATGCGCACGCCAAACTCCTGGCGGCGAAGAGTCACCAGATACGCGAGCACACCGTAGATCCCAATCATGCCGAGTGCCAGCGCCACGCCGGCCAACAGTGCAAGCACCCATGTTCTGATCCGAGCGGGGGCCGAACTGTTCTCCACCCAGTCCCGCATAGATCGGTAGCCATAGGCCGGCAAGTTCGGATCGATCTCCCAAAGTCTTTCTCTGATCAGGGTGGCGGCGGCTTCGGGGGATCCATCGTGGGTCCGCACGAACAAGGCGAAGACTGCAAAGCGACCGCCCTGCGATATGGGAAGGTAGACAACGTGGCCTGGAGGATCGGTGATGTTTTTCATGCGAACGTCGCCGACTACCCCTATAACCTCCCCCACAGCGTCATTAACTCGGAGTGGACGGCCGACCGGATCTTCGGCGCCGTACAGGCTCCGGGCGGCCTCCTGGCTGAGTACGAACACACGCTGTCTGTCGGGCCCATCCTCTGGGCCGAAGACGCGGCCGCGAAGAACGGGGATGCGAAGAGCCACAAAGAAGCCGGCATCCACGGACCGCCACTCGCAGTCAATTGATTGCCCCACCGACGGGTCAGACGGTGCGACCGCGGCAGCACTGCCCAGCGTGCGGGATCCGGGACCGAGTGGGATGGCGCTGGAGACCCCGGCGGAGCTCACGCCGGGCGCAGACCGGAGTGCGTCGGTCAAGCGAGACAGCAACGCCGAGATCGCCGCTCCAGTCTCGTATCTCGGTCTTGGCAGTGCGATCCGCGCCGTGAGCACGTTGTCCGGATCGACGCCCAGCGAAACTTGTTGTAGACGCGCAAAGCTCTGTATCAGCAGCCCTGCTCCTATCAGAAGCACAGTTGCCAGCGACACCTGCGCGACCACCAGCAGCGCCCGTAGGCGCGTGCGCGGTGCGGGTTGCGAAGTTCGGCCCGCTTGGTGCAGCGAGTCAAGACTCCGCATCCTCCCAAGTTGCACAATTGGAGCCATTCCGAAAAGCAGACCCGTGATGAGGGATATTCCGAGGGCAAAACCGAGCACGTTCAGATCAATAGAGACCTTGTCCGCCCGAGGAACGATCTCGACGAGGTATTGTCGGGCGATCCGAACCATAGCGCCACCTAAAGCAACGCCGAGTGCTCCACCGGCGAGCGACAGCAGCACGCTTTCGGTAAACAGTTGCCGTGAGATCCGGGCTGTTCCAGCACCAAGGGCTGCGCGGATAGCGATCTCCTTGCGCCGAGCCTCCGCCCGCGCCAGTAGCAAGTTTGCCACGTTCGCGCAGGCGATGAGCATTGCCATTCCAACCGCTCCAAGCAGCACGGTCAGCGCGGTGCGAATCTCCAGTGGAATGAGCCACTGCAGGAGTGGCACGACTGCGACACTCCAGCCCTTGTTCGATCCGGGGAACTGCCGCTCCAGTTCGCGAGCGATCGAAAGCATGTCCGCCCGCGCGTGCTGTAATGTGAAACTGGGCCTGAGGCGTCCGATCACGGTGTACTGGCGATTCCCCCGATTCGCATTCGGATCGATGATCAGTGGAACCCAGAGATCAGGCGCCGATGGAACCGTAAGCCCTGGGGACGCTACACCGATAACGGTATAAGGCTCTCCATTCAGGAGTAGCTTGCGACCGACCACGTCACTATCCTGGCCAAACCGTCGTTTCCAGAACACCTCGCTCAAAACGGCCACTCGATGCTGACCGGGCCGCTGCTCGTCTTCGACGAACCAGCGGCCCATACGCACTGTCGTTCCCAGGACGGGCAGAAAGGACGAGGTAGCTGCGATGCCTTCGAGTCGCTCCGGCTCACCGTCCCCGGTCCAGTTCGGGGCATACCCCTGGAAGGCCGCAAGTTCCAGGCTGCGCGCCTGGTCCTTCCATGACAGATAGTTCGGCACCGACGCGGAAAAGGTCCACAGATTACGGCTTGGATTGGTTTCGTAAATGCGCACGAGTTGATCCGGCTCGCGCACCTGCAGCGGGCGGAGCATCACGGCGTGGACAATGCTGTACATGGCAGTATTGGCGCCGATGCCAAGAGCCAGCGTCACTACGGCGACCGTCGTGAATCCCGGGTTCTTCCGCAATATGCGGGTAGCGTAGCGCAGATCCTGTGCCAGACTCTCCACTGAAGGAAGGCTTCTTCGATCTCGATACTTTTCCTTGGTTGACTCGATACTACCAAATTTTAGGAGTGCGTCCCGACGCGCATCCTCGGGATTCATGCCGGCCCGGAGATTATCTTCAATATGGAGTTGCAGGTGGCTCTCAATTTCTTCAGACAGCTCGCGATCGCGCCACTCCTTTTGAAACAGGCCGGCAAACCGCAGGAAGAAAGCACGTATTCGTTTCATCAACGTTCCTCTCCAGGGGACAGGAAACGTGCCATGATCCCAGTTGTTTGCTCCCATTGACGCGCTTCCTTCTCAAGCTGCTTCCGCCCGGCTCGTGTCAAGCGATAGTATTTGGCTTTGCGATTGTTATCAGAAACTCCCCATTCCGAGGAGATGTAACCCTCCTGCTCCAGTTTGAGAAGCGCCGGATACAGGGTACCGTAGTTCACCAACAGCAAACCGCCGCTGGTTTGCTCGATCCGGCGAGCGATTCCGTAGCCGTGGAGAGGCCCCATTGTTTCGAGGGTCCTCAGCGCCATAAGGGCGAGCGTCCCTTGCCAAACGTCCGCCTTCTTATCCATCACTCTCCCTCCTATTTGATGCCAATATCAGCCTGGCACACTTCCTATGGGAATGCAATAGGTAGGATCACAAACCGATATCACGTCCTGCACACGAAAACCCCTGCTTTGGATTGCCGGCGCCCGTCCGTTCGGCGGCCACCTCGATGGCGGATGGATAGTCGGCAAATCGGAAAGTGGAGCGGAGCCGAGATGGGTCCTTGCGGATGCCCGCCACTTGTACGGTTTGCCCCTAAAACGTCAACTTGACTTGATTTTGATAAACATTAGGCGACTGATCCTATCCACAAAAGCCTTTTACGCGCGCGGCTAGTGCCTGGCTGCGAGTACGAAGAGTGTTGTTGACATTCGACACCAGCGCGCGATAACATGTTGTCGAGATTCGACAACATGAGCAAGAGCGCCAGGCTTGACGTACTACAAGGCACCCTCGACCTACTGATCCTCCGGACGTTGCAGCTAGGCGCTATGCACGGATGGGCAATCTCGGAGCGGATACAGCAAGCCTCGCAGGATGTGTTGCGCGTCAATCAGGGTTCTCTGTATCCCGCACTTCATCGGTTGGAACACCAGGGGTGGATTGCGGCGGAATGGGGGGTTTCCGAACTTGGCCGACGAGCGCGATTTTACACACTGACGACGGCGGGAAAGAAACAACTGCAGCGGGAAACCGAGATGTGGGCCAGGTTCGCGGGCGCGATCGCTCAGGTTCTGGATATGGCCTGATATGAATTGGAACGACATCAGACTTCGGCTTCGTGCGCTGTTTCAGCACAACCGTGTTGAGGATGAGCTCGAAGAGGAAGTGAACACCCATCTTGAGATGCAGGCGAGGAAGAATCAAAATCAAAACCGAGGAATAGATCCAGCCGAAGCGTCTCGCCTCGCGCGCATTCAGTTTGGCAGCCTTGACGTGACAAAGGAGGAATGCCGGGATGCGCGCGGCACACGCCTGATCGAAGACGCGCTGGCTGACGTGCGTTACGCGGTCAGGAGCTTTTGGCGCACGCCAGTATTTGCCCTGACAGTTGTCGCTACTATAGCGTTGCCCCTCGGCCTGAATACGGCCCTCTTCACCATTTTCAACGCCTATGTTCTCCGACCGGTCGCGGTCAGCGATCCGAATAGCCTCTATCAATACTCATGGACTGACCGGCGTGGAGCAACGCACTCGTTCTCGTGGGCGGAATATGAGAGCTTCCGAGATGGTAACCCAGTGTTTTCCGAGGTAGCGGCCACCAGGCCGATCTTCGCTCGCGTTGAGGGCCGGCCGCTTTTCGGCGAACTGGTAACGCCTAACTACTTCCGCATGCTTGGCGTGGGAGCGCTTTCTGGTCGGACATTTGTAGCGGAAGACGGCGCGTCTGCAGGATCGGCCCCTGTTGTTGTCCTTAGTCACTCCGCCTGGCAGAACAAGTTCGGTGGCAACAACGACCTGCTCGGCAAGACAATCGTGATTCGCGGCCATCCTATGGAAGTGATTGGGATCACAAAACCCGAATTCAGTGGCCTGAACGCAAAGACACTCGACTTCTGGGTGCCAATTACCATGGCGGACCAGTTGGAGGGTGGACCGAGTCTCTTCGGTCCCGATCATCCGAACCGACTCGATATTGCCGGTCGGCTAAGACCGGGGCTCACTTCAAGGCAGGCTGAGGCAGCCCTCCTTGTGTGGGCGCTACATCGGACGGACGGCAAGGGAGAGGATGAGAAAGCCGTGGGTGTGGTTCTCGAATCGCGTGCGACTTCGATTCGCCTGACGCCTCAACTGATTGCAGCTGCTATCCCTGTCGTTGCGGCTTTCCTGCTGGTGCTACTCATGGCCTGCGCAAACATCGCAAGCATGATGCTTGCGCGTGCCATTGGCCGACAGCGTGAAATCGGGTTAAGACTGTCGTTAGGCGCGGCTCGCATTCGACTTGTTCGCCAACTATTGACCGAGAGTTTAGTCCTGGCGGTGCCAGCCGCCATGGCCGGTGCTGCGCTCTCGGAGTTGGCGCTTCGCGTCGGTCAACGGATCTTGTTCTCAGCCATGCCGCCGGACCTTGCTCAGATCGTCACCATACCATCACTGGGATTCGATATTCGCCTATTCGGGTTCTTGATCGCTATCGCCGCTTCCTCTGCCACCCTGTTTGGGCTGGCACCCGCACTTCAAGCCACCCGCCTCGATCTTGCGCAAGTTACCAAAGGCGAGTTTGCGCCCGACATCCGACCAACCAGACTCCGCAACGCGTTAGTGATTTTGCAGATCACCGTGTGCGTGATGTTGCTTACCGTGGCAGGGCTGGCCCTGCGCGCCAGCTCACGGATGAACAGGCAGGAGGTGGGCTTTACGACAAGGGGAGTCTTGGAAATGGATATCAACGAGAAGTACCGGTCCCAACTCCTCTCCCGGCTGGCGGAGCAACCCGTAGTTGAAGGGATTGCGTCGGCGCAGTCCATCCCACTAAACGGAATGCTGTTGACTGTACCAATGATCTCGGGCGAAGAAACTGCAGTTCGTGGCTCGTACAACTTCGTCTCACCCACATTCTTCCAGCTTCTCGGCATTCCCATTTTGAGCGGCCGTAACTTTAGCGTGGAAGAAGCCCAGGTGGGAGCAGCCGTCGCTATTGTGAGCCAGAAGACGGCGTTACGTTTCTGGCCCGGGCAGCAGCCGCTGGGCCAAACTCTTCGGCTAGCTCCAGATCCCCGCGTCGCACCGGGCTCAAGGGTACGCCACTTTCCATCAGTACGAATAATCGGCGTAGCAGCGGATATCGTCAGTTGCTGTTTCACGGTCGGCATGGACCCTACTCTCCTGTATTTGCCTACGACCTCCACCGCCGCGGGGAACAGCCTGCTGGTGCGTGTTCACGGCAATTCGGAACAGGCGCGCCGCAACCTGGATGCGGATTTCTCCGCGATCAGCCCCAGTGCAGTCGACCAGATTCATACGCTGGAGACATTCCGGGCGGCAGGAATATTCCCATTCCAGATCGCGGCGGGTGTCTGCACGGTGATCGGTGGGCTCGCCCTCTTCCTTGCGGTGTCAGGAGTCTATGGCGTGCTCTCGTACTCAGTCTCCCAGCGAACGCGGGAGATAGGAATCAGAATGGCGATTGGGGCCCCGGCAAGTGCGGTCGCGCGTCTGGTGCTAACGCAATCGATGAGGCTCGCCCTTATCGGTGGCGTCGCTGGCTCGCTCCTGGCATTGGCAGTATGGCGCATTCTGGCCTCCCGACTGTTCTTCATACAGGCATTTGACGGCATTGCGTTCTTCATCGGAGTGCTGGTACCTCTGGCCGCTGCCGCTTTGGCAGCGTATGCGCCCGCGCGACGGGCTATCCTGGTCGATCCTACAACTACCCTCAGATACGATTGAGGTCGCCACTCAGGGGCAGACCTTGAGGTCTGAGGTGCGCGAGTTGTCGCTTCAGGCACTGCCGGAGCGGATAGCTCCTCACGCCGCAGTGTTTACTAACCCAGTTCACTTGGACGAGTAGTCGGCTTATCGGACAAGTGGAGGAAAACGGGACGTTTCTTTCGGACGCCCCGCCAGTTGTCCGGTTTGTCCGTTAACCAGGAGTTAGCAGGGACTCGCGGGATCGGTAAATCCTTGGCGACTTATCAGGACTGATGGCGGGCGCTCGCCCCGTCCTGCGTCGTGGCAGTTCGATTCCTATCAGGGTCCCCCCGAGGCACCTTACCTATTGACATTCGATAGGAGTGGGTGCACACTCTCGCTCATATAGAGGGTCGATAGCAGGAGAACTCCGATGCCAGGCCGCCGCGTCACGTTACTTCAAGGTACGCTTGATCTCCTCATTCTGAAGGCCCTTTCTGCCGGTGCGCTCCACGGGCTCGGCGTGTCGCGCCGCATCAAGCAGATCACTGGCGGCACGTTCGTCGTGCAACCGGGCTCACTGTTCCCTGCGCTCCATCGTCTGGAGGAAGCCGGCTGGCTCACATCCGACTGGCACCCCTCCGAGAACAACCGACGTGCGAAGTACTACACGCTCACAAAGGCCGGACGCCGACAACTGGGCGAAGAAGCCACACAGTGGAATCAGATTTCGCTGGCAATTGCGCGCGCGATGAAAGCATGAGGTGATAGTGACCACCGGACGCTGCGGTGTTTCGGTAATCAGAGGTTCAGCAGGGTCGCCCGTCGACTAAGGGCAACCGAGGGTTCGACCACAGAAAAACTGGAGACACGTCATGGCCCGCCTTTTCAGTCTCTGGGGCAATCTCGTGCACCGGAACCGGGTCGATCGCGATCTCGACGAGGAGCTGCATGCCGCATTCGAGTTGCTGGTCGACGAGAAAATCCGAGCAGGCATGCATCCGGACGATGCCCGTCGCGCCGCTCGACTGGAGCTGGGGAGCCTGGAATCCTTGAAGAGCGAGGTCCGCGACGCGCGTGCGGGTGCCAGGGTGGACACCCTTTTCCAGGACATCCGCTACGCGCTGCGGCTGTTCCGACGAGCCCCCGGCTTTACGGCCGTCGCGGTCGTGACGCTGGCCCTGGGCATCGGCGCCAACGCCGCCATCTTCGGCGTGGTGAAATCGGTGTTGCTCGACGCGCTGCCCTACGCCGACGCCGACCGCCTGGTGCGCGTGTACGGGCGCTTCCTCCTCAGCACGCAGGAAAGCGCCCTGCTGAGGGCCAGCCAGGTCCACACTATCGCTCAGCGACAGCGGTCATTCGAGAGCCTCGCCGCATTCGACTCCGCGCGCGATGCCGTGTACGGAAGTGATGACGTCCCACGTATCGTGAGGATCGCGTGGGTGGAGCCCGGACTCTTCAAGACCCTGGGTGTCCCGGCTGCGCTCGGGCGAATCTTCCACGACGACGATCGCGCCAAAGGCCACGTGCCTGTCAGCGGCGGGGAGAGCGGTCCCGACACTGCTCGTGTCGTGCTGTTGGCCCATGACGCTTGGCAGGGGCTATTCGCGGGTGACCCGGGTATCGTTGGCCGAGATGTCCGCATCAACGGGATCCCGCGTACGGTGATCGGCGTCCTGCCGCGCGGCTTCGTGGGACTCAGGGGCCAGGCCGACTTCTACTTTGCATTCGATCTCACCCCGGCCCTCGCCAGCGGTGCGGGCTGGCTCGGCCTAGTCGGCCGCCTGAAGTCGGGCATGACCCTGGAAGCCGCGCGGCGCGAGATCGCCGCAATCTGGGCCGACGAGCACCCGCAGGAGAACAGCGGCGTGAGCATCTCGGCAATGCCACTGCGTGATGCGATGGTCGGCGGCACCCGCACGCCGCTCCTCGTGCTGCTGGCGAGCGCCGCTCTGGTCCTCCTCATTGCCTGTGCGAACCTCGCCGCAGCCCTGCTATCCCGCGGCCTCTCCCGGCGCAGAGAGTTCGCCGTCCGCGTCGCGCTCGGTGCTGGGCGCCGGCGTCTCGTACGGCAGCTGCTCACCGAGAGCGCCGCGCTCGCCCTGGCCGGCGGCGCGGCTGGGTTGCTGGTCGCCCAGTCGATGCTGTCCCTCCTGCACGGCCTCGCGAGACCCGTGCTGCCGGCCTACACCCAATTGTCGCTCGATCCGGGCGTGGTGCTCGTCACGGCGGTTGTTGCTTTGTGCACCGGCCTGGCGTTTGGCGTGGTGCCGGCGCTCTCCATCGGGCGCTCGGACGCGCAGGGTACGCTGCGCGACGAGGCGCGGGGCGCGAGCGAGGGGCGCCGCCCGCGCCGCCTGCGCGGCGTGCTGGTGGCGGCGCAGCTAGCGCTCTGCGCCAGCCTGCTCGCGGGTGCCGGCTTGCTGGCGCGCAGCTCATGGGAGATGGCGACGGCACCGCTCGGCTTGGATCCGGCCGGCGTCCTGACCGCGAGGTTCCGGCTATCGATACCTGACTACCCGACACTTGAGACACGCGCCCGCTTCCACGAGCAAGTCGCGGAGCGGCTGCGGCTCCTCCCCGGCGTGGACGCCGTCGCGATCGCGAACAAGGTTCCCACGGTCGAAACCCCGAGACGGGATCCCTTCACCATCGAAGCGGCGCTCCCGACCGACGCGCAGCTCTCCGTCGTGTATGCGAGCGTGTCGGACGACTACTTCCGCACGCTCCGGATACCGCTCCGGCAGGGACGCACGTTCGACGCGTCGGACCGCGATGGCGCGCCGCCGACCGCTGTCATCAGCGAGAGCCTGGCGCGCCAGCATTGGCCCGCCGGCGAGGCGCTCGGTGCTCGCATTCGCTTGGGTGGGCGCCTGGTGACGGTCGTCGGCGTCGTCGGCGACGTGCGCAACGACCTCGCCCGGCCTGAGGCCGAACCGATGACGTATAGGTCACACCGGCAGGAATCGACGCAAAGGTTCTGCGTCCTGCTGCGCACGCACGGCGATCCGCTCGCCCTCGTGAGACCCCTCCAGCGAGAGGTGGCGGCGCTCGACCCCTCATTGCCGGTCCAGCAGGCCATGACGCTCGATGCGGCGGTCGGCGAAGGGCTCGCCGCTCGGCGGCTTCCGGTGATGCTGATGACCGCGTTTTCTGCCCTGGCGCTGCTCCTCGCGTCGGTCGGCGTCTACGGCATGTTCGCCAGCATGGCGGCGGCGCGGGAGCGGGAGTTCGGCGTTCGCATGGCGCTCGGCTCGCGCCCGAGCGCGATTGCCGGGCTGATGCTGCGGCAGGGCGTCGGCTGGATGGCCGTCGGCCTGTCGGGTGGTGCCCTCGGCATCACGCTGGTCGTACAGCTTCTGCGCGGCATGCTCTATGGAGTGCCGCCGTTCGACCCGATCGCCCTCGGCAGTGCCGTCGCGATCCTGGTGGGTTGCGCGACGGTCGCACTGCTCATCCCAGTCCGCCGCGCCATGCGCGTGGACCCAATGGTCGCGCTCCGCGCCGAATGAGGCTCCACGATGATCATGCAAGCTCAAACCATTTGAACGGCAGGTACGGCCAATTCCAGATCAGGCTTGCGGCCGAAGAGAAGTGACGATGAAGGCCGAACGATCCAGGTGTATGTCGGACTCGTCAAATCACCCACACTCGAAATCCGAAAGCTCGGGCCACACGATCGAGGCATGGTTGGCTTGTGGACGGGCAACAACAGCGACGGCGACTTCGCGAATCTCCGCATCATCCAGATGAAGTGACGGCGCGGTGAGGCTGGTACGGCTGCAACGGCGGCTTCAAAAGACGGCGGTACGCCGCGACCGCAGGGCAAGTTGGCATGCGCTTGCGAGCGTGGTGGGCCCTGGCGCTGCCTTGCTCTGCCGTCTGATCGATCCCGTGTAATGCAGTTGTGTTTACTCATCCGGCTCAATGGACGTATAGTCGGCTTACCGGAGAAGTGGGGCGGAGTTGGAAGGTACCGTGAGGATGCTCCGCCACTTGTACGAGTAGCCCGTAATACGTCCAGGTGGCCAGGATCTACGCAGAAGATTGGTAAACATTAGGCGACAAGGGTGGAGTAATCCGAGAAAGTCCAGTCATTCTTCCGATTCCCGACGGCCATCCGCCGCATAACCCTCGCTGCGCTCCGCCGCTACGGAATTGCTCACCTTGACTTCGCTGGCGAGGGCGTGGAGCCAGTTGGGGCACCAGCGGCTGCCCGATAGATAACCCTCCCCTCCCGCACTGTATACCGTACCGTCGCAAACGTTCGAACGTTCTGTGAGGGATCGCCACTCAGGACGACGAGATCCGCAACGTACCCTGGGACAATCCGTCCGCGTTGTTTCGATTCACCGAACCGCTCGGCGGGCGCCGTTGTCAGAGAAGCAAGAATCTGGCGAAAACTCATTCCGGATTGGGCCATAAGAGCATATTCATCGCTCGGATCGTAGTCATTCATATAGCCGACATCAGTTCCGAACAGGATGACTCCGCCGAAGGCGAGCCAGGATCGCAGTTGGCCGGCGCCGCGTTCGGTGAACTGGTCGCGGTTTGAATCACGGTCGTGACGCAGTTCGTACTTCCAGAGTTTCAAAGTTGGTATGAGGGCGACCTGCCTCTCCTTCATCGCCGCCAGGACCGTCTCATCCCATGGTTCTGACTGCGGCGTCGTGTGCACCACTACGTCCGCTCCAGCGCGAACTGCTGCCAGTAAGCCCTCGCGTTTCGTCGGGTGTGCGAAGACAGGTTTGCCTCTGCGGTGGGCTTCATCCGCCGCGGCTCGCATGGCGGTCTCCGGAATAGCTGCAAACGGGGGCCACCAGGTTACCGCATACAGCTTGATCCCATCGGTTCCTGCATCGAGTAGCTTCTTCGAAGCTCCCAGCGCTTCGGGAGCATCCGCGACCTCCGGAGACTGGACCTTCATGAATCCCAAGGCATCCATCAATTGCGGCGGCGTGCCACTGAAAGCGCCCTTCGGGTACAGAATCTCACCCGTCGAGCGGATTTTCGGACCATGTATTTCGCCGGACTCAATGCGGTCGCGAAGCAGCCGCGTATTTTCCCACATCGACCCGGTATCGAACACGCTCGTAAACCCGTATTGCGTAAGCATTGCCTGAAGCTGCCCGCTGAGCTCGGCAGCCGGAATGTTGGCCGCGTCCGCCCATTTTCTCTCCATGAAGTGAACGTGGCTGTTCCAAAAACCTGAGATAATTGTCAGTCCAGAACAATCCAGAATCTGGGCGCCCGATGGTATCTGTATGGACCCCCTGCGGCCCACCGCAGCAATCTTGCCGTCTCGGACGACAACGACGCCATCGCGGACCGGATTCTCGGTCGGACTCACATAAATCGTCCCGCCGCTCAGAACTAGTTGCGCTTCTGTGATGGAGCGGGGTTGGCCGAAGATCGACTGGCCGAAGAAGCACAGAATAATAGCCAGCGCGTGGGTCTGGCAGAGAACCGGTCTCTTTCGCATCATCACATATACGCTTTCGGTTGGTGTCTTTGTTCCCGGATTTTGTGAACGGTGGCGGGCGATCCAACCAGTTCCAACAGTGTCGAGATAGCTCAATCCTGGGCGGTTTTCGGCGATCTACTGAGAATTGCTGGTTATCCATCCAAGTGGGTGGCAGCATCGGTAAACACTAGGCGACTAGGATTTACCAATCCCCACCAAGGGACAATCAATAGCAGGGGCTCCCCTTGACAGCTTAGGAGAAGGTTGGGTATCTTCTTCCTAATTAATTTAGGAGAGAGATGTCGGACCGCACAAATGTGATGCCTGGAACCCTGGATCTGCTGATTCTCAAGGCCGTCTCGCTGGGGCCACAACACGGCTACGGCGTTCTTCTTCGGATCGAGCAGATCACCGGGCAAGTCCTTGTCATCGAGCAGGGTGCGCTCTACCCGGCACTCTATCGCCTGGAACATCAGGGCCTGATCGAGTCGGAATGGGGCACATCGGACAACAACCGCCGCGCGAAGTTCTACCGACTGACGACAGCCGGCCGGAAACGGTTGAAGGACGAGACAGCTGGTTGGGAGCGGTTCGCGGCGGCGATCGCCCTTGCCCTCAAGGCTCGTCCTGAGGAGGTGTAGCAATGCTCAGTCGCATTCGATCGTGGCTCGACAGCGTTCTGCGCCGCAGCAAGGTGGAGAAGGAAATGGCCAGCGAGATGGAGTTTCACCTCGCCGTGCGCAGGGATGACCTCATCCGCCGGGGTCTTTCAGCCGACGAGGCGTCGCGGCATGCGCGGCTTGAGTTCGGAGCGGTCGAGCGCTACAAGGAAGAGTGCCGTGAGTCTCTGGGCTTGCGCTTGCTCGACCAGCTGCGCGGCGATCTGCGCTACGCGTGGCGGCAACTCGGCAAGACCCCAACGTTCACGATCCTGGCGGTGGCCATTCTCGCCATTGGAATCGGCGCCAACACGGCCATCTTCAGTGCCATTGATGCGTTCTTATTGCGGATGCTGCCCGTTCAACAACCGGAACAGCTCCGGCGGCTGGAATGGGCGGCTCGGAAGACGGGGTTTTTCCGCTCGTACGACGGAGACACAAAAAAGAACTCGGCTGGGGAGCGGGTCGCATGGTCGATCTCTTATCCTGTCTACAAGTACCTGCGCGATCACACGTCAACCCTCTCCGGCCTCATCACGTTCAGTAGCGTGCAAAGGATTAACCTCACGATCCGCGGACACGCTGAATTAGCGGGAGGCCAGGTTGTCTCCGGCAATTATTTCTCGACGCTCGGGAGCCAGACGCTTCTCGGCCGGACGCTCACGCCTGAGGACGACCAGCCGGGCGGGATCTCCGCGCTTGCCGTGCTGAGCTACGGCTTCTGGCAGCGGATGTTCGGCGGCGACGCGCAGGTCCTGAGACAGAGCTTCGCCGTAAACGGAACGCCCGTGGTCATCGTTGGGGTGCTGCCCAAGAACTCCTGTGGCATCAGCCCATACTGTCCGGACGTCATCTTACCGATGGCGATGGAGCCGGTCCTATACCCTGGCTCGGACGTGCTGCAGAAACCGGATCGCTGGAACTTGGAGGCCATGGGGCGGCTGAAGCCCGGAGTTTCCGAAGAGCGGGCTCGAGCGGAGATCGAGTTGCTGATGCGCCAGGCGATTCTCGACTACAAGCCTGATCGTGAATACGATCCGCCACGCGTGGCGTTGATTCCCGGCGGCCAGGGACTCGACCGCGTGCGCAACACGCTCGAGCAACCCTTCAGGATCCTCGCCTGGGCGGTCGGCGCGGTGTTGGTGATCGCTTGCGCGAACATCGCGGGATTGCTGCTGGCGAGGGCTACGGCACGCCACCGCGAAATTGGGATACGGTTGGCCATCGGGGCGAGCCGCGGACGCCTGGTCCGGCAACTGCTCACCGAGAGCCTGCTCTTGTCCGCATTAGGCGGGGCTGCAGGCGTTCTCCTGGCGTACCTCGCGGGAGACTCAATCGCCCGCCTATTTGTGACGGATCCGAGACCGCTTGCCGTCGAGGTTGCCCTTAACTTCCGGATGCTGGCGTTTTCGGTTGCAATGTGTGTCGCCACGGGCCTCGTATTTGGCCTGGCCCCCGCGTTGCGCGCAACGCGCGTCGATCTGCTTCCGATGCTCAAGACCTCCAGCGCAACGGCGGAGCGGTCGCGCTACCGCATCGGGAAGGCGCTGATCGCCGTCCAGGTGGCGCTGTCGCTGATTCTCGCGGTGGGCGCAACCGTTTTCGTGCGCACGCTGATCAATCTCAACTCAGAGCCGATCGGTTTCCGGCCCGAAAACCTGCTCGTGTTTCAGTTAAACCCCACCTTGAACGGCTACAAGGAGCAACGGCTCCTCAACTTCCACGAGGACGTTGTCCGGCGGCTTGGGCAGATTCCCGGCGTTCGGTCCGCCTCAATGTCACGATGGGGCATATTGAGCGGAGGCGCGACGCGGGACGGAGTGACTCTACCGGGTCAGCAGAAGGGAGTGCCGGTCTACATCCACTACGTCTCGCCGCGGTTCTTCGAGACGATCGGTTTCCCGCTGCTCGCCGGCCGCGATATCGCCTGGAGCGACCGGGAGACCTCGCAGCGCGTGATGGTCATCAATGAGACGTTGGCCAAGCAGATCTTTGCGGGCCAAAATCCCGTGGGACGCAGCGTCGAGATGAACGGCAATGACGTCGAGATCGTTGGCCTGGCGGGTGACACCAAGTTCGAAAGCTTGCGGCGGTCGGTCCCGGCGACGGTCTACATTCCTTTCCGCCAGAATGTGCAGTTCTCGATGACCTACGTGGTCCGCTCCGAAACCGAGCTGCAGGCGCTAGTCACGGCGGTCCGGCGGGTGGTGGAAAGCGTCGATCCGAACGTTCCAATGTATGAAGTCAAGACGCAGGTGGAGCAGATCAACGACCTGATCCGGCGCGAGCGGCTGTTTGCAGCCCTGCTCTCCGGATTCGCGGTGCTGGCGCTAGTGCTCGCCTGCATGGGCATCTACGGAACCCTGGCCTACCTGGTGACGCGCCGGACACCGGAGATCGGGTTGCGGCAGGCGCTCGGCGCCAAGCGTGCGGATATCGTAGGACTCGTGCTCCGGGAGTCGATAACGCCGGTCACGGTCGGGGTCGTGATCGGCGTTGCCGGATCCCTTGCGGCGGGGAAGCTGGTAGAAAGTATCCTCTTCGGCTTGAAGCCGCAGGACCCGCTGGCGCTGGCCACGGCGTCCGCCATCCTGCTGGGAAGCGCTATCCTCGCCGGCTGGTGGCCTGCGCATCGCGCGTCGCGAATCGCTCCGATGGCAGCGCTCCGGCAGGAGTGAAGGGCCTGCGCCAAAGCGTTGAGGCAACCGCGCGATTGATCCCGCAAAACGCCG
>CAWHCF010000033.1:0-48644 GCA_963827655.1 uncultured Acidobacteriota bacterium
TAACCCCTCCCCGGAAAAAGTTCATCGTGTTCTAATTAGAGTCGGCCCCCGCCCAAAGGTTTCACCGGTCTGCCCGGGTGAGGCAGAGGTCCGTTGCCACTGCCATCTCGCGCACGGCGCCCGGCCGGACGTAGTCCTTCACGACCTTCGGGGCGACCGAAGAACTCCAGCGTGGGGTGTGCGCCGGAGGACATCCGCGGTGCCCGCCGTAACCAAGATAGATCCTACAGGAAGAATTCGCTTACTGGTTGCAAAAACGCATGAATCAAGCATTGGCTTTCCTCGCCGGGGAAGGCTTCCCGCCGTCCCGCCAAGCACGCTGTCAGGGCAGGCGAAGCCGAAGCGCCTGCTGAACGCGCGCCCAGTGACCTACGTGCCCCAGTTTTCCGACGCCTCAACCACAGCTCGCAGCTCAGGCGCCGTTACTGCGTAACTCGATGAAACACCGCCGCATTGCCAGATCACGAGCCAGGCAAAGCACCCTGCGCAAGTCGCAGATTCTGGTGCGACGAAGCAAACGCTACATCGATTTCGGCTTCGACTCAAGCCAAGACCTGTGAACGAGTGGAATCCGTTCAAATCACGGTGAACGGCAGCACACAGCGGCTGATTCAGCAGGATGACTTGGGCGGCTGCGCAGTATTGATTCTACACGGCGGCGCGCCGACTGTGTTGTCGAACTTACAGAATCCGCGCTCCGCCCCGTCCAATTTATGACTTCGAGGTGGCGTACCGGAGCTGGCGACAGGACCAGCGCGCGCATGTTCGGTGTTGAACTTACTCTTCTGAAACGTTGGATCCTGCTCTGTCACTAAATAGGAGACTTGGAGGTAACGATGCTTACCAAATTGCTTGTCCCGGTGATCGTGGCCAGTCTCCTGAGCCCTGAGCTGGCTATTGACCAACGCCAAATCTGCGCCGAAAAGAGAGGTGACCCAAGACGAGAGGCCCCGCTCCGAACCACCAAAAGTGGATGATCGTCGTAACCAGGGCGGCGCCAGTACCGGCGCAATGGTGGCTACCGGCGCCGCCTCCCTGGCAGCGGGTCTCTTGCTCGGCCGCCTGTTCTCCGGCAGCGGCAAGACCGATCCCGTAAATCTCCTCGACGAAAAGGGACCGCAACTGCCGCCAGCGTATCTGATGAGCTCGTTCACTGTGCGAGGATTCGTACGGGGTAACTGGCCCATTGTTGTCGAATACACGGCGCCAGCGGGCACGCTTCTTTTGTTGACCATCGCATCCGACGCAGGCGTGGAGTTCAACTACCGCCTACCCGCGCTCGGGGGGCGCCAGCAACTTATGACCGACATTCCAGCGGAGTTCGGAGCTGAGCCAAACCCGGCAACCTACACGATTCGGGCGATGGTCGACAATCCGAACGGCGGGCCAACTGGCTCCGTACCCTTGCGCATTCACGGTTTGGGCGCGGGAGACCGGGCAGTCGGCTCTGTCGGCATCGACCAGGTAAAATTCTCACCGTCGAATATACGGAGAAAGGAGGCTGCGCAGTACGTATTTCGCGCGCACCACGCCTTTCCGAAGGTGATCGCTGAGTTCATGGCTGTCAACGGTCAGAAAGGCTTTGTCGATGTGCTGCTGCAAGAGAGCACCGAACACAAGGACAGAGTCAGCACAAATCGGGAGAATCGCGGTAACTGGAGCCCCAGGAAGAAGGAAACCCGAGGCAATCACTTCGTGCAGATTCGCGGCTGGTTCTCTATCAAGGAGGTGAACAACCAGAAGCAAGGTGGCGATTGGGTTCTGGCCTGGTCGGATGACCTTGTCAACGTATCGGAGTGAGCCGTGGCCGACCGAATCTTCATCAGCTACCGTCATGAAGATACGTCGGGATATGCTGGCCGCATCCAGGACCGGCTGAGCGAACGCTATGACGTCTTTCGAGACGTTTTGGGCATCCGTCCCGGCGAAGACTTCGTCGAAGCTCTCGAACGCAAGTTGAGCGACTGCCGGGTGCTGATACCCGTGATCGGACGGCGATGGCTAACCAGCGCCGATGAACACGGGAATCGCCGCCTCGATCAACCACGCGATTTCGTGCGGCTCGAGATTGCCGAAGCGCTCCGCCGAAAGCTCAAAGTCATCCCGCTGTTTGTGGATGGAGCTGTCCCTCCGCGAGAGGAAGAACTCCCCACCGACCTTGCGCCGCTCGCGCGGTGTCAGGGCATCAAGGCCTCCGATACCGAATTCGACAGCGCGATGGTTCGCTTGCTGAAAGAGATCGCGCGTCAGCTAGGTCCAGGTCGCAGCAAGCGCGCCCTGATCGTGGCATTCGTAGTCCTGACGCTTTGTGCAATCAACGTAAGCGTGTACTGGATGGTCCGGCCTCAGGTTGTTGTGAGCCCGACGGTGAGCGTGCCAATTGAGAGCGGCTCGCTCGAAATGAAAGGCGCAGAGGTTCCGGAAGGCCAGGACTTGCTCGCGTTCCAACAGTTCGAAAGGGACAGGGTATACGTCAACGCGGATTTCAAATCAGCACGGCTGTCGGCCCGCACAGCTCTCGGCCTGAACCTGCCGCAGGAAATTCGCCGGATCTCGTACCTCACGAGAGACCCCGAGGTGGAGGGCGAGTTGTGCCGCACCACGTTCTACCTCGCGCCGAAGAAACATGGCGCCCCCCTCGACCTTAGGTTCGCGCAAAAGAGGACTCCCGGAGTTACGTTTCGGAACTTCACGCTCATTTCGCAGACCACGCCGATCATCGTACGAATCAACACCGTGTCGTCTACGGGTGCCCAATCCCGCGGACCTGGCTGCGCTAAGTCAATTCAGGTTGGCGACGATGCCAGGTCTGTAGGCCAGCTCCCGGTGACCATCGAAGTGGAACCGGGTTCCGAGATGGATTTCACGTTCGTACCGCAAACGGGCGATGCATCATCTTACGCGAAAGCATCGTTTCCAGTATTCAATCTCGTCCCCGCTCTCAACGTCCGCAGTCTGTCTCGTACGCCGGATCTGCTGCTGGAAGGAAACTCGCTCGCCGTCGAAAGAATCGAAGTAAACGACGACTCGCTAACGATCAAGGCAAAGGGAAGCGGACAAGCGTTTCGGCCGTTGGATCGAACGAAACCTCTGATCTTCGCAGCCCTGGCATTGATCGATCTATGTACGTTCGCGTTCGTCTCGATCCCAAAGAAGCTGCGCCTGTCTGTTCTGCATCGCTAAAACAACTCTGTTGTGCCACGTCTTTTTTGAGCCTTTGGCTTTATGGAACTACTGTTTCAGGTTACGGCGCGATTAGGCTGCGACGGCCAATGTCCGGCGCTACAGCGTGCTCTCAAAGTATGCTAAGCATTCTAAGGTTGAGTCCTGAACAGTCTCGAGGGCTGGGACCTGTCGTTAAGAAGGGCGGAACGTCGAGCGACCGGGTCTGACTAGAGCCGCTCTGCCCTACGTTAGCGTATTTATGAACCAGGACCTGGCCTCCAATCAACCGGGAAAGGAGCGAGTCCGGCAATCACAATTTTTTGTCTGCCTGGGGCAGCGGCACGCTCGAAAGTCCACCGGGAGTGACTGTCAAGTAATATGCGCCGCGAAACGGAGCTCCGTCGGCATACGTCAGTGGAAAGTATCCGGATTCGAGAGTCGCGCTCTTAACCCACCAGTTTTTCTCCTCCTGATAGTACATATCCTCCCAATATTTCCAGAACCAGGCCTGGACAAGTTCGAGCCTGGGATCTGTCACATGAATCTCCTGGGCACGATGCGGAAAGTGGTTAAACCGCCCGGCGGTGATGTATCCATTGTGGGCATACTCGAGGCGGCACAGATTCCGTATTCCCATGGCATTCAGAACCGGGCGGAAACGGATGACTTTGGCCTTGACCGCCACCTGATCTCCATAGACGAACAATTGAGCCACCGGTCGTCCATCAGGTGTTTCAAATTGAACTTCGTGCGCTCTCAGCTCCTGTTTTTGAAACGCTCCATCGGGAGGTTTCCATTCCACTATTTCTTGCCGCCCTCCGCCGGTCATCGTGACTTTCAGCACCGGATGGTCTTCCGACAGAAACAGGAAACCCGAGATCATGAGCGCGATCAGAGAAGCGCAAAACAAAAGCAAGACAAGAACGGTCTTGGACAGAAAGAGAACAGGCCTGGCGCTGTAAGGCTTTCTCAGGCGGTGCATTGTTAACAGAACGGCCGGAAGGGCGAGAAAAACAAAAGGAAGCGCCAATTGCCACCGGTTCTCCGGAAATCGTTGTCCAAGGAAGACCAGAAGAACGAGCGCAGACGCACCAAAACAGAGCGCCAGAACGAAGTCCAGCAATCGGATCAGAAGAGGCTTGGATTCGGCGATCATCAACACAAACGAGCGCAGCGCCAGAATCACGAGCAGGAGAAAGCAAACAGCGGCAAACATCGCCTGTCACGATACCACAGACAATATTCTTCTCTTCACGTCTTTGGTCTTTGAAGATTAGCGTCTCATCACAAGACTCAATCGGCGGCTGCCGGAAGGGATTCGACCGCTCCAATATATGCCCACAATAACTTCAGACTCTTGCTTCGCCTCGGCATACTGGGTACATTCCTAACGGCAGCAGTTGGCCGTTCGGTCGGCGCAGTCCTGGATCGCTATTTGGGCCGCACAACGCCCCCGGGGATGGTCACATAAGATTGTTGAGCCTGGATGAAGAAACCCAACAGAAGTGCGCAGCGGATAATCGTGGTCTCCAACCGGCTTCCATTCACGGTGACGGAACGCGCGGGTGAACTGGTGTTCGTCGAAAGCGTCGGTGGTGTCGCGACCGGATTGCGATCGTGCCTGACAAAACTGCAGCAGTGGGATAACGAGTACCTCTGGGTCGGTTGGCCCGGCAGCACGATCGGCGACAGCCTGCAGTCAACCGTGAAAGACCGCGCACTGGCCGAACACCGTGCCTATCCTGTCTTCCTCACTGAAGAGGAGATCGAGAACTTCTATCAGGGATTCTGCAATAAAACCATCTGGCCCCTCTTCCACTACTTCCCCACCTACGCCAGCTACACGCAGGAATACTATGAGCACTACGTGAGAGTGAACCAGACGTTCTGCGATGCGCTACAGGAGGTTGTCCGGCCCGGTGACCTGGTCTGGGTTCACGACTATCACCTGATGCTTTTGCCGAGATTGTTGCGGGAACGCTTTCCCAACGCCGGCATCGGATTCTTTCTTCACATCCCGTTTCCCGACTACGAGATTTTTCGTCTCCTCCCGGGCCGATGGCGGAAGGAGATCCTGGAAGGATTGCTCGGGGCGGATCTGATCGGTTTCCACACTTACGACTATATGCAGTACTTCGTCCGCTCCGTCCTTCGGATCCTCGGGCACGAGTCCAACGCGGGGCAGATCTTCCTGGACGATCGTCTGGTGAGAGTAGACACGTTCCCGATGGGGATCGACTTCAAGAGCTTCCACGAGGCTGCGCGCAGTCCTGAAGTCCTGAAGGAGAAGGAGGAAATCCGCGAGCTGCTGGGCGACTCGAAAGTCGTCCTGTCAGTGGATCGTTTGGATTACTCCAAGGGCATCATCAAGCGGCTCGAAGGCATCGAACGGGTGCTCGAAGCAAACCCGGAGCGGCACGGACGAGTCACAACCATCCTGGTTGTCGTTCCTTCCCGCATCGGCCTCGAACACTACGAGCTGATGAAGAAACAGATCGAGGAGCTGGTCGGAAAGATTAACGGAAAGTTCGGCAGGATCGGCTGGACGCCGGTCATTTACCAGTACCGTGCGCTCTCGTTCGTACCGCTGGTCGCGATGTACGCATTGAGCGATGTCGCGCTGGTCACGCCCTTGCGCGACGGGATGAATCTCATCGCCAAGGAATATGTCGCCAGCCGGCCGGCAAAGACGGGCGTGTTGATTCTCAGCGAAATGGCGGGCGCCGCGAAGGAACTCGGCGAAGCCATCATCATCAACCCCAACAACCACGAAGAGATCGCCGACGCGCTCATGGAAGCGTTGGACATGCCGTTGGAGGAACAGGTCAGACGTAACCAGGCTATGCAGGATCGGCTCAGGCGATACGATGTGGTTCGCTGGGCAGAAGACTTCCTTGACGCGCTGATCGCCGCCAAGGAATCGAGCAAGAATTACCTTGCGAAGGCCCTGGGACCGGGCGTGTCCGACCAGCTTTTTGAAGACTATCACAATAGCGCAAGTCGATTGTTGCTGTTCGACTATGACGGGACGCTGGTAGGATTCGCCAAGCAACCCCATCTGGCCAAACCAACGGAAGAAGTCCTCAAGATCCTTGAGCGCCTGGGCAATGATCCCTCCAATAATGTCGTCCTCATCAGCGGCCGGACCAAGGACAACCTCGACGAGTGGTTCGGCACGCTGCCGATAGGTCTGGTGGCTGAGCACGGCGCATGGCTCAAGAGCGGCGGCGAAGGCTGGCGGATGCTCAGGTCGATGCCCCATGACTGGAAGCCGAAAATTCGACCGATCCTTGAGATGTACGCCGACCGGGTTCCAGGATCGCTGGTCGAAGAAAAAGACTACTCTCTCGTGTGGCATTACCGCGCGGCGGATGAAAGGCAAGGGAAGACCGCCGCACAGGAACTGACGGACGACCTTCTTTCGTTCATGGCCAACATCGACCTGCAGGTTCTTCAGGGAAGCAAGATCGTAGAGGTTCGGACCTCCGGCGTCAACAAAGGGGCCGCGGCAAGGGAGTGGGCTTCCAAAGGGACCTACGATTTCATCTTCGCCGTCGGAGACGACTGGACGGACGAGGACATCTTTCCCATCCTTCCCGATTCAGCTTATTCAATCAAGGTCGGATTCAGCGGCACACACGCCCGCTACAATATCGCCAACCCCAAAGAGGTCGTCCGTCTCCTCGCACGATTGGCTGAGCGGAGATCGGAGTATCAGGATTCTCGGTGACGCTGAAGTGTTCGTCGAACCAATACCGCCAAGACACGAAGAAACATTAAGAGGTTTACTCCGCGCGAAGCGCCGCAACGGGATCGACCGACGACGCTCGCCGGGCCGGCAGGTAGCCTGCGATTAATGCGACGGCAGCGAGCAGCACGGCCGCCGCAGCAAGCTGTCCCGCCGGAACATTTCTCCGAAGAGAATCGTTCGGTCCAAGCAGGGTCGGGCTCGGACGCTCCTACGGGAAAGTGGAACGAATTACACTAATTTTCATTGGCCAAGGAGACTGAACAATGCCGCTCAAGAAGTATGGTGTATTGAAAGGACACGTGATCGACACCCAACCTGGGACCGGTTCGAGTCCACACTATCAGATCGACGTCGTGGCTGGGGATACACGGTATCGCATCGCGGTGAACGTGAAGTCGCAATTGGCGCCATCAGAGCTCTTGTACCTGGTTGTAGAAAACTTTCAACACCCTCTCACGGTTAGCTTGTCGCAACTGAGTCAGGGATTTTCCGAAGTTCCACGCCGCCCGGGTGGCGTCGCGCTGGATTTC
The DNA here is from genome assembly GCA_963827655.1 of uncultured Acidobacteriota bacterium. Lineage (GTDB taxonomy): Bacteria > Acidobacteriota > UBA6911 > UBA6911 > UBA6911 > CAWHCF01. The sequence continues at coordinate 7,447 of CAWHCF010000033.1, forward strand.
ATTCGCGGCAATCTTTTTCAGCGCACCCAGATGCGCGCCCTGCCGCATAGCGTGCCGGGCCCTGACAACGATCTCAATGAAAAGCTCGATGCCTATGTCCAGCGCGCGATTGAGGACGAAGACGCAACCATCTATGCCTTCGGTGAGCGTTGGGGCCCCGAACCCGATCAGCGCGACCGATACTTTGGATTTCTGCCTGGAAACGGTGTTCACGACATCCACATGAATCAAGGCAATGTCGGTCGATTTATCGAACAGGACGGTGTATGGCAGGACGGCGGGTTAGTTCTGCATTATCCTGCAATGATCGGGTCCAATGGAGAATTAGTATTCCCCGAACAGTGGGTGGGCGTGTTTCTGGCCTTCCAGTCGCAAGCATGGCATACCGACGACGTCACCGGTCATACCCTTATGCCTGACCAGCCAACCGATGAAGAACCGGATGGGCGCATTCGCATTGTGGGAGCGCTGGTTAATCCAACAGGTGATGACGTGGGGCGCGAACGGGTAACGCTGTTGAACACGACTCCCGAGGCGGTTGATCTTAAAGGATGGTCGATCGCCGACAAGAACAAACGGAAGACCGCGCTCACTGGCCCGCAGCTAGGTCCCGGCGCCACTACGGTTGTCGCACTGTCTGGCGAAGGCGCACAATTGTCGAACGACGGCGGCATCATCACGTTGCTCGATAAGCAAGGACTCAAGATCGACGGCGTTTCTTACACCAAGGAGCAGGTGGCGAAGCAGGGCTGGACAGTTGTCTTCTAGTTGACGGTGACACCAGACGCCGGGATTTTCGATCGCAAACCAGGCATCGTCCTCGGAATCAATCGCGCGGTACTTCCCATGCAAATCCTCCGGCTGGGCACCGTCAGCTGCAGAATCCTACATCCTTGAATTCGCTGGATGTTTTCCCGTCTGGCTGCTGCCGGCCAAAGTCTCCCTGGTGGGAGTTCGTGTACACCGGTAACAGAGTCGGACGCCGCAAGGCGGCGATCGAGTCGTCCAGGTTGCGCCCAACCTCGTCGATACCCAAACCGATCTCACCAACCTCAAACTTCCGAATTCACGGCCTGAATCAATGCCTTGATATAACCATAGCCGAAAGCAAAGGACTGCAGACCCCCAGGGTCGTCAGGATGACGCGGCATATGATCAGGACACATCGCGCCCGCAAACTGCGCGTCTCTGAGAATTCGCATGATCTTGAAAAAATCGAGCTCCCCTTCATCCGGAAACACTTCCTCGAAATTGTGCAGTCCTCCGCGGATGTTGCGCATATGTATCTGGTGTATTTTCCCTCGTTCGCCCAGGTATCGGACAATAGGGAGAATCTCCGTGCCAGGTTTCTTTAACCCCTCACTGGTTGTCCCCAGACACAGTTGAAATCCGTTGTAAGGGCTGTTGACGATCGATTCGTATCGTTTGATGGCTTCAAAAATTGACGGGGAATCCCAGTTATCGGCGCCTTGATAGCCGAATGGCAGGCCGGGGGGATCATAAGGATGGCAGGCCATTCTCACATCGTATTGTTTGGCTACCGGAATGGTTTTCTCGAGGAAATAGGTGATGCGCTCCCAGTAGTCTTCGGAAGTAACCCTGCCTGATTCTCCCACAGGCAGATCTTTCCAGTTGTCCTCAAGCTTGAAAGCAGAGTAGGTGACTCCGCCTCGTCCCTGTGTCTGCGTGTTTCGCCTTATCGGGATCACGGTCCAGTGATACGTTATTATCTTGACGCCCACGTCGGCCGCCTTCTTGATATTTCCAATTATGCTGTCGAGCTTGCGATCACGTTCCGGCCCTTTTCTCAGCTTGATATAATCGGAATCCATTCGTATAGCTTCGAGATTAACCCCGTACTTGTCACAATTGTCTTTCATCATCTTCAGCTCATCGGGATCCCAGCCGCCGTCCTGAGAACGTTTTCTCACTTGTACGGTGAGGTGCCTGACCCCATGGCGCAGGTTGAACTCCAGGTTTTGCTTTGATGTGATCTCGCCTCCGGCAACGCTATGGTAGTCGCCACCAACATGCATCAGAGTATTCTTTTTAGGGACACGCGCTCCTTGTGCTGAAACAGACCTGTGGGTGGCCGAGCCGGCAACACAGGCTCCGATAACGGCGCCAACAAGGTTCTCACCAAACTCTCGTCGCTTCATCATCCCTATGCTCCTTCGTTTAGTCGGGGATTTCCATTCCGCACCTTGGGGATTTGAGTGCATCATAAGCCAAATCGCGAGCGGTTGCCAAAGAGTCCGTTGCCCGGGCCGCGGGGGGATCTGGCTATGGCCAGGAAGAGCCGGATTCTCAGGCGGCCAGGCGCGCGGTCTCGTGAAAACGGTAACGTATTCCGGTGGCTTTTTGAGTGTGCACACCGTGTCGGCCGAGAGCGAGGAGCCTTATCGCCAAAACGCCGACCAGCCGGTGGTATGCGCTTCCTTTACCATGAGCGGGTGTTGTCGCGCGATTGGATGACGACGAGCTCGAGGGAAATCGGGCGGATTACTTCGGCGCGGCGATTCCGAACACGTGCTTCAACCCGCGGATGATCAGCATGCCGTTCGTGAGCGCCGGCGTCGCCATGACCACTTCGCCCATCTTGTTCGTCGCCAGCAGCTCGAACGTGGGCCCGGCTTTCACGACGTAGACGTCGCCGTCTTCGCTGGCGGCATAGAGGCGGCCCTCCGTACCAACTGGCGACGACGCGAAGGCGCCCCCGGGACCGAGGCGTTGTTCATAAAAGCGCTCGCCGCTTTTCGCGTGGTAGACCGTGAGCACGCCCCTGTGATTGAAAACATAGAAGTGATCGCCGTAGACGATTGGCGTGGGGAGGTACGGCGCGCCTCGATCGGTGCGCCAGGCAATGGCTTCCGGCTTCACGTCGCCCGCGGAACCGGGTCTCAGCGCGACGATCGGCTGGATGAAGCGAAAGTAGCCGCTCGCGAGGTAGATCAGATTGTGCGCGACGAAAGGCGTGGGCACGGAGATCATCGAGGTGCCCTTGATGCGCCACAGCTCTCTGCCGGTATCTGGATCGTAGCCGCGAAAGTACTCCGTCCCGTTGGTGACGAGCTCGGCGCGATCGCGCCCTTCGTGGACCGTGGGCGTCGACCACGAAGGCAGGCCTTCGCGCTCCGTCTGCCACACCCGCTTGCCCGTGGCAGAGTCGAACGCTGCGATGAATGACCCCTTTTGCTGATCGCACTGCACGATGACGCGGTTCTTGTAAAGGATCGGCGAGCTGGCATTGCCCCACTTGTAATCGGGCACGTCGAAGGCGCCCTGGTCGAGCGCGCCGACGTCCTGTTTCCATAGCAGGTTGCCGTCAAGGTCGAACGCGTAGAGGCCCTCGGAACCGAAGAAGGCGACCACACGCGTGCCATCCGTGGCAGGGGTGGCGGAGGCATAGCTGTTGTGTGGATGGCGGGCGACTCGGGGCTCCATCTCGGCAGCGACTTTCTCCCACAGGAGCTTTCCGCTCCTTTTGTCGAGGCAGAAAAGCTTGAACTGGTGTTTCGCGAGATCGGTGCGGCGGTCGAGCTGCCCGACCAGCGGATACTGAAAAACGGACTTGGGATCGTTCGAGACCGCGCTAGTGACGTAGATGCGATCGCCCCATACGATTGGACTCGAGTGACCAAGGCCAGGGATTGGCGTGCGCCATGCGACGTTCCGATTTGTCTCCACGTCCCACGAGATGGGGACGCCACGTGTTTCGAGGATACCGGTTGCCTCCGGGCCTCGGAAGGAGGGCCAGTTCTGGGCCTGCACCGAGGCGGCTACAAAGATCCAGATCAACCGCCTCGAAAGGCGGGCGAGACTGTCGAAGCGCGTCGGAGGGCGATCGAGAAAAATCATTTGTGTTTCTCCTTCAAGAAGCTCAGGTGTTCCTTCGTGGGTCCGGTCCGAGGCATGTCTTCACGAAGCAGCTTACAATTTATTCAGGCCTTCGAACGAAACTGTCGATCAATCTCAAGATGAACATCTGTGCCCGCCGTCCCGGTCGTTCAACTCTTTCTTCATGGTCAGTGACGCCCCGCTCTGTGCCGCGATTTCAAATCCCAGACGTTGATAGAGACGTATCGCGGGGTTGTCGGATGACACACTGAGCGACAACGCCCGATGTCGAAAGCGGACTTCTTCAATCAAATGGCGCAGGAGGTCGGTTCCTATTCCTTGCGCCCGGTATTCAGGAAGTACGGCAATCGATAGTTCCGGTATTTCATCATCAACATAACCATACCCCTTGTTCTCTGCCGTAAACATCCGCACCCAGGCGGCGCCGACAGGCAATGAGGTCGATGCATCAACGGCAACAAAGCCTGTGTCGCCTCCTTTGCCCCAGTGTAAAACGTACCTGGCAATTCCAGGTTCGTTTACCACTTCCCTGGAAAACGGCGGCTGTCCCGCCGGAACATGAAGCGCGGCATACAGCATTTCCCAAAGAAACTGCTCGTCCTCGGCGGTTAATCGTCGAATGAAATAAGGTGACACAATCTTCTCCCGATCATTATCTTCATGATACCCGAAGGTGCGCTGGTGTTTCTTTGTGTCTTCGCGTCTTAAAGGTATTTGTCTCTAACACGAATCTTCGGCGGAAGGCATCATCTTGTGAACACTTGCTGCCGGGCGCGCGTATACTCACCACACGGAGGTGGACATGCTACCAGACATGCGCCTGGCCCTGCGTCAATTGCGACTCAATCCCGGCTACAGCGTCATTGCGATTATCGTAATCGCGCTCGGCATCGGAGCCAACACGGCCATTTTCAGTATCATCGACGCAGTGATCCTGAAGCCGCTACCCTATGCCGAACCGGACCGGCTGGTGATGCTGTGGGAGACCAGGCCGGATCGCGGTGGCGGGCCCAACGTCGTCTCGGCGGCAAACTACCTGGACTGGAAAGCGCGCAACACCAGCTTTGACGCAATGAGCGCCATGCTCTTCAGAACCGGGAGCATCACCGGCGCCGGCGAACCGGAGGAAATCCGTCTCCAGCTCATTGCCGAAGATTTCTTCCCGATGCTGGGCATTTCGCCGGCGCGCGGACGCAACTTTACCAGGGAAGAATGCCAACCTGGGGCTCCCCCTACGGCCATCCTGAGCGATCAGCTCTGGCAGCGTAAATTCGCGCGCCGACCCGTCGATTGTCGGAAGAACGATTCGTCTCAACAGCGACGCCGTGACGGTGGTCGGCATCGCGCCGCCGCGAGTCCTCACCATAAGCGATCGCCCGCCGGAGTTATGGCTGGCTCTTCGGATTCGCGGCGTGAGTGACAGCGGCGCCCGGGCGTCCGGCCGAAACTTCTCCGTGCTCGCCCGCTTGAAGCCAGGGGCGACCGTCGGCGCAGGCCGATGCCGAGATGAAGGCGATGGCCAAGCAGCTGGAGCAGGAGTACCCGCAGTTCAACTCCAACTGGAGCGCGATGGCGGTTCCGCTCACGTCGGAAATGTACGGCAAGGCGCAGACGCCATTGTTCATCCTGCTGGGCGCGGTGGCGTGCGTGCTCCTGATTGCGTGCGCCAACGTCGCGAATCTGTTGCTGACGCGCGCGGCCGGCGGGAGCAGGAGCTTGCCGTCCGCGTGTCGCTGGGCGCAAGCCCGTGGCGCATCATGCGGCAACTGCTCGCCGAGAGCATGACGCTGGCGGTCATCGGCGGTGTCCTCGGGATCGTTCTAGGCGCCTGGCTGATTCAAGTAATGAAAGCGGTGGGTCCGGCTGACATTCGCAGGCTGGATCGCGCGGGTCTCGACGCCGGCGTCCTGGGTTTCACAGCCGTGCTGATCTTCGCTACGGGCATCCTGCTGGGTCTTGCGCCGGCGCTCGCCTCGGCGCGGCGCGCCCTCAGTCCCTCGCTCCGCGAGGGTGGGCGCGGGTCAACCGGTGGCGCACGGATGAACCGCTTGCGCGATGTGTTCACGGTCGCCGAGGTGGCGCTGTCGTTGATTCTTCTGGTGGGGGCCGGTCTCCTGCTTCGCAGTTTTGCCCGGCTGACCGCGGTGGAGCCTGGATTCCGCACCGATCATGTGCTCACCGCGAATATCAGCCTGCCAGGCGCCCGATACCGCGATCAGAAGGACGTGCAGTTCTTCGCCGAGCTCGGCCGCCGCGTCCGCGCGCTGCCTGGCGTGGTCAACGCGAGCACCATCACCTTCCTGCCATTTAAAGGAATGGGGTCCGGCACTTACTTCTGGCGGGACGACAAGCCGAAACCGGCTCCCGGCCAGGAGCCTGTCACGGATGTCCGCATGGTGCAGGCGCTTTACTTCGAGACCATGAATATTCCGCTTCGGCGCGGGCGGACGTTTACCGAGGCCGATAACGATCCCAAAACGCCGCTGCGGTTCGTGGTCAACGATACCATGGCCCGGCAGATGTTCCCGAACGAGGACCCGATCGGGAGGCGGCTCGTGGTCCAGATGAGGAACGAGAACCCGCCGGGCGAGATCATCGGCGTGGTCGGCGACATCCGGCACGGCAGTCTGGCCGACAAGGTCCGCCCGATGGTGTATTATCCGCAGGCGCATCTGTCGTTCGGCTTCGGCACCCTGGTTGTGCACACGAGCGTCGATCCGCTTTCCCTGTCGCGGCCGGTGGCGGGCGTCGTGCATGAACTCGACCCGGAACTGCCGGTCTCCGAAGTGGGCACAATGCAGCGCTGGGTGGACGAGTCGCTGTCACGGACGAAGTTCCAGACCGGACTGCTCGCCGTATTTGCCGGGTTGGCGCTGGCGCTCGCGCTGCTCGGAATCTATGGCGTGATGTCGTACGGCGTCGCCCAGCGGACGCATGAGATCGGAGTGCGGATGGCGCTGGGCGCGCAGCGCGGCCACATAACGCGGATGATTCTCTCGCGCGGGCTCGGGCTGACCCTCACGGGGTTGGCGCTGGGTCTGGCGGGAGCGTTTGCGCTGGCGCGCTATCTGGAGACGCTGCTGTATGAGATCAGGCCGGCCGATCCGCTGACGCTGGTTTCGGTAACCGCCGTGCTGCTGGTCGTCGCGCTTCTGGCGGCGTTCTTCCCGGCACAGCGGGCGGCCAGGGTCGATCCGATGGTAGCCCTGCGCTACGAATAAGCCGGTCCTTCTCCCAGGTTTGGCTGACTGCCGCAGCCGGAGAGCACCAGACCTTCCTCGACATGTTATAATCCGGGTCTGTGTGGAACATGTTCCAGGCTCTCGCTGCCTGGGCTTCCGATCACCACACTTGACGCGGAAATCGCTCGCAGGGACAAAGCGGTAGCCTCCCGTCAGGTGGGGATGGTGAAGCAAGCTTCACCAAACCATGGCGGTAGCAAGCTCTGAACTTACACGCATCTTGTATTGGTCCAGAACGAATGGTTACGCCAGCTCTGCGCCCTGAAAGGGCGCAGGAAATTAGCCGGGGGCAAGCGGAGCGCTGGCGCCGGGTCACACACCGGCACAGAGACGCGACCGGGAGGGGCGCTGGACGCTGCCCCTCAAAAGCTCCTGCGCCCCTCCAGGGCGCATAGACTATAAACCCCAAACCCCGGGCTGCGCTTCGCTTGCCCGGGGCTATCGATCGCCCGTCCGGGGCGAAATCGCTGAGATCGATGAGATGCGTGTAAGGTTAAGAGCAAGCTACCGCCTCCAAGGGCGCGGCCGCGAATTTTCGGAACGCAGCTAAATAAGGAGGGTGTGTCGATGAGCATTGGCGCCATCGGAATGATGGCTGTTGCGCTGCTGGATGCAGGTTCACATCGTTTCGATTTCGGTCCGGCTGGTTCGGCTGTCGCCGCAGGCTTTACTGCGGTTGCGCCGGACACCCTGTACTCGAAGCAGCGCGGCTACGGCTTCGAAACGGCACCGGCCGGAGCCGGCGTTATCGACAAGAACACCACGACCGTTGACGCCCGCTTCAAACACACCTGGCGGGTTGAGACGGGAATGGCCTGGCTGAACGAGATGACCCGCGATTATGTCACGGGGCCGGCCTTCCGTTTTCGTGTCGACGTGCCCAACGGCCGATACGACGTGGTCGCGACGCTGGGCTACAAGCATCCGCTGCGCGGGCTGTCGGTATCGGCCAACGGCCGGGAAGTGGCGCGCGACCTGGCCGTGTTCACCTACCACTACTCGATGCGCGGCTTCCTCGACGACAGTGTGGGCGCGAACTACGCGGTGCGCTTCACGGCCGATGCCACGCAAGGGGCCCTGGTGCTCGACTTTTCCGGTCAGGGGTTGGCCTCGCTCATGGGCTTGACCGTCGCTCCGCATCGCGACCTGCCGGCTTTCGCAGTCGAGGCCGGAAAGCTTGCCGACGCACAGGAGCGGGCGGGGCTCATAACCGATCCGATACACCGTGCCTGGGCCTACATGACGCTCGCCGGACACCCGGAGGCCGACGGCCATTCCGAGAGCCGATGGATCGGGCAGGCGCGCAACCTTCTTCACGACGCCGCGCGCCGGAATCCGGCCGATGTCACGGTGGCCGATCTATTGACGCAAGCCGAACAGTTCATTGCAGCCGTCCGCTACTTCAACGAGCGCGACGCTGCCAACTCGGAGGTCGCCACCATCGGCAGGTTCCACCTGGCGCACGCTCTCTGGCGGCAGTTCGGCCCCGAACATCCCTTCCACTGGAAGGGCCAGGTCTACACCGGCCGGATGTACGCCGGACCTTTCTGGTACAACCCCAAGGTTCAGATCTCGGAAGTCGGACTCGACGTGCTGCGCAAGGTGGAAGCCCGGTTTCCCGACAACAAGTACGTGCAGCTCTACCTGCATCAGAAGTGGTCGCCGAAGGAGTGGAAACTAAACGAGTATCCCGCGCCGCCAGGCACGCCGCGCTGGGCGGAGGTTCTGCGGCGCGCGTTCGGCCAGGTACTGGACCATGCCGAATGGTGGGCCGACTTCCGGCAGCGCCCCAACGGCTCGCTCGGCGGCGGCTGGAATGACGATGTCGAAATAATGCCCGTGTTTGTGACCAACTGGTCTATCAGCCCGGACGCATCTCCGAAAGTTGGCCGGATGCTGGATAAGTTCACGGAAGGCGAGTGGCACAGCGGCAACCTCGACCAGCGGCGCGCTTTTTCGGCAGCGTTCTCGGATGCCGAACACGCCGCCGAGGATCAGGGCAATTCCCTGCCCTACCTGACCGGCGTGCTCTACGGCAATGCCCGCTACCTCGACTGGAACATTCGCACGCTCGAATACTTCCGCAACTACCTGACCGGCGTGAACGATGCCGGACGCCGCCACTTCCGCAGCGCCGACTTCGATTCCACGCGCTACGCCCAGGATCTCGAGCGCGGCGCCCGGGACGTCGAAGCGGCCATTTGCTATCGCGCCTTCGGCCCCGTGTCGTGGTTGATCTGGTACAACGGCAATCCAGTCGCAAAGCGATTGCTGCTCGAGCATGCCGAGACATGGCTCGCCGCCGCCATGAGCACTCAGAAGGGCAAGCCGCGCGGTGTGATACCGGTCCAGCTCGGCTTTGATGATACCGTGGGCGGACCCGATCCAAGCTGGATGGGAAAACCCGGGCTGGGCGCCGGCGGCCGGTGGCCCGACTACCTGTGGTATCTGCACAGCCTGCTGCTCGGCGCGTATTCGGCGACCGGCGACCGCAAGTACCTGGCGCCTTTTGACGAGCAGTTCGCGCTCGTCGAGCGTATTCGCGCCGGGGGCCGGTATGAGAAGAAGAGCGATGCCCCGGAGGGCTCGGAGCTGTGGGTCTACAATAACATCGTGACCAATCCCGGTTTCGCCGATGCGTTCTGGTTGGTGCGGGAACTCACCGGCGAGCGCCGCTTCGACCCGTTCCTGCTCGAGACCGGCCGTCCGTACGTGCGCTACCGTCTGACCGGCGACAAGAATCTTCTGGTCGACGATATCGAGCAGAGTGTGAACCAGCCGATGCGGCAGCGCTGGCCGCACATGTCAAGCGAGGGAGTGCTGACCGACCGCATCGGCTACAATCCGCGCACTGTATCGTACATGGCAGGCGCGCTGCCGGAGATGAGCTACCAGGGTTTTCCGCATCACGCCGTGACTTATACCGGCGCAGGACGCGACTTCGCGGCCGTAGTCGAAGCGGCCACGGCGAAGGAACTGCGGCTGCTCTATTACTCGTTTGCCGACCGTCCCCGGCGAGTCGGCTTGCGCCCGTGGAAGCTCGAACCCGGCGCTCGCTATCGCATTGCGGCGGGGCAGGAAACGCGGGAGCAGGAACTGGCCGAGCGTGGCGAGCCGATCGAGGTCATGATTCCGCCGCGCCAGGAAGTGGTCGTGCGCATCGAGCAGATCGCGCCCGCGCCCGCGCCCGCGGCCCGCGCGGATCTCGGGCTCACGACTCACGACATAGGCTGGAACGCGCAGACCGATCAGATCGAGGCTACCATTCACAACCTGGGCGCGGCCGATGCGCACAATATTCAAGTGGCGTTCTACCGCGGCAAGGAACTGCTCGAGCGCGCGGTCATTACCCGCATCGGAGCTCCGCTCGACCTTCAGCGCGAAACCATCACGGTAGGCACCTGGCGCCATCGCGATACCATGACCGAGGGGGACGTCGTGACCGTGGTGGTGGACCCGGACGGCAAGATTCCCGAGATAACCCGTGTCAACAACCGCGCGTCCTGGCGGCTGGCGCTCAACGACGCGGATCGTGAACGGATCGAGACGCGCCGCCTCACCATGTTCGATCGCCGCGCCAACCTCGGCGCCTCGCCCATCCGGCAGGTCCGGACGGTGACCAACGTCGTGTACGGCGACGACGACCCTGAGATGCAGCGATTGGATGCTTACCTGGTTTCAAGCGAGAAACCCACGCCGGTGATTATCGAGTTTCACGGCGGGGGTTGGCGGACGGGGGAGAAGAGCGAGCTCGATCTATACGGCGGCTTGCTCCACACCCTCATGCGCGAAGGCTACTCGGTCATTTCGGCGAATTACCGTCTGACGCCGAAGGCGATCTGGCCGGCGCAGCGCGACGACACGCGGCGCGTGCTCGAGTTCGTTCGGAGCAAGGCCGCGGAATGGAATCTCGACCCGGAGCGCGTCGCTCTGATCGGAGGCTCGGCCGGGGCGCACCTGGCGCTTGCGCTCGGATTGCCGCCGGAAGCCCGTGTCCGGGCGATTATCGACCTGTGGGGGCCCAGCGACCTCGAGATGATCAGCCCGCGTGTTGCTCGAGGCGAAGCGCTCACGGCGCTGTTCGATGCAACCGCCGAAGAGTATGAGAAACCCGGGCCGGCCTTGAAACAAGCCTTGCGCGACGCCTCACCGCTCCATCAGGTCACTGCCAAGTCACCCCCGGTTTTCATCGTGCATAACGGGCCGTCCGATGCCGCCGGCCCCACCGATCCACGCATTTCGGGAAGCAATATGGGCGTTCACTCGGCCGCCTTCGGACTTGCGCTTGCCGCCCGGCTGCGCCAGGCTGGAGTTACTCATGAGGTGATGATCGCGCCTGACGCGAACCAGAAATTTCATCAGCAGGCGGTTCAGTTCCTCAAGCGTCACCTGTGACCAGGACCATGTCGGCGCGCGCGACGAAGCCAGGATCGGTCTGCGTGGCGGCGGTTCATCAGACCTATCGCAAGTGCGTGATCGGAATGATTTAGCCTGAAAAGTCTTATCCTGTCATGTCACGAGTCATTTGCGATCATCCGCAAACATCCGGTAACAAGGCCCGTGCAGACTCACGTCAACGTGACACGTTGACGAATGCAGTGACGTGGTCAGTGGCGGCTTTGTGCCACCTACGGGGCCGGACGGGCTTGATAGCCCGTCCGCACATGTATCGGGTCGTTTTCGCAGCAAAGGAGCAAGAAGATGAAAACCTTGAACCTCAATACCAATGCCGTGACCGTCAGCCTTCTCGCGTTCACACTGGCCGCCCTGAACCTTCGTGGGAGCGAAGACCCGAAGATGGTTCCGTTATTCGACGGCAAAACCCTCAAGGACTGGAAAACCCACGGGGGCAAGGCGACCTACCGGGTCGAGAACGGCATGATCGTCGGAATGACCGTGGAAGGGAGCCCGAACACTTTTCTTTGCACTGCCAGGAACTATGGAGATTTCGTTCTGGAGTTTGATGTGCTCTGCGACAAGGAATTGAACTCCGGAGTACAGATCCGCAGCCACGTTTACGAAAAGGACACGCCGCAGCCCTCGCAGCCCACACGCATCCGCAAAGCAGGTGAGGTATTCGGCTACCAGTGCGAAATAGCCTCACAGGACCTAGGCACGGCGGGCAACTTCTGGGACGAAGCGCGTCATACCAGGTGGTTCGACGACTTCGCCATGAAGCCCGAGGCGAAGAAAGCCTTCAAAGACGGCGAATGGAATCACTACCGCATCGTGGCTCAGGGAGACCATATCCGGTCGTGGGTCAACGGTGTATCCTGCGCCGATTTTCGTGACTCGACTGACGCATCGGGCTTTATCGGCCTGCAAGTCCACTCCGTCCAGCCGGGCACAGGCCCCTTCCAGGTCCGATGGAAGAACATCAAGATCCGTGAGCTGAAGGCCGGCGAAAAAATTTGAACTCGCGCACAGCGGAGGCTTCGCGCGGTGGAGGGACCGTGTGATGGGCAGCTTGTGTTCCGCGACTGGCGGATCGCTCGCGGTTACAACGACCACCCTTTCCGATACTCGCGGCGCAGGAAATCGTTCGCCCCGGCGGCGTTGGTAATGCGCATGTTGGTTCCGTCGTAGTTGATCTTCGTGCCGGCCCGGAGAGCAACGATGCCCAGCAGCATGACCTCGGTGAGACGGGCGGCGTATTCGAACGGACTGGAGGCTTCCGCCTTGCCCTTCGCGGCTTCCACCCAGTTCATTTCGTGGCTGGTCGCGATCCGCGGCAGCTTCTGCGGCGGCGTGCCGAACGACTCGTGCAGAGACTTCGGCAGCAGCCGCGGGTTGTCGCCGTAGGTGTCATGCAACAGCTTTCCCTTGCTGCCGACGAACAGCACTCCTCCCCCCGGTTGATTTGCTCGTCGCCGAGCTCCTCCGGCTTCGGTGGCAGCAGCCCGCCGTCGTACCACGTCAGTTTCACGGGCGGCATGTCGCCACGCGCCGCGAATTCGTAGTACGTGGTGGTGGCCATTGGGTAGGACGCCTTGTTGAAAGTCGTTGAGACGGTTTCCACGCTGGTGGGATACCCAAGGTTCAGCGCCCAGAAGGGATGGTCGATGAGGTGCGCCCCCATATCGCCGAGGGCGCCGACGCCCCAGTCCACCCAGCCGCGCCAGTTGAAGGGGTGGTAGACGGGATGGTATTCGATCTGAGGAGCCGGACCGAGAAACAGATCCCAGGCCAGTGTGTCAGGCGCGCGATAAGCCCCGGTCATGGCGTTGGCCAGGCGCGTCATCACACCGGACATATTCCAGCGCAATTCGCTTGCACTGGACTTCATCGGCTCGGGACGAGGAATACCCTGCGGCCAGTGGGTAAGCGGCCGGTTGGTCCAGACGTGCACCTCGCGCACGTCGCCGATGGCGCCGGCCCAGATATACTCGTTCACCTTGCGCCCGTCGTCGTCCGAGTGCCCCTGATTGCCCATCTGAGTAGCCAGCTTCTTTTCCTTCGCCTTCCTGGCCAGTTCGCGCGCTTCATGGACCGACCAGGTGAGCGGCTTCTGGACATAGACGTGCTTGTTCAGATCCATCGCAGCCATTGCGATGATCGCGTGCGTGTGGTCCGGCGTTGCGATCACGACCGCATCGATATCCTTCTGCTGTTCGAGCATCTCGCGATAGTCTCGATAGCGTTTCACCTTCGGCATCTGTTCTTTCATCCTTCGAATCTCGTCGATCTGCTCGGAGGTCCGCCGGCGTTGATCGTCTGTCTTAGCCTCCTTCAGGCGCGACTGCTGCCGCTCCAGGTCGGCGTCGAGACGATCGAACGCTCGGCCCGCGTAGTCCCAGTCCACATCGCATAGGGCCACGATGTTCTGACTCGCCAGGCTCAGGATGTTGCTTCGGCCCATTCCTCCCACCCCGACACCGGCGACGTTGAGCAAATCGCTTGGCGGCGTGAATCCGCGACCGAGAACGTGTCTGGGCACGATTGCCAGCCCGGCGCCGGCCGCCGCGGCCGTCACGAACTTGCGCCTGGACAGGCCCTCATGTGCGATGTGGTTTCGCGCGGTCATGGTTTTCCTCCTTGGAAGTCAGGCTACTGGTATCCTTCGCAGCGGACTGGCCGTAGTATTTAACAGAACCGGGTTGAAGTCCAGCGCTTCGCGGGCACACTTTCCTTCTTCTTCGGACACGAAGAAACGCTGAAAACCTTAACAGGCCTTCCCTCTTCCGGTTCCGGCTCGGGTTGTGTAACAATAGCCGGCCTACCTCACTTTCGAAGGAGTTGTCCTATGCTTTCCCGGTTACCGATTCTGGTAGTGCTCATCGCAGCCTGCTGCCTCAGTTCCTCGGGACAAACGAGCGAGAAGAAAGCGCAGACTCCGCGGCCTCCCTCGCGTCCCGATTTCAAACCGTCGCCCGAAGTTCCCGCCATGCCCAAGGCGTTGATGAAACTCCCCAGGACCGCCATCACGCGAGCGAAGTTTCCTGCGATCGACTTCCATTTCCATGGGCGTGAACTCAAGGCCGGGGAAAACTATCAAAAGCTGATCAAGCTGATGGACGAGACCGGTATCGGCGTGATCTGCAACATGGACGGCGGGTTCGGAAAAACTTTCGATGACAACATGAAGGCAGGTGAGCCCTACCGTGACCGCATCATCCATTTCGCGCGAGTGGACTTTGCCGGGATCAACGAACCGGGCTGGTCCGCAAAGGCCGCAGCGGAACTGGAGCGCTGTTTTCGAGCCGGCGCGGCGGGGCTGAAAATCAACAAGGTGCTCGGACTGGATCTGAAAAATACCAACGGCACCTATATCCAATCCGACGACCCGCGTTTCGATCCGATCTGGGAGATGTGCGCCAAGCACAACAAACCGGTCATGATCCACACCAGCGACTCGTATGGCCGCTTCCTTCCCATCGGTCCCGAGAACGAGCGTTATGAGGCCGGCCTGTGGCGCAGCGACACCGAGGGGAACTACTACAAGACCGGCCACCCGACCCCCGACGTCATCGAAAAGGCGCGCGAGAACATGCACGCCAAACACCCCAAGACGCGCTTCGTCAACGCGCACGTGGCGATGTTGTACTACGACATGGATAAAGTCACCGCGCTGCTGGACAAGTATCCCAACGCCGACGTCGAAATCTCGGCGGCCGTTCAGGACCTGGGTCGCGCGCCCCTTCTGATCCGCAAGTTCTTCCTCAAGTATCAAGACCGCATCATTTTCGGCTCCGACGGCAGTCCCAGGCGCGGAATCGAAGAATTCTGGGTTCCTCATTGGAGATTTCTCGAGACCTATGACGAGCACTTCGACCACCCGGCCCAGCTTCGCTCGGCCACCGGCGCCCCGCTGCACGGGCGCTGGAAAATCTCCGGTATCGGCCTGCCGGACGATGTGCTGCGCAAGGTCTACTACACCAATGCGCTGCGGTACCTGCCGTCGGTCAAGGCTTCGATCGAGAAGCAGCTCGCCGCGCGGCGCTAGGTTTAGTGGAGGGCTGAACGGCCGGAGTAGGCCCCGGCCGGGAGGCGGGGATTAGGCGTGGTGGGTAAGAAGAAGCGCACAAGGGTGCGATACAGCCGGAGCGCGGTCCTTCGGACCTCGTGCCGAGGAGGTCGTGAAAACCCTGAGAAGGTGTGAAAAATTGCGTCTGTGGCGCGGGTCATCAGAGGCTGTTGCAAACTCGCCCGGTTCATGTGCGGACGGGCTATCAAGCCCGTCCGGCCCCCGATGGCACCAACGATCTCTTTAAGGGTAGATCATTTCCGATCGCGGTATTTGCGACGGGCCAATGGCCCGTCGCCACAGGGTGCTCGGAAAATGTCTAAGCCGCTCGGCGGAGGTCGCGCACTGCAAGGGTGCGCTCTTGGGGTGCGGTACCGCGTTATGCAAATGCTGACTAGCTTGGAGCCCTAGGTGTTGACAGGAAACCAGAGAACGCTCTCTTTGATCGTCACCGCGGCGCTCACCCTCGCCGGCGCCATGATGGGGCAGTCCCCGTCGCCTACTGGCTTGCCGGTCACTTATGAAAGATTGCTCAAAGCGACGCAAGAACCGGGCAACTGGTTGATGTACAGCGGCGATTATCGCAGCCATCATTACAGCAGCCTGGATCAGATCACCGCCGAGAACGTCCGTGGGCTCCGCGCCAAGTGGATTTATCAGATGCACCGTCCCAAGGTCGAGGCGACTCCGATTGTGGTGGACGGCATCATGTACGTGACCCGTCCGCCCAGCGATGTCATTGCCCTTGACGCGGAAACCGGACGCGCGTTATGGACCTTCGAATACCGGCTGTCTAACCGCGTCTATATCTGCTGCGGCGAGGTCAACCGCGGCCTCGCCATCCTGGGAACCACACTTTTTATCACTACGCTGGATGCAAAGCTGATCGCGATCGATGCGCGTTCCGGCCGCATGCTGTGGAAAAGGGACCTGGCGGATCCCACGCTCAACTATACGGCGACCGGCGCTCCGCTGGCGGTCAAAGACAAGGTGATCGCCGGCATCGCGGGCGCGGAAGGAGGCATTCGGGGGTTCCTCGATGCCTACGACGCAAAGACCGGCGAGCGTGCCTGGCGCTTCTGGACGATACCGGCGCCGGGTGAGCCGGGCTCGGAGACCTGGGGAGGAGATTCCTGGCGGTACGGCGGGGCGTCGACGTGGATCACCGGCTCCTACGATCCCGAGTTGAACCTGGTCTACTGGGGTACAGGCAACCCTGGTCCCGATTACAACGGCGATGTTCGCCCTGGCGACAATTTGTATTCCTGCTCGCTGCTCGCGCTGGATCTGGACACGGGCAAGCTCAAGTGGCACTTTCAATTCACTCCGCACGACACGCGCGATTGGGACGCCACGCAGGTTCCGGTTCTGCTCGATTCGACGCTGGGCGGGCGTCCGCGCAAGCTGGTCGTGGTTCCTAACCGCAACGGCTTCTATTACGCTCTGGACCGCGAGACGGGCGAGTTCCTGCTCGCCAAACCGTACGTGAAACAGACCTGGGCGAAGGAGATTGACCAGAAAGGGCGCCCCATCGTGAATCCAGGTCAGGACCCGACGCCGGAAGGGAACGATTCGATCTGGCCCGGCGTCGACGGCGGAAACAACTGGATGTCGCCCAGCTACAATCCCAACACGAAGCTCCTGTATTTCAGCGCGCGCGAGGAGCGCCGTCGTTTCTTCAAGACCGACGCTCCTGAATTCCGGCCTGGCGAGGCATTTTTCGGAGGCGGCGGGGGTGGGGGAGCACGTTTCCGGCCCGAAGAGAGCTGGGGCAAACTTATCGCCATGACTCCGGAGACTGGAGAAATCCAGTGGGAGCACCGGATCCTTTCGCCACCATGGGCTGGCGTGCTGTCCACCGCGGGTAACCTGGTTTTCTCGGCCACGCCGAGCGGGAACTTCTATGCCCTGGACGCGCGCACCGGCAAGCAGCTGTGGCATTTCAATGGCGGTGACCGGGTACACGCCAGTCCGATTACCTTCTTGAGCCGGGGCAAGCAACTCATCACGATACCGATCGGAGACGTGCTGATCGCTTTCGGACTCGAATGAGGTGACAGGCTACTCTGTCCCCTTTTTCATTATTCTTCATTCATTTAATCGAAGGTTTGCTTGCACCTGAAAAAGGGGACAGAGTAGCCTGTCACCAGTTCTATGCGAAAAGCATTCCTGATTGCCTGCTGCTGGATGGCCTGCGCGGTTTCATCGCCGGCACAAAGACCGGCGAGGCAGTCTCGGCCCGCCCCTGCAAACCTCCCGGAAACGAACCCCTATTCCACGGCGGCGGACACGGAAGCCGGACGCAAGCTGTATCTCGGCCGATGCGGCCACTGTCATGGCCAGAGCGGCGAGGGCGGGCGTGGCGCCGTTCTGAATTCGGGGCGTCTTCACCATGGCGCCTCCGACCGGGAGTTGTTCCTTGTTATCCGCAACGGCGTTCCCAATACCGAAATGCCGGGTGCGTTCAATCTTCCTGAAGTCGAAATCTGGCGCATGGTGGCCTATGTGCAACAACTGAGCCGTCAGGGAGCGTCGGATCCCGTTACGGGCGATGCCACGGCCGGCGCGATCGCTTACGAGAAGAACGGCTGCGCCCCTTGTCATAGCATCGACGGGCAAGGCGGCTTTCTGGGGCCGGACCTGACGGACATCGGAGCGAGACGCGCGACCCGGCATTTGCGCGAATCCATCTTGAATCCGAACGCTGATATTCCGCTCGACTATCGCCCGGTGGAGGTGATCGCGGCAACGGGGAAGATCATCAGCGGGATTCATCTCAACGAAGACGAACACTCGATCCACCTGCGCGATATGAGCGGCAATCTGCGCTCTTTCCTGAAGAGAGAGATCAAAGACATCAAGCTGCCCAGGCAGTCGCTGATGCCGGCCTACACCTCGCTTTCGAAAAGCGAACTGGAAGACCTGGTTGCATATTTGACTTCTTTGCGCCCGAAGCGCTAGACCGCTACGTTGCTTGCGTCTCCGGGACGCATCGTGCAGTCGCTTTCAGCGTGTCCAGCAGCCGGCGAAGTTAAAGACAGGTCCCCAGCGTTGCGCAACTGGAAAAGCTTCAGTATCCTGTGGCCACGCATAAAGTCATTTGAAGAGGCGTCATACGGAACCGGAGGATGCAGTGATTCTAGAGACTGCCGTTAAAGGCTCCTGCATGGTATTCGCCATCCTGGCTGTACTCCACTTCGCTTCAAGCAGCGCAGCGCAGGGTGGAGCGCCTGAGCCTGTAGTATGGAAGTTTGACCGGCTTGAGAATATCGGCGGCCATAAGACTTCAGTTCTGGGCCAACCCAAAGTGATCGATTCGCCGTTGGGAAAGGCTGTCGAGTTCGATGGCGTGGATGATGCTTTGTTCATTGACAACCACCCTCTGGCGGGCGCCGAAACTTTTACGTGGGAAGCCATCTTCCGCCCCGACGGCGGTCAAACGGAGCAGCGGTGGTTCCATCTCAGCGAGCAGAATCCTAATACCGGCGCCGACACAGACAACCGGATGCTCTTTGAAATCCGGGTCGTTGGTGACAAGTGGTATCTCGACAGTTACAACCAATCGGGGACCGAGAGCAAGACTCTCATGAATCGGAAGGCATTGCATCCCCTCGGCGCCTGGTACCACGTAGCCTCCGTGTACGACGGTAAGGAATTCAGCAACTATGTCGACGGTGTTCGAGAAGGCGCGGGGCAAGTGTACCTCGCCCCTCACGGGCCGGGTCATGCCTCGGTCGGAGTGCGTATCAACAAGGTGTTTTATTTCAAGGGAGCCGTTCACCTGGCGCGGTTCACGCGCAAGGCTCTTTCCCCTTCGCAGTTCCTCCCGTCCCCTGCAAAGCCGTAATTCGCCGGGGTTAGCTCAGCGAAACAAATACCACCAAGACGCGAAGACACCAAGAAACACCAAGGGGCACACATTTTCGCCATGTGACCAGCTTTTCGCCAATCCTGCGATTACTCGCGCTCAAGGCTTGTTGGTTTCAAAAGACTTGGCGCGGGTATCGGGATTGCGACGAGGTGGCCAGGCACTCGGACTCCTAATGTGGGCGTTTGATCGCCTTCGCATTAAATGGTCGAAGTGCCGCGGAGGTGCCCGATGTTGATCTCTTCTCGTGTCGTGATTTTTTTCGCGTGCGTAATGCTGTGGACGTTCTTGGCGCGCTCTTCCGATGCGCAGGATCGCCCGCCGGTGGCGCTTGAGTTTTCAACCGGCTGGGCCGGATTCGTGGACGATGCCACGATTCATCACGGGGTGTTCGGGGGGGCCGCGCGCTTCTACGTTACCCCGCGCATCAGTGTCGGCCCGGAGTTCGTGTACATGGTCGGACCTGATGACGATCGTGATCTGATGTTGACCGGTAACGTGATCTTCGATGTGCTCAGGCCCATCGACAATCGTCCGCGCCGCATCACGCCGTACCTTCTCGCCGGCGGCGGGTTTTTCCAGCACCGCGACCGGTTTTTCGGCCGAAAGTTCATAACAACCGAGGGAGCGTTCACCGGCGGCGGCGGGGTTCGCCTGTTTCTGACCAGGAGTCTCTACATCGCACCCGAAGCGCGGATTGGCTGGGAGCTCCATCAGCGCCTGACGATTACGATCGGACTGCTCCTCCGTTAAACAAAACCCACAGAGCAGCCTCCTAGCGAGCGGCAGCAAGCTTGCGCACACCAGAATCATGGCTCGCGGCCGCTTGCGCTGCGAGCCGCCCGGTAAGCGTAAATCACCGCGAGCAGCGGCGCCGCCAGCAGCACGCCCCAGAACCCGAGTAGCACACCGAGGAGGATGGGAGCGAGAATTGACGCCCAGATCGGCACACGGGCCGTCCTCTTCATGAGAAAAGGCTGGAGCAGAAGCCCGTCTACGGTCACGATGACCGCGTAAAGGATCAGAACGTAGACAAACCGGTCGAACCCGCCACTGATCGCGGCCGCGGTGGCGGGGGCGGCCAGCGCGAGGACCGTGCCTATGTTGGGAACAAACTGGAGCAGGGCGCCCATCACGGCCCAGACGGTCGCCCACGGGACGCCGATGAGCCAGAGACCGGCAAGCCAGAGAATCCCCACAGCCAGGGCGTCTTGTGCCTGGACGACCAACCAGTCTCTAAGCCCGGCCGCCGTAATTCGGAGGTAGTCTCGGAACCGCACTTCAACGTAGCGTCCTGGTATCTTCGCGGTTGGCGCGCGGAACAAATACCACCAAGACGCGAAGAACTAGCGTTGGGGCGAGCCGCTGCGGCCCATGATGGGCCAGACATCCACGACCTGCTCGCCGCGGGCTACGTAGATGCGATCGTAGACGTTGACGCTCATGTCGAGGTTCGTCGGATAAAGCTCGACACGTTCGCCGAGCTTGAGGTCACGGTCGCCGTCCTTCCACTTGAGAATGCCATACTCGGCTCCCTGGTTTTCGACCGTGATCCACGGCATGCCTTTGGCCTCGTCGGTGGGGCGGAGCAGCGCCTTGTTGCCGGCGTCGATTGTGCACTGGTTGGGATGCCGCTTGGAGACGACGGTCGTCATGACGGTGAGAGAGGGGCCGAAGTCCTCGTAAACCGTAGCGCTGGACTTGCCGCCGATCTTGCGGTAGCCCGTATCCATGAACACGTAGGAGCCGCACTGGAGCTCAGTGAGACCGTTTTCTGTGTCGATGTTATAAGTACCGGTCGAGCCGCCCGAGATGATGTTCACCGGCAGGCCGGACTTGCGGCAGAGCTCGACGCTCTCGAGCAGCCCGCTCAGATCGTCGCGTGATTTCTTGCAGCGCTCTTCCCAGCCGCGGGTGTGCGAAGCCGCGCCGGAGTAGCCCATCAGTCCATGCAGCCGGAGGTGCTTCGAGGACTGCACCTTCTGGGCCAGCTCGAGGGCGGGCGCGCCGGGTTGCATTCCGTGCCGTGTGAGTCCTGCGAAGACGTCGACCACAATCGTGCACGTCGCGCCGGCGGCCGCAGCGGCTTCCTCGACCTGACCGGCAATAACGGGATCGTCGACCACGAAGAGGAAGTTCGGGTCGCGCTTCGAGAGCGCGACGGCGCGAGAGATGTTGTTCTTACCGGCGGGCTGGCGGGTCCAGAAGACGCCTTTGAAGCCGGAGGATGACATCAGCTCGCTCTCGGCGATCGTCGCGGTGGTCAGGCCGATGGCGCCCAGCGCGAGCTGCCGGCGGGCGACCTCGACGCATTTGTGGACCTTGACATGCGGGCGGAGCTTGAGCCCGGTGGCTTTGGAATGGTCGGTCATTCTGGCCAGGTTCTGCTCGAAGATTTCCCGGTCAAGGATGAGCGATGGCGTGGGCAAATCCTCTTTCGTGAGGCCGCGGAAGTCGCGTCGGGCGATCCGGGCCTCGAGTTCGGAGCGATATTCGGCAGATTTGGCGGCGCGGGCGCTGAAACCGGTTAGCAGGGCTCCGGCGCCCGTGGCTTTCAGAAATGAGCGGCGAGAAGTCATGGCGTGCGCCCTCCCTCTGGCGCTGGGGTCATTATAGTCCTTCTCCTTGATCGGGCTGCCTTTCTTTTTTGGGATGTGACCTCGTGCGGTTCTGTGGTTGATCAGCGCAGCTGGCAATGAGCTATGAGGACGTACTTTTGCTCTCATTGGCCAGCGGCATCTTGCATTTGTCACTGGTCATTCAGAGGGTCGCAAGGCCCGCGCACTCGCGGCTAACTCGGCACCTGCGGCACTCATGTGACAAGACCGTGACGACTAATCGCACGGACTGAGAAGTGGTCCATGGGAGCCTACGTGCTGACTAGGTCCGCTGTCGGGTCTTGCGAACCCTTTCGCTCGGGCTGATGCGGCAGATTGCTACCGCGCCCGCGATTCAGCGCGCTAACGCCGGATGGTTCGCTCTGCTATCATATCGGTCTAATTGGAAAGACTTTCGAAGGACCATGTGGCAATAAGGAAAGACATTCGCAACCTGGCCATCATCGCCCACGTCGACCACGGCAAGACTACGCTCGTCGACGGCATGCTCAAACAATCGGGGCTCTTCCGCGCCAACGAGGCGGTCGTCGAGCGCGTTATGGATTCGCTCGACCTCGAGCGAGAGCGCGGCATCACCATCATGGCCAAGAACGCTTCGGTGCGTTACAAGGGCGTCAAGATCAACATCGTTGACACGCCCGGACACTCCGATTTCGGCGGCGAGGTCGAGCGCGTGCTCAAGATGGTCGATGGCGTGATGCTGCTCGTCGATGCGAGCGAAGGGCCGCTGCCGCAGACCCGGTATGTGCTTTCAAAGGCGCTAGCTCACAAACTCCCGGCCATAGTCGTCATAAACAAAATAGACCGCCAGGACGCCCGGGCCGAAGAGGTGGTAAGCGAGGTGTTCGATCTATTCATAGACCTCGACGCAACCGACGACCAGATCGACTTCCCCGTGATCTACACCAATGCCCGAGCCGGCATCGCTCGACGCTCGATGGACGAGGACACCAGCGACCTGCGCCCGCTGTTCGATCGCATACTCCTGACTATCCCGCCGCCGGCAGTGACCGATGGAGGCGCCCTTCAGATGCTGGTTACCAACCTCGATTACAACGAATACGTAGGCCGCCTCGCCATAGGCCGGATCTTTGCCGGCACAGTGGCCGTGGGCGATCACGTCTCGATCTGCAAGCTCGACGGCTCGATTGAAAAGACTAAAGTATCAAAGCTCTACGTCTTCGAAGGGCTCGACCGGACCCCCGTGGAGCGCGCTGAAGCCGGTGAGATAATCGCCCTGGCAGGGATCGAAAGTATCTTCATCGGCGAGACTGTCTCTTCGGCTGACGATCCGCGGGCGCTGCCTCACATAACCGTTGACGAGCCGACCATCTCGATGATCTTCTCCGTTAACACCTCGCCCTTCTCGGGCCGCGATGGCAAGTTCGTCACTTCACGAAAACTGCGCGAGCGGTTAGACAAAGAGACTCTGGGTAACGTCTCGATCCGCGTGGAATCCACGGACTCGATGGACGCATTCAAGGTCTCAGGCCGGGGGGAATTGCAGCTCGCGATTCTGATCGAGATGATGCGGCGCGAAAGCTACGAGCTTCAGGTTTCAAAACCGGAAGTGATCCTCCATGTCGAGAACGGCCGCAAGCGCGAACCGATCGAGCTTGCCGTCATCGATTGTCCTGAGACGTTTATCGGCGTCCTGACCGAAGCGCTGGGCAGGCGAAGGGGCCGCATGACGAAGATGATCAATCACAGCACCGGCCGTGTGCGGATGGATTTCGAGGTGCCGTCCCGCGGGCTGATCGGCTTTCGCGGCGAGTTCCTCACCGACACGAAAGGCACGGGACTCCTGAACACGCTGCTCCTCAGATGGGATGAGTGGCAGGGTACGATCTCGCAGCGAATCACCGGCGCTCTGGTCGCAGACCGGGCCGGTCAGGCAACGAGCTATGCTCTCTACAACCTTCAGGAGCGGGGCGAGCTGTTTATTCGTCCGGGAATAGCGGTCTACGAAGGAATGGTTATCGGCGAGAACGCTCGCGACGTGGACCTCGATGTAAACGTGGTGAAGGAGAAGAAGCTCACCAACATGCGCGCTTCTACGTCCGACGAGGCGATACGACTGGTTCCGTTTCGCGAGCTATCGCTCGAGCAGGCGCTTGAGTTCATCAGCGACGACGAACTGGTCGAGGTTACGCCGCAATCGATCCGCATGCGCAAGAAGATACTCGCTTCGAATCAAAGGCCCAAAAAACGCGCTAACGAGTGACCGCCGCCGCGACCTATCCGGCAACTCAGGAGCAACGATGTCCGGCCCGACCCTGTTGGAAGTCTTCACCGATTACGTGTGACCCTGGTGTTATCTCAGTACCGGGCGTATTGAGAGACTGAAGCGGAATTATGCAATCGACGTGCGCTGCGTGTTCTTTCCCCTGCACCCGGAAACCCCACCAGAAGGAACCCCCCTGACTGAATTGTTTGCAGGGCGAAATCTGGATATCCAGGCCATGCATGCCCGCATGAAGGGTCTCATGGACGCGGAAGGTCTGCCCTACGGCGTGCGGACGCACACTTACAACAGCCGGCTGGCGCAAGAACTCGGCAAATGGGCCGAGACGCAGCCTGGTTCTGACGGCATTCACGAAGCGCTGTTTCGGGCATACTTTGTCGAAGGCCTTAACATCAGCCGGATTGATGTCTTGCTCGAGGTCGTACGCTCCCTGAATCTTCCGGAAGAAGCGGCGCGAGAGGCCCTCGAGAAAGGCACGTTCAAGGACGCCGTGGATGCGGATTGGACAAAAGCGCGGGAATATCGGGTGACTGGAGTGCCGACTTTCGTTTCCGGCAGCCTTGCGGTGGTCGGCGCGCAGCCTTACGAAACCCTCGAGCGCTTCGTGCGACGCATAGGGGCGGAGCCGAAAGGTTCTGAGGAAACGGTGTAGGCGGGGTCGTTATACTTGACCTCTGAAGGTGTGAAAGGGTGGATCTGAAGCGCGGGTTAACATGAGACCGCAGCAAAACTCCGCTCGGTTCAGTGCGGACGGTCTCTGAAGTTTGTCCGGCGCCCAGGTGGCACAAAAGAAGCTTTTAACGCGAAATCCCCTCGATCACGTTACTTGCGACGGGTCTGATGACCCGTCGCCACATAAGGCTTCGGAAAGTGTCTGAGCCACATTCGAGGGTAGGGCTGACTTTTTGCAACAGCCTCGAAATGACCCGCGCTCAAAAGCCAAAGGGCTGCCGGTCAATCGAGAGCCGTTCGCTGAATTTTTTCACGGCTTCTCACGGCTTGGCTGGCGAAGCAAGCTGCCGGACGTACCGCGAAAACCATGTGATACGCAAGCTGCCGGGACGCGCACTGATCCTGCGCGCCCTGCGCGAGGCTGCGGAGCACAGAGAATGAAACGACCGGCCTGGATTGCGCCCTTGGCGGCGATCGTCAGTTTTCTGGCGGCAACTACCTGCTGTCTACCGGTGGGCGTGTTTCTGGCGGCCGCCGGTTTGGCAGGCGTGGCGCCTCTGCTCGGCCCCGCGCGCCCCTACCTTCTGGGATTGTCCGTCGCGATGCTGGCACTCGGCTTCTGGCAAGTTCATGGACGCACGGCGTGCCCGGTTCGGGGCAGGCTCGCCAGCGTGATCCTGCTCTGGACGGCCGCCGGGATGGTTGTGGTCCTGTTCTTGTTTCCTCAGTTTATTGCCGGACTTCTGGCCGACTTATTTGCGATAGGGTCTTCATCATGAGAAGAATGCTGTGGGTGATGACGGCGATCATAATCGCTCTGTCTCTGGGAGCGGCTTTCCTGGTTTACGCGCCCAGGGAGGTTCCGCCGGGCCAGCCGCCGCTCGTCTACCTGAATCCGCAGAACTTCGATGATCTCCGCAAGCAGTTCAACGACGCGGCCGCCAGCCCCCGCGTTCTGCTGATGCTGTCGCCGACCTGAACCGTCTGCCTGCAGGGGGCCTCTGCAGTTCAATCCGAACTCTCCGCCGTCGCCGGCCGAGACCTGCGCGTGTTTGTGGTATGGGAGCCGGTTATCTTCACCGACTGGTACGCTCCGCGCTCCGGTGTTCTGGCGCGCGTGTCAGACTCAAGGGCAACGCAATTCTGGGACAGGAACCTTTTGCTTTCGGAAGCAATCAAGCAGTCGCTGGAGCGCAGGGGAAGCGAACACGTGACAAGAATGCGCGAAGAGGGTCGAGGGGTGGTGTGGGACATCGTGGCGCTCTTTCCTCGAGGTGTGCGCTGGGAAACAGATTTCCCGGAGTCGCTCTTCTTTGGCGCTCCGGTGGTCGATGCGATCGAGGAGTTCCGCCGCCGGATCCAGGAGATCGGATGACCTTTCTTCGAGTCTTCGTGTCTTGGCGGTAGGTTTGTTCCGCTGCACCACGCCCTGATGAAATTCGCCCTCGACCATAGGTCCTAACTCCAGTCCGCTTCGTGTCACTAGGCACAAGTGCGTAGCAAAATACGCACTCGTGCCTAGCCAAAATACGCACAACGCCCGATACCCAAGCCCGCCGTGCCTGCGCATACTGCCCCGGTCTCGAAAGACGACCCCCAAGTAGCCGAGAGCATGATGATCTTAATCGTGGAAGACAACAGCCAATACCGAAGTGAAACCGTGGCACACCACAGAAACCGCAAAGTTCCTGATGTTCGTTCGGGGACTTCGCCCCGAACGAAAGGCCCCCTCTGAACGACAACAAGCTGGTTTGAATGTTTCGCTAACCGCCTAAGAGGGCTACCGGCATCAACTCAATAGGGTATTCGATTGCCAGTCAACCTCTGGGGAGAAGACAAGGAGTTGACCTATGAAGCCAATGAGACCCACTCAGTCCATCGTTCCCATCAGCTACAGTCCTGTCATGCCGCTGCAGCCTTCATGGACCAGTGTTATGAGCCAGGACATCATCACGACCGATACTATTCCGGTCGATTCCATCAGTCCTACCCCCGTAGCAGCGTTTACCAATCCTTCCGGCGGCGGCCAGGCGGGTAACGCTCAACCGGAGGCCCTCGTGGTGGCGAAACTCAGCCAAGCTAGTGAGGCGAATCCGCAGCTTTGCCACGTGGCTCGCAATCCCAGGACAGATGGGGGTTGGAGTCTGATCCCCCTCTTCGGAGGCAGGACGGCAAATGAAGTCGCGGCTGGCACCGCATACACTGGCAGTTCGAACCCGATGTCCTTCGGGTTTTTCAATGATGACAGCGGCCTTTACTCCACTCAGTTGCAGTCCGATGGGGCCACCTGGTCTGATCCTCAGACAATCCTGCAAGGTTCAATCTCCAACCTCAAGGTCGCCTATTCGCCTGCTGGGCGCATGGTGCTCTACGGGAGTACACCTCAGGGTGATCTGGCCACGGCTTACCAGCAACAAGTCGGCGGCCCGTTCGTCAGCACCGTCTGCGCAATGCAGGGGGGGCTCACTCAGGGTGACTTCCACCTCTGTATGACCGATGAGACGAGCTGGACCGTTGCGGCTAATGTGAATGGTCAGCCGTGGATCTACACCGGTCTCATCGGGGCCGGAGAATACAGTGCCGTCGATCAAGTGAGCCAATTCCTCGGGACCCTCAATCAGGTTGTGCTCGGCTATTGGAACGACATGCAGAACACGCTCATGTTCTTACTGGTCGATAGCGATAACGCGCTGCACGTGTGGGCCATGAATGCGGCCAGCTCCACCACGGTGGTCCAGCCCATTCCCAACGGCACTGTGACCGCGGCCACGGGACACGTTAGCAGTGACCAAACTCTCCACGTCTACACCATTGACGATAAGATGAACCTCTGGGTGTTGCACCAGGACAAAGACAACCCCTGGAACGACGACGGCACTCCGAACTGGTCGCCTTACATTCCCCTCGACACTCAGGTTGCCAGAGTGGCCAGCGACACCAATCCGGCGGACGCTCCCAACCTTTTCGCCTGCGCCGGCCGCCGACTACTCGCTCAGGCTGCACGCCCAGGATCCGCTCACGCGGATGTGGCGGAGCGGCCCGGTGCTGCAAGATTCCGAGGACGTGTTTGAGATCGTTCGCTTCCGCACCGAGGTCAGCCTGCTCGATGCGAACGGGCTTCCCGCGTCGGGTTATCCATTAACTGTTACCGCGGCACCGGGCAACTCGGCTACAGAGATTTGGGTAGCGGGAAATACCTACGCCGTGGATAGTCAGACCTCCGTTCCGCTGACAACCGATGCCACCGGAAAGCTGACCTTGGCGGTGCTCACCACTGCCGGAATGGTGACTCCCAAGCTCTTGCTCAGTGCAGAAGGTCTTCCTGCTCCCTTAACGATCCAGCCCGCCGCACCTGTTCATAACTACCTGGCCGGCCAGGGACCTCTAAATCTGGTGAATCCAGGTGGGCCGCTTCCGGTCTTCGACGCGGGTGGAAACACGCTGAAAGCCGCGCAGGTGAATGGGCAACTACTCGCGCCAGGCGCTTCAGGACCACTCGCTGGTGTCGCCGCTTCGGCGATTCAGAACACGGCGCTGGTCGGTCTGGATAAGCCGCCTTCCGGGATCGTTGGCTATTCTTTCAGCCTCTCCGGGAATCAACCGAGGTTTACGTTGCACCGCACACGCGAAGAATTCGACGTCTATCTCGCAACGATGTCCGAGAGCAAAGAGGCCGGTTTGGGAAGCATCTGGGACGATATCGGGAAGTGGGCTGGCGACGTGTGGGAGGGCATTAAGAACGGCCTCATTCAAATCAGTAATGTATTGGTTGATGTAGGCAGCAAGATAGCCAATTTCACGGCCCACATTGGAGACATGATCGTCAGCGGCATCAAGCTGGCTGTCAAAGGACTCGAACAGGCGGCTCATTTCATCGCCGGAGTCTTCAAGGCCGTCGAAGCTGAGTTGGCGAAGGTCATTGATTGGATGAAGGCAATGTTTGATTTCGCCGCAATCTGGCGCACGAAGATGGTTTTTGAGGAAGGTCTGCTTGCTCTTCCCGGCTACTTACACACCTTGTTTCAGCTGGCCGAGAACGCGTCCGACAAGTGGTTCGCCAACAAGAAACAGCAAGTTGATCAAGCCTTCGCAAATGTCGAGTCGGCCTTCATCGGCAAGAGCTTCTCAGACTTGCCAAACTGGCAGCAGCCCGGGCAACCCCCGGACAATCAAACTGAGATCGCCGGCAACGCCACTCCCGCCGATTTCACGAGCAACGTCCATCATAATTGGCTCCAGGACAAGGTCTCGTCCGGCACCCCT
The DNA here is from genome assembly GCA_963827655.1 of uncultured Acidobacteriota bacterium. Classification (GTDB taxonomy): domain Bacteria; phylum Acidobacteriota; class UBA6911; order UBA6911; family UBA6911; genus CAWHCF01. The sequence goes on from CAWHCF010000033.1 coordinate 36,677, forward strand.
GATAACCTCGGGCTCGGCCCTGACCAACCACTCCAGGAATTTTGGAGCGACACCTTCGAGCCCAAGCTGATGTCATCCGTAGAGGACTTCATCGAAGCTCTCAAAGACTTCAAGGACGCCGTCACTGTCACCATTAAACAGCCTAAAGAGTTCGGCAGCGTTGGCATTCCCGATTTCCTCAAAGCAGTCAACAAACTGGCCGACTCGGCTCTCACGCTGTGTGACCTGATCGTGGACACCTTTGCTCTCCTGGGCCAGAAGGCAATGGACGCGCTCGGTAATCTGCTTAAAACGGAACTTAACCTGGGCTTCCTCAACAAGCTCTGGAAATGGATAGCGGATTCAGCCGGTTACCCAAGTGATTCAACCCTCACCGTAGCCGCAGTGCTCTCTCTGCTCGCTGCCTTTCCCACAACCTTGGCGTACAAGCTTATCGAAGGCGCCCACACTGAGCCTTTCCCGGCGGGCACGGTATCGCTCAAAGCCGGTAAACCGGGCGATATCCCGCGCAACCGCAAGCAGGTTTCAGCCATCCTCCAGATGTTCTACACCGTTCCGGCCATTATCTCGGACTCATTGGGTCCTGACTGTCCGGGATTATTGACCCTGTCGTTGATAGGCATTGTCGCAGTTAACTGGGTCGTAGTGAATGGCCTTCCCGACGTGACCCTGCTGGAGGCGGAGATTCTCGCGGGAACGGTTTTGACCCTCATGATATGCGCCGACACGGTCCGCAGTGTCGTGTTGGCAATAAAGGCAGCGGTGCCCTCGACCGTGATGTCGGAGGCCAGCATTGCGGTCTTTGTCCTTTATGGCGCGATCAAAGTCTTTCTCGCAATTATGGCAGATCAATCAGATATGGAGTGGTGGGTAGCTCAGATTCTTCTGCCGTTTCCATTTCTCATGGGCTTCCTGAATATGTCGGAGTTCAGGAACGATCCCATCGTTGGTCCCTTTTGCTTGCCTGCCCTTCTAATCATAGACGGCGTCGGGTTCCTGGGTGGCGGAATCCTCGAGTTGATCGACGCATCCTCCAGCGTCTTCCAAGTTGCAATTGCTTAAGCCAGGAGGTGATGAAAAATGAAAATCGACCAAATCAAAGCGGCGATGGACGGTCAGAGTGTCACCAACGGCTGGGATGCCCTCTGCGCTTTCAATGCTGCGCAAGTTAGCTCTATATTCTTCCAACAGTACTTGCAGGAAGGGCCGACTCATCCGGCCCTTCCCCTTCGTGCAATTGTCCAGCAGGACGGCACAGACTTCTGGATTCTTGATCTGAGGCTGGGGCCGCCTGAGGTGAGCTTTTCTGCAGACCTGAATCTACAGCAATGCCAGGTCCAGATGTTTTTGGTAAAAGGCGTTCTGGTAAATTTTTACGCCGCTGGGAAGCAGCCGTTTATCAAGAGCGTACTGCGTGTGCGGCCCAACGAGTCGTGGCTGACGGGGGCAGTAAACCTGGCTCAGGTCAGTGGTACGGAGAACCAATTGGGTAACGTCACCGTGGATCTGGCAAGCGGTGCCTATCAGCCACAGGTCAGTGGCATTGACCCGGCCTCCACGCTAGCCACGCAGATCGGGACAGCGGTTCAAACGTTCTTCGAGAACAACCATGTTGCGTACCCTCTCGGGGTGATTGCCATTAGCGGTGTACCCGAGTGCCTGCAACCAACAACCTTCGACTTCGCTACTCAGCCGGCACCTGAGGGCAAGGAAGGAGATGGCTGCGTGCTGGTGTTTATTCAAACCAACGGGAGCAAGGGGGCGCTGGGACAACTCAATCCCTATCCTATTCCTGCCGGATATACCGCAGCCTTACTTGTTTCAAGTCAGGTGATCTTCAATCGACTAATGCCCCCCTTTCTGAATCAAATTTTCCAGAACGTCGGAACCACTTTCAATGGACAGCAGTCTAACGGTGGCTGGAAAGTAGTAGGTAGCGGCGGATCATTGAACGTCGGAGTCATAGGCGACAACAGCGGCCACGATCCCTACAGCTCCGATAGCTCCACTGATATCGCACCGGTGGTTGCGCCCGCGGACGGTTTTACCATCGCACCACAGGGAGGCAGTCTCTTAAGTTCCTGGGACAAGCAGTGGAACCAATGGTGGACCTATTGGTACGGTACGCCAGATGGGAACGGGGGCGTAATCTGGTCGCAAATGGCCGGTGAGACGTCCGTGACAGGGACTTATTCGATTCTATCGGCGCCAACGGTCGATCCAGTGAGCGATATCGTCAGCTTTAATGGGAACGGTAGCGCCACTCTGAACCCAACAGATCCGCCGAGTTGGTGGGAATCACACGTTGACCCTCAATACCAGGTCGAAGCCCACTTCCAATCGTCGCTGGTAAGCATCTTGCAAAGCACTTTCTCTCAACTTCAGATTCCCAGCGTGAATGTTCTTGCTCTGTCTAGCATACTTTTCCCCTCACGCTATGACGCCCTCAGCCTCACCGAAGCCGCTGTGCCATGCGACCTGCTGGTGTCAGGGCAGGTTGCATCAGCGCTGACGGTAAGTCCTCCTACCGTGAATCTCCAACCAGGCGGAACGCAACAATTCACAGCCAGCCTCTCCGGCCAACCGACCTCCGATGTCACCTGGGAAATTAAACCGGAAAATATTGGTTCGATTGATGCAAGCGGCGTCTACAGGGCGCCTGCGAGCATCGACGACGCGCAGGCAGTGGTAATAACGGCAATCAACAATAAGCTTGAGTCTAACACCGCTAGCGCGATGGTACTTGTCTACGAGCCTCCACCATCGACCGGTCTACTGATTAATCCGGGCGAACTGCTCCTCACTCAGGGAAGCCCGGGAAATCTGCTGGTGACGGACGAGACAGGAAAGGCGGTCGATGCCGATTGCTCGCTCCAACCCGACTTGGGGACCATCGCAAAGGATTGGGGCATCGGACAGTGGTTGTATTTGCCTCCTGAAACCATAGAAGAGGCGACGACAGTCACGGTGACTGCTGTCAGCACTGGCGACTCGTCAAAGACCGGGATTGCCACAATCCAGTTGGCGCCTATCGAGACGGTGACGATAACGCCGGCCAGCGCCGACCTGACGGTCAACCAGGCCGTTATGCTCAAGGCCTCGGGGACGAACCTGGATAAATTTACCTGGGTGATCTACCCGACGGGTTCCGGCAGCCTCCAGCCTGACCCGGACGACAGTTCGATGGTGACATACGTTGCGCCGTCTTCGGTCAGTTCCGAAATGCAAGTAATGGTAGCCGCCTACAGCCTTGATGGTTCGGTTGGCATCGGGCTCGCTCAAATCAACCTCGCTGCGTAATTGCCGGATCACCCGGAGCTGCGAGATTGTTACGTTCCTTCGTGTCTTCGTGGTTAATGTAAAGACCCGAAGGGCAGATCGGAAGAGCGGGCTAAAATGGCGGCCGCCGGCACCGGGTCACAATCCCGCGGGTCTTGCTGGTATACTCCGTGCAGCATGAGAAGACCCACGAAGCCACTGGACCGCCGGAAGTTTCTCGCTCTGGCTGCCGTGCCCGTCGTGGCGCAGACGGCCGGCGCGCGTCCCTTGTTTGTGTGTATGCACGAAGCATCGTCGGCCGGTTTTGATTTCCGCACCGCCATGGAAGGGTACGCCAAGGCGGGCATTCGAGCCGTCGAGGTGATGCTGACGAAAGTGCGCGAGTTTGCGGAAAAAGAGTCGCCGGCGACGGCGCGCCGCTTGCTGCAGGATCTGGCGCTGCGGCCCGTTTCCTGCAGCAATCAGGTGGGACTCGCCGAGCCCAACCCGGCACGAGCGAAGAACCTCGAAGAACTGAAGTGGAAGTGCGAGCTGGCACAGGCCATCGGAGGCGACCGCCTGGTGGCGCCCTCGGCGGCTCGCGAGCGCTTCACCGAAGACGACTACAAGCGGGGCGCGGACAATCTGCGCGAAGCAGGCGAGGTCGCGCGCCCCTACAACGTGACCCTCATGCTGGAGTTCACGCGCATGGCGACGTTTGCCGGCTCGCTGTCCACCGCCTTGAAATTGGTGCGAGAGGCGAGCCATCCCAACGTGCGGCTCATGATGGATACCTATCACTTCTGGGGCGGCGTCAGCAAATTCGAGGACCTGGAGCTCATTCGCGACGGGGAGCTGCACCATCTGCACTTCGAAGACGTGCCGGCCGAGCCGCCCCGAGAGCTGCTCGAGCAGCGGCACCGCGTCTTCCCCGGACAGGGCATCGCGCCGTTGGCGCGCATCCTGGCCGTTCTGAAGCGGAAGCAATACTCCGGACCTGCGTCCGTAGAGTTATTTGATCCTGCCATTCAGGCCATGGACCCCTATCAGGTTGCTCTCAAGGCCCGCGCCGCCGTCGAGCCGCTCCTCGCGTAGCTCCCGGCATGCCTTCTTTGGACGATGGCCGCAACGATGGTATCATGCCCCAGATTCTCTGAAGCCCGAAGGAAGTTCAATGACGACCCAAACCGCCAACTATCTTAACGCGATTGCACATTTACCAGCCGGCGGCACACTCATCCTGGGCGACGTTCCCTGGTCGGAGTATGAGCAGCTTCTGGCCGACCTCGGCGAAAGCTATGCAGTCCGGGTGAGCTATGACCAGGGGAGGCTGGAGATTGTGACTCCTTCGTCGAAGCACGAAAAATACAAAGAGTTGATCTTGCGCCTCGCCGACACTGCCGCGGACGAGTTGGGCTGCGAGCTCGAGAGTTTCGGCTCCACCACCTTCAAGCTGGAACAACTCGCAAAGGGGGTCGAGCCTGATACTTGCTTTTACGTCCCGCATGCAGCCAGCGTGACGGGAAAAGACCGGATCGACCTGAGGACCGACCCGCCCCCGGACGTCGTCGTGGAAATCGATGTGGTTCAGAAGTCCATGCGCAAGTTCGCCATTTACGCGAGTCTGGGTGTGCCCGAGCTGTGGCGATACGATGGGCGGCGCCTGCACGTTTATCACCTGACGGAGCAGGGCTATGTCGAAGCCCCAGCCAGCCGCGCTCTCGCGGCTTTGACCGGCGAAGTGTTGTCTCGATTTCTGGAGCGAGGCAAAACGGAGTCTCAACGAGCGGTCTTGAAGTCATTTCGCGAGTGGCTGCGCAGCCAGAGGCCGGAGACAGCTTGACCTGCCCTCTTCCCTCTCGATAAGAGCCATACGACGCGCAATGCCGGCATTGCTCGATTAGGTTTTTTACTCTTTCCCGCAATATTGCCGGTAACCTAATGCCATCATGGTGAGTCTAAGGAGACGACGATCTTGGTATTCTTCGTGTCTTTGGGTCCTGGTGGTAGTTGTTTCGCAGCGCTAACCACAAAGACGCAAAAACACAAAGGGATGATCTAAGAAATGAACAGCCTGAAGTACGGGTTGCGTCAACTCCGGATGAATCCGGGGTTCGCGCTGACGGCCATCCTGTCGCTCGCGCTCGGGATCGGCGCCAATACCGCATTCTTCACCCTGGTCGATCAGATCCTGCTGCGGCTGCTGCCGGTCGATAAACCGCGCGAGCTGGTCCAGCTCCGCGTTGAGGGAGGACGGGTCGGTTCACAAAGCGGTGATGGCGTGCACACTTTCTCGTATCCCATCTATCTGGCGCTCCGAGACCGAAACACGGTTCTTTCCGGCCTCACCGGCCAGCTCGTCCAACCCTGCAGCCTGGTCGGCGAAGACCGCAGCGAAATGATCGGCGTCGGACTGGTTGCCGGAAACTATTTCGACGTCCTCGGGGTCGGGGTCCACGCCGGCCGGCTGCTTACGCCCGAAGACGACAAGCACCGCAACGGCCACCCCGTCGCCGTGCTCCAGTACGACTTCTGGCGGAACCGTTTTGCCGGCAAGCCGGAAGTCGTCGGCTCCACTATCCGGCTGAATGGCTCGCCCTTCACGGTCATCGGCATCAGCGCTCCGGGTTTTGAGGGAACCGACGTGGGACTGCCGACGCAGGTGTGGGTGCCGGTCATGATGAAACCCACGATCACCCCTACCTGGGATGAGCTCGACAACGAGCGGTACGCGTGGTTCTATCTCTTCGGCCGCCTCAAGGCCGGCGTCACGATCGAACAGGCTCAAGCCGCGATGAAGGTGCTGTTTCGCCAGCGCCAGGAAGAAGAACTGAAGAGCGAGTACTTCCAGAAATTTCCCGAAATGCGAGAGCGCTTCCTGCGGCAGAACTTCACCCTGATTCCGGCCGCCGGCGGACAATCCTCCCTCCGGTTCCGGTTTGAGCGTCCATTGATCGTTCTGCAGTGGCTCGTGGGTGCGGTACTGCTCATCTCCTGCACCAATATCGCCAATCTTCTGCTCGCCCGCGCTGCCGCGCGGCAACGGGAGGTCGCGATCCGAGGAGCGCTCGGCGCCAGCCGCGGCCAGCTGGTCCGGCAACTTTTTGTCGAAAGCCTCATTCTTGCCGCGGCGGGCGGAGTCGCGGGACTCTTCCTCAGCACGTGGCTGACTCAGGGCCTGGTGCGCTTCCTGCCGTTTGACCCTGCGAATATCTCGCTGTCGACGACACCGGACCTCCGGGTGCTGTTGTTCACAACCGGCATCACGTCGCTCGCGGCGCTTCTGTTTGGACTCATTCCGGCTTTGCAGGGCTCGCGCGTGCCCGCGGGCGCGACCCTGAAGGAAGAGGCCAGCGCCGTCGCCGGCGGTCATGCCCATGTACGGCTGCGGAAGACCTTCGTCGCATTGCAGGTCGGGCTCTCGTCCATGCTCGTCATCAGCGCGGGACTGTTCGCGCGCACGCTGCAGAACCTTCAAAACGTCGACCTTGGTTTCAGATCCGAAAACGTGGCCATGTTCGGCGTCCGCCCGGCAACGGTCTACGACGAGGCACGCAAACTGCAGGTCTTCCGTTCTTTGATTGAGGGTCTGGCCTCAGTCCCAGGGGTGAAGGCCGTCGGCGCCAACAGGACCAGGCTCCTCACCGGCGGACGCTGGGACAGCACCATCACCATTCCCGGCGTCACAGCGAAAGACGGGAATCACCCGTGGAGCTTCTTCAACGCTGTCACCCCCGGCTACTTCGAAGCCCTGGGCATTCCGATAACGGCGGGGCGCGACTTGAGCTGGAACGACTGGGGCAGCTCCCGGCGCCTGTGCCTGGTCAACCAGGCCCTGGTCGACGAATACTTCGGAGGCCGCAATCCGGTCGGACGCTTCATAGGTCAGGGGGCTAGCCAGCCTCCCGATACCGAGATCATCGGGGTTTTCGCGAACGCAAGATATGAAAACGTGCGCGGGAACATTCCGCGCCAGACGTTCGTAGCCATTGATTCCCGCATGCGCACTGTCGACAGCGTTAACGTTTATGCCCGAATCGACGGCAATCCGCGCCAGGTACTACCCCAGCTGCGCGAACAGGTACGCCGCGTCGATCCGAATCTTGTGATCTCGGACCTGCGCACCCTGAATGATCAGCTCAACATGCGACTTGCCAACGAGCGCATGCTTTCATTCCTTTCCATCGGCTTCGCGCTTGCGGCCACGCTTCTGGCCGTGGTCGGTTTGCACGGCGTTCTCGCCTTTGTCGTGGCGCGCCGCACGCGCGAAATCGGGATCCGCATGGCTTTGGGCGCCCAGCAAGGCAACGTAATCAGACTCGTACTGCGCGAAATGCTGCTTGTCATTCTCGTGGGGGTAGCGGCCGGCGTTGGCACGGCTCTCCTTTGCGGTAGCTACGTCCAGAGCCAGCTCTTCGGCGTCAAAGCCTCCGACCCGCCGGTGTTCGTGATAAGTGTGGTGGTAGTCCTGGCAGCATCCATCGGCGCCGCATTTCTCCCGTCCTGGCGCGCATCCCGCGTTGATCCGATGCGCGCGCTTCGGTATGAATGAAATTCGGTGACAGGCTCCAAATTGCGTGTCAAAACACCGCCTTCTTAACCGCGGAGTTTCGTGCCTGTCACCGAATTTCATAGTAGCTCTCATCCTGCGACATGAGGATCTGAACCGGCTTCAATCTTGTTGACACGCCGCCTAACCGTCGTAAGAATGCACCTCAGGGGGAAGCCTATGAGAACGTTCATACGTTTGACACAAGTCTCTTTTTTCTGGTTCGTTTGCTCGGCGCGCCTGATGGCGCAAGAGGCAGGCTCCATCCATGGCCGCGCGGTTGATCCGCAGGCGGCGGCAGTGCCGGGTGTTACCGTAACAATCGAGCAGGCCGGAACCAAGATCTCGCGCACCACGATTACCAACTCCGAGGGCCTTTATTCGTTTGCCAACCTCCCGGTTGGCACCTATACGGTTACCGCCGAACTTCAGGGGTTCAAGAAGGTCGAGGTCCCGAATGTGAAGGTCGAGGTGGCTCAAAGGGTGCAGCTCGACCTGACCCTGGAAGTCGGCACGTTGACCGAGACCGTACAGGTGACGGCTGCGGCGACGCAGTTGCAGACGTCGGACTCTCAAATCGGCGGCGTGGTGGAGAGCAAGGCAATTTCGGACTTGCCGCTGAACGGGCGGAACTTCACTCAGCTCATGGTCCTGATGGCGGGCTCGACCGAACGGGCGGGCGGGACCGTGGCCGGTCACTACGTAGAACGAGCCGGGGGAATCGCGTTCAGCGTGAACGGACAGCGTCAGAGCACGAACCAGTTCCTGATCAATGGTTTCATGGCCAAGGAGGTTCAGCACGGGACCAACTCGGTGGAGCCAATCATCGACGCGCTCCAGGAATTTCGCGTGCAATCGACGAACTACTCGGCCGAGTTTGGAACGGAGGCCGGCGGGCAGATCAACGTGGTGATGAAGTCGGGCACCAATGACTTTCACGGGAGCGCGTGGGAATTCCTGCGCAATGACAAGCTGGATGCAAACAACTTCTTCAATAACCGGACCGGAACACCCCGGCCGCCGTTCAAGCGGAACCAGTTCGGAGTCGCAGGCGGCGGGCCCTTCGCCAAGAACCGCACTTTCATTTTCGGCGCCTATGAGGGGACGCGGGTCCGCAAGGGTATCACTCAATTGACAACGGTCCCGACCGCGGCCATGCGGAGCGGGGATTTCAGCGCCGTCGGAGCGGTCCGGGATCCGCTGACCGGCGAGCCGTTCCCGAACAACCGGATCCCCGCCAACCGGCTGAACCGGATCACCACGACAATCCTGGACCGGTACGTCCCGCTGCCCAATCGGGAGGGAGTGTTCAACTGGGTCTCGACCGATCCGCAGAAGATCGACGTCGAGCAGTACAATGTGAGAATCGACCACCAGATCTCGGATAGGGATTCTTTGTTCGGCCACTACATCTTCGAGGATACTAATTTCAGATACCCCAAGCTGTTCCCGACCGACGGGGCGTCGCAGGAGTTCCGAGGCCAGAACGCCCTCATTGCCTGGACGCATCAGATAGGGGCCCATAGCCTGAACGAGTTTCGGCTGGGTTTCTCGCGATTCATCCAGAACGAGTTTCAGGCGCGCGCCGGCGTCACCAACGTGGTGCGGGAACTTGGTATGCAGGGGCTGTGTGAGGACCCGTCCTGCTGGGGGATTCCACAGATAAGCGTGACGGGCTTCGGGCAGTTCGGCGAACACGGCGGGCAGGCGGTCTCGGGGCCGAGGGCATGGCGCAACGAGGCGTTCCAGTTGCAGGACAGCTTCTATACCACCGTCGGGGCGCACAACCTCAAGTTCGGAGCAACGGTGCGGCGGCACCGGGACAATTTCCCGGAGGCGATCTACCCGCGCGGACAATACTCGTTCAACGGGTTTCTCACCGGGCAGCCATTCGGGGATTACCTGCTCGGCTATCCACGGAACACGCTGACCAGTATCGACATCTTCTCGCCGCACTTCCGCAACTCGGTGGTCGAGCCATGGATTCAGGACGACTGGCGGCTGACTCCGGACCTGACGTTAAACCTGGGACTGCGGTGGGAGTGGGCTGGACGGCCTGTCTCGGAAGACGACAGCATCTCGACGGTCATCTATGAAGGCTCGACGGCGAGGCTCATCACGGCGCGCGACCCGGAGGGATATCCCCGCGCGCTGGCCTTCAACGACAACAACAACTTCGCCCCGAGGATCGGCCTGGCCTACGCGCCGAAATGGCTGGGCGGCAAAACGGTGTTTCGCAGCGCCTACGGGATCTTCTACCAGCGGGAACTGGCGAATACCTGGGTCGACCTGGCCATCAACGATCCCTTCATCCGCCAGACTACCTTCAATCTGGACACCGACCCCAGCAGTCAGTTCTTCTGGCAGCGCTACGATCTGACGCGGCCGACGGCGCTGGCGCCACCTTCCCCGCTGCTGATTTTTTCCGTCGATACCAACTGGCGTGAGGGCATGGTCCACCAGTGGAATTTCAACATTCAGCAGTCGCTGGGATTCGGCACGATGCTGCAGGCGGCCTACGTGGCCAACCGCGGGCTGCGACTGCCCATGGCGACGCTTCCCAACCAGCCCGAGCCGGGGCCGGGACCGGTTCAGCCACGCCGGCCCTACCCGAACCTTGGACAGGTCAATGGGCTCGGGTCGCGCGCCGACGCCAACTATCACTCGCTGCAGATCCAGGCGGAAAAGCGGTACACGAATGGTTTGCAGTTCGTCGGCGGCTACACCTTCTCGAAGTGCATCAGCAACAGCGACTCCACGTTCGTAGGCGAGGGGACGTCGATCCAGAACGGGCGCGACTTCCGCCAGCAGCGCGGGCTGTGCACGCAGCATATCGGCGAGCGCTTCACGCTGAGCTGGCTCTATGATCTGCCGTTCGGGCGGGGGAAGCGGTTCCTGGGACAGGCGCCGCGCGCGGTGGATCTGCTGCTGGGCGGATGGCAGATCAACGGTATCTACACCGCGCGCACCGGATCCCCTTTCACCGTGACCCAGGCCGGCGATGCGCCCAACACGGGCGACGGCTCGGCGCGTCCAGACCAGATCGGCGACCCCAACGACGTAGAGGACCGCTCGATTGATCGCTTCTTCAACACCGCCGCTTTCTCACCGGCGGCGCCGTTCCGGTGGGGCACCGCGGGGCGCAACACGGTGATCGGACCCGGCATCAACAACTGGGACTTCTCAATCTTCAAAAGCTTCTCGTTCGACGAGCACAAGATATTGCAGTTCCGGGCGGAGTTCTTCAATCTGCTCAACCACCCGGAGTTCGCGTTTCCAGGCTCGACGATCGGGACCGCGCAGTTCGGTCGAATCAGCGCGACCTCCCGGGACCCGCGCGACATTCAGATGTCGCTCAAGTTCCTCTGGTAATGCGTACGTCGCCACTGCGGATCTGACAAACCGGTTGTTGAGTCTGGAGATCATACCGCTGACACGAAGAGGTCGAAAATAAAGAGTGCGGCGCAAGGTGATTGACCAGCGTATCCAGGCATGCTCAGCTCTTGTCCTGTCCATGCGCTCCACTACGCTCCGGTCATCTGAGAAGTTCCGCCAAGATCCTGCGGACCGTTCCCGGGATTGGGCCGCTTCGTGCAGCGAATAAAGGATTCTTGAACAAGGCCATGAAGCTCACCGGCTGCGTCGGCGGCTTATGACCATAGCGTTTAGCTCAACGGAGGACAGAGCTATGCAGGTTTACAAGCACAAACAGGTTGGGCCATTGAGTTTGTTTGCCTTGGGCGGCGGCGCTTTGCTGTCGGGCGCGGTCTTAATTTTCGAGCCCGCGCGACCCCTAGTGGCTGGTCTGGTCCTGGTGACTCTGTTGTTGTGCATCTTTTTATTCTGGTCGCTCACTGTTGAGGTGACTGCGGATAAATTGACAGTGTCGTTCGGCCCCGGAGTCATTCGTAAAAGCTTCCGCGTCGAAGACATCCACAATGTACGGGTCGTTCGGAATGCGCGGTGGTACGGATGGGGAATCAGGCTAACGCCACACGGTTGGTTGTTCAACGTCTTACTCGTCGAAGTGGCGGAGCATCCCACCGTACCTTCCAACTCCACTCCACTTTTCCGGTTATTTCGACACTCGTCCAAGTGAACTGGGATAGTAAACACTACGGCGTTTATAGGGAGTTATCGGTCGCAGGCACGCTTGACTTG
>CAWHCF010000034.1:0-143224 GCA_963827655.1 uncultured Acidobacteriota bacterium
GAACCAGCCGACTTGGTCTACACGAGCCTGAGCGGAACCGGTGAGCTTCAGACTCAAGGCGTGGTTTTCACCTTGCGCCGATAAGCCTGGCCCTTGAAGAACATGTGGACCCGATGGCCCTTGTAGGAAAGGTAAGACCCTGTTTTAGAAAGATGGGCGTCATCCAGGGTTTTGTCGCTGACCTTTCCAAGCAATGGCGCCATGACGTATACCTGGCCGAAAAGCGGGTCGTCGGCGGGGTACAAGAACCGGTCGATGCCGGCCACCTTCTCCTTCTCAGGTTCTTTGACGACCACAACCCAATGCCCCAGCGAAGGGCCCGGGGGATAATTGTAATCGACTCCCGTCATGACGGTGTTTCCGTCCTTGAAGTAGTCGGCGCCAATTGTGCCGGCGATGAGTTCCTTTGAGCTTTCGATCCACTTCTCGTCGGCACCAGCGACATAGGCGGTCCCTGAGGCGGGCAAGTGGGTCTTCATGAACTCATATCCCTTCTTGGCCGACTGCGCCTTGAAAGCGGCGAGAAGTCTGGGCATTTGCGTCATGATGTTCGCGACGGTGAAGCCACCCCAATTCGCTCCCCGCAAAGTCGCCTCAGTCACTGTAAGCTTGCCGATGGAGGTAGCGCTTTTTGAGGGACGCGGCGTCCCCTGGAGCGCCTCCGTTACAAGGTCGACGGGCTTTGCGTCGGGCTGCGCCTTCCCCGCTACCTCAATGGAATCGGTCTTCGGATCTCCCGAGCGCTTGGGGTCTTTAGGGTTCAGCGGGGTGAAGGCGTACTCGAATTCCTCGCGCGTCATGTCTGGAGGGACGAGCCCGTAGCTCTGGATCATGTACATGACGGAGGTGCCGTAACAGGTCATTCCATACTCGTAGAGCACCTGATACGGGCGGGTAATCTTGTCTGTCCTGCCGCCGGCCCGAACCCCATGACCTTGCGACTCGAACGAGGCTCTCTGAATCGAAGCCGGACGGTCCTCCGATGTGTTGCCAGGTGTGCCGGCCTCGGTGCCGGAGGACGTGTGCTCCCCGGCACGCAGATCTTTGATCCCCTCGCCAACTGCGAACTGCCGCACGTCATCCGCAGGCTGCTCATACGGGTCTGCCGCTCGTCCCACAGGCTCTTGAAGCTGAACGCTTCTCCGAGGAGACTGCCCACGATCTCGCTGCCGCGACTGAAGCATGGCAGATACAGCCCGGTTGCCGATGCGGTGTTGCAAATAGAGAATCGGATGTGAATGGGTGACAGGTCTGGACACTACGGTCCTGGACCTTCCGGGGTCAAGTGATCCGGCTTGGTATCTTCGAACTTCCTGCTTGGCAAATGTGCGCACCGCTCACCTCTCCAGGTATCAGGAGGCCTGACTGGCCCGCTTCTGTTCCAGTTGAATGGCTCTACGCATTCGCCGCTTCGGCCTGATCCGTAACCGGGCTCGGTTGCGGGTTGAACACCAGTTTCTCGGTGTCCTGGTCGTAGTCAACCAGCACACTTTGGCCGTCGCGCACCTTGCCTTCGAGTAAGAGGAAGCCGAGTTGGGTTTCGAGGTTTTTCTGAATCGCCCTCTTCAGCGGGCGCGCCCCGTATGCCGGGTCATAGCCGATTCTGACCAGGTGGCGCAGCGCCTTGGGCGTCAAATCGATCCGGATATTGCGGTCTGAAAGCCGCGCGCGCAGGCGCTCGAGTTGAATATCGACAATCTTCACCAGATGTTCTTCCGAGAGCGCGTGGAAGACGATGATCTCGTCCACGCGGTTCAAGAACTCCGGCCGGAATGAGCCGCGCATTTCCTCCAGAACTGCCTCTTTCATCCGGTCATACGCAGTACCGTCGAACGCGCCGGTGTAAGCCAGGATCCGCTGGCTGCCGACGTTCGAGGTCATTGTTACGATCGCGTTCTTGAAGTCGACGGTGCGCCCCTGGCCGTCCGTCAAGCGCCCGTCGTCGAGGATCTGAAGCATCAGGTTGAAGACGTCGTGGTGAGCCTTTTCGATCTCGTCGAACAGGATCACCGAATAGGGCCGCCGGCGCACCGCCTCCGTGAGCTGTCCGCCTTCTTCGAAGCCGACATAACCAGGGGGCGCGCCGATCAACCGCGCCACCGTGTGCCTCTCCTGGTACTCCGACATGTCGACCCGGATCATGGCGCGCTCGTCGTCGAACAGGAACTCGGCCAGGGCCCGAGCCAGCTCGGTCTTGCCCACGCCGGTCGGCCCCAGGAAGATGAAACTACCGACGGGACGGTTGGGATCCTTGAGTCCGGAGCGCGCGCGGACAACCGCCTCGGCGACCGCATCCACCGCCTCATCCTGGCCGATCACACGCCTGTGCAGCACGTCGCGCAGCTGAAGCAGCTTTTGTACCTCCCCTTCAAGCAACTTGGTCACCTTTATCCCGGTCCAGCGGCTGACCACTTCGGCGATGTCCTCTTCATCCACTTCCTCCTTGAGCAGGCGCGCCTGGCCTTGCTTCTTCGACAGCATTTCTTCCTCGGTCTTCAATTTGCGCTCCAGATCGGCAAGCTTTCCGTACTTCAGCTCAGCAGCACGATTCAGGTCGTACTGACGTTCGGCCTGCTCCATTTCGACCTTGGTCTGTTCGATCTGCTCGCGCAGAGAGCGAAGGCGCTGCACGGTCTGCTTTTCCGTCTGCCACTGCGCTTTCAGCGCGTCGGATCTTGCCTTCAAGTCGGCCAGTTCCTTTTCGATCTTGGCCAGCCGTTCTTTTGATCCGGGATCCCGCTCCTTCTTCAACGCCTCACGCTCGATCTCGAGCTGCATCACGAGCCTCAGGATCTGATCGAGCTCACTCGGCATGGAATCAATCTCAGTCCGGAGCTTCGCAGCCGCCTCGTCGACCAGGTCAATCGCCTTGTCAGGGAGAAAACGGTCTGTGATGTAGCGGTTGGACAGTACCGCGGCCGCTATGAGGGCGGAATCTTTTATGCGGACGCCGTGGTGCACTTCATAGCGCTCCTTCAGACCGCGCAGGATCGAAATGGTATCCTCGACCGTCGGCTGGTCCACTAACACGATCTGGAAGCGCCGCTCGAGCGCGGCGTCTTTTTCTATGTGCTTGCGGTACTCATCGAGCGTGGTTGCGCCTATGCAGTGGAGCTCACCCCGGGCCAGCATCGGCTTGAGCAGGTTGCCGGCGTCCATGGCGCCTTCGGCCTTGCCGGCGCCCACGACCGTGTGCAGCTCGTCAATGAAAAGAATAATGTTGCCCTCGGATTGTTGAACCTCTTTAAGCACGGCCTTGAGCCGCTCTTCAAATTCTCCCCGATACTTTGCGCCGGCTATGAGAGCGCCCATGTCCAGCGCGATTATCCGTTTGTTCTTTAATCCCTCCGGCACGTCGCCGCGGACGATGCGCTGGGCCAGTCCCTCGACGATCGCGGTTTTTCCCACTCCCGGCTCGCCTATGAGAACCGGGTTATTCTTGGTGCGCCGCGAGAGGACCTGTATGACGCGGCGAATCTCGTCGTCACGTCCAATGACCGGATCGAGCTTGCCTTGCGAGGCGAGCTTCGTCAGGTCTCGCCCGTAACGCTCCAGCGCCTCGTAGGTCGCCTCCGGATCGGGCGACGTTACGCGCTGGCTGCCACGAACCTCACGCAGCGCCTGCATCAACCGTTCGCGCGTTATGCCGGCCTCTTTAAGAGCTTTCCCGGTCATGCCCGCGTCCTCGATCATGGCCAGCAGCAGGTGCTCAACCGAGACGTAATCGTCCTTGAGGTTCTTGGCCTCGTCTTCGGCCTGCGCCAGCAGGCGGTTCAAACGGGCGGTGATGTAAACCTGATCGGGTCCTCCTGCGGGCCCCGTTACTTTTGGCATGCGGCTGAGCTCCTGCTCGAGACGCCGCTTCAAGCCATCGACATCTATGCCGGTCTTGTTGAGAAGAGAGCTCGCCAGGCCTCGTTCTTGTTCGAGCAAAGACGCAAACAGGTGCTCGACGTCGACCTGCTGGTGACCGTAGCGGACAGCCTTGGTCTGCGATGAGCTGAGCGCCTCCTGAGCCTTTTGGGTAAACCGGTTGATATCCATAGAAGTCTCTCCGTTTCGACTCTTACAACCTGCTGCGCAACAGATCGTTTTGGCATTGGACGGCGCGCAGCCGGGGGATGACGGAAACATCAAACAGCGGGCGGGCGCCTGCCCATTCGACCGGCTCTACCAGTCCGGATTCGATCAACCGTTCAACCAGCCCCGGGTGAATGCCAGCGCTCGAGGCGAGTCCCTCCAGTGTGAGATGGCTCCTCGCGTCCCTGAGTAAAGCCATTTCGTATCGTCGCGGGTTCATTTCTTGGGTACCTTCATCAACTCGCGCGCATTGAAGCGCGACTGAGCGGCCAGCTTCTGGAAAAGATCTTTTTCGCTGTCCGACAGTTTCGGAGGGATGACGATCTTGAGCTTCACGTACTCGTTCCCCCGACCACCTCCCCGGCGATTCAGGCCTTGTCCGCGCAGCCTCAGCCGCTGGCCTCCCTGAGCGCCGGCAGGAATCGTCATCTCGACCGGACCATCAAGCGTCGGGACATTCGCCCTCCCTCCCAGCGCAGCCTCCCAGGGCGCGACCGGTAGTTCGATCTGCACGTCGTCGCCCTGGATCCTGAACAGTGGATGCGGCTGAAGGCGCACGTGAAGGAAAAGGTCTCCTGGCGGACCGCCGTCCGTGCCCGGGTCGCCCTGTCCTGCCAGCCGGATGACCGATCCTTCGCGCACGCCTGCAGGGATCGTAACCTCGAGCGATTTGGGACGGCTGATAACGCCGGCGCCGCGGCAGGTGGGACACATCTTGTTGTCTTTTCTTCCCGTCCCGGCGCAGTCCGGGCAGGTCTCGGTCCCCTGGAGCGCAAGGGACCGGGTCGTGCCCCGGTGGGCCGCCTCAATCGGGAGTGCGATTTCGGCCTCGATATCCTGACCGCGCATGCGAAAGCCTGCGCCTGCGCGAGCGCTCCGCTTTCCTCCGAACAACGACTCGAAGAAATCGCTGAACCCGCCCGGCTCACGGCCAGAGCCGAATAAATCGCCGAGGTCTCCGTACTCGACCCGCATGCCTTCCCACCCGGGCGGCGGAGTGAAGTCGGCGCCGGCCTTCCAGTTTTGTCCCAGCTGGTCGTAACGCTTGCGCTTCTCGGGATCGGATAAGACTTCATTGGCCTCGTTGATCTGCTTGAATTTCTCTTCCGCAGATTTGTCTCCAGGGTTAACGTCGGGATGATATTTGCGCGCCTGCTTGCGGAAGGCCTTACGGATTTCGTCCTCGCTCGCGGTGCGAGGAACACCGAGGACCTCATAGTAATCTTGAAATTTAACCGCCATGACCAGTCGGCAAGTAAGTAATGAGATGTTGTGGAGGGACCGAGTTAGTGGTGCCGGGATCGATTCCTGTTGCTTTGGCCATGAGCGGGATCCCTCCTGGGATGGTTGTAGCCTGACGCCTCAAGATAACACACCTGAAGTTTCGGTATGCTGATAAGGGGCCTACTATTCTAACGCAACTCTAACGCAACACGCATGCCATCAGGAGAGCCGAGAGTCTAAATCAACGATTGAGTGCTAAAGGGTACGGTGTCTGGCTTCAACTTCCCGATGGCGGTACCGATTCTCCGGTTACGGTCGACGAATTGGAACGGGCGAAGCAAGCTACCGCACTCCAAGAGCGCCTCTGGAGTGCGCAAGCTAGATTTCTGCGCAGTCTCCTATTGTTATAGTTCCCGATTGAATATGCGAGCAATCCTGGCCTCAGGCGCTGGAAGATCCATCGAAACCGAAGACAGCAACCAGGATGGGAAGTAGAATAGCGCGGTTCGAGAAGCATCGGGCCTGGTACGGCCGGATTGCGGGCGCGCGGCGAGAAGCTTCGGGTCCAGACGTCAGTCCGCATGAAAGGAGATGGTCATGGTTAATGTAGCGTTACTCGTTCGACTGGAGGCGAAACCAGGAAAAGAGGCGGAGGTTGCAAGCTTCCTGCAAGGGGGCTTGCCGGTGGTCCAGGCGGAGCCCGCAACCATCGCGTGGTTCGCGATTCGCCTCGGTCCATCGACGTTCGGCATCTTCGATGCCTTCCCGGACGACGCGGGCCGGCAGGCGCACCTTTCCGGCCGCGTTGCGGCCGCATTGATGGCGAAAGCTTCCGAGCTTCTCGCGCAACCGCCCGTTATCGAGCAGGTCGACGTCCTTGCGGCCAAGCTGCCGCGGTAGATGCCAACTGTAATGGCAACGAGCAATCCCGAATTGAATGCAGATGGGTTGAATCATCGCGTCGAGGTCTCACCCCACGCCGTTGAAGCGGCGGACACGCTTCGAGCTCTGGGCGTTGATTTGCGGCGCGGTCTGACTAATGAAGAGGCAGCGAAGCGGCGTGCCCGCCATGGCATGAACGTCCTGCAAAGTATCCGCCCGCGCCCGGCGTGGCGCATCCTGCTGGATCAGTTTAGGAGTCTCATTGTCGGGTTGCTTGGTCTCGCCGCGGTGGTGGCGTGGGCCACGGGTGACGCGGTCGAAGCGGCGGCGATTCTGGTTGTGCTGGTGTTGAATGCGTTCGTCGGTTTCGCCACAGAATGGCAGGCAGGGCGCGCTCTTGATGCGCTGCGGCGTCAGGCGCGCACGCAGGCGCGGGTGCGGCGCGATGGCCGCGAAATAATCCTTGATGCGGCAGACCTCGTGCCGGGCGACATCATCGTCCTCAACGCTGGTGACCGCGTGCCGGCCGACGCGCGGATCATTGAGGCCGCAAGCCTCCGTGTTGAAGAGTCGGCTCTGACCGGCGAGAGCGCCACCGTGGGGAAGGCCGTCATTCCGGTGGCGAGTGAAGCGTTGCTGGCGGAGCGTCACTCGATGGTGTATCTCGGCACGACGATCGTAGCAGGACACGCGGTAGCTGTGGTAACGGCGACGGGCGCCCAAACGGAGCTGGGCAGGATCGGGCGATTGGTTGCGGAGGTCCCGGACGAATCCACACCGCTGGAACGCCGGCTGGCAGAGCTTGGCCGCCGTCTGGTTTATATCGTCCTGGCGATTGCGGCCGTGGTCATTGTCGCCGGCTGGCTGCGGGGAGATAACCTGTGGATGATGGTGAAAGTGGGGGTCAGCCTGGCGGTCGCCGCGGTGCCTGAAGGTTTGCCGGCGGTGACGACGCTCATTCTGGCTCTTGGAGTGTTGCGCCTGGCGCGCGAGCGCGCAATCGTGCGGCGGCTTCCGGCCGTGGAAACGCTCGGCAGCACCACCATCATCTGCACGGACAAGACCGGCACTCTCACTGAGAACCGCATGACGGTGCGCGAGTATCGTCTGGCAGGTGGTCAGATCCTTGAGCTTGATGGATCGCGCCCGTTGCTTGAAGACAACCCGCTCCTGTCGCGCGCACTGCGTGTGGGAGTGCTGTGCAACGAAGCGGTCCTTGATCCGCAAGCACCGGATGCTGCGCGCGCGGTTGGCGATCCGACGGAGATCGCATTGCTCGTGGCCGCCAATGGGCTGGGCATGGATGTGGCGGCCGAGCGCGCCCGCTATTCGCCGCTGGACCAACGCCCGTTTGATGCAGCAACGAAGCGGATGATCACAGTACATCGGGGGCCGGATGGGATGCGCCTGGTAGCTCTCAAGGGAGCGCCGGCGGCTGTGCTGGAGCTCTGTGACAACTATGCTGAGAGCAGCGCCGCCGGGCGCCGGCTTGATCGCGAGGCGCGCCAGCGTCTTCTGGCGGTGAATGAGGAGATGGCGGACCGCGCATTGCGCGTGCTCGCGCTGGCTGAGAAGCGCCTCGATCACGCGGATGAAGCTCGAGGATCAGCCGCCATCCCTGATGCGGAGATCCTAAGCGGTTACACCTTTCTGGGTTATGTGGGCATGATGGATCCGCCGCGCGCCGAAGCCGCCGGCGCAATTCGCCAAGCGCGTGAAGCGGGCATCCGCGTTGTCATGTTGACTGGGGACCAGATTCGCACTGCGCGCGCCATCGCGCGGGAATTGCGCCTGAGCGGAGGCGCAGAGCCGTACGCCCTCCATGCCCGCGATCTTGCCCAGGCCAGTCCCGACCGCATCGCTGAACTGGCCCGTACCACCGATGTCTTCGCCAGGGTCTCGCCCGAAGACAAGCTCAACATCGTCGCCGCGTTGCAACAGGGCGGTGAGATCGTGGCTGTCACCGGCGACGGCGTCAACGACGCGCCGGCGCTCAAACGTGCCGACATCGGTGTGGCCATGGGCCAGCGCGGGACCGAAGCGGCGAAAGAGGCGGCTGATGTGGTGCTGGCCGACGACAACTTCGCCACCATTGTGCGCGCGGTCGAAGGCGGGCGCACGATCTACGCGAACATAGTAAAGTTCGTGCACCTGATGTTTACCCACAACCTCGGCGAGGTCATAACCATCTTTCTCGCGATCGTCGCCGGATGGCCGCTGCCGCTGTTGCCGCTCCAGATTTTGTGGATCAATCTGGTCACGGACGTGTTTCCGGCACTCGCGCTGGCGGTGGAGCCGAGTGCGCCGGACGTGATGCGCCGCCGGCCGCGCTCCCCGCGAGCGACGTTGTTATCGCGCCAATTCCTCTTACTCATCGCCTGGCAGGGAACGCTGCTCGGCGGCATTGCGCTTGCGGTCTATTACTGGGCATTGCATGTTTACGGGGCAGGACCGCACGCTCGTACGCTCGCGTTGCTGGCGCTCGTGGGCGTGCAACTCGGTCACATGTTTAACTGTCGTTCGCGGCGTCACTCAGCCTTCACGGGCCTTTTCCGCAATCCATTCGTCTGGCTCGCAACGGCGGCAGTGATCGGGCTGCAACTGCTGGCGCTCTATCTGAAGCCGCTGGCGCGCGTCCTTGATACCGTGGTGCCCACGTTCACCGACTGGATGGTGGTCGCCGCTTGCATGGTGGCGCCCATCATCGTGGTGGAAGGCACGAAGATGTTTGCCCGGCGGAAACAAGAGCAGAAGGGCTGAGGATAGTTAAGAGGATGCGCAATCACTCATGCAAAACAGCTCCCCTTAGCCGCCGGTCGTAGTGACAATCCGGCGTCACCGTTGAGTACATAAATGCGGTGGCGTATTTGCGACAGGCTCTTTGGGCCAACCGAGGACGCCCATCTTCGCCTCGACGGTCATCCCGGGTCAGACGGATCCATTCACTCAATGACGAGAATCATATAAATGCCGCGAAACGTCCGGCACGGCAAGCTTCGCCAAACCAAAGCTTGCTGAATCGGCAGGAAATCGCCGATTGAAGGACCCTCCGGGGAACCTGCGCATGCCTCCACCCCGGGGATGCGAAGAGGCAATGCCGAGCGATCCAGGTTGAAGTGGCGTAAGGGGAGAGCTTATCATGGCGCGTCACGATAGTTACCCAATTGCGTTTCCCATACTCGACGATGCACAGATCACGGCATTGGGCCAGTTCGCGACATTCGAGCCGTTCCACGTGGCGCAGGCCAGAGTTTGCCGCGGCGTGAGCGTTCATGGAAAAGCGAATAGAGGGGGAAACAGTCACGGATCAGATCACCAGGAGGTCTTTCATGGTCACCCTTGATGATGCAAGAAAAGTCATTGCTGCTGCTGAGAAGAAGGCCGCGGAAATTGGCCAACCCATGAACATAGCGGTCGCCGATGCGGGAGGCAACCTGATCGCTCACGCGCGCATGGACGGGGCCTGGATTGGTAGTATTGATATTTCCATCAAAAAGGCCTTTACCTCGCGCGCCTTCGATATTGCCACGAAGGATCTGGCGACACATTCTCAATCCGGCGGACAGTTTTTCGGCATTCATGCGTCCAACGATGGACGGATCATGATCTTTGCGGGCGGCATTCCACTCAAACGGGACGGGAAGGTGGTTGGCGCCATAGGAGTGAGCGGCGGCTCAGGCGAGCAAGACCATGCTGTGGCTGAGGCGGGCGCCAAAGCGTTCAAGTAGGACTTGAAAATCAAGCATGTCGACTTGGCGCCGAAGCGCCGCCCGTCTTGCTTTCGCGTTATTCAGCTCACGCTCAACCCCGAGTCGAGTGATTGAACCATTGGTCTACTCTTCGGCGCGATTCGGTTTTTCGCCGGAAATTGCCGGAGCGATCGACGGCTTCGTCCGCCGCAATTTCTCGTCCTGGCGTTTGGCTGGCTTATTTCGGCAAGAGGTCCCGCAAGTCCGCTGCTGATGCGAGGATTCTATTCTCTTGCCGCGGGCTTCAAGGAGGCTACCGGCCATGAAATGCGCTCACCGAAGCCAGATCCGGGACGTTAGACCGCGCGCGAAGGGCTGTGAGGAGTGTCTCGCGATCGGGGATGACTGGGTTCATCTTCGTCTCTGCCTGACCTGTGGGCATGTCGGCTGCTGCGACTCGTCGAAGAACAAGCATGCCACCAAGCATTATTACGAGACGTCCCATCCGATTATCAGGTCGTTTGAGCCCGGGGAGAATTGGTTGTGGTGTTACCCCGATGATCTGTTCATGGAATAGTCGAGAATTGCTCCACCTGCGATCTTAGGGCTCGCGCAGAAATAACTTCACATTCTGGCGCGCGAGTCGGTGGTCAATCATGAACCGGTTTCTTTTAGCTAAGCACGCGACGGATAGCGCCCCTGGGGGCCTGCAGCAGAATGCGAACCTATTTCTGCGCGAACCCTTAGTCCTGAATGCGATCGCTGGATCGCTTTGCGGACTGCACGGGCAATCCGCTCCCCGCGGCTTGATCGGCAGTCGTGCGGCCAGCCGCCAAAGGTACGGTAATTCGTGCGCGAGTCCTGGACGGGCCGGTTATCAATGGCCGGCCTTGCGCCGGTGTGAGTGTTCTGCAATTCAGGGCCATAAAGGGTCAGTCATTCCTGGTTATATGCGAACGATCTGGCACTAAGGTTGCAATACGCCGTGTGGGGTTTCGAACACTGCGTGAATCGGCGGCATTACCGATTGAAAGACAAAGTGTTCGAGCCAAGCGAAATGGGGTAACGTTGCGAACGGTGCTAGAACCGCTCCGCGCTCGTGGAAAATGAGCGACTTTTGGGGCGACGGTTGGGCCCGGCCCTTTGGGCGAAGAGCCTTTAACGGTTGAGACACGTCCCGCGGTTTTATGAGACCGACTAAGGGTTCCCGCTATAGGGAAAATTGCCCCGGTTTTGAAAAAGAAAGGCAAGCCCTGCTACCGATTTGATTATGTGGAAGCCGGTTCACCAGAACTGGTTCAGCTGGCTATGTCATATCGATTGGGTGCCTCAGGGCAGAAAGGAAAGCTAATGATTTCCCAGTCACGTGGCATCAGGATTTTTCTTCGATCGGCATCGACCACCTTTATGATCGCTGTTCTCGCCTTGTCCGTGTTCGCCCAGAAGAAACAGCAGGATCTGAGTCGAATTCAGTCCAGGCTGGCGGAAGAGGTGAGACACGAACTCGTCATGCTTCCGTACTACAGTGTTTTCGACAACCTGGAGTACCGTGTCCAGGATACCGACACGGTAGAGCTCTCGGGACAGGTGACGCGCCCGACACTGAAAAGCGACGCCGAAAATGTGGTTAAAAGGATCGAGGGTGTTGGCAAGGTGATCAATAACATCGAGGTCCTGCCGGTGTCTCCGCATGACGATGACATCCGGCGGGCAGCTTACCGAGCGATATTCTCGAAACCGGGACTCGACCGTTACAGCCTCCAGGCCGTCCCGCCCATCCACATCATTGTCAAGAACGGTCACATTACCCTCGTGGGTATCGTGGCTACAGAGGCGGACAGGAATCTGGCGGAGATTTCCGCGAAGGGTGTATCAGGCGCGTTTAGCGTAACCAACAAACTAAGGGTCGAGAAATCGTAGCCTGGAAGCGTCGGTCCGCTGTCCGTTGGGCTCCTTCGATATTGATGAATATTCCTCACGGATCGTCACGACGTTCACACCGGCGTGCAGAGGTTCATGAATGAGAACATTGTTTCTGCCATCGGGAAGGCCGATCCCTGCTCTTGGTCAAGGGACGTGGCTAATGGGAGAGGATCGAGCCAAGCGGCAAGCCGAGATCACGGCGCTTCGTCTCGGACTGGATCTTGGGATGTCGCTGATCGACACGGCGGAGATGTATGGCGAAGGTGGTGCGGAAGAAGTGATAGCCGAAGCGATTGCGGGCCGTCGCGCCCAGGTTTTTCTCGTGAGCAAGGTCTATCCGCACAATGCCTCCCGGCAAGGCGTGGTCGAGGCCTGTGGACGTAGCCTGCGGCGGCTCAAGACAGATTACCTCGACCTCTACCTCCTGCACTGGCGAGGGTCGGTGCCGCTGGCTGAGACGCTTGAAGGATTTCAGTCACTCAAACGAACGGGAAAGATTCGGGACTACGGCGTCAGCAATTTCGATCAAGTTGACATGAAGAAAGCGAGCGCCTTGCCCGGCGGCGGCGAGATTGCCGCCAATCAAGTGCTGTACAACCTGAGGCGTCGTGGTATCGAGTGGGACCTTCTTCCCTGGTGCCGCGAACATGGCATTCCTGTTATGGCCTACACACCGATCGAGCAAGGGGCCATCCTGGACCACCCTCAGCTGAAATTGATCGCATCGCGACACCGGGCTACGCCGGCCCAAGTGGCTCTGGCCTGGCTGCTTCGACAAGAGGGCATCGTGGTCATCCCTAAAGCGAGTAATGCGGAGCACGTACGGGAGAACCGCGCGGCTCTGGTCCTTACCCTCGCCGACCAGGATCTAGGGGAACTCGACCAGGCCTTTCCGCCGCCTCGCAAGAAAATGGCACTGGCGATCAGATGATCTGCCGCTCAGTCCTTCACCCGCTTGGCTACAATCTGGTAAGAAGCAAGATCCGCTACTTTGCGAGTGAAGGTGATCTCATCTGGAGTGACTTTGCCGTTGTACTCGATACGGAGGTCGGTTCCATTAACGTTAGCAGTTTCTACAAAGAAAACCTCGTTTCCGCTGACCTTGCCTTCTTTGAGTTCCGCTTCTCCTTTCTGTCCCATCCTTTCAAAATAAGCCTTGCCCGTCAGCTTCCCGCCTTCGGCCTTGAGATCGAAGGTGTATTTCTGCGGGCCGATCTGTGAGTCAAACTCGGCCTTCCACTTGCCGGTGACGTCAGCCGCACGCGCAGTCAGGCTGAAAACGAACGCGACCGTCGGCAGAAGCAGCATCGTGCCACGGATTCTCATAAGTTGCCTCCATTTCCATTGTGGCTGGTTTTTTACCTCGTACCACCCGCTCGTGAGCGCTAATCTCCGGTTGTTCGCGCCTATGGCTGGCCACACAATGCCGGGCGGTGGAGCCTACCGCCCGGGCTTCGTTCCGCCTTCAGGAGACCGCGCTTCCGATCGAGGCGCGGTCTCCAGGCATGACCACGAGGCCCGCCGACATGCTGCGCCACGCCGGCCAGCTGAGGAGGCGCGAGATCTCTCGAATGGCCACTTCGGTTGGGCCTTCGAACTCAGAAACCTAAGCAGCGTTTTGGTCTTCCTGCCAGAGCCCGAAACAGTTTCCTTCCGGATCTAAGCAGAGGGCGAAATACCCCATTTGCGGCACCGCCGTCTTGGCCATGACCACCTGGCCGCCGCTTTCCGTGACCTTCTTGCTCCACGCATCCACAGAGGTAACATTGACGTAATTGACGGGAACGTGCTGGTCGTGCATTTTTTTCACCATCCCGCCGTTGATGCCGAGCGCTTCCTGGCTGGGCTTGGTATTCACCATCCAATAATCCATGCCGGGCACTTTTTCGATTTTCCAACCAAAAACGCCGGTGTAAAAACCGGAGAGCTTTTCCGGGCTCTGGGCCGGGATTTCAAAATGGACTACAGAACTGGCCATAAAGCCTCCTGACAATACTAATGACTTTTTCGAGGAAGGCACTGCGCCGACCTGCGTTTGGTGATATGGAAGGAAAGCAAAAGGGCTTGTCAAGAGCAACTGATTCTTTTGAAAAAAATCGACTGTTCAGCCAGGGACCTTCAAATTCTCTAACCAGGCAAGGGCTGCGCCCTTGATATCCCGCTAAAAGCAGCGGGACAGAAGCCAGGAGTAACAGAAGCCAGAATACGGCGGCTTTCCGCATTTGTTGCACCAGGCCATAGATCTCGCGCCGCGGGAACGATTCCGTGGAACGATGCGCTTCGAGCACATTCTGGTCCTGACTCCTGACTTCTGGTTTCTAGCTGATTCTCCGGACCGGCGGAAGCCGCCCGCGCCGGCGGAAGACACCCATATCGAGTCTGGTGTCAACCGCCGGTCGCAGATCACCGGATCGAGAAAATTCTACTGCAGACCGAAAATGGCGGGGACGCTCGCCAAACCTTCCGCCATCACTCAACGGCAACCGCGCTATTCTGGCACGATCACAACCACGCCATACTGCGGTGCCGACCCGACGCCACATTTCGACGGGTTGATGTAGTAGAAGAACTGGTGGTCGGTGTTTGAGCTGATAGTGCGCTTGAACGTGTGGCGATGAGTCAGCGGAAATGGATCGCCGAGCTTCTGCGCCCAGTCGGTCCGCCGGCGCTGATGAAACAGATTGGCCCAGTCACGGATGGTTCGTCCGGAGGCGTTCGGGTTGAGCACCGGGCCGGCGGTCTCGGCCTCCCAGAGTTTTTGCTCGTAGATCTCAACAAAGATAGCGTCCGAGTTGTCCCAGGCATTCTGAAGCGTTGACTCCAATTCAATCGGATTGCTGACGCCGGATGGATTATTCGTCTGGAAGCCGGTGACCTGGCCGGCCTGGCCCGCTTCCAACACCCACTTGTTCGGGCATCCGGAGCCGACGCCGGAAAAGGGTCCGACCGCCGGGTGGACGCCCTCGTTTGGACACGGCGGCTTGGGGATCGGCGAATCCTGAGGCTTCGGGCCGAGGCCGTTATGTTGAACGACGAAACGGAGGGCGTGCTCGTTCCGGCCCTGTTCTAAAATTTGCTTCCGTCTGTTCCGTGCCGCGTGGGAGAGGCGAAGTAAGCGGCTCCTTGTATTCACCGTTGTCATTCACCAACGGGAAGCCTGCTTGGATGAGCGCGTAGCTCATGTTCTTGTCGGGGAATTCTGCGGCCAGCAGCGCCGTTTGCTGGCGGTAAAATTCGTACAGCGCCTCAGGTGTGTAATGGCCCTGCTCGGCCCAGACCTGCGGATTACAGATCGCGCAGTTGGATTCGCAGTTATTGGGCAGCCTGTTTTCGTGGGAGAATAAATTCGCCCCCGAGGGTTTCACGTAGGCGAGCGCGCGGTACCAGGCGTTGCGCTCGCGAATGTGGCGCGCGGCAGCCCGCCACAAAGCAAAGTAATGCCGGCGATAGTTCGGATCCGCCGGGCTGCCGAGATCCATGAGTGTGCCGCATCCGGATTGATCTTCATCACCGGCGTCGCGAAAGGTTAACCGCTTGACCGCGGTCGCGCCGGCAATGGTCGGGTCAAAAATCCATTGAGGCGTCCCGCTTGATCCAGCCTTGAATGACAAGCTGTACAGTTTGCCGTTGCGCACGGCCTTTTCGATTTCCCGATCCATCGCCGTCCAGTCGTAAACGCCTGGACCCGGATTGACCTCGTCCCAGCGGAGGCGAATAAAGACGCCGGTGAAGTGTGGGTTTTGCCACGTCCAATCCATCGTCGCGTAGGGTTCGCCTGTGTTGCACAGATACTGGTTCCCCACCTTGTCGGGCGCGCGGTTATAGTCACAGGATGGATTGGGCGTGCCCAGAGTTTCGATGATCAAACCTGGCCCATCAGGGCCGAGCGTGAAGATGCCGGAGGCGGCGCGGGGCATCGGGCCGGTGAACTCATTCGGGTCGGCGGGA
This sequence comes from uncultured Acidobacteriota bacterium, assembly GCA_963827655.1. GTDB lineage: Bacteria > Acidobacteriota > UBA6911 > UBA6911 > UBA6911 > CAWHCF01. Next base: position 15,747 of record CAWHCF010000034.1, read on the forward strand.
TCGTACGGTTTGTAAGCCGAACAAAGGCTCGCGGGCGGTCCCGACGAATCGACCGGAATGATGGCATCGGTGCGATCGTGAAATCTCCATTCAACTGTATCGCCATCGTGAATTTGAATGCGCCTGGGCGAAAACGATCCGTCTGGATTCACCGTTACCGTATGGATCATCGGTTGCCGGGCAAAGGCAACAGAAGAAATGAAGGCGAATAAAAGAAGGATAAGTTCCTTCATGACGAAATCTCCTTAAAAGAAAGCCGAATTGGTGCGAGTGATTATTTTCCGGTTGTTCTCGGGTCCCGCTTCGCATGTCAAGTTACGTACATGTTTTGAACTTGAACGTGCCCACCGCGGGCCGACAGGGAAAACAAAGAGCTCAAAGTTTCCCACTCCGATTCTTTGGCCGCCGGCAACTTGAATACCGTGGCCGTCGACGCCAATGGTGATCATGGTAATGCCTCCTTTCGGATTGAAGCGTGCTTGAACGCTTTCATTGACAAGCACGAAAAAATGCGACCTGGAGTATCATCAGGGTTTGGATGCGGCCCGCATCCGAGCAGCACCGCGATTTCAGCCCCTTGGTTCGGTGCAATACCCGCTGGAGTTTGTCATGCGCGCCAGAGCGTTCTTGTTTCTATTTTCCCTTGTCGGATTTTCCCTGCGCGCCGCGCAGAACCCGTTCACGGGCGCCGAAGATCGCGGCGCGGGAAGAGAGGCTTTCCGCACGCGATGCGCCGCTTGTCACGGACTGGACGGATCGGGAGGCGCCGACGCTCCGGACCTCACGACCGGCACGTTCCGGCGTGCCTCGACCGATGTTGAACTGTTCCGAATCATCGCGTCCGGGATCCCTGGAACAAGCATGACGGGTATCGATCTCACAAGCCGGGAGATCTGGCAGTTCGTGACCTACGTCCGTTCCCTTGGGGTGGGCCGTGCTGCAGCGAAAGCGAAAGGGAGTCCCGCTAGAGGGGAGAAAGTGTTCAAGAGCGCCGGCTGCCTCGAGTGTCACAGCATTGCGGGCGAAGGGGGACACCTGGGTCCCGATCTGAGCGGCGTAGGATCGCGTCGCTCGCTGGCCGAGCTGCAGCGGTCGCTGCTGGAACCGGACGCCGAGGTTTCCCCGGACTACTGGAGAGTGCGGGCGCGCACTCGAGGCGGGGAGGTGGTGACGGGCGTCCGGCTCAATGAGGATACCTACTGGTATCAGATCCGCGATATCAACCGTCGGCTGCGGGTGCTGGCGAAGCAGGAGCTTGTCGAGCATGAGGTCGTACGTACATCCGCGATGCCGTCGCTCCGGGGAAAGCTGGGCGAAGGGGAGCTTGAGGATCTGGTGGCTTATCTCGCCGGCCTGGATGCCGCCGCGAGGAAGGGGGACGCCCGATGAGACCTGCCCTTTCGGCCCTCGCGCTGTCCGCGATGCTTGTGGCCGCTCTCTTCAGTCAGGTCCGCTACGAGCGGCTGATCAAGGCTGATAGCGAGCCGCAGAACTGGTTGACCTACAACGGCAGCTACCGAAGCATTCACTACAGCGCTCTGGATCAGATTACCGCGGCCAATATAAAGGATCTCGAGCTCAAGTGGGTCTGGCAAGCCCAATCGTTGGAGAAACTCGAAACGACGCCGCTCGTCGTCGACGATGTCATGTACCTGACGGAACCGCCGGGCACGATCGTGGCCTTGGACCCGCGGACGGGGCGGATCTTCTGGAGCCATGACACGCGGATTCCGGGCGTGACGAACCAGTGCTGTGGCAGAGTCAACCGCGGGCTCGCGATTCTCGACAACACTCTCTTCATGGGCACGCTCGATGCCCGGCTCGTCGCCGTTGATGCAAGCACCGGGGTGAAAAAGTGGGAGACGACGGTCGCCGAGTACAAGCATGGTTACGCCTTGGCACTGGCCCCTCTCGCGGTCAAGGACAAGATCATCATCGGCACCGCCGGCGGCGAACGCGGCATCCGTGGATTTGTTGCTGCTTATGAAGCGCGCACCGGACGCCAGGTGTGGAAGTTCAATACCATCCCCCATCCCGGCGAGCCCGGCCACGAGACCTGGGAGAACGACGCGTGGAAGACCGGCGGCGGCTCGATCTGGGTTACCGGTTCCTTTGATCCGGAGCTGAACCTTACTTACTGGGGGATAGGCAACCCCGGCCCCGACTGGAACCCCGCGGTTCGTCCCGGCGACAACCTGTACACGGACTGCGTCCTGGCCCTCGACGCCGACTCGGGAAAGCTCCGGTGGCACTTCCAGTTCACCCCGCACGACGAATGGGACTGGGACGCGGCCCAGATTCCGGTGCTGGTCGATTTGCCCTGGAAAGGAGCGGCACGCAAGCTGATGCTCTGGGGAAACCGCAACGGGTTTTTCTACGTTCTCGATCGTGCGACGGGCGAGTTTCTTCTGGGCAAGCCTTTCGTGAAGCAGACGTGGGCTCGCGGGCTCGATCCAAAAGGCCGGCCGATCAAGATCCCCGGCCAGGGTCCGAGCGCCACCGGAACGGTCGCCTACCCGGGAGTGCAAGGGGGAACGAACTGGTACGCGCCCTCCTTCAGCCCGAGAACGAGGCTCTTCTACCTGACGGTCTGGGATGACTATCACAGCACCTACTACAGCTGGGACCAGAAGTACGAGCCGGGCGCTTCTTTCGGCGGAGGAACCACGAGATCCGCGATTCCTCCCACGCGCCGCGACCCCATTGTGCGCTTCGGTCCCGACGCGGGCTATGGCGCCGTCCGCGCGCTTGATCCTTTTACCGGCGAAAAGGTCTGGGAATATAGGATGACGGACGTGAGCGACGGCGGCATCCTGACGACCGCCAGCGACGTGCTGTTCTCCGGCAACCGCGAGGGCTACTTCTTTGCCTTGGACGCAAAGAGCGGAAAGCTGCTGTGGAAACGGCAGCTCGGCGGGCAGGTTGCTGCGTCTCCAATTACCTACACGGTCGCCGACCGGCAGTATATTTCGATTGCCTCCGGCCACTCTCTCTTCACATTCGGGTTAAGGGAGTAGCGGAACAGGCCGATTCTACTTCGTCTCGTCAAGCCATAGCGCGAGGGCTAAACCAGGGTACCACCAAGACGCGAAGGCAAATGCGGCTGATTTCATACGGCCTCTGGTATGTCCGCCGGCAGGCAGCGGGCGGAGTAGCGGCAGTCGGCTAGCGGCGCGGTTGATGCAGCACCTCAGACGGCATCTTGAAGAAAAAGGATAGTAGATGAAACCGAAGCGACTGTACCTGTTGTTTTGCGTTGCGGGCACCGTTCTTCCGTATTCGCAATTCATCCCATTCCTCAGGGAACATGGACTTGATCTCGGCCTGTTCTTCGAGCAACTTTTTTCCAATCGGATCGGCGGCTTTTTTGGCTTGGACGTCATCGTGTCGGCGATGGTGCTCTGGACGTTTGTGGTCATTGAGGGTCGGCGCTCCGGCGTGAAGCACCTTTGGGCTCCGATTGTTGCCAGCCTGACGGTCGGAGTGTCTCTGGGGTTGCCGCTATTTCTCTACCTGCGTGAGGAGCGGCTCGGGCGTTTACCCTGGGCCAGCGCGGGTCGCTGAAAAGTACCGCTCGACGTATCGCGAAACGCCCTTCAACCCAATCCTGTCTCGGACAGCTTCCGGCGCTGTTCGTGCCCCGGGTATGCTCATTCCGCAGAAGAATCGCTTAGGTCTCCGCAAGCTGGCTTTCGATAGGCCGGGAAGCGTCCGTCATGACCAATGAATCGGTGATTTGGGAGTCCATCGTTTGACGATTCGCTAATTGCTCATGATATCATAGGTGATGTGAGACTCGTGCTTGATACAGATGTTGTGGTGGCGGCAATGCGGAGTCCAGGCGGAGCCTCCGCTGCGATTCTAACGGCTGCGCGTCAGGGCCGGACGACGTTGTTACTTACGGTCGCCCTGGCTCTGGAATACGAGGCGGTATGTTCAAGAGCAGAGCATCGCCTAGCGGCAGGGCTGTCCGAACGGCAAGTGGATGTTTTTCTAAACGCTGTGATGGCTATTGCGGAGCCCGTGGAAACCCATTTTCTCTGGCGGCCACAGCTCCACGATCCAGGCGACGAAATGGTTCTTGAAGCGGCTGTCAATGGTCGGGCGGATGCTCTGATTACATTCAACGCACGGGATTTTGGGAGTGTACCTTCCGAATTCGGAGTGGAGCTCTTGGTTCCACGTGAAGCCATAGCAAGGATTAGACGATGAAAGACACGAAGACATATCCCCTGCGACTGCCGCGATCGTTAAAAGCGGCGGTTCAGCGGCTGAGTAAGGAGAACGGAACCAGCGTAAATCAGTTCGTGGCCACAGCCGTTGCAGAAAAAGTTTCTGCACTGGAAACGGCGCGTTTTTTTGAGGACCGCAAGGCAGCGGCTGATTTCAGGGCTTTCGATAAGATCATGAAGCGGCGGCGCGGTAAGCCACCTCGCAAAGGGGATGAGCTGCCGGAATAATGGGCCAGACGGCCATAATAGTGCACGAAATCTATGGCCGAACGAAAGGGATTACCCCCGGACACATCCGGATGAACCGCTGCGTGAAGAATGCGAACAGGCCGGGACGTCGGCGCTCGCCCTTGCCAACCTCTTCCGAAATCGCGGACAAACCAGCGGCGGACCTGGCCATGCCGGCCGATTTCGACGGTCTAGAGGCGCTGGCCGCTAACGTGGCCCGGGCAACGGTCGCGGAACTCAAGCGGATGGTTGATCGAATCTTGAGCATCAACAAAGACGACCCGGTCAATCAATGGTCTTCAGGTTCTACGTTTCGATTATTGCTGAGGTGCGCGTGCGCTGCACCAGACGCGTATACCAGAACAAGCACAATCGGGCATTTTCAGCCAAGTGGCCGAAAATGCCCGATTGTCTAGCTAACTGATTTTACGTTAGTTAATGGCGCACCCGGGGCGACTCGAACGCCCGGCCTGCGGATTCGAAGTCCGACGCTCTATCCAACTGAGCTACGGGTGCGTTTCTCTTGGGGTGAGCGAGGGGATTCGAACCCCCGACCGCTGGAGCCACAATCCAGAGCTCTACCGACTGAGCTACGCTCACCAGAATCCTTGCGGTCGCACTTTGTGCATTCTCCGGCCGCCAGCGAAATGGTACGCCCAGCTGGATTCGAACCAGCGACCCTCTGCTTAGAAGGCAGATGCTCTGTCCAACTGAGCTATGGGCGCAGAATCACCAAAAACTGCGGCGGGGTTTCAGGCAACCCCAAAACGAAGAAAGAGTATAGCAAATCAGTCAACGGGTTGACTACAAGGCAGGCGCCCTACCAGCGGGTCTGGTTGTGCCAGTAGTACAGAACACCGGCCCAGATAATGCCCGCGCCCCCCGTAATCATGAGAAAATCGCGGGTTGCAGGAACAGCCGCCAGGAACATGAACAGCGTGGCAGCCAGAAACAAGAGTCCCGGTATTCCCTCTACCGGGATCTGATCGATCAGGATTCCGGGGTGGTATTCCATGCTGGTTAGTCTTCTTCTTTGAGTTTCATGTCTTCTGATAACGCCGGCCGACGCAGAAAGGTTCAAAAATTTCTTCACCTGAAGCCAGCGCGCCTTGGTCGAACGATTGACGATTTACGATTGACGATTGACGATTGAACCCGCAGGACGGTGGTTGATTCCATCGAGCATTCAATGACGCTAAGAAACTCCTGAAACGAAGGGCGATTCGCAATCGCCTTCACTGTGGTACAGTGTGCGCATTTCGACCATCTACGAACTGAAAGGAGGTTCCTGTGCGGCTGAAGCGATTCGTCATAGCGATGCTCAGTTGGTGCGCTGCGATCGTTTTGTGGTCTACGCCTGGGACCATTGGTAACTCGTTTCAGGCGGTCCAGACGCCGGGGCCGGTGGCTCTGGACCTTTCTGGCCTGCGTCCCGGACCGGTATCCGTTGCTGGAACCCGAGAGTCAGTGACCGTTCAATGGCAGGACGAATCGTCAAGGCCATGGACAGCCGTCTTTTCACTCGATCCCGCTCAGCCACTCATCACCGCGATCTCCGTGAACGGCAAACCGATCGTAGAACGGGCGCGTCCTCTCTATTGGTGCGAGACCGGCAAGCGCCGGGGCGGCTGGGACCAGTTTTTCGATTTTCCGCCCAGCCATCCGGAAGGCACACGCCGGTTCGCCGGAGAACTGAAGCTGCGGAATGCAAGCGCGCGCACGATAGGGGATCGCGTAGAGATCTTCTTTGAGGGCCTGCGAATTGGAATCTTCGACGGCGGAGTTGCCTACACGTTCTATCCGGGAAGCCGGCTGATCCAGCAGGAAGCTGTGGTTAAGACCGCGGAGCCCGATACCGCTTACTTTTACGACACCGGCCTGAGGATGGCCGCCGGCGCGGACGCTCGTCCCGGCGGCAACATGGATTCCCAGGTTTCATACTACGACACCCAGGGCCGGTTGCAGGTCGCCGCGGCTACGGGTCCGGAACGGCGCCCGCACACAGTGCGTTACCGCGCCATTGCAACCCGTCTGAACCAGGGGAGCCTGGCGCTCTTTCCCGCTCCGCACCAGTATTTCTTCGCGCGCGATTTCACCAGCAATCTGGGCTCCGTATGGTCACGCGCATGGCGGGGCGAAATAGCTCTGGGCATCCGGCAGCTCCCGGATGACAATACCAGCTTCTATCCTTGGATGAACGCTCCGCCGGGCACGGTCCAGCGCATGGGCGTGTTTTATCTCTTCTCGGATCGCGAACCTCAAGCGGTGCTCGAAGAAGTGCTCCGCTACACGAATCGCGACCGGTTCGCGCCGCTGGAAGGGTACAAGACGCTGGCGACGCACTGGCATGTTGCGTACACGGTGCAGGCAATGGCGAAGGGGTTCGACTGGACGCCGCCGTTCAAACCTGTCCTGAAAGATATGGGAGTGGACGCCGCCATGATCATGGACTTCCACGGCGACGGCCACCCGCGCGATTTGACCGACTTGCGGCTGAAGGAGCTCGAAGCCTACTACCGGGCCTGCCGCGCGCAATCCGATGCCAGCTTCCTGTTGATTCCGGCCGAAGAGGCCAACGTCCATCTTGGAGGCCACTGGGCGCTCTCGTTTCCCAAGCCGGTTTACTGGTTCATGAGCAGAACGGGCGACGCGCCGTTTCGTTCGAAACACCCCGAGCATGGCCTGGTTTATCGAACCGCCAACGCCGGAGAAGTCATCGAGATGATCCGGAGCGAAGGCGGCATCCTTTATCAGACCCATCCCCGCACCAAAGGCTCGATGGGTTTTCCCGACCAGATCCGCGAGACCGATTACTTCCGTGACCAACGATACCTGGGCGCTGGTTGGAAGGCTATGCCCTCGGACCTCTCCACACTGCGAGAGGGGGTGCGAGCCTTGAATCTCCTCGACGATATGAATAACTGGGGGCTGAGAAAGCGTCTGCTGGGCGAAGTGGACGTCTTTCAGATTGATTCGACTCACGAACTGTACGCTCATATGAACGTGAACTATGTCCGGATGACGGAACTGCCCGGCTTCGATCGATACGGGCTTGTGCTCGAGGCCCTCTCGCGGGGAGATTACTTTATCTCCACCGGAGAAGTCCTGCTGCCCGAGGTTTCCATTGCGCCCGGTCCATCCGGAAGTATCAAGGCGCGCGCCAAGGTACTCTGGACCTTCCCGCTTTCCTTTGCGGAAATTGTCTGGAGTGACGGAATGCAAACCGAGCGCAGAATCATCCCTCTGGACACGACCCGCGCATTCAGCAGCGGCTCCTTCGACTGGGAGGCAGGGGGCGCTAACTGGAAGTGGGCGCGAGTTGCTGTTTGGGACATCGCGGGTAACGGCGCCTTCGTCAATCCGGTATGGCGGGAAAGGCAACCTTCACAATGAGGCCGAGGGTTCGTTCAATGATGCTGGCGGCGCTGGCGATCCTGGTGCCGTCGCAGCTGATTCTGATTATTGCCTTGCCGGCAGACTGGTCGAGCTTCCGTGGACCTAATGGATCAGGAATCGCGGAAACCTCCGGTCTTCCCAGCAGGTTTGGTCCTCAGCTGAACGTAGCCTGGAAGACCCCCGTGCCCGCGGGTGTTTCCTCGCCAGTCCTGACTAAAGATCGAATTTTCCTCACCGGCTTTGGCGATGGCCACCTGCTGACGATCTGCCTGAACCGGGAGACGGGGCAACTCTTGTGGCGCCGGCAGATTTCACCGGCCCGCTCGGAACAGTTGCACAAACTCAACAGCCCGGCCTCCGCCACTCCAGTTACCGACGGCGAGAATGTCTATGCTTTCTTCGCCGATTTCGGCCTGATCTCCTACGGGAAAGACGGAAACGAGCGCTGGCGCATGCCTCTCGGTCCTTTCGCCAACCTGCATGGAATGGGGACGTCCCCGATACTCTTTGAGGACAAGCTCATTCTGCTCTGCGATCAGGACAAGGATTCGTACCTGCTCGCCGTTGCGAAAGATACCGGGAACGTCGCCTGGAAAACCGATCGCAGGGAAGTCGTCCATGGCTTTGCCACCCCGACTGTCTTCAGGCCTGACGGCGGCGCGGCGCAATTAATAGTCCCGGGCTCTTACATGCTGACTTCGTACTCGCCCGCCACCGGTGAGAAGGTATGGTGGGTACGTGGGCTCTCGTGGCAGGTGAAGGCCAGCGCCGTCGTAACATCGGATACCGTCTTTGCTACCGGGTGGGCTCCCGGCGCCGATGCTGGCGAGAGAGAGGATCTCCCCGCATTCGAAGAAGTCATCAAGGAAGCCGACAAGGACCGCGACAACCGGCTTTCGCCCGATGAGGTGCCCGAGCCATTGAGGCACCGCGGCAGCTGGAACGCCATTGATCTCCAGCGCGACGGATTTCTCGACGCGCGTGACTGGAGTTTCTATCGAGCGCGACGTTCGGCGCACAACGTGACCATGGCGGTTCGTCCCGGTAAAGCCACCGGCGATTTAACCGAAACCCATGTCCTGTGGCGTTACGAGCGCTCGGTTCCACAAGTATCTTCGCCGCTTCTCTACCAGGGCGGCTTTTACACCATCAAAGACGGCGGCATTCTGACGTCACTCGCCCCGGAAACAGGCGAAGTGCTGAAGCAGGGAAGACTGCAGAACGCAATCGACGGCTATTACGCCTCGCCGGTGGCTGCCGACAACAAGATCTTCCTGGTGAGCGAAACTGGAAAAGTCAGTGTGGTGAAACCGGGCCGCGAATGGGAGCTTCTGGTGGTAAACGACATGGATGAATCATGCTATGCCACGCCGGCGATTGCCGACAGCCGAATCTATCTGCGCACCCAGACTACGCTTTACTGCTTTGGACAACGTTAGCGCCTTGGCGACCTTGCATTACTAGGCCGTAATTCCTTGCTTTTTTGGCGAGATTCTTGGTGTTTCTTCGCGTCTTTGAGTCTCAGTGGTATTTGTTAGACAGCTCCAACCACGAAGACACGAAGAAACACTAAAAGCACTAAGCTTTGCCAAACCAGGCGGCAGCAAGCTGCCGCACTTCAAAATGCGAGACTGATTCATTGCGAAGGAGTGAACATGAACGACGTCAACCGTGGGTCCGTGATCGTTAACTTGTCAGATGTGAGCGGCAAGACAATTACCGATCAAGTTGAAATGACCTTTTATAACCAGCGCAGCCAGAGTCTCAGTCAACGATTCAAAGTGCGTTTTCGGGGTGCGCCCGTGACTCTTCCCGATGTTCCGGCATTCCCTTTCGGTCTGGCCGAGGTATTCATAAAGCCCAAAAAATACCGGTTCAAGACGATTTTCGTGGATGTGCCTGCCGGCGAACCGGGGAGAATCACCGAGAAGTTTCTGGTAGATCCCAAACGCGTCTCGCCTGTGTTCCCGACGTTCAACGAACTTCAAAACCAGGCAAAATGGAGTCTTCTGACCAAGGTACTGAGAGAGTCGGAAATCTCGAGCGAAACCGCGTGGGATAAGCTTACCAGCCAGCAGAAGGCCGGATTGCTTAACATTTTTTCCAAGATGCAAGATGAGATCGTGGATGGCGAAAAAGTGGGATTTGCTTTTCTTGAGAGAGTGACCAGATTTTTGCCCGCAAGAATCTACGCGCTGGTCGAGCGTGATTTACATGAAATCATCAACCGCAATCAGGATCGATTTCGACGGGTTTCGGGAAGTCTTCACGAATTTGGTGAGGGATGGACAATGATCGAGGATCCTAACAGCTTCAAGAGCACCAAGGGCCGGGCCGGAACATTGCAGCTTACCTTCGCCAGAGACTCAGGAGGCCGGATGATGGCAGACATCGACATCGACGACCACGCCGGGATCAAACACGCTGCCGACGTTCTCAAACACAAGATTACCGACACCGATACTCATCCATATGACATTCACAACATTCTCGTGATGTTTCAGGGAGTGGATCCAGGGTATGGTTTTGCCTAGAAAACAGAGAAAACCGGGACGCCCACTACGCAACCGAATATTGATGAAGTTCGACGAAACCGTCCTGGCTTGTCAACAGTCGGTTGACGTCGTGGACGTCCTCCGGTCCCCTATTTTCCAGGTATCGGGTTCTTGGGAATAACCCAGAAGTAGACGGATCGGCCTTCGACATCTATCGTCTGGTCCGGCTTCCAGTCACCCATGTCGAAACTGTGCGACACGATTCGGGTGCCTGGCTTCAGTTCCTTGAACAGTTTGGGCCGGAGCCGCAGATTGAGGTTGGGCAGCAGATAGAGGGTCACGACGGTGGCTTCGCTGATGTCGGTTTCGAAGAGGTCTTTCTGAAGGAATTTCACTTTGTCGCCTACCCCCGCCTGCTTGGCATTCGCTTCCGCCTCCTTGATTCGCTGCGGATCAATATCAATGCCTACGCCGCGCGCGCCGAGCTCCTTGGCGGCGGCGATAACGATTCGCCCGTCGCCCGACCCGAGATCGTAGATGACATCATCTTTCGTCACCTTCGCGACCTTGAGCATTTCGGCAACAACCTCGGGAGGTGTAGGAACATAGACCACATCCGGCGTGCGCGTCTGAGCAGGTGTGGCTTGGGCAAACGCGTAGCCGGCTCCCAAAAAACAGACCGTAAGATAGAGTAGAAAGTTTCGGTATGGCATCACATGTCTCCTTGCTCAAGCATGTCCGTCCCGCAGCCTCGCTTGAAATCGAAATTGCAGAACGCCTGCTTTACTTTTTGCGTTTGGCGAACTTGCTTCGCGAGTCCTTGTCCTCCAGTCTGGGGTGGAGACTCAACCAGGTCCCAAGAAATGCGAAGCCTTGGCCGTCACGACCATGGTATGAAGAAAAGGTACGCGCTGGAACATGGTTCGTTTCGCCTTTTGTCCCGGCAGGCAGGCCGACCTTGACACGGCATGCCGGTTCAAGATTACGCAGAAGAGGCGATCAATAGCAATCGCAATCTTGCGCTCGAGGTCATGTTTGCAGTAGCTTTGCTTATTCGAACGAAGTTCTTCGGTGTCTTTGAAAGGAATGATTGCGATGCCTTGCTTGATCCCTTGTCGCAGCTTCACTGCCGACGCTAACCGCGAAGACGCTAAGACTCGAGGAAGGAACAGAATCATGAGCTTCTGGAGTGAGTGTCGATATAGGCAAAAAGCTATTATTTGCAGCCATGTTAGTGTCAATACCTGCAGTAGCACGCGAACCGCTCGAGAAGCGGATTGGAAGGACCGATCCCTCTAAGTATCGCGTGGCAAAGTCGGTGCATGCCGGCGCGGGCGAGCTGCACTATATGGGTTTGTTCGACGCGACTTCATTCAACACCAACCTGATTTTTCTCCACCGCGGCGTCATTCCGCCGAAGGGTGGCATCGGTCATCACTACCATAATCACATGGAGGAGATGTTCGTCATCTTCGACAACGAAGCGCAATTCACGATCGACGGGCGCACGTCCCTGCTTCAAGGTCCGGCGGGCGCGCCGTGCCGCATGGGTCGGTCCCACGCAATCTACAACCCGACCGACAAGCCTACCGAATGGATGAATATCGCGGTCGGGAGCATCAAGGGAAAATACGACGCTACCGATATTGGTGACGATCGCGTGGGCGTCGCGCTCGATCCCAAGCCGGTTTTCATTACTCTGCGGCTTGACAAGAAACTGTTGCGCCCCAGGGAGAAGATGCACGGGGGCAATGGATCCGCCCAGTATCGGCGAGCACTCCCTCCGGAAGTGTTTTTCAGCAACTGGTCTTACGTTGATCATTTGGTGTTGTCTCCTGGCGTCTCGGTCGGCCGCCATCGTCACGAAGGAGTGGAAGAATTCTACTACGTGATCAACGGCCAGGGGATTGCGCGCATCAACGATGAGACGGCCGCCATCCACAAAGGGGACGCCGTCCCGGTTCTGATGAACGACGTGCACTCCTTTGAGAATAACAGCGCGGCTGAGCTGGAGTTTCTCATCGTCGGCATCGCGCGGCAAAAATGGGCTCTCGACACAGCAGACGTGCCCTGAAGAATTACTGAGGCCAGGACTCTGAAAGGAACAGCCATCATGAGTGAGATCGCGATAACCCCGCAACAAGTCCGAGTGCTGTACGACTACAACGCCTGGGCCAACCGCCGGACGCTCGATGCCTGCAGCGCGCTCGCGAACGAACAGTTTACGCGCGATCTGGGTTGCAGCCATCGCTCCGTGCGCGATACGCTCGCCCATATCATGGGAGCGGCGTGGATCTGGCTGGAGCGCTGGAATGGCCGTTCGCCCTCGGGCCTGCCGCCGAGCGACCAGTATGATAACCTCAGCACCCTGCGCGCCCGGTGGGGTGAAATCGAGCGCGACCTGCTGCAGTTCGTCGCGGGGCTCTCCAAGGAAGAGCTCGAGCAAGACCGGCCGTATCGCACCACGGAAGGGAAGTCGTATTCGCAGCCACTGTGGCAAATGCTCCAGCACCTGGTCAACCACAGCACCTATCACCGCGGCCAGGTCGCCGCGATGTTGCGCCAGCTCGATGTCAAGCCGGTCGCGACCGATCTCATCGCTTTCTATCGAGAGCTAGGCGCGAGTTCTTAGCGTTTCATCAACCACAAGGACGCGAAGCCACCAAGAAACGCAAAGTGTTCAAACCAGATATGTCTTTCCATCAACTGGTTGTTGGCTCTTTTGTGGTGATCGGTTTTTTGCTCGTCCGAGCCGAGGCGGCAGTGGATTCCAAGTCGCAACCACCCAATGTCCTCTGGCTCACCTGCGAAGACATGGGACCGCACCTGGGCGCGTATGGCGACCGGTATTCCACGACACCGAACCTCGACCGCTTTGCGGCGCGCGGACTCCGATATCTGAATGCCTGGTCGAACGCGCCTGTCTGCGCGCCGGCGCGGACCACGCTCATTTCCGGTTTGTACCCGACCTCGACCGGCTCAGAACACATGCGAAGCATGACAAGGTTGCCGGCGCGCATGAAGATGTATCCGCAGTTCCTGCGCGAAGCGGGGTACTACTGCACCAACAACAGCAAGGAAGATTACAATCTTGAAAAGCCGGGTCAGGTCTGGGACGATTCTTCACCCAAGGCACACTGGAAGAATCGGAAAGCGGGCCAGCCGTTCTTCGCGGTCTTCAATTTCACCATCACCCACGAGAGTCAGATTCGTCGCCGCCCTCACCAACTTGTGCACGATCCGGCCAAGGTTCGGCTGCCGGCCTATCATCCCGACACGCCCGAAGTCCGCCATGACTGGGCCCAGTACTATGACAACATCACCGAAATGGACGCGCAGTTCGGCGCGCGGCTCAAGGAGCTCGAGGAGGCCGGGCTGGCCGGGGACACGATCGTCTTCTTCTACTCCGATCACGGCTCCGGAATGCCGCGCAGCAAGCGCTGGCCTTACAATTCTGGTCTGAACGTTCCCCTCATCGTGCATTTCCCCGACAAGTTTCGGCACCTTGCGTCCAAGGGTTATGCGCCTGGGGGGACGACGGATCGGCTGGTCAGTTTCGTCGATTTCGCGCCCACGCTGCTGAGTCTCGTGGGTATCAAGCCGCCGGATTACCTGCAAGGTTATAGCTTCATGGGACAATACGAAGCTGCCCCACAATCCAATATCTACGGTTTCCGCGGCCGCATGGACGAACGCTACGATATGGTGCGATCGGTTCGCGACAAGCGCTACGTCTATATACGCAACTACATGCCGCATCGAATCTATGGCCAGCACGTCGCCTACATGTTTGAGACACCGACGACCCAGGCATGGAAGCGGCTCTTCGACGACGGTAAACTGAGGACGCCGCAAACCTATTTCTGGCAAGTGAAGCCCGCCGAGGAACTCTATGACCTCGAGCATGACCCGGACGAAGTCAATAACCTCGCCGGTTCGCCGCAGCACCACGAAATCCTGAACCGCCTGCGGCGCGCTCAGCAGGAACTGGCGCTCAGGATCCGCGACGTCGGTTTCTTGCCGGAAGACGAAATCCACACGCGGTCGGAAGGCTCGACCCCTTACGAGATGGGACATGACAAACAACGGTATCCTCTCGAGCGCATTCTATCCGCGGCCGATCTCGCAGCCTCGTTTCACCCCGAGGGAGTCGCGCAGCTGCGGCAGAAACTCGGGGATAGAGACAGCGCCGTTCGCTACTGGGCGGCGATGGGTATACTGGCGCGCGGCAAGTCAGCGGTGACCGCCGCCCGGGGCGAGCTTCACAAGGCCTTGCTGGATGAAGCGCCGAGCGTGCGGACGATGGCAGGCGAGGCTTTGGCCAAGTACGGCGACGAGGAAGATTTGAACAAGTCCTTGCGCGTGTTGCTGGACCTGGCGACTTCAAGCAAGAAGGATCTCTATGGATCGATCCGGGCTCTCAATGCGATTGATGAACTGGATGCGAAGGCGGCGTCGGCCCTACCAGCTATCAAGGAGCTTGGCCGATCCGAACAGACGGCGAACTCGCGCACAAGCGAGTATGTCGCCAGGCTGGTGGAAAAAATCCTCGCTGACATGCAGCGGTGAGTTGTAAGGAGGGTGCCTTTTGCGATTTCTTTGCTTCGTTGCGTCTTCGTGGTTGATGGCGGTCCAATTGCCAGCGCAAACCCGGTACGATCTGCTCTTGAAGGGGGGGCGCGTGCTCGACCCGGCCAACAACATCGACCAGGTGATGGATGTCGCGGTCTCGGGTGGACGGATCGCGCGCATGGCGAAGGAGATTCCGTCGTCTGAGGCAAGGACAACCATCGATGTGCGGGATCTTTACGTCACTCCGGGTCTGATCGACTTGCACGCGCACCACTTCGGCTACACGGGCGCCCTTTTCCCGGACGACGTCATGCTTTCCGCCGGGACGACAACGTCGGTCGACTGCGGCGGCGCCGGCTGGCGCAACTTCGATGAGTTCAAGGCGAAGATCATCGACCGCGCCACGACGCGTGTTCTCGCCTTCATCAACATCGTGGGGCGCGGGATGCTTGGCGCCGAGATCGAAAACAATGTGGAGGACATGGATCCTGCTGCGACTGCGGCGAAGATGCGGCAGTACCCCGACCTGATCGTCGGAATCAAGACCGCTCACTTCAGCCGGCCCGGCTGGGCAGCGGTCGAGCGCGCGGTTGAAGCCGGGCGCCTCTCGGGAAAACCGGTCATCATCGACAACAACATTCTGAGCTGGACGGGGCGGGATACGCGGACCAAGGTTCTCGAAAAGATGCGCCCGGGCGATATCCACACCCACACGTACAACGACCGGCATCTGGAGATCGTGGATCGCGCAAGCGGCAAGCTTCAGCCGTACATGGTCGAGGCGCGCCGCCGCGGCGTGCTCTTTGATCTCGGACATGGATGCCGGAAGCTTTCTCTGGCCGGTGGCGGAGGCCGCCGCAAAGCAGGGATTCATGCCCGACACGATCAGCACGGATCTGCACGCCAGCAGCATCATGGGGCCGCAATCCGACATGCCGAACTGTATCTCGAAGATGATGCTGCTCGGCATGAAGCTCGAAGAGGCGGTTCGCCGCTCCACCGTCCGTCCCGCCGAAATCCTGCGCCGCTTCCCCGAGCTGGGCACACTCGGGGAGGGGCGTACAGCCGACGTCGCCGTATTCAAGCTGGAGCGGGGAGTATTCGGATTCAAAGATGCCTGGCTTATGAAGCGGCTGGGCACCCAGAGGTTGGTATCCGTATTGACAGTGAAGGAGGGAAAGATTGTTTTCGATCTCGACGGCCTCAGTTTCCCCGAATGGCAGAATGCGGGCGACTACCAGCGGATTCCGTGAGATGAAGATATCTGATTCTCGTGTTCTCGTTGCTGCTTGCGTCCGGCGTCCACGGACAGGAACCGGCAAGCCCTGAAATCTACGATATCCTGCTCAAGAATGGGCGCGTACTCGATCCGACTGGAAAACACGACGGCCGGTTCGACATCGCGATCGTCCGAAACAAGATTGTCCGGATTGCGCCTGACCTGCCGGTCGCGCTCCGCGCGCAACACGATCGATCTCAGCGGCTGCTTTGTGACGGCAGGCTTCATCGACATCAACGCCCACGTAGACGCCAGGGGGGCATGGCGGAGCGTGAACCCGGATCATCATTCGCTGCGCAACGGCGTGACGACGGTGGTCGACAGCGGTTCCACCGGCTGGAAGACGTTCGAATCGTTCAAGAGGACCGTCATTGACCGCGCGCGCACGCGCGTGCTGGCATTTCTGAATATTGCCGCGGGGGGTATCTCGAGCGACGGCCGCGCGACCCAGTCGAAGACCTCGACGTGGAGCAGGCCGCAGGCATGGCGCAAAAATACCCTGATTTGATCGTCGGCATCCGAACCCCGTTCGAGGATGCCACGGACTGGAGGCCGCTCGAGCGTGCCATTGAGGCGGCGGGGCGGGGCGGCCGCGTTGTGATGGCGGATTTTCGCGCCGCCCCCGGCGGCAATTACGACGGACTGCTGGAGAAACTCCGGTCTGGCGACATTGTGACGGCTATCTACGGCCTTCGCACCCCTCAGCTCGACGCGCAAAAAAAAGTGCGTGCTCCCTTCCGGCAAGCCCGTGAGCGCGGAATCCTTCTCGATGTGGGCCACGGGTCCGACGGATTCTGGTTTCGTGTCGCGGCTCCCGCGATCAAGGAGCAGCTGCTGCCGGATACGATTTCAAGCGCGATCGACAAGGAGAGCGCCCTGCTTGTGCGGGCCGATATGTCTGTGACTCTCTCCAAGCTTCTGAATCTAGGGATGACGGTAGAGCAGCTGGTGGAGCGGGTGACCGTTCGCGCTGCCCGCGCCATTCGCCGCCCGGAACTGGGCACGCTCGAGCCCGGAGGTATCGCCGATATTGCGGTTTTCGAGATCGAGCGCGGGCGTTTCGGTTTCGTCGACGCGGGCCATGCCAGGCTGGTTGGGGATAGCAACTTGAGGGTCATCCTCACCGTTCGTGGAGGGCAGGTCGTCTGGGATCCTGACGCGCGCAGCCGGACGGACTGGCTCAACGCCGGACCCTACAGCAACTATCGCTGACACAGCCGTCAGGAGACGCGAAAACCGTCCCCTGAGAAAGCTGTGAAAAAACTCGCTGAATTTTTTCACACCTTCTTACGGCCGGGCTTCACACTGTCGGCCCTACGGGCCTGGCGGTAGTTTGCTACCGCCTCGCGACGGGCCTGATCTGGCACACCTTCTGAGGAGCGAGAGAATGGGGACCAGGTTCGGGAACCTGCTCCGTGAGAGCCGGCGCAAAGCGGGCTACAGCATCTCGGGTCTTGCTGGCCTTCTCGAGATGACTCCGGCACAACTCTCGGCAATTGAAAGAGGAATCGAGGGTCTTCTTACGGACGAGCAAATTGTCAGAATCGCTGGTATGTTCGGTTCCAATGCGGCGCTGTTTCTAACCGCCAAGGAAAAGGATCTGGACGAAGCCTTCCAGAAGCAATGGCCTGTCAGGGACGCGTTGAAGCAAGAACAAGAAGACACAAGACGAAAGGGCAAAGCGATGATCAGTAAGAAATCGCCTTTGAAGAAAGTCCCATGACCCGCCCCAATTCCCCATCTTGCATCTTGGGTCTTCGCGGTTAGCGGCTGCTAGCCATCCGCCCGGCTCGAGCCTATGGCGCCGGCATCTCCAATTCCGGCAACGGCGGGGCGGCGAACAGCCGGCGGCAAGGCTTCGCCAGCAATCGCGCCCAGCGAGCCGAGCGGCCTATCCTCGCGCTATCCGTGGCGATGCCGGTGTTGGCATACATTTGCCGGTACAGTTTCGAGATGAGGACGAAGGCCAGTCGGGCCCGCAAGGATCGCACACAGCGGGACCGCGCCCATATCAGGCGGAGGCTATAGAAGCAATCCCACACGTCCTGTGTACGCTGCCGGATCTCGTCGGCTGACATCACCGGGTGAGGAATGTACACTTTTGGCCGGACTGCCTGGGGGATAAGCCAATGCCGTGTCAGCGGAATCCCTTCGATGCGCGTAGTATCGTTGGCCATCGTTTGTTCCCAGCGCGTGAAATCCACAGTTCCAGGAAACGGTGTAAGCATGACGAACTGCGCAAAGGTAACGCCGGCCTGCTGTGCCAGAGCGGCGGTTGCCTCGAAGGTCTCGGGCTTGTCGGTAGGGAGGCCGAAGATGAATGAGCCGAGTACGTGGATGCCATAGTTGCGGAATGCCTGCAGCCGGGTTACGAGCGCATCTCCCGCGACGTTGAAGTTTTTGTATATAGCCTTCAGTCCCTCGGGAGTCACCGATTCGACTCCGACCAGAGCCCCCTTGATATTGGCCCTTTGCATCGCCTCGAGAAACGCGGCATCCTCCGCCGCCTCCATGGTGATCTGGGTATAAAAGACCATGTCCTGTGGGAGCTTCGACAGCTGTGTCATGAGATCAAAGCGCTCGTCACGTATGGCATGTAGCTCATCGAGCCGTTGCCTGTCCTTGCGACGCTCAGCCACCGCCAAATCTTCGAGCGTAACCGGGTAGAAGTTATCGTCAGCTAAGGCGATGAAGCGAAAACCCATCCGGCGCAGTTCGATAATCTCTCGTATCACGGAGTCGGATTTTCGCTGGCGCGGCTCCTGGCCGTCGGTACGCCAGACGGAGCAGAACGAACAGTGTTTTGGGCACCCTCGGATCGTTTGCACCGAAGCCCACATATAGCGGTCGCGCGGCAGCAGATCCCAGCGCGCCGGGAGAAGGTCAGCGCCTTGGACCTTGCCGCCTTCATAGATCCGATTCGGCCTGCCGTTGACGCAGTCGGCGAGAACTGTAGCCCAGATGACATCGCCGTCGCCCTTGACCACTGCGTGCGCCTCCCCGAGATCAAGCGCCTCATCGGGAAACAAAGTAGCATGAATGCCGCCGAAGATGACGTATGCGCCATGCCTGCGAGCCATCCGTCCCACCTCATAGCCGCGCAGGGCGTTTCCCGTGTGAATCCCGATGCCGACAACGTCGCCTTGCTGCAATTTGGAAAAATCAAAATGGGCCAGGGTTTCGTCGGTTATTACAGGGTCATCGAAAGATCGAGGCGTCGCGCCCGCAAGCACGTACAGCCACCGCGGGGTAATCACGGCCATGCCGAAAGAAAGGTGGCTCGGATTTACCAGATGAACTCTCATAGCAAGGCTCCTTGAAGATAATGACGTGCCGAGACCCCGTTGGACGGCCTGCCGATAACGACGCGACCATCGGTAGCACACCAAGTGCTGACTCTAAAATGACGTTTTCATCGCCGCGCCCAGGCGCGAAAAGAATCCGCTCGTCCGCTTGCTGAACCGAACGGCGGCGTCGCTTAACGAGCGGTGATCCATTGCCTTCCTGCTCTGTGCCTCAGGGCTCGCAGCGGGCTGGGGCGTCACATCATCGCAGTCCGCAGGGCTGACAATCGGGTTCGCAGCTGCCAATTCCTCGACCTGCTGCTCAGCGGGCTGAGAGACGGAGGGCCGGTTCTCGACCTCTGCCAAGGCGCTTGCTGAGGGTCCGAGGCTGGGCAGGGTAGTGTCATGTACCGGAGGCGCGGGGCTGGATTCCACTGCCCGGATCGCCTTGTGGCGGCGCGGAGGCCGTTTTTCAACTGCAATGGACTCAGGGCGGAACTTAACCTGGCGTTCCAGAGTCGACGCAACGTCGCCGGCTGGCAATGCGCTTGAAGGCGCCGGGGAGGGATTGGAAGCCACAGGGGCGCTCCCGGAGCCCGGAGAGCGGCTGAGAAACTGAACGTAGGCCAGGCAAGCTATAGCGGTCGTGAGCAGGCCAGCCCAAAGGCCGCGGTTCATGATTTTGAACATCCGATCACCATTGGCAATCCTGGGCTTTGGTTCAGCGGTTTCTGCTCCATGCCCCGGGGACTCCGGAAACTGCGGCGTCACAGCTTCCGGTTGTTCCAGTAGTAATTCCTTGGCTTCGACTTCGAACGCACAGGCAATAGACCGCAGAGTCTCGTAAGAAGCGTTTCCGCCCGCTTCGACTCGCTGGATCGTTCTCGGACTCAAGTCTGCGATACTGGCTAATTGCTCCTGTGGCCAGCCACGCTCGAGCCGCAAAGTTCTGATTCTGTTTCCGTCCGGATGTGGAGTTCTCTGCATTCAGCACCCCCGTTCAAACAATTTGACCGAAAGGTTAAAGAAAGGCCACGACTGGCGGACGACGCCAGCACGACACGTTGGCGACACGACAGCGATTCGGCATCTACCGCCGAGTGTTTCTGACGCCAGTCAGATCCAGGGACATGCGCGAGGGCAAACCAAACGCTCGCGGCCGCACTCCACGAGTGACGGCAAGGGCTGAAGTCGAAAAAACGGGGCGTAGCGGTTCCGGCGTCCAAATGGCCGCGGGAGACAGGTTATCGAACCCCTTTGACGCCAACTGGTCTGGTCTTCCATTCAAAGGGATGACCTGAGCAAACCCGCAAAAACCAGATCGAACTCCACGGTCACGCTCCCGCACGGGGTGGGATGCGACTGTTGTGCACGCAAGTCGGCGCCGGTCTGATTTTTTATAATATGTGCGCACCTTCGGTGCTCATCATAACGGTAATTTAATCCCGGCCTTACGACGGCCGCGAGAAGCTGTGAAAAGAATCGAGTCTGTGCCGCGGGTCATCAGACCCGCGCGTGGAGCGCATCCGTAGGTTCATACCCGCAACTCCAGGCAACGACCAGTCGCCGCCTCGGGCGGGAAAACTTGATCGAACTGTGAACTTGGTGCGCACCAAGAGGACTTAGCGAGCCGACGAAAGGTTAAAGTTTAGCTCTCGCCGCGTCAGTTCTTCAACAAAACGGGCGCGAACAGCTTGCACGTTCATGGCCGACATTTCACACCAGTAAACAAAGCCTCGGTCGTGCAAGATCCATTGGATTGCTTCTTCCCGGCGCTTGCGGTTCGCAACTGTCTGCAAGGCGTTCTTGGTTTCCGGTTTGCTGAACGTGTCCTCCCATGCCAGACGAACAATTGCGGCTGCAAGTTTCCGTTCAGGACTGAGTTCGGGAACCATATGTCTTCACATCAGTCAGTACGCTCTTAGGCTGGGACCGATCACTTCGGTTGTGATTCAGTAGCGTCGTCGACCTCCCTGGCCTCCCCCCCTCCTCGATCGTTTCTCCCCCTGGTGCGGCCTCTGTCTCCACCGCCGCCTGGACGAAATCCTCCTCTTGAATCGGAGGAGCGCTCTCGGGCCTCGCTCACGTTGATTTGCCGTCCGCTCATCTCTTTCCCGTTCGTTACTTCTATGGCCTTCTGGAAATCCTGACCGGCTTTCAATAGCACGAAGGCAAACCCTCGCGATCTTCCAGTCGAGACATCTCTTATCAGGTCGACCTTCTCAACCTCGACTCCATTCTCGGTAAAGAAACTCTCGAGGGTCCCCTCGTTGACAGCAAAGCCTAGATTACCGACATACAGTTTATTGCCCATGGTATTACTCTCCCTCAAGGATAGGTCAGGATTGACCGTGTTGAGAACTGACCGTATTACTTGCGGCGACAACGGGTCCAGATCGATCATTCCCACTATACGCGCCACTAACCTGGATGTACAACAACTAACCAACCGCCGGCGGGAAAATGATCGCCAAAGCGTCGTTCGTATTTCTTAGCGTCTTCGTGTCTTCGCGGTCAGGGCTGCGGAACAAATACCACTAAGGCGCGAAGACACAAAGAGACACTAAGAATCTTTTACTGCGAGGTCCGGATGTGATTGACCAGAATGCGCGTAAACCCTTCCACGAACGGCCGGCCCCGTGTCAACAGGTTCTCCCTGGTCATGATTTCGAGG
Source organism: uncultured Acidobacteriota bacterium (assembly GCA_963827655.1). Lineage (GTDB taxonomy): Bacteria > Acidobacteriota > UBA6911 > UBA6911 > UBA6911 > CAWHCF01. The sequence continues at coordinate 37,907 of CAWHCF010000034.1, forward strand.
CGGACGTCGGGACGTGCCCCGATGTTTTCGATATAGGGTGCCGCCGGCAGGTCGGGAGTGTAGATCGGTTCCAGGCGAACCACCAGGCTGTTGGTGTTGGTAGCCAACAGACTCGGAATAGAAACCCGCCGGCCACCCGCTGACCGAGCCCCCGGCGCCGTTGGTTCGCGCTCCCACCAGCGGGCCTCGCTTGTTGTCCTGAAGCATGGCCGGAAAGATATCGCCCGCCGAGGTCGAAAACTCGTCGACCAGAACGATGAGCGGTTTGGTGTAAGCGAGGACGTTGCCGCTGGCGTCCTTCGCCGGCTGGTTGGTCAGCGAGGGGGGCAGAGGCGAGCCGAAGGCGGTGCAGGCCGGGACCGGGCCGGTCCGGCCGCGGTTTCGCCGGTAAGCGGTTTCGAGTGCGTTCAGGATCGCCGTGTAAGCATCGATGATCTGCTGCGGCGCCTGGAGCCGGCGCGCGCTCTCGAGCGCGAAGTAGATGGACTGGATTCGGTCCAGTGTCACCCGAATCTCTTCGCCGAAGAAGTAGAAGGGATAGGGGATGAGGTAGGAAGCCGCGTCCAGCATGTAGCAACCTCCGCCGGTATTGCGCATCACGTCCACTACCAGGCCGTCGGTGTTCTCCTCGAAATAAGCCACCTCCGTGGCGATCTCGCGGAACACGTTGACTGAGGAAGGCGAGAAGCTGGGGATGCGCAGGTAGCCGATCCTGAATCCGTCCGCTTCATAAGTGCCCGAGAAATGAAAATCTGTGGGCGTGCGACCCAGGCGTTGCACAAAATTCTGCGGCAGCGCAAAGGCAGGCGTGCGCGATCCCCAACCGAGCACGTAGCGCCGGGGCAGGATCTCGTCGGTTTCCTCCGAGTAAGTCCATCCGGAGAGCAGGTGATCGTCTTCCGGGGCCCTGAAATTCTGCAGCTCGAGCAGCGGCCGGAGATAGTCCGGCGTCTGCTCGCTGGGCGAAGGAGCGGAGAAATCGCTGGTCGTCGGCGCGCCCGGCTTGGGAACCGGTCCGATGTTGATGAGCGGATATCCCGTCTTCGTCCAGGGCACCGTGTAGGTTTCCAGATCGCCGTTCTGACGCCGGATCACCATGGAGGCAGTCTCTCCTAGTTCTACCGCGCGGGGTATGACCTGCTGTGGCCGAAACGTGATCAGATCTGCGGAGGCGCGGCGCGTGTGGGTCGGGTTGCCGCGCCGGCGCAGGCGCGAGAATTCCTGGATCAGATCCTCGACGCTCTTTCGATCGACCGAAACCAACTCGTCGCCGACCTGAAACGGAAACCGGTTGGCCGGCAGCAGCAGCCGGTTGATGGAATCGATCACGACCTTCCCGTCATAGATATCGACCGTAAAACCCGCGTTGGCGACAAAGGTCGAGGGCACGCGGAACCAGGAGTGGATATCGTCGAGGCCGGCGACGTACTCGGCGCAGATCTCCATGAATTCGAGATCGTCCTTCGAACGGCTCACTCGGTTCAGCCACGGACCGATGTCGATAGAGATCGAATCCGACGGCCGCCCTCTTCCACTCATAAGGCGCATAGCGCTTGGCGTAAAGGGCAGCCAGGTTCTCGAAATCGTGGAACTTCTGGTCACGCGAAAGCTGTGCCGAAAGCGGCGCGACCGAAAAGAAACATAGCGCGGCTGCAACCAGTCTTTTCATGGTCTCCTCCTGCTTTAAAAGATGTTTACATAGGGGAAGGCTATATTGCCACCATCCCGCCTTTAGGCCGTTTTGTCAAGCGTCGGCTTGTCGCGCGTGAACGCGGGAACTAGCAGTGCGGCAGCCCTTTGAAGATTGGTAGATATCTCGGCTGAAACGATGCCATGATCGCGGCAAAAATACTCAATCGAGGCGACTGCGTCGTCGCGGAGGCCGCTCCTGGCGTGTGGACAGAAGTCTGAATACCGGAGAAGAAAAGGACGGCACCATCGCCGTCGAGGATAGCGAACGAAATGTTGAAGGGATAGCCGGAGGGATCGGTGCTGCTCTTCGCTGCTAGCGGGAAGGGCAGAACTCTTAACGCTTGTTCCGTGACTTGGCGCTCGGATGGGAATCTCGATAGCTGGCCACGTCCAGAGCCGTCACTCGCACGCGAGTGCCTATCTGAGCAACGGTCTCATCTATGAGATTCATCCTTAGTTTCTGGTAGCAAAGGTCGGGAGCTTCCTGGAACATCAGCTGCCTCTCCAGGAAAACCACGTCGTCTATTACCAGTATGATCTGATGGATGGTTTTGTCTTCAGCCTCAACAAGAAAATCGTATTCCCGGTATCCGTTTTTCGGGAATACCCCTACGTACCGTACTCGTATGGGGAGATTCGCCTTCACAAAGAAATCCCCTAAGCGGAAACAGACCAGCAGCGCTTGCTGCCGGGAGGTCTTGAAGGGATGGAGGATTCGCGTGTCCGCGAATCTCTCCATCCCCGCTGAATTCAGTATGGACCTACAGCTTTACGACGTCCTGGGCCTGAAGCCCCTTGGGACCCTTGGCGACCGTGAACTCGATCTTATCGCCTTCGTTAAGCGACTTGAATCCTGTTGCCTGAATGGCAGAATGGTGCACGAAGACATCGTCTCCGGAAGCGCGACTTATGAATCCGTAGCCCTTGTCGTTGTTGAACCACTTTACTGTTCCTTGCTCTTTCATGCTCTGTTTTGTCCTGTGAAAATATTCCGCTCAAAAGCGGAAGGGTTATTGGTTATCGGGGGGTTCAGGTAAAAATCCGCCATTGAGACATAAAACAAAAAGGGCTGCGCTCCCATTCTCAGGTTCGCAGCCAGTCTTAGAAACGAATTAGTTACAAAAACCTGATTAAGCCACTTGCGAGATTACCCGCTCTGACGCCTGAATACAAGAGTTATTTTCAGGGGTTTCGCCAGAGGAGGCGATTCGGGACGTTTCCAGCTCGGGAGCTCGAAATCAGTTTCTTCCCAGGCCCACGATGAAACGGGTTCCGCTTTCGAATGCGTTAAGGTCAGGACGCACCCCAAAGGGATCAACCAGCGCTAGAAAAGAAGGGAAGGCAGCTCGTTCTTCCGATTTCCGATTGCAATACTGGTCTCCATCGTGTCATGCTCGTGAACTCCACGTGCCTCATATATACTCCCGTGAGGTCCCACGCTCCGTCTAGAGAGCAGAGGGCCCGTTTGGGTTTCTTATAGAAGGGATGTTGATCAGATATGGCCCGAGGTGAAGTCTCCGTTACCTGTCCTGGCTGTGGTTATTACACACGGATGCCTACAGCCGCTTTGCAGCGCAACAATCATTACTGTTCACGATGCGGCAAACAGATCCCGCTTGGTGGCGTGAAGGCCGAACCCATCGAAGACAGCGCGCGCCCGCGCGCGAAAAGCCGGCGCCGTTATCGACCTGCTGGACGCCGATAACTTTCGATCAGGAATTGATATCCAGCGAATAATCGCACTCAGAAACAGCAGCGGAATCTGGGACGGGATTCAGCAGAAGTCAGGAATCGGTCGGTCGTCACACAGGGTCAGGTCACCATCCGGGATTCCGGCAAGCGTGATGGCAGGTTGCTGATTTCGTTGGTCGGGGCATCCGGATTTGAACCGGAGACCTCCTGCGCCCAAGGCAGGCGCGCTACCAGGCTGCGCTATGCCCCGACCAGCCAACGCCGGACATTCTAATCTACTTTGACACTCGCTTCCACTCCCCGACATTGATTGGCGTCTTCGTGTCTGGGCGGTTTTTGTACCGCAAAACCATGAAGACGTGACAAGAGACCAAACGATTTCGACGGCGCCAGGGTGTATAATGACGCCCCGGATGCAATCGTTTTGCTGATTCTCCGCATGGTTCGCTGAGCCATGCAGCGACCAGCTTCACGGAATCACTCGGTTTTCGGGATCTCCGAGCAATCGGAGTTGGATCGGAACGAAAACCGTAGGTGTCTATCGAACGGAGAACAAAGTGCCAGGAATACTAAAGCGGCGCACCATCTTCCTGCTGTCTGATTTTCCCCGGTGCGATGAGCCGCAGTGGTCCCCAATGGCCGACGTATACCGGACTCGCACCGGTTGGATCTTGAAATTCGACCTGGCAGGCGTGCGCCCGGAAGATATTCGCGTCCGAGCGGAAGGATGCCGCATCACCGTCAGCGGAACTCGACGCGATTCGGTCCTGCAAGAGGAAGGCTACAGCTGCTACTCGATGGAGATTTCCTACAACCGTTTCGAGCGGACCATCGAGCTCCCGTGCGAGTTCGATAATCCCAGGGTCAACCTGGAGTTCCACGACGGGATCCTGCTGGTTCGCGTGACCCACTGAAAGGTCTGATTGGTGAGCGAAGCGACTGACACCCGCGTATTACCTGTGCTGCCTATCAAGAACAGCGTCCTCTTTCCCTACCTCCTGTTGCCGCTCTCGGTGAGCCGACCCAGCTCCATTGCGGCGGTTGAGGCATGCCTCAATACTGAAGAAAAGGAAATCATCGTCGTGGCTCAGCGCGACGTTTCGGTCGAAGCTCCCCAGCAGCCAGACCTCTATTCCGTCGCGACCAAAGGGGTCATCAAGCAGATGGCGCGCCCACAAGAAGACCGGGTGGACCTCATCGTCGTCGGGATCGAACGCGTCGTGATACTCAAGCTTGAGCAGACCGAGCCTTACCTGACGGCGCGGGTCCGGCCTCTGCCTCTGCCGGATGACAAGAGCACCGAAGTCGAAGCCTTGCACCGCGCCGTTCTTGAACTGGCGTCGAAAGCGGTCGCGCTCGCTCAACCGCAGGCTCCGGGAGAATTGGGCCGTCTGCTTGCCAGCACTGAGGATCCGATGCGCCTGGTTTATCTACTCGCCTCGATGATGAGCATCGAAGCGCAAAAAGAACAGGCGCTGCTGGAGGCCGCGACGCGCGCGGATGCTCTCCGTCTCGCGCATGGCTACCTCACGCACGAAATAGAAGTGCTGGAACTGCGCAGCAAGATCGCCAGCCAGGCCCAGACGGAAATGAGCCGCGAACAGCGCGAATACCTGCTGCGGCAACAACTGAGAGCCATCCAGCAGGAACTGGGTGAAAAGAACCCGGAGCAAGCCGAGGCCGAATTACTCTCAGAACGGCTCGAAAAGGCCGATCTTCCCGATGAGGTGCGCAAAGAGGTTCAGCGCGAGCTCTCGCGCATGGCGAAGCTGCCCCCTGCCGCCCCCGACTATCACGTGATCCGCACCTATGTTGATTTGGTGCTCGAGTTGCCCTGGCGCGTGAGCACCGAGGATCAGCTCGAAATCTCGCGGGCCCGGCAGGTCCTGGACGAGGATCACTACGATCTGAAGGAAGTCAAGGAACGAATCCTCGAACATCTTGGAGTTCTGAAGCTGAACCCCCAGGCCAAGGCGCCGATTCTCTGTTTTGTCGGTCCGCCGGGCGTGGGGAAAACTTCGCTCGGCCAGTCGATCGCGCGCGCCCTGGGCCGCAAGTTCGAGAGGTTGAGTCTGGGCGGCATGCACGACGAAGCCGAACTGCGCGGACACCGTCGAACCTACATCGGAGCCATGCCGGGCCGAATCGTTCAAGCGATTCGCCGGGCCGGAGCCAATAATCCAGTGATGATGCTGGATGAGGTCGACAAGCTAGGACGCGATTTCCGCGGAGATCCTGCGGCGGCGCTGCTGGAGATTCTGGACCCGGAGCAGAACCGTAACTTTCGGGATAATTATCTCGATCTTCCCCTCGACCTTTCGCGCGTGCTGTTTATCACAACCGCCAACGCTCTCGACACGATTCCGCGCCCCTTGCTCGACCGGATGGAGCTTCTGCGCCTGCCCGGCTACAGCTCCGAGGAGAAGGCGCAAATCGCCCGCCGCTACCTGATCCCGAGGCAACTCAGAGAGACAGGTCTTTCAGGGGAGCAGTGCTTCATCACAGACGAAGCGCTGCAACGCATCATTTCCGAATATACGCGCGAGGCCGGGGTCCGACAGCTCGAGCGCGCCATCGGACGGGTCGCGAGGAAGGTGGCTTTGCGTTACGCAGAGGGGAATGCGACGCCAGTCACCGTCGGTCCAGAGGATTTGACCGAGATGCTCGGACCAAGGCCTTTTTACCCGGACCAGTTGCGCAAGGAGCTGCCGCCCGGAGTGGCGACGGGCCTTGCCTGGACCGAAAGCGGCGGCGACGTACTCTACGTCGAAGCCACTCTGCTGCCTGAAAGTCGCGGTCTGACTCTGACGGGACAGCTCGGAGAGGTGATGCAGGAATCGGCGAAGGCAGCTCAGAGTTATATCTGGTCTCATGCCGATGAACTGGAAATCGATCACTCACTCTTGCGCCGGACCGGCGTCCACATCCACGTTCCGGCGGGGGCGATTCCCAAGGACGGTCCGTCGGCCGGAGTCACCATGGCCACGGTGCTTGCGTCGGTCTACACGAAATTTCCGGTGCGCCGTGATACGGCGATGACCGGAGAGATTACGCTGACCGGGCTGGTTCTGCCGATCGGCGGGGTCAAGGAAAAAGTCCTGGCCGCGCATCGCGCGGGAATTCGCCGCGTGATTCTACCAAAGGAAAACGAAAAGGATCTCCGCGAAATCCCGGAACACGTGAGCCATGACATGGAGTTTCTCTTCGTGGAACGGATCGAAAGCGTGCTGGCTGAGGCGATTCCACAACTGGCGGAAAAGCTGATGGTCGCGAAGAACCTCGACGTGGTCAAATCCTGAAGCGACATGAAAGAATTGGTCCTGCGGCGCGGGGTATTAGAGCTGCTTGCAAAACTCAGCTCTCGGCCAGGAGTGGCTTAGGCGCTTAGTGAAGCGTTCAAACCAACATGTTGTCGTTCACAAGGGGCCTTTCGTTTCGGGGACTTCGCCCCGAACGAACCTTTCCGAGCGTTCTGTGGCGACGGGTCATCGGCCCGTCGCAAGTAACATGATCGGAGGATCTAGCCTAAAAAGTTTATTTGTACCATTGGGGGACCGGCCGGACTTGATAGCCCGTCCGCACATGAGTTTTGCGCCTCCCGGTCAATCGAGACCCATTCGCTGGAATTTTTTCACGCTTCTGAGGGCAGGCGAATCGACAACTAGGTCGCGAAGAGATCGAGGCTCTCGAGCCGCTTCAAGAGCGACGCCACCGCTCGGGCGCGGTGACTGACCCGATTCTTTTCCGCCGGCTTCAGTTCCGCGTAGGTTCGCCCCAGCTCGGGGAATAGAAATATCGGATCATAACCGAAGCCGTTTGCTCCTCGCGGCTCGAGCGCAATCTCTCCCCGGCACTCTCCTTCAGTCTCGATGATGAGCGCTCCCTTCTGTGCCAGAGCCAGCGCGCAGACAAAACGCGCCTGACGCTCTCCGGACGTCCGCTCAAGTTCCAGAAGCAGCTGGCCAATGCGGTCCCGATCGTTCGCACCAGGACGGCCGTAGCGCGCCGAACGGATGCCCGGCCGCCCGCCAAGCGCTGCGACTTCCAGACCCGAATCGTCTGCCAGGACCGGGTGCTCGGTTTGACGCGAGTATTCCACCGCCTTGATGCGGGCGTTCTCGGCGAACGACGCGCCGGTCTCGGCGTGATCGTTGCGAATGAGCAGATCGTCCAGGCTCAAGATCCGCAATTGTGCGGGTGCAAGAAGAGTACGGAATTCCTGGAGCTTCCCCCTATTGTGAGTGGCAACGACGAGGGTCGCGGTTCTCATTTCCGGGAAATCAGGCGGTAGGGAGAAGCCGTTTCAGGTCGCCGCGCTTCGCCAGTTCCTGCCTTTGGCGCTCAACCAGGAGCTGGATGCCCTGGGTTCCAAGGCGAAGCAGGGCGCCGAGTTGCTCGTCGGTGAAAGCAGTTTTCTCAGCCGTCCCCTGGATTTCGACAAACTTCCCTTTGCCTGTCATGACGAGGTTCATGTCGACTTCGGCTTTAGAATCTTCCGGGTAATCGAGATCGAGGCAAGGACCATCGTCCAGGATCCCGACCGATGTCGCGGCCACGAAATCCGTCAGCGGCGAGAAGTGCAGGAGCTTCCGGTTCATGAGATTATCGATGGTGAGAGCCAGCGCGAGAAACCCTCCCGTGATCGAAGCTGTTCGCGTGCCACCGTCAGCCTGCAGTACATCGCAGTCGATGAGCAGGGTGCGATTTCCCAGCAGGGATAAGTTTATGATACTGCGGAGAGAACGGCCAATCAGGCGCTGGATTTCCTGGGTGCGCCCGGATTGCTTGCCGCGCGACGCCTCCCGGGGAGTGCGAGTGCTGGTTGCCCGAGGGAGCATTCCGTACTCGGCGGTCAGCCATCCCTGATTTGCGTGATTCAGAAACGGGGGTACTTTATCCTCGACACTGCAGGTGCAGAGCACGCGAGTATCACCAATCGTGATGAGCACCGATCCTTCGGCGTGCTTCGTGTACCCGAGATCAAGGGCTACTTCTCTTAAAGCCGCTGGACTTCGGCCGTGGACTCTCATCATCTCGCTGTTTCCTGCAAAGGCGTGTCATCTTACCATAGGGACTTTGCATTTTTTTGTGGTCGCTTTTGTTTTTAACGGCTAACCTCTAACAACGGGCTGCGCCCCTCTTAGTGTTTCTTTGTGTCTTCGTGGTTAGCGCTGCGAAGCAAAGACTGCCAGGACACGAAGAAACACCAAGAATCCTTGCCAAAAAAGGCAACAGAACCCGTAAGATTACGCTATGAGCTATTATTCGCAAGCGAGCCGCGTCTTTTTTGGCGGTCCGGTTACCCGCACTGTCAAGATCCTCATCATAACCAATGTTGCCGTTTGTCTAGTTTTGAAATTTTCGGAGCTGGCTGGAAGCCACGTTCTCATTTCCTATTTCGGACTGATTCCCGCGGCGGGTGACTCATCAGCTGATGGTGTGGCAGCTGGTCACCTACATGTTTCTTCACGTCGATATCCTTCATCTCTTCTTCAACATGCTTACGCTTTTCATGTTCGGCAACGACCTGGAACGCCACTGGGGAACGGAGCGCTTCTTGAAGTATTACTTCATCACCGGGATCGGCGCGGGTGTTTGTTCCTGGCTGGTGGCGATGGACAGCGCGGCGGCCACGATTGGAGCTTCGGGCGCGATTTATGGGCTTCTACTGGCCTATGGCCTTCTTTACCCTAATCGGATTATCTTTCTGAACTTCCTCATCCCCGTGAAAGTGAAGTACCTGGTGCTGTTGATGGGGGCGATCGCATTTTTCTCGTCCCTGTCGGGCCGAGAATCGGGAATATCTCACATCGCTCACCTCGGAGGTATGCTCGTGGGCCTGGTATTTCTCAAGGGCAAGGATTGGTTGGTCCAATACAAGATTTATCACGAGCGGCGCCGGCGCGAGCAATTAAAGAAGCAGTTCGAAGTCTACTACGGTGAGGTGCGCAGGAAAATCGACGACAAGAAAAAAGGGCCCGACCATTCATTGAGCCTTACCACCTTCCTCGATGCCGAAATCGAAAAAGTATATTCTCGCCCTGGACCAGGGCACCTCCAGTTCTAAAGCCTTTCTCTTCGACCAGGACGGGCCGGATTGTGAGCCAGGCCTTCCGCGATTTTCGCCAGATCTATCCGAGGCCGGGTTGGGTCGAGCACGATCCGGAGGAAATCTGGCGCAGCCAAATGGAGGCGGCGCGGGAAGCTGTGGCCTTGGCGGCGATCGATGCGGAAGAGATTGCTGCGCTTGGAATCACCAATCAGCGCGAAACCACGATCCTGTGGGAGAGGGGGTCCGGAAAGCCGATCCATAATGCCATAGTCTGGCAGTGCCGTCGCACCACGCAACGTTGCGACGATCTGAGGCAAGAGGGGTTTCACGAGACCTTGAAGGCGCGCACCGGACTCGTCACCGACGCATACTTCAGCGGGACCAAGGTGGAGTGGATTTTAGATCAGGTCGACGGCAGCCGCTCCCGCGCGGAAAAACGGGAGATCCTCTTCGGCACGGTCGATTCCTGGCTTATCTATAACCTGACCGCGGGAAAGGTCCACGTCACAGATTACTCGAATGCTTCACGCACCCTGCTGTTCAACATTCATAAGCGGGAGTGGGATGATGAGATTTTAAGCAAACTGAGAATTCCAGCCGCGCTGCTGCCGGAAGTTCGACCTTCAAGCGCAGTCCTGGGAGAGACCGATTCCAGACTGTTTGGCGCTCCGATTCCAGTAGCGGGGAACGCCGGAGACCAGCAAGCCGCGCTTTTTGGGCAGACTTGCTTTCGGCCCGGACAAGCGAAGAATACTTACGGGACTGGCTGTTTCATGTTGATGAATACCGGAGAGCAGGCAATCCCGTCCGCCGATCTGCTCACCACGATCGCCTGGGGGGTGGACGGACGCGTGAATTATGCCCTGGAGGGAAGTGTGTTTATCGCCGGCGCCGCAATCCAGTGGCTGCGGGATGAAATCGGCCTGCTCGACAGCTCTGCTCAGAGCGAAAGTCTGGCTGCCTCGGTCGAGGATACCGGCGGCGTTTACTTTGTTCCCGCGTTGGTCGGGTTGGGAGCTCCTTACTGGGACCCATATGCGCGCGGCACGATCGTCGGGCTGACTCGTGGATCCGGACGGGCGCACGTGGTCCGGGCTGCGCTCGAGGCCATTGCCTACCAGACGCGCGACGTCCTGGAATCCATGAGGCGGGATTCAGGGATTGCGCTCGAAGTCCTGGGGGTGGACGGCGGGGCAGCGGTGAACAACCTGCTTTGCCAGTTCCAGTCGGATATCCTGGGAGTGTCGGTTGAACGGCCCGCCGTATCTGAAACAACAGCTCTGGGGGCCGCCTATCTGGCAGGCCTCGCCATCGGATTCTGGGAGAATACCGCAGAGATCTCAAGGAACCACAAGATTGCGCGACGCTTCGCGCCGGCGATGAGCGCTACCACCCGCGACAGTCTCTACGACGGCTGGCTCCGTGCCGTCGAGCGCTCTCGCGGCTGGGCGAGGTAACAATTGCGGATTTCAGGATTGCAGATTGAAGAAGGAGTCTCACTTTAGGAATCCGCAATCTGCAATCTGCAATCCGCAATCAGAAGGCGGGGCCGATCGAAAGATAGAAATTGAATCTTCCGCTTTCACCCCACCCCCCAACCAGCCGCACCGGACCGATCAGGCTGTCTAGAAGAAGTCCCGCACCCACACCGTTATAGAGTTTGAAGTCATAAGGACGCTGCTGGTTGTTGCTGATTCCGGCGATGTTATAGTCCACGTACACATAACCGCGGCGGACCAGGCTCAGGGGGCGCGAAAAAAGCCTGCGGCGATAACCCGCCCCTGCGATACCGAACTGGCTGGGGGCAAACTCGTCGCGGCTGTAACCCAGAAATTGTTTCGAGCCGATTTCCGAGAAACTGAACCCTCCCAGGTAGACCCGCTCGAAGAAGGGAAGGGCGCCTCGGGACAATGCTCCCCCGGCGTAAACTCGTATTGCCGAACGCTCCGACAGCGAGAAGAAGCGCTGCAAATCCGCCTGCCACAGAGAGTAGCTGAAGTCGGCTCCGAGATTCTCGCTTACCTTGTCAATTTGAAAATTGAGCAGCATGCCGGTCCGTGGAAAATCCTGACTGTCCAGTGTGTCACGGGATGCGCGCGCCCGAAGCCCGCTGAGCCTCCGGGAATTCTCTTCACGCTGCGGAGATGTTCCTCCGACGATGATAGCCCGATCGAGGCGGTAGCCGGCTTGCAATTCCATGCGCTTGAACAGAGTTGCTCCGAGCATCAGCTGCAAACCGCGCCGTCTATCGGTAAATCTGTCGACCAGATCACCGTCGCGCAAGTCGAGACGTTCCAACTTCTGAAAGTGCACCTCGGGCTCCAGGAATAAGAACGAGAGCCGGGGGTGTACGAAACGCAGGCCGGCGCTGTGTCTCTCGAGTCCGCCGAACTGGGTGGAGAGAGTCCCCACCGACGGCGTGCCAAACAGGCCGCGTGCGTTGAACTCGCCTAGCGCGACAAACTTGTAGTCCCGGTCGAATCGTATGCTGGCGCCGATGGTATGGCGCAACGATTCCTTCACGATGTAGTGCAAACGATAGCGATTGCTCTTGACCTCTTCGAGGCGGTAATCGACCTGATCGAAGAGGCCGGTGGCATAGAGCCGGCTCAGGTCTTCGCGAAGAACCTTCACGTTAACCGGCTGGTCAGCTCTGGCCCGCACCTCACTGATCAACCGCGAGGCTTCCACATGGGTGAGGTTGTCAAAGGTTATCGACTCGATCACGGGTTTTACAGGGGGAACCGGGCTCTTGCTTGACTCGGCGCGAGAGACATTCCTGACAAGTTTATGAAGATCATCCTTGAGCGCCATGGCAGCGGCCTCGCCTTGGGCGCTTATGGCCAGGACCTCGGTGTAGTCGGCGGGGGTGAAGCCCTTGAGTTCCGGGGTCAGGACCAGATCGGCAAACTTCAAATTGGCTTCGACCGTCTGTTTCATGCGCAGGCTCAGGGCCTGATCCATCACGTCGATGAAAGTCCGGATCGACTCTTTCTTGAGCAAGGGCGAAGTGACATCCACCGCGATGACAATGTCCGCTCCCATGTCGCGCACGATGTTGGTGGGCAGATCGTTGACCAGCCCTCCGTCCACAAGGAGTGTGTCACCTTTTTCCACGGGTGTGAAAATCGCAGGAAGTGCAATGGACGCGCGCATGGCCTCGCTCATTTGCCCGCGATCGAATATGTAAGGTTGGCCCGTGAGCAAGTCGGTGGCTACGGCGCGAAAAGGTATCTTGAGGTGATTGAAATCGTAGTCGGCGGCCAGCATCCCTTGAGTGGTGTAGTAATTCAACACCTCGATCAAGCGCTGTCCGCCGGAAATCGCGGCCGGCAATTCAATATTGAAGTTTCGCAGCCCGAGCTCGCCAAGGTACCGAAGATTCTTGCGCTGAAGGATGGGGGATAGCTGCCGTTCCGGCGTATCACTGAAGAGATGGTCCCAGTCCTGCGAGGAGAAGATCTCCTCGATCTCCTGCAGCCGGGTAACCGAGAGCGTAGAACCCGCCCACCAGGGCGCCGAAGCTTGTCCCGGCGATGAAGTGAATCGGTATTCTTTCCCGTTCCAGAACTTTCAGCACGCCGATGTGCGCGGCGCCTCGCGCCCCTCCTCCGCTGAGGGCGAGTCCGACTCGGGGTGAGCCGGTGGTCGGCTGCGACGCCGCCGTCAAGCATGAACCGGCGAAACAAACGAGACAGGAAAACAGGACCAAGGATTTCCGAGAACCGCGCATTTAACATGCTCCTGTGAAGTCTTCGCGTTTCTTAGGCGCTTAGTGAAACGTTCAAACCAACATGTTGTCGTTCAAAGGGGCCTTCGTTCGGGCGAAGTCCCGAACGAACCTTAGCGCTTAGTGAAACGTTCAAACCAACATGTTGTCGTTCACAAGGGGCCCTTCGTTCGGGGCGGAGTCCCCGAACGAACCTTAGTGTCTTTGCGTCTTCGTGGTAAGTGCGGCGAAACAAAAACCAACCACGAAGACACGAAGACTCGAAGAAACCGGTCTTAGCCGATCACAGTCTCGTATCCAGGATCTGCTGCTTCATTCGATGCGCCGGCGTCTGAAAGCTGGTTCGTCCAGGTTTTCTTTCGCCGAAGAAGTTCGATAGTCAATCTCCTTCTCGAGGGTCTTATCGTAGTTGGAACCGGTCGTGCGGAAGCCGCTCTCTCCAGGCGTGCTCATCGAGATTACGTTGCTTCCGGCGCGAGCGGCGTCGCTGCCCTTGGACTTGTCAAGCGGGTCCTGGTTGAATCCGGTTGCTATGACCGTGATCTTGATCCGGTCTCCCATAGATTCGTCGTAGACGGCGCCGAAGATCGTATCTTCAGGGTTGGCGACCTCCTCGATGATCTTAGCCGCGGCATCAACCTCAAAAAGCTTGAGGCTCTGCCGGGTGGCGGTGATGTTGATGAGGACGGCCTTTGCGCCCTTGAGGGTGGTTTCCTCCAGCAAGGGACTGGATATTGCGCGCTGGGCGGCTTGTACGGCTCGTCCTTCTCCCTCGGCATGGCCGGTGCCCATGAGAGCCATTCCCTTTCCCGACATGATGGTACGCACGTCGGCGAAATCTACATTCACGATTCCGGGCATCGTGATGATGTCCGAGATCCCCTGAACGGCCTGGCAGAGGACATCGTCGGCGTAGCGGAATGAATCTTCCAGCAACGCCTCCGTTCCCATGGCGTAGAGTAGCCTTTCATTCGGGATTGTGATCAGGGTATCGACGACTTCCTTGAGTTCGCGGATTCCTTCCTCGGCATGCGAGATGCCTTCTTTTTCCTTCGAAGTTGAAGGGCTTGGTGACAACCCCGACCGTGAGCGCGGTGAGTTCGGTAGCCAGACTGGCGATGATGGGCGCCGCCCCGGTCCCCGTACCTCCTCCCATGCCGCAGGTGATGAATACCATGTCGGCCCCGTCGAGGAGCTCGATGATCCGTTCGGTATCTTCCAGGGCTGCCTGCCGGCCGCGCTCCGGAATGGCGCCGCAACCAAGACCGTTGGTCAGTTTTGAGCCGATCTGCAGCTTTATCGGGGCCATGGAGCTCCTGAGCGCCTGTACGTCCGTATTTGCGGCAATGAAGTCGACCCCTTCGATTCTTGCCTCGATCATGCGATTCACCGCATTCCCGCCGGCGCCTCCAATCCCGACTACTTTTATTCTTGCGGGCGGAAGCCGATCTTCGTCAAAACAGAACCTGGGAGCGGCCTCATCCAAACTTAGTCTTTCAATCATCCCTTCCTCCTTGAATCGTTATGTGACGCGTTACGAGAACTTGGTTCCCGTTTCGAGACTGAAAAAGCTAATTACCTACCCAAGTAAGAAATCGGTTTAGAAGCCAGGGCGTGGAGTTGGATTTTGAGGGACGCGATTTGCGTCCTTCCCTCTCCAGAGCCCCGTGCATTGCCAGGCCAATTGCAGTGGCATAGACAGGATGGGCCAGATCATCCGTCAGGCCATGAATGCCCTGGGGGAGGCCTTGACGGACGGGCATCTCAAGCATCTCTTCCGCCAGCGCCAGCAGGCCATCCAGCAGGCTGCCTCCTCCTGTGAACACAGCGCCGGCAATCAGTTGTTCTCTGTCGGCGGTACTGCCGATTCTCTCTTTGATCAATTCCAAAGCTTCGACGGCGCGGTCCTTCAGGATCTCGCACACCATCTTTCGGGGCAGTGGGCGTGGGCTCCGGGTTGCCACACCCGGGACTTCAATCATCTCATCGGGAGATAGGCTGTCGACCAGGACGGTCCCATGGTTGAGCTTGATTCGCTCCGCGTCGTCGATGGGGGTGCGCAGCCCGATCGAGAGGTCGCGGGTGAAGTGCGCGCCTCCTATCGGAAGCACGAAAGAGGAGCGGATCGCATTCTTCAGGTACACTGCGACGTCGCTGGTTCCGCCGCCGATGTCGATTACGGCGACGCCGAGCTCTTTCTCGTCGGGTGTCAGCACTGCCTCGGAACTTGCGAGCTGCTGAACGACAACATTTTTCACGCGCATTTGCGCGCGATTGACGGCATTGATCAGGTTCTGGGTGAGCGCCGTGTCGGAGGTGACCACATGGACATTGACGTCCAGGCGTGAACCGGTGAGCCCTACCGGATTCTGGATGCCCCCCCGGTTATCCAGCAGGAACTCCTGAGCCAGCACGTGGAGAATCTCACGTTCCGCAGGCACAGGAATGGCTTGAGCTGCCTGGATTACATTGGCGACATCGTCCATGGTCACTTCATTGTTCTTTCCTTCGACTGAAGCCGCCCCATGGCAGTTGAATCCCTGGATGTGGTCGCCGGAGACTCCAACCGTGACCCAATCCACTGAGATACCTGATTTGGCTTCGGCCTCGTCTGCCGCCTTGCGAATGGCGGCGGCGGCCTCCTCGAGGTCGACCACGACTCCTTTCTTCAGTCCGGACGACAGGGCGTAGCCGGTGCTTACCACCTCAAGGCTGTCGTTCTCGAGAGCGCGCGTGATGAGCATGCAAATCTTCGTCGTCCCGATGTCCAAGCTGCAAATGATGCGATCTTTCCTGCCCAACTGAGCCCCTTTCCGGATTTGCCGTTTACGGACGCGCCACCTGGATATTTTCTTCGGGCTGCAAACCCGATCCAGGCCGGGGCCGGTAAATGATCCGGCCCTCGAAGCGCAGGTCGATCGAGACAATCTCGTTATACTGAGACTTAAGATCCTGGTATTGCGCCATATTGGAAATCAGTGTGCGAAATCGCTTCAGGAAATCGCGATCGCCGAGCGACACTTCGGCGCCGTCGTCTACCAGGAGAATCTTGACGTTGCCTTTATCGGCGAGATCCACTTCAGAAATGTTGCGGGTGAAGGCCGGCGACCCGTAATCGAGTTCCTCGAGCATTCTCATTCCCAGGCCGACTCGCGCCGAATTTTCCGCCTGGTTCATCCGATATTCCTGGACGTTGTGCCCAACCAGGCCTTTGAAAACCGGTACATCCAGCTTGCCGTATTTTTGCTCATACCGGCTCAGCAGAATGCCGTTCTTGTCGGCGAGCATGAGTTCCCCCTGGACCTCCAACAGCACCGAAGGAGTGCGCTCGCCTACGTAGATAATCAGGCGCGAGGGAAGGATGCGCCGGATCTCCGCTTGTGCGATCCAGGGTTCCTCCTCCAGCCGGCTGCGCAACTGCTTCAAATCAATTTGGAGAATGTTGGAGGGGACGCTTTCGCGAACGACGCGTTCCAAGGCATCGGCGCTGGAGTGTTTACAGCCCACAAAGTTGATGTTCTGCACCTTGAACCGCTCCGAGGTAAGGGAATGCTTGACCAGCGAAACGAGCAGCAACGTCAGCAGGGCAAGGAATGTGAACTTGCCAAGGATGGGAAGCGCGGCCGCGAGGCGCCAGTATGCTCCGTGATTCTTCTGGGTCGTCTTCCTGCGCAACGAGCGGGTCTTTTCCGGAATCGGCGCGGTTCTGGCCGATTCGGAAGCCGTGAGATTTTTGCTGGTGCTTATCTCCATGCTCAACTCCTGAAATTCAGTGACAGGCACCAAATTGCGCTGTTAAGAGAGGCCAAAAGACTGGCGTTTCTGCCACGCAATTGGAGCCTGTCACCGAATTTCGTCACAACTACGTTCCCGTATGTTCTTCCCTTTCAAGAAACTCGTCCGCCAGCTTCCAGACGTCCCCGGCCCCGAGCGTGATCAGAAGGTCCCCGTCAGCGATTCTTTCCTTGATGATCTGACGGGCCGCGGCAAAGCTCTCGGCATAGGTGACGTCTCGGTGCCCGAATTTTTTCACTTGAGCCGCCAGGTTCTCAGCCGTCACACCCGGGATCGGTTCCTCGCCGGCAGGATAGATCGGCAGCACGATCAGAACGTTAGAGTGGTAGAAAGCCCGGGCAAAATCCTCTTCGAGGGCCTGCGTTCGGGTATAGCGATGGGGTTGGAACACCGCTACGATTCGCCGCTCGGAGGATTGGCGCGCCGCGCTCAAGGTAGCGATGATTTCCGTCGGATGATGGCCGTAATCATCGACAACAAGAACCCCCTCGCGCTCTCCCTTGATCTGGAATCGGCGATCGGCGTTCTGGAAGGTCGCCAGGGCATCGGCAATCCGGCCGAAGGGTATACCCAGTTCCAGTCCCACTGCGATCGCCGCCACAGAGTTCAGGACACTGTGCTGGCCCGGCACCTGGAGGCGGATCTTTCCGAGCAGCTTGCCGTGATGACTCACGCTGTAGGCGGCGCCAAAGTCTTCGAACTCAATGTGGAAAGCCATCAGGTCGGCCTGCCCGCCGGTGCCATAGGCCACAATGCGGCGCTGGATCCGCGGGATCACAGCCTGGACGTTCGGATCTTCCAGGCAGAGGATGGCCGACCCGTAAAACGGAACTTTATTGGCAAAGGCTGCGAAGGCGTCCAGGATCGCTGACAGATCCGTATAATGGTCCATGTGCTCCCGGTCAATGTTTGTGATGACCGCGATGGTCGGGCTCAGTTTCAGAAACGAACCGTCGCTTTCATCGGCCTCGGCGACGATGAAGTCTCCTTTTCCCAGCTTGGCATTGCTCCCGAGGGCGTTGAGCCGCCCTCCAATTACCACGGTGGGATCGTGGCCGGCATGGACCAGGACAGTCGCAATCATCGAAGTGGTGGTGGTCTTGCCGTGGCTCCCGGCTACGGCGACGCCGTATTTGAGCCGCATGAGCTCGGCCAGCATTTCGGCTCTCGGAATCACCGGAATCTGCCGCTTCTTGGCCTCGAGAATTTCTACGTTGTCGGGACGGACAGCCGACGAGACCACCACGACATCGGCGTTGGCAACATTGTCGGGAGAATGAGACGGGGAGATCTTTCCTCCCAGGGACTGCAGCCGCTGAGTGACAGCGCTCGCCTTGACATCCGAGCCGGAGACCTTGTAACCCAGATTGAGCAGGAGCTCAGCAATGCCACTCATCCCGATGCCGCCGATTCCCACGAAATGAATCCGTTGTATCTTCTGAAACATGGCCGCGTGCTTCGTCTCTTAGCGGTTGGCTCCGGTCACTTTCGCGCCAACTCCATCAACAGGTCTGCAATTTGCCGGGTGGCATCGGGCTTGCCCAGTTTTCGAGCGGCTTCTTCCATCCGGGTCAGCCGCTCCGGATGGTGGAGAAAGTCTCGAACCTCTGCAGCGAGCCGATCGGGAGTCAATTCCGCCTCAGGGATCATTCGGGCGGCGCCTAACTCCTCGAGCGCCCGGGCGTTCCTGGTCTGGTGATCGTCTGTCGCTGCCGGGAAGGGAACTAGAATCGCGGCTTTCCCCGCTACCGTAACCTCCGCGATAGTTCCAGCCCCTGCCCGGGACAGGAGAAGATCTGCCGCGCCAAACTCTTCGTATATCCTCGGCAAAAACGCCCGTACGTCGGCTTCGACCTGGGCTTCCCGGTAAGCTCTTTGTACCGGTTCCAGCTCTCGTTCTCCGGTCTGATGAATTATTCTGAGTCCTGGGCTCATCTTCTTAAGTTCCTCGAGGGCAGCACACACGACCGTATTCAGAGCGTGACTTCCCTGGCTGCCTCCATAAACCAGCAGCGTAAGCCTTCCGGAACGATGTTCCCTGACCGGGAGACTGCCGAATTCCGGCCGCACCGGAATTCCTGTGACCACGCCCTTCCCCCTGAAGTGCCCGCCATGGTCGGGCAGCGCCAGAACCGCGCGATCCACCATCAGCGCGAGCCAGCGATTGGTGAGGCCGGGGTAAGCGTTCGGTTCGACGATCAGCGTGGGTTTGCGCCGCAGCCAGGAAGCCAGCAGCACAGGACCGGACGAGTAGCCTCCCAACCCGATCACGACATCCGGCGCGAAGTCTCGCACCAGACGGCGGGACTGAACCATGCCCCGCGGCACGAGCAGGGCACTGCGAACCGCTCTGGTCAGGCTGACGCCTTTCAGTCCTGCCGAATCGATAAACTCCAGCCGGAACCCTTCTTGAGGGACGATGCGGGATTCCAGCCCGCGGCGCGTGCCCACGAACAAGAACTCGCTCGACGAATCCCGGCGCTTCAACTCGCGCGCAAGGGCTACCCCGATATAAATGTGGCCGCCGGTTCCGCCGCCGGCGATCATGACCCGCATTCCGATTCGCGGATTGTGGATTGCGGATTGGGCAAGAGTCGTCATGATCATGAGGCGAAGAATCGATTTGAGCCGCACACGTGAGGTTTTCCAATCCGCAATCCACAGTCCGCAATCGTTACGCGCCCTCTCCGTAATGGGAGATATTCAAAAGGACACCGGTGGCTAAAAGGTTCAACATAAGGGAAGATCCCCCCTGACTGATGAATGGCAGGGCAATACCCTTGGTGGGCATCATGGCCAGCACCATCGAAATATTTATGAAGGCTTGAATGACAATCATCAGGGTTATTCCCACGGCCAGATAAAAGCCGAATCGGTCGGGCGCCTTGAACGCGATCTTCATTCCGCGATAGAAGAAAACCAGGAACGCCACCGCGAGGAAACAGGTTCCCACCAGTCCTAGTTCTTCTCCAATGACCGCGAAGATGAAATCGCTGTGTGCCTCGGGAAGAAAGAAGAGCTTCTGCTTGCTGGCTCCCAGCCCGAGTCCCCACGGCCCGCCGCTGCCAACCGCAGTCAGCGATTGAGATATCTGCCAGCCTGCGCCCAGGGGGTCATAAAACGGATTCAGGAACGACTTGATGCGGTCCCAGCGGAAGGCGACGCGGACTACTGCAAAGTAGGCCACAGGGATGGAGAGCAGGACGGCGACGGCAATGTACTTCCAGTTCAGTCCTGCCAGGAATAAGACCAGGGCGGCGATGACGATGACGCATACCGCCTGTCCCAAATCGGGCTCGATACCTATCAGCCCGGCGAAGACTCCTATCGCCGCAACGCAGGGGAGAAGGCCTCTCCAAGGCTGGTTGAGTTCGCTCTCGTGCTTGTGGAGGTAGGCCGCCAGAAACACCAGCAGGACGAGTTTTGCTATTTCCGACGGTTGAAACGAGATCAGCGGGCCGTAGCGCAGCCAGCGGTGAGCTCCATTAACGCTTGGCTGTGCCAGAACAAGCACGAGACTGGCGGCGCTCAGAATGAAGAGCAGCTTCACCACCTTCTCTTTTTGCCAGAAGTGATAATCCAGATTGAGCAGAAAGACCATGGACAGAAATCCCAGGGCCGCATACGCAAGCTGGCGCAGGAAATAGTAGTAGGAGATGCCGAATTTCGTGGAGGCCACCACGGAAGAGGCGCTGTAGACCATGACGAGGCCGAAGATGGTCAAGAGGCTGGTGACGATGAACAGAAGTCGATCGCTGGTCGCTTTGTAGGCCATTATTTCGATTGACGATTGACGATTGACGATTGACGATTGATGAACGATTGACGATTGATGATTGCAGATTGACCAATGTGGATTGGAGAATAGCGAATGTCCGCCGCGCTTGAGCTGTGAATCGTCAATCTGCAATCGTCAATCGTCAATCGTAAATCGTCAATTGTCATCAGTTTGACCTGATCTTTCTTGAGTTCGTAAACCGCTTCCTTGAAGACTCTGCCGCGATGCTCGTAATCTTCGAACATGTCGAAGCTGGCGCAGGCAGGCGCCAGAAGAACCACATCTCCCGCGCGTCGAATGGCCGCGGCAGAGCTGAACGGCTTCGCGAAAGCTCTTCACTTCGGTTGTCTCAGCGGCTCCTGCGAGAGCTTTTCGTATTTTCCCGGCGGCCTCGCCCAAAAGCAGAACGTGCTTCACTTTCCGCTCGACCAGGGGGCGCAGGAGGGTGAAGTCGCCGGCCTTGTCACGGCCGCCCAGGATGACGTGGATGTTTCCCGGGAACGCCTCCAGTGACTTGATCGTCGCATCGACGCTTGTGGCCTTGGAGTCGTTGAAATACTGAACCCCGTCGATTTCCGCCACCCATTCCAGCCTGTGCTCGACTCCCTTGAATGAGCGGACAACCTGCCGCATGGTTTGGGGAGCGGCGCCGGCCAGGAGAGCTATGGTCGAGGCTGCCAGCACGTTTTCCAGGTTGTGGTCGCCGCGCAGCGCGATGTCATCCTTCCGGAAGAGCTCGACATCGCCACCTTCGTCCCGGTAGACCAACCGGTCGTCTTGTACGAAAGTTCCGCGGTCTACACCGGCTCGCCGGCTGAAAAGGACCGCAGTGGCCCTCACTTCGGCGGCCAAACTTGCCGTGGGTGGATGGTCCGCATTCAAGACCGCGAAATCGGTTGATTTCTGATTCATAAAAATGCGGCGCTTGGCTTCCACGTAGTCGTCAAAACCGGCATAGCGGTCGAGGTGGTTGGGGGTCAGATTCAAGATCGACGCCACCGCCGGACGAAATTCGTGAATGGCTTCGAGCTGGAAGCTGGAGAGCTCTACCGCGTAGATGTCATCCGGCCTCGAACTCGCCGCGTAGCTGATCAGGGGCGTGCCGATGTTCCCGGCTACGTGACCTTTGAGACCGGCGCCCAGGAGCAATTCACCGACCAGAGTGGTGGTGGTGGTCTTTCCATTCGTTCCGGTTATCGCCACAACCTTTCCTTTCAGATGCCGGTAAGCCAGCTCCACCTCGGCCAGGATCGGTATCTCCGCTTTTCGACTCTCATCCAAGTACTCCAGGCTCAGAGGGACTCCGGGGCTGACCACGACAAAATCGCAGCGTCTGAAGCTCTCCGCCTGATGGCCTCCCAGTTCCAGGGTCAGCTCGCCGTGCCGTGCAAGCTCTCGCAAAGGAGCAATCGCTTTGTGCAAGACCTCTTCGCCTCTTGTGTCCGAAAGCACTACCCGCGCTCCGCGTGAGAGCAGGAACCCGGTTGCCGCGATGCCGCTGCGCGCCGCGCCCACGACCAGCGCCGTGGTTCCTTCATAAGCTTCTTTATCCCGCCGCGGATCCATGGGTCACAACACATTCAGCGTCTCTGCGTTTTCGTGGTGGAGAACGGAGTTCAGCGCAGCTTCAAGGTCGTAAGACTGAAGAGCGCAAAAAAGATCGCCATTATCCAGAAACGAATCACGACCTGGCTTTCGGTCCACCCGCCAAGTTCGAAGTGATGATGTACCGGGGCCATGCGAAAGATTCGCCTGCCGGTGAACTTGAACGACGCTACCTGCAAGATCACCGACAGAGCTTCGAGTACAAACACGCCCCCGATCATGGGAAGCAGGAGTTCCTGCTTGATCAACACGGCCACGGCTCCGATCGCCCCGCCCAACGACTGGGATCCCACGTCGCCCATGAAGACCTGGGCTGGATGAGCGTTGTACCAGAGGAATCCCATGGTAGCGCCCACCATAGCGCCGCAGAAGATGGTTAGCTCCGCTGAATAGGGATTCTTGAACAGATCCAGATACTCCGCCATACGCGCGTGTCCTGTGACGTAGGTGAGGACGGTCAACGCCGAAGCCGCTATGATCACGCACCCGGAGGCTAAACCGTCCAGGCCGTCCGTAAGGTTCACCGCGTTCGACACGCCCACAAGAATAAACAGGACGAAGAATGCGAGAGGAATCGCCAGTGGAATTCCGGGGAACTCCCATAGGCTGAGCTCCGGCGTGAAATTCTTGAAGAAAGGGACGCTGAGCCTGGTGCTGTAAAGGCCCCACTCGGACAGGTAGTAGAGAGAGACGCAGATCACGAGTCCGATCGTCGCCTGCCACAAGATCTTGGCTCTGGCCGTCATGCCCAGCGATCGCTTCCTGGTGACCTTGGAGTAGTCGTCCAGGAAACCAACGATGCCGAACAGAAGCGTGGCGATCATTGCCAGCCAGACGTACAGATTTGTGAGGTTTCCCCACAGGAGTGTGGCGGTGAGAATGCCAATGAGAATGAGTATCCCTCCCATCGTCGGGGTACCAGCCTTGGTCTTGTGAGACGAAGGCCCCTCTTCCCGGATCTGCTGTCCGATCTGAAATTTTCGCAAGCGACGTATCACCCAGGGTCCCATTACAAGGCAAATCAAGAGCGCAGTCAGGTAAGCCGCCGCCGTACGAAATGTGATGTACTGGAAGACTCGAAACGGCGGGATCACGCTATGCAGGGAGTAGAGAAAGTAATAGAGCATCTACTTCGCCTCCTCCTGATAGCGCGCTCTCAGAGCAGTCACTATTTTTTCCAGGTGGACCCCGCGTGAGCCCTTCACCAGCACAATGTCCCCTGGCTCGAGCGTGCGCTCGACGAACTCCCGCGCCGAATCGACGTCATGGAAGAATCGGGATTCAGCGACCCCATTGTCCGCGGCGCCCCGGGCCAGTTCCAGGGCATGACCCTGCACGGCCACGATGATGTCGATGCCGCAGGCCGCCGCCCAGTTGCCGCACTCGTAGTGGAGTTCCGCCGATCCTTTTCCCAATTCCAGCATCTCGCCGGCCACGAGGATGCGACGCTTGGAGAAGCGCAGTTTGCCCAGCGTTTCAGTCATCTGCCTGAGGGCTGCCGGATTGGAGTTGTAGGAATCATCGATCAATGTGAATCCCTCTGTGAAGCGCACGATCTGGCCCCGCATTGGCGCGTAATCCAGCCCCGTCAAGCTTTCGATAACCTGGTCCATGGGGATTCGATAGAAGCGTCCCAGCGCGACGGCAGGGAGAGCGTTCATCACATAGTGGGTGCCGGCCATTGGGATCATGGCGCGGCGCGTCACTTCTTCGCACGATACCGTGAAACGCGTTTCCTTGAGGCCCGCGAGTTCAATTTCAGCCGCGCGCACGTCGGCCTGGGGCGACAAACCAAAGGATATTTTAGGCCCGGTGAATCTTCCCGCTATGGCTTGAACCAGGTCGTCGTCGGCGTTGTAGACCAGCGTTCCATTGGGTTCCAGCGCCTGAGCCAGTTCACCCTTGGCCTGCGCAATTTCTTCCAGAGAATCAAAGAACTCCAGGTGGACGGCTGCGACGGCCGTAATCACGCCGGCATCGGGACGGGCGATGCGGCACATCTCGGCGATTTCTCCCCGGGCGCTCATGCCCATCTCAAAGATCCCGATCTGGTCGTCATCGCTCAGGTTGAAAAGAGAGAGTGGGAGGCCGAACAGATTGTTGTAGTTTCCCGGGGAATGGTAAACGCCATATGCGCTCTTGAGAACGTGCGCCACAAACTCCTTGGTAGTGGTTTTTCCCACGCTTCCCGTGATGCCGACGAGGCTTCCGGGCCAATGACGGCGCACGGCGGCGGCGAGGTCCTTTAACGCCTGGTGTGTGTCTTGCACCCGCACGACGATCGGGCCTCCGGCCGGCGCTTGGTCAAGCTCGTACCCGGAGTCCACGACGACTCCGCACGCTCCTCGGGCGAGGGCCGAGGCAACGTAGTCGTGGCCGTCGGCGTTCGGGCCCCGAATCGCGAAGAAGAGCTCGCCTGGCATCAGGGTGCGAGAATCGATGGAAATACCGGGAATAATGGTGTCACGAGAACCTGAAACGAGGATCCCGCCTGTGCTTGATTCCACCTCGCCGGCTGTGACCTGTGCCATGGTCTGCCCCGGGATTATGGCCGCCGACGAGAAGTTTCCTCGATGTCGCCGGTCAATGAAGGTACGGTTTTGCGTCGACCTCACTTTTGTCGTGCGCCTCGATAGTCAAGAAGTTCGTGGAGGATCTCTCGCGCGATACTCCGATCATCGAAGGGGAAAGCCTCGGTTCCGATGACCTGGTAAGTCTCATGTCCTTTGCCTGCGATCAGGACCACATCACCCTCCCCGGCTTCATGAAGTGCGACCCCAATGGCTTCCCTTCGATCCGCGATTCGACTGTAGTCGCCGCCGCCACTCTTTAGGCCAGGCTCGATTTCCGACAGGATCCTCTCCGGATCCTCCGTCCGGGGATTGTCCGATGTGACAATCACGCGGTCGCTTCGCCGCGAGGCGATTTCTCCCATGAGAGGCCGTTTCTTCCGGTCGCGGTCGCCGCCGCAGCCGAAGACGGTGATGATTTTCCGATGCGGGAGCTGCGATAGCGTTTCCAGCGCTTTTTCCAGGGCATCCGGGGTGTGCGCGTAGTCGACTACGACCGTGAAAGGCTGGCCGCAGTCGACCCGTTCCATGCGACCCGGTACGCCCTGGGACGACTCGATCCCGGCACGGACAGATTCCAGTGGAATGCGCAGACCGATGCTTGCGCTGACGGCGGCGAGGATGTTGTACGCATTCGGACGGCCAATCAGTCCCGACCTGAGGCTAAGTTCACCCTCGGGTGTCGCAATCCGAAGATCGCTGCTGCGGGTCCCCTGGCGCAAATCCAGTGCCCTGACATTGGCTTCGGATCTAAAACCGTAGCGAAGGACCGGGCAGGGAACCTCACCTGCAAGCCGCTCCCCCCATGGATCATCGATGTTAACGGCGGCGAGATCGACCCGGTTTTCGCCTTCCGGCACAAAAAGGAGTCGCTTGGCCTGGTAGTAAGACTCCATATCATTATGAAAATCGAGGTGATCCGGTGTCAGGTTCGAGAAGACGCCGATTGCGAACTTTATTCCCAGTACTCTCTTTAACGCGAGGGCATGCGATGAGACTTCCAGGGCGCCGTGCGTAGCCCCGGCAATCACGGCCCTTCGCAGGAAGAGCAGGAGGTCAGGACACTCGGGTGTCGTGCGCTCGCTCGGAAACGGACTATCTCCAATCTGCATTCCGAGTGTCCCGACCAGACAAGACTTCAGTCCCGCAGCGCGAAAGATGGTATGGATTAGAAAGGATGTAGTGGTCTTGCCATTTGTGCCGGTAATGGCCACGAGATGGAGCTCTGAAGCCGGATTTCGAAAGAAAACGCCCGAGGCTCGAGCCAGGAATCTTCGCTCATCCGGGACCCTCAAGGCGGCCGTTTCGGCCGGCACTTCGACGGTGCGCTCGGAGGCAACGGCTACTGCGCCCCGGCCGAGAGCCTCCCCGACGAATTGAGTTCCGTCCGTTTTCTCCCCTTTGATCGCCACGAAGAGGTGCCCGTCGCGGACCTTGCGTGAGTCGTACGAGATACCCAGGATGCGCACCAGAGGATTTCCTTTCAGCTCAGTGCCGGGCACCTGGTTCAAGATTTCTTGCAGCAACATCGTCACAGACCAGCGCTAAGACTCAAGAGCGCGCCTTTTATTGACGGGTTGGAACCGAAGTAACAACCTTGCTTCCGTAGGATTCTCCCTTTGTCCTGCTCTCGCCCTCGCCCGCGTGAGCCGAGGGATCGGGCACTGGCTCACGCGCCGCATCCAACCCCGGGACCTTGCGGTGGCTGCTGAGGTTTCCCCTGGCGAACGTCACGCTGCAGGAGTCGCCCAGAGAAATTCGAGATCCCGGAGGTGGCGCCTGAAATACTGCAATTCCCGAACCAACGGCCCTGACCTGTATTCCGAGGTCCTGGCACCGATTTATGACGGTACGTTTCGCCAACCCTACGAAGTCCGGCATAAGGATGCTTTCCGACGGAAGATGGAGTGTGATACTCCTGCTGTTCTTGTTGTCGGCGACCAGCGGAACAATCGGTGTCGCGTTAGGTAGAAAATCCTCGGAATGGGCGGAAGCCAGGGTCGGGTCCAGTTTCGGCGCCGGCAGGCTGTTATCAGGAGGCACATTCAGCTGAAGGAGCGCCTCCTGTGTGATTCTCTGGAACACCGGGGCGGAAACTTCTCCGCCATAGATAGCTCCCTTGGGTTCATCAATCTGAACCAGGACTGTGACTCGTGGCTGGGGAAGGGGAGCGAAACCGATAAACGAAGACACGTATTTCGTGTTGGAGTAGCGACCGTCGACAATCTTCTGGGCCGTCCCGGTCTTGCCCGCCGCCCGATATCCTTCCAGGGCGGCTCGGCGTCCGGTGCCCCGTAATACGACTCCCTCGAAAGCCTGGCGCACTGCGGCGGCAGTTTCCGGGCTCATAATCCTGGAACGTTGCGGGGTGGTGGAGCGCACCAGATCGCCATTATGATCGATAACGCGGTCGACCAGGGACGGCTTCACGCGATATCCCCCGTTGGCGATGCTGTTGATGGCGACCAGCATCTGCAAGGGTGTGACGCCAACCTCTTGACCGAACGAGATCGCGCCGATGGAGAGGCCCGACCAGGAACGCCAGTCGCGGACCAGCCCGATGATTTCGCCCGGAAGATCGATGCCCGAGCGCGAGCCGAAACCAAATTTTCGCAGTGCTTCGTGCAGCCTTTGCTCGCCCAGACGTAAGCCCAGCTTCGCCGCGCCAACGTTGGACGAGTTCTCAAGAATCTGGGTGAAGGTCAGCAGGCCGTAGGGGTGGTGGTCGTGAAAGACATGACGGCCGATTTTGATGGAACCCATCTGGCAGTCGATGAGTTCGTCGGGACGCGTCAGTCCCGCCTCCAGCGCGGCTGCCGCCACGACCACTTTGAATGTGGATCCGGGCTCGAACATGTCGGACACCGCGCGATTGCGCCAGAAGTCAGGGGCGTAGCTGGAGTAAGCGTTGCTGTTGAAATCCGGATAGCTGGCCATAGCCAGAATTCTTCCGGTATCGGATTCCATGACGATCGCGACGCCCGCAGCGGCTTGATATCTCTGGACACCCGCCGTTAGCTCTCGTTCGGCAATGTACTGGATGGACCGATCGAGGCTGAGGATCAGAGAATGCCCCTGGACAGGGGGACGCTCAACGGTTCCTCGGAAAGAACGCCGGCGCGCGTCCACGTTGAAAGAGATCTGTCCGGGCATTCCCTTCAGTTCCTTGTCGTGCTCGACTTCAAGCCCTGCGCCCCCGTCTCCGTTCATATTGACGAAGCCTAAGGCGTGCGAGGCCAGCTCCTTACTGGGATAGACGCGCATGCTCTCGTCGACCAGATAAATGCCGTCGACATTCAGCGCTTCAATTCGCGCTTCCTCCTTGGGGCTGATCCGCCGTTTGATGACCTGAAAGATCTGGCGCGCTGGATCTCTGAGACGGCTCTCCATCCCGTCCGGCTCCATTCCCAGACTGGCGGCCAGGCTGCGTGCAGCCGCCGAAATGTCTTGAATGCGCCGGGGTTCGGCTACGACCGTACTCACCGTTACGCTGGTCGCTAGTTCGTCCAGACGGCTGTCGTAAATGATCCCGCGGGGTGCCAGGATGGAACGCGTTACTTGTTGTCGTTGCAGGGCAAGCTGAGTGAACTCGCGGTGCTGAAAAACCTGAAGCTGTACGAGGCGTGCAAGGATCAAGGAACTCCACAGCGTAATGAAGGCTATTACCAGGGCATTTCTTCCCGGATGCGCTTGGGTCCCTCTCTCCATCATTATTCCATGCCGAGCCAGTTACAGCCCGTTGCCTAGTGTGTTGCAGCGACCTTCTCTGAGTCGCCGCCCGGGCTGGTCGTTTTGGCAAGAGCCAGCTCGGACGAAGCACCCCACTCGATCTCCGGACTTACCGCCGGGATCAACTGATGCGGGCGCAAGGGGGTCATGCCTAAGAGGTCCCTGGCGATCGTGTCGATACGCGCAGGATCCTTGAGGGTCTCTGTTTCCAGGACGAGCGCCTTTTCCACCCGAAGCAGCGTCGCCTCGAGTTCCATCAAACGCTGGCTCTGGTAGCCGAGTTCGATAATCTGGCTGCGCTGCCACGCATACATGACCAGAACTCCTGCCAACACTGTCAGAACCAGGGTCATGCAAAGAAGTCCGGCCAGGTTGCGTGAGTCGGTCACGCGCTTGATACCGTAGTTTCGAATTTCTATTCCACTTGACCAATCGGTCATGAGCGATCCTCCAATCAAGACGATCCCGTCGAGGCCTCGACCCGTTCAGCCGCGCGCAACCGGGCGCTTCGCGCTCGCGGATTAGCCTCCAGCTCTGACGGGCTTGGCCTTATCGGTCGGCTGGTCAGCGTGGTGGCAAGGATGCGCCGAGGGCAGGTACAAAGCTCTCGGGGCCGGCCGCAGACGCACCGGCCGGAGAGCCTTCGAAGAGTTTGTTTTACAATTCGGTCTTCCAGGGAGTGGAAGGAAATCACGACAATCCTCCCGCCAGGCCGAAGAAAAGAAACGGCTTCCGTTACGAACTCCTCAAGTCCGTCCAGCTCCTGGTTTACCGCGATGCGTAAAGCCTGGAAAGTCCGGGTTGCCGGGTGGATAGCCGGATGGGAGCGGGTCTTCGCTGCACCGGTCACGATCTCGCCCAGCTGCGAGCTTCGCGTGATCCGGCCTTTTTCTCTCGCGCGGACGATCGCGGCGGCAATACGCCGGGCGAAGCGTTCCTCGCCGTATCGATAAATCAAACGCGCGAGTTCTTCCTCGGGCAATTCGTTAACCAGATCCGCCGCCGTCTGGCGCTGGCTTCGGTCCATCCGCATATCGAGCAGCCCTTCCCCCCGGAAGCTGAAACCGCGCTCCGGCGTCAGAAGCTGGTACGAGGAGACTCCCAGGTCGGCGAGGATTCCGTCCAGCGCCGGCACCGAAAGGTTGTTGAGGATCAGGGGCAGGTTTTTGAAGTTCTCGTGGTACAGGCGGACCCTCGCGGAAAAAGCATCGAGCGCTTGCCGTGCCTTTTCCAGCGATTCCTTGTCTCGATCCAATCCGATGAGAGTTCCATCGGGCCCGATCTTCTCCAGGATGGCACGCGCATGTCCGCCCAGACCCAGGGTGGCATCTACATAAGTCCCTCCGGATCTGCACCTTAACAGGTCCAGGACTTCGTGGAGCATTACCGGACGGTGTTCCGTTGGGCCGAGTTCCGATCGGTCGATCATCAAATCTGAGTGAAAGGCTGCTCGCAGACTACCAGTCAAGCTAGAATCCCTGTTCTGCCAGGCGCTCGCGATCCGCGTCGGTCAATGGTTGTTCCTGAAGGCTCCTGCGAATCACCTCGTTGTTCCAGATCTCGAGGTGGTCGTTCTTCCCGATAACGATTACATCGCCGGAGATGTTTGCGTCTTCACGCAGAGCCTGCGGGATGAGGATTCTTCCCTGGGGGTCCATCTGGGTTAGGGCGCCATAATAGCTGGTGAATTTCTGAAGCTTGACTTTGGCTGGATCCATGCGGGGGGGTTCTTGAAATTTTTGGGCTACGCGCTCCCAGACGGGAATCGGGTAAATCTGGGCGCACCGGCCGTCATCGCTCGTGACAAAATAAATGTTCTCTTCGGTATCGGGGAGATCACGTCGGAACTTGGCCGGAATCTTGAGCCGGAACTTCTCGTCAATTTTCGCGGGATAACTTCCCCAGAGCATAAAATTATCCGCCCACGCCTCTTAACCGTCGCTGACGTGCAACCTATGAACCGGATTAAAGGAAAACCCTAAACAGTGGGGAATACGTCCAAGAGACCTCCATAGTCCAATTCAGGCCACTTTGGACCACCGGGCGCGAGCATAAAGGCAGTGGAACTCTTCTGTCAAGTTAAATCTTTCGACTATTTACACTTCTTTGCTGACGGGAGGGCGCGAACCCGAGCCGGTTCTTGCTCGAAAACGAGGGCGTCCCGGCAGGTTGGGCTTGCGGATCGCGGGGGTCCAGTCTATAAATCCGCAGTTCAGAACCGTGGGCGGTGATGGGGGTACCCTGTGAAGGTGGGAATCGTCGGCTTTCCTCAGGTCGGCAAAACGACTATCTTCGACTTGTTGACGGGCGGGCACACCGCCTCGTCACCGGGAGGGAAGGGAGAAGCCCACGTTGGGGTGGCTCGTGTGCCGGATGCCGGGCTGAAGCATTTGGCTCAAATCTTTCGACCCGAAAAGGTTACGCCCGCAATAGTCGAATACGTGGATCTGCCCGGGCTCGCGCCCGGAGAGGAATCGGCGGCGAGCGCCCAGAAGGCTCGAGATTTGAGCACTTATCTGAAAAACTTGAAAAATGTTGATGCCTTGGTGCATGTCGTTCGCGCTTTCGAGGATGCCGCAATTGCGCACGTGGAAGGATCCATCGATCCGGCGAGGGACATCGCCCTTTTCGAACTGGAGATGATCCTTTCAGACCTGACGATCGTTGAAAAACGCCTCGAGCGATTAGAGCGAGACACAAAGAAAATGAAGAACGTCGAGCTTGAGGCAGAGCAGGCTGTGCTGTTGAGGTTCAAGGAGGCTCTGGAAAGGGAGATGCCTCTACGTAGTCTGGAATTGACTCAGGATGAGCAGCGTCGGGTCAAAGGCTTTACCTTTCTTTCGGCAAAACCCCTCCTCCTGGTCCTCAACCTGGGGGACTCTGACGCCGGGAAAATTCCTCGGGCGGCGCGCGAGTTCAATCTTGAGGAGCAGGCTTCGATGCGCTGCGTAGCCCTCACGGCGGTCTGTGGAAAAATTGAAGCGGAAATCGCCTCGCTTTCCGATGAAGATGCTCGCGCCTTCATGGAGGATCTTGGTCTTTCGGGAAGCGGGCTCGCCCGTATTATTGAAAAATCGTACGCTTTGCTCGGCCTTATTTCCTTCTACACGGCCGGAGATCCGGAAGTCAGGGCCTGGACAATTCCCAGGCACACTTCGGCGCAAAAGGCTGCCGGCGTCATCCATACCGATTTCGAAAAGGGTTTTATAAAAGCTGAAGTTGTTTCTTTCAAAGACATGATTGAGTTCGGTTCCTTTCAAGCGGCCAAAAGCAAGGGAGTTCTGCGTCTGGAGGGGAAGGATTACATAGTTCGCGAAGGAGACGTAATCCTCTTCCGCTTTAGTCCAGCAGCAGGCAGCAGACAGTAAGCGGCAAGCGGCAGCGCTCTGTTATGCTGCCGGCTGCGCACTGCCCGCCGCCTACTGCCTACTGTTCCTATGGATACACGCCTGGCATCCGTTCTGATCCTCGGCCTGGTAGCCTCGCTGGCCAATCTTCTCGGAGGTTGGCTGGTTTCGTCCCAGCACAGGATTCGGCGGCCCGCGCTAAACACGCTTCTGTCGGTCGGGGCAGGATTCATGCTCGCGGCTGCCATCCTCGAGGTGATCCCTCGCAGCATCGCCCTGAACCAATCGGCCGCGGTCATCATTCTGGCAGGTTATCTGTTCGTTCATCTTGTGGAACACACCATTGCCACGCATTTCCACTTTGGAGAGGAAACCCATCTCGACCAGATTCTAGGCGCCCGAGCCGCCTACTCCGCGCTCGGCGGACTGGTGCTGCACACCTTCTTCGACGGCGCGCTGATTGCGGCGGGGTTCTGGGTGTCAATGCACCTCGGGACCCTGCTGTTTCTGGCGATCTTGTTGCACAAGATCCCGGAAGGCTTTACCGCCGCAAGCATCATGCGCGCTTCAGGTCGGAGCAGCAGGGCAGCCCACCTCGCTACGCTGGCGATCAGCGTGAGCACCCTGGCGGGGGTTCTGAGCATCGGCTTCAGTCAGAACCTGGTGCGCTCCGCCCTTCCCTTCAGCGCCGGCGTCACTCTGTATGTTGCGGCGTCCGATCTCATTCCTGAAGTGAACAAAGAAGCGCGCGGGGCCGTCTCCACAGGAGTGTTTTTCGGAGTGGCTCTCTTCTTCGTCTCTGAGTTGCTGCTGAGACTCATCTTCGCGGAGTAGTCTTTCCGACTTGGTGGTTGGTGTCTGCGCGGCCGGAATTGGTATTGATTTTCGCGGTAGTGGAATCTAGAATTACGCTTTTCTTCGTAGGGGAACGCCTGTGTACGCAGTAATCAAGAGTGGTGGAAAGCAATATCGGGTCGCAGAGGGCGAAGTGCTGCGAGTGGAGAAACTGGATGCCGATTCGGGCTCGCAAGTCGAATTTACCGATGTGCTGCTGGTAAAGACCGAAACCCGGACGTTAATAGGTCAACCCCTGGTCCAGGGGGCCATGGTTAAAGGAGTGATAGAAGGGGCCGGGAAGGCGGATAAGGTGCTCGTGTTCAAGTATAAGAAGAAGAAACAGTATCGGCGCACGCGCGGTCATCGCCAGCAGTTCTCCTCGGTTCGAATCGAAAGCATTTCAGTGGGCGGGGATCAGTCCGCGACCACCGATTGACACCGGAGGAGCTATGGCTCACAAAAAGGGAGTTGGAAGTTCGAGGAACGGACGCGACAGCCAGTCCAAACGGCTGGGCGTCAAGCGCTTCGCCGGTCAGGATGTGACGGGTGGGACGATCCTGGTAAGACAGCGAGGAACCAAGTTCAAGCCCGGCCTGAATGTCGGCATCGGCAGGGATGACACCCTTTTTGCGAAGGTTCGCGGGATCGTGAAGTTTCAAGACCGGGGAAGGCTTGGTCAGTTCGTTCACATCATTGTGGAAGGATAGATATTCGGAGACTTCAAGGGCGAGCCTGAGGCTAATGACAGGAAGGACCCCGCAGCTGGGGTCCTTTTTTTTTAGAGAGTTGATGGACAACATTTTTTCACCGCAGTAACGCCGGGATTGTGAGATTTACTAATTCTTTTGCCTGCTCTGCGTTCTCTGCACGCGCAACTCCGTAGAGGGCAAAGAAAAGACTCTGCGTGACTGTGCGTTCTCAGCGTCTCTGCGGTTCTTTTTCCTTTCGGTTGCGGCCTCACTGCCGCGTTATGTCTTCGCGTCTAAGCGATCGGCGCATGATCGCGCAGCGGGCGTTCAGAGACCATGTTTATCGATGAGGCCCGGATAAAAATAACGGCCGGTAATGGTGGAAACGGATGCGTTGCGTTCCGGAGAGAGAAGTTCGTCCCGCGCGGCGGACCGAGCGGCGGAGATGGCGGGAAAGGAGGGGATGTGTATCTGGAGTGTTCCGACCGCGTGAACACTCTTCTTCATTTTAGATACAAGAGAGTTTTCAAAGCCGAGAGGGGACGACACGGCGAGGGGTCCAAGCGGCATGGCCGGGATGGAAGTGACACCACAATTCTGGTTCCTCCGGGAACCCAGGTATTTCTCGAGCCGAGCCATGAGCTGCTCCAGGATTTCTCCGTTCCCGGAGAGCGGATCAAGGCTGCCGTTGGAGGGCGCGGCGGCAGAGGGAACGCCGAGTTCGCCACCTCCACTAACCAGGCTCCGCGCTATCACGAGATGGGAAACCCGGGAGAAGAGGTCGAGCTTTCGCTGATTCTCAAACTCATCGCCGATGTGGGTCTGGTGGGGCTGCCGAACGTAGGAAAATCGACTCTGATCGCGCGCATCAGTTCGGCCCGACCTAAGATTGCCGATTATCCCTTCACGACCCTGGTGCCGCACCTCGGAGTGGTTGCGCTCTCTGAATTTCGCAGCTTTGTGGTAGCCGATATTCCGGGTCTTATTGAAGGCGCTCACGAGGGACACGGTCTGGGAGATCAATTCCTCAAACATGTGGAGCGAACCAGGGTGCTTGTGCACCTGATCGACGTGTCGCAGACCGGTCGTAATCCGGTATCCGACTACAAGACGATTGTCCGAGAGCTCATGCTCTACAATAAGGATCTGGCCGAGCGCAAACAGATAGTTGTGGCATCCAAAATCGATGCCCTCGCTGAACCGAGAAAGCTCTCCGGCCTGAAATCCATGTGTTCACGCCACAACGTTCCCTTCCACAAGATCTCTTCGGTGACCGGCGAGGGGATCCCGGAATTGATTCAAATCCTGGGTAAGCTGCTCCAGTAGCCGGCTGGCAGAAAATGCTGAGCGCCCGGCCTCATCGGTGTGCTAGCATCGCTCAGGACGACTCGACTTGGGCACGATGAGAATAGGAGTTCTTGGCGGCACGTTCGATCCCATCCATCTGGGTCATCTCCACATCGCTTATAGCGCCCAGAGACTCTTCGGCCTTTCGCACGTTCACTTCGTGGTGGCTGCTGCGCCGCCCCACAAGGCCGTCGAGCATGTGATTCCTTTCAACCATCGATATGCCATGGTGGCGCTGGCTACCGCTGGTTTTCCTTCGTTTCTGCCGTCCATGACGGAGCTCGAACCGCCGGCGAGTTCATTTTCCATTCACACCTTGGGCAAGCTGGCGCGTCCTCGCCGCGGCCCGCGGCCCCGGCTCTATTTCATAGCCGGCGAAGATTCGCTTCAAGATGTGGCCAACTGGCGAGCGAGCCGCGAGCTGCTCATCTCCTACAATTTTGTCTTCGTTACGCGACCGGGAGTGCGGACCATACCGGCGGAATCCCTGTTGCCGAAAAGGACGGTCGCACGGCTGTGCGATCTGAGGGGCGTCAAGCCTCGAGAGCTGCGGCGAAAGATCGAGAAGGAACAAGAATCCAAGGAAAATCGGGTGTACCTCATCGACGTGGGAGCGCTCGACATCTCGTCTACGCAAATTCGTGAGCGAGCCGTTTCCGGCAAGAGGATCAGTCACCTCGTGCCGGCTCCTATTCACGAATACATACAGAAACTTCATATCTACGGTTGAACGATGAAGGAAACTTTAAGAGTCGCCCTGGAGGCGGTTGAGGAAAAGAAGGCTCTCGACGTGGTGATCCTGGACATTTCAAGTATCGCTTCCTTTGCCAGTCATTTTCTGCTGTGCTCCGGCGATTCCTCACGCCAGATTCAAGCCATCGTCGACGAAGTCGAGAAACGGCTGAAGGACCAGGGAATTCGTCCGAAGCATATCGAGGGGTATCGCAACGCGGAATGGGTCTTGATGGACTACCTGGATCTTGTGGTCCATGTCTTCTCGAAGAATGCTCGGGCGTATTATGACCTGGAAAGATTGTGGAGAGATGGAAAGCGCCTCGATACCAAGAAGCTTCTCAAGCCCAGACCTGCTGCAAAGAAGCCTGCGAAGAAGGTCAGGCAATCGTGAGGGCAATCTCAGCCAGGTTCGTGGCGTTTCTTCGTGTCTTTTCGTCCTGGTGGTTGCCAAGCCGGCTCTGTTGAATTGGCTACTTCCTTAAAGTAAAATTCGCTGCTTTGCCGACTGGTCGCGGAGATGTGAGGGTTATCTCGGGCCATGCAGATCAAGATCCTGTGGGTCGGGAAAACCAAAAATGCGGCTATCAAGTCTCTTTGGACCGAGTATCTGGAGCGGCTACGCCACCTTGTCTCCTGTGAGATTGTCGAGATCCGGGACCTGTCCAAGGTGCGCGGACTTCGAGGCGCGAGGCTGCGATCGGCGGAAGGAGCTGTACTCGAAGAAGCCTTGAGCCCTAAGGGCCGGCTCGTGGTGTTAGACGCGAAGGGAAAGGAGTTTAGCTCTGAGGAATTTGCCCGCTGGTTTCAGAACCAGCAGATCCGGGGAGTGAGCGAAATCGACTTCGTTATAGGGGGCGCCGAAGGTATCTGTGAGGCTCTCTTGAGGCGTGCCCATCTGACATTTTCTTTGGGCAAGCTGACCTGGACCCACGAAATGGTTCGCGCGTTGCTCCTCGAGCAAATCTATCGGGCATTTTCTATTTTGCGAAATATCCCGTACCACCGGGGGGAAAGAGAATAATGGACACCAAGAGGTTAGATTATTTCAAAGATGTGTTGATGCGGAAGCAGCTTTCCCTGACCGACATGGTCCAGCGGACTGAGGGTTACGGTCGTGAGAAGGAACCCGATATTCAAGACATGGCCGACATGGCCGTGGAGTCCTACACCAAAGAGTTCATGTTCGGCAAGAGCTCCGGAGACCGGCATGTGCTCCAGCTCATCCGCGAGGCCCTGGACCGGATCGAAAATAAATCCTACGGAACGTGCGTGAATTGCGAGAATCCCATTCAGCCCAAGCGGCTTGAAGCTGTCCCCTGGACCCGCCACTGCATCCAGTGCCAGGGTTTGCTCGAAAAGGGTTTGCTGGAAAGCTGACCGATTACGGATCGCGGATTGCAGAGAGGCGTCAGTGTTCGGCAGGCATGATGCTCAATCGGAAATCCGCAATCTGCCATCGGGCAGGTTAATGTTCCCGACACCTCGGGATTCACCCTATTCCAATTTTCGCCAGATAAGGGATGCGGCTCTCAATCTCGTTTACCCTCAAGACTGCCTGGTCTGCAACGTTCCCGTGGCTCGTTACCAGGACCACGGCGTTTGCTGCCGGTGCTGGGAGAGAGTGCTGCAGTTGCGCCTGGTTCCGCCCTGGTGCCCATCGTGCGGAGTACCCGTGGGGACTGCGCCTTTAGAGCAAGGCGAAACAAACGCGGGACCGATGGCGGCCGCCCCGGCTTCTCTTTGCTTGAAATGCGCCCTCCAGCTGCCGCCTTACTCGGGCGCGCGCTCGTTTGGATACTACACCTCCGAATTGAGGCAACTCATCCAGGCATTCAAATTCAAAGGACGGCGAGATCTGGCCCGCCTTCTTGCTCCATTGATCGCCTCGACCTACCTCGAATCCTGGCCTGAGCGTGAAGCTGATGTGATAGTACCGGTACCGCTTCATTCAAAACGCAAAAGAGAGCGCAGCTACAATCAGGCGGCTTTGCTGGCAACCATGGTTGCCCGTTTTCTGAGGCTCGGCTGCTGGGAGAAAATACTCGCCCGCGTGCGCCACACTGCGCCTCAGATCGGTCTCACAGATGCGGAGCGCTCCCGCAACGTGTGGAAGGCTTTCAAATGTACGCAGCCGGCTCTTGTGCGCCGAAAGCGGCTGCTTCTGATTGATGATGTGATGACCACAGGCGCAACCGTCGCCAGCGCCACCGAAGCGTTATTGGAGGCAGGGGCACTGCGGGTATCGGTGTTGACGATCGCGCGCGCCGTGCCGGGCGTCGAATGATCGAGCTTCTTGGCGGTTAGTTCCTGTTCCGACGGGAATTACTTCGGCTGGCGGGAACTCCGACTCTTGCGCCGGCTATCCCACTCGCTGATGATTTTTTCGAATTGAGCCTTCTGATCTTCGCGGAGGATCTGCCGAATTTCCTGGTTGGTCTCGTTGCGGATAACTTGGTATTGAGGGCGGAACTGCACGGACAAGGCGTGGTAGCGGTCGCGACTCTGGCTGATGATCACCTGAAGCTTTTCCTTCTGCTGCGGATCGAGATTGAGCCCCATGTGCGAGATCATCGACGATTTTTTGAGATCCCTTCACCCGGGATTTCGCGCTCGCAGCCTCGACGTGACTCTTGTACAGAGAGTGAGAAACAGCGCCGGTAACGGCGCCCAGCACGAATACTCCAAGGAGTAAGATTCCTGCGCCGGTTCTTGATTTCATGCACCTGCTCCTGGGGCGTGGCTAATTCTGCGGTCGATCCCCCGATTCAACTCCGAGAGTCTGGGGCGACTCCTCTTCGGCAATTGAGCGAAGGACGGCCTCTTCTGTGATGTCATCATCCTGCTCGGCGATCACCATTCGGACGGGCCGGTCACCTGGCATGAAGATCATGTCGTAGGCCTGATACACGTCCACATCGGTGGTTCCGAGCTGCGAATAGGCGAACACGGAGACGAGCACAAGTGTAACAACCGCAAGAGCCGGTACCAACTGCCGCGAAAGACCCAGAACGACCTGCCAAATAGTGATGCTTTGTGACTCTGCTAGCTGCGCGCGAAGCCTCTGGTAGAAGAATGGCGAAGGCTCAAAGGCCGGAAGTGCCCGGCCGATTCGGCGGGGAAGCAGGAGGAGCTTCATCTGCCGGGCACAAGAAGGGCACTCGGCAAGATGAATTTGAAGCTGCTCGCTTTCCCGAACATTCAGCTCCTGATCCAGGCTACGGAAGATCGAGGTTCCTGCTGCGGCGCAGTCCATCGGTAAACCTCTAGGCTAAAACAGCAGTGGTGATCTCAAGATCGGTGCTCTGGGCCAAGGACCTTCGAGATTCTCGGCCTCACCGCTCCTTTTCCCCACAGTGCTTAATTACGTTCGGTATGAAGCGCTTATTTCGTTTTTATGAGAACCCGATTCAAGCTTTTGGATCCTTCGTAATGACAGCATCTTAGCATAGCCATTCCACAAGTCCAAGGAATTACTCGGTCGTTTGCTTCCCATTCAGACGCTGCGTCAAGTGCGCGTTTTCGTATCAAAGAACTTACAGGATAAGCATGCAGTCCCCGTAGCTGAAGAACCGGTAGCGGCGGGATACGGCTTCCCGGTAGCACTCCATCATGAACTCCCGTCCGCCGAAAGCACAAACCAGCATCAGCAGAGTAGATCTCGGAAGGTGAAAATTGGTTAGCAAGCCATCGATGGCGCGGAACTGGAAGCCGGGGTATATGAATAGATCGC
The DNA here is from genome assembly GCA_963827655.1 of uncultured Acidobacteriota bacterium. GTDB lineage: Bacteria > Acidobacteriota > UBA6911 > UBA6911 > UBA6911 > CAWHCF01. The sequence goes on from CAWHCF010000034.1 coordinate 77,235, forward strand.
ACCAGCCTGAGGATTCCTGAATCCCGTGTGGTTCCTGGCGGGCCAGGTACTCCAGGGTCCTGGTCGTGGTGGTCCCGACCGCGATGAGACGGCTTCCCTGGTTCTTGCGATTTCGAATGAAGGCGGCCGACTCCTCGGACACTTCAAAGTACTCGGCCTCGATGCGGTGGTCTTCGATCTCGTCGCAGCGCACCGGCTGAAAGGTTCCATAACCTACGTGGAGAAGAATCTCGCATTGCGGCACGCCGCTCTCATCCAGACGTTGTAGCACCTCCCGGGTAAAATGAAGACCCGCAGTCGGAGCGGCGATCGAGCCCTGATGCGAGGCGAAAACGGTCTGGTAGCGCTCACGATCCTGGGATAAGTCTTTTCTGCGGATGTAGGCCGGCACTGGGGGCTCGCCGATCTTATCCACGACCGTCAGGAGATTCTCGGGAGGATCAAATTGAAGCAGACGGCGCCCGTCTTCTCGCACCCCGACCACTTCCGCCTGGAGGCCCCCCAGTTCCAATAGCTGTCCTCGGGCGGCCTTACGCGCCGGCTTGATAAGAGCCACCCACAGCCCGGGCCCCTCCTCGCGCGTCAGGAGAATCTCAATTCTCTCTTCCTTGCCTGGTCTCCGGGCCCAGATCCTCGCGGGGAAGACCCTTGTGTTATTCACGACGAGAAATGACGGTGGCGTCAGCAGGTCTGGGAGCTCGCGAAAAAACCGGTGCTCCCACCGGAGTCCTTCACGCCGGACAACCATCATCCGGGACTGGTCGCGTGAAGGAAGCGGCAGCTGAGCGATCAATTCCTCCGGGAGTGAATAATCGAAGTCGCGAAGCTTCACCGTTTGAACTTAGGACCAGGTTTTCCGTTTACTACGCAGCCTGGCACCCCTCGGGATCGCGCTCCTTCGGGCTGCGGCCCGCAGGCCCGCTGGCTTTGTTTGCTCGCTCTTCACGACGGCACCTGGCTACGCATCGTCGCTCGCGCCTCGCGAGCGGGCCTGGAGCCTGCAGCAGAATGCGAACTTATTTCTGCGCGAACCCTTAGCGCGGCCAGGAAAAGGGACGGATTCCGGAACTGGAGCTGTTCTGGACTGAATCGACCTCGAGGGGTGACTCAGGCTCCAACCAGGGCCTGTGAAGCTGAGCGGAGAAATTGGCGCCAAACAGCATGATAAAGCTCGATGTGTAGACCCAGGCCAGAATCGTAATGACGGCTCCCATCGTGCCATACACCCTTTCATAATCAAAGAAAGGGACTAGCTTGACGAAAACTGTGCTGCTGACTTCCCACAGAGAAGACGCCACGATGGCGCCCGAGAAGGCTTCACGCCACCTGATTTCCCGGTCCGGCATCAACTTGTACACCAGGAGAAACACCAGCGTGGCAATGAGGAATCCGGCGCTCAGAATGAGCGTTGACCAGATCGAATTGATAATCTCATCCCGCGCGAACTCCGGCACCCGTGCAGCGGCCCTGGAACGGACGGCGCTCACCGACCACGTAATTCCGGTGGCTGCCAGGAGGAGAATTCCGCCGAGGACAAGAAGGGCGATGCCCAGGAGCCGGCTTTCCCAGAAGGTTCTTCTCCTGCGCACCGCCCAGGCCATGTTCATAGCGTTCTCGACGAACATGAATACCCAGTTGGAAGACCAGAGAAGAACTACCAGGCAGGAAACAACCAGAGCGGCAGACGGGTCGGTAAGCTCCGAAAGGTTACCTTCCAGAAAAGCCCGGGAAGCCGGGAAAAGGTCGACGATTCGCCCCAGGACCGTATCGTGCAAGTCGAGCCATCCGAGCAGAGCATCTACCAGGGCTACCATGACCAGGGTGGCCGGGAAGATTCCGAAGAGACTGAAATACGAAATTGCAGCGGCTGTGCCTGGGATTTCGTAGTGAAGCATTGCCCGGGAAGCTCCAGCCAGCGCCACAGCCACTCGTCTGATCCGAGACGGCTTCCTCATAATCCTGGTTTCGGTGACATGCAGGGACTTTGCTTTCCAAGAAATACGCCCCCAGGCCGCTGGCGAGGCGCGAGCGACGATGCGTACCCGGTGCGGTACGTGAGGAGCGAGCAAAGCCAGCGGGGCTGCGGGCCGCAGCCCGAAGGGGCGCGATCCTCAGCGTGCTTATACAACGGTTCATGATTGACCACCGACTCTCGCGCCAGAATGTGAAGTTATTTCTGCGCGAGCCTAGATCCTCTCTCGGCGAATGCTGACAGACAAGCCCGAGCTTAGCTATTATCCGCCGTTACAGTAGCCGATAGCGGGTTCCCGAGGTTAGGGGAAAGCGAGTCTGTCACCCAATTCCCGCTTTGACTTATCGCCGGCTGCGGCCTAATATAACCACTCCTCGATAGTCGGTCGTGCGGAGCGCAACCAGAGTTGTCACCCCAGCCCAAATCGGAAATGCCTTTCCCTGGTGACGTTGCCCCCCTGATTGGATTGCCGTCCAGAATGGATCCAGGGACCGACACCCAGTACCTCAGCCGCCACTATGCCGATGCCATCCTGGATGCAGGCGGCATCCCGGTCATTATACCTCTACTGGAAAAGCCCGGTGCCCTCCGAAGCCTGGCCGAGACTCTGGACGGTATCTTGCTCACCGGGAGCAGCAGCGACGTCGATCCTCAGGAGTACGGCGCGGAGCGCGAGCCGGCGTGCGGTCCGGTGCAACCATTGCGCGACGCCACCGACTTCCAGCTCCTGGATATCGCTCTGAACCGGAAGAAACCCGTTCTCGGGATCTGCTTCGGCATGCAGTCAGTAAATGTTTTTTTGGGTGGGACCTTGATTCAAGACATCGACACGCGAATCGGAAACACTATCGTTCATGACAATCCGAGTACGGAGGGACGTCCGGCCCATGGCATCGAGATTCGGCAGGGATCGGTTCTGGAAGAGCTTGTTCCCGGGGTCAAGGCGGAAGTGAACAGCACGCATCACCAGGCCATCGATCGTGTAGCGCCTGGTCTGGAAGTCATCGCCAGAGCACCCGACGGAGTCGTCGAGTCAGTAATCAGCCGAGGCTCCGACCCGTGGATCCTGGGCGTCCAATGGCACCCTGAGAAAAGCTTCCGCTACGACAGGTTGTCGAAAAAAATTTTCGAGCTGTTTCTGTCGCGATGCCGCACGCCGCTTTAGCTCGGCGTCAAGGTGTCAGGGTTCGCGCAGAAATAAGTTCGCATTCTGCTGCAGGCCCCAGGCCGCTGGCGAGGCGCGAGCGACGATGCGTACCCGTGCGGTACGTGAGGAGCGAGCAACAAAGCCAGCGGGCCTGCGGGCCGCAGCCCGAAGGGGCGCGATCCTCAGCCTGCTTAGCGAACAGAAACCGGTTCATGATTGACTACCGACTCTCGCGCCAGAATGTGAAGTTATTTCTGCGCGAGCCCTAAGACGCGAAGAACGGCTGAATCGCATTCAAAAGGAGCAGCATTGCCGACCCATTCCATGAAAGATCATGTGCGCAAAATCCTGGTTGAAATCGGAGAGGATCCTGATCGCGAGGGCTTGAAAGGAACGCCCTACCGGGTCGATCAGGCGTTGAGATACCTGACCAAGGGCTATTCTCAAGATGTCGATAAGATTCTGAACAACGCTCTCTTCAACGTGAAGTACGACGAAATGGTCATCGTGACCGACATCGATTTTTTCAGCCTGTGTGAGCATCACCTGCTCCCGTTTTTCGGTAAATGCCACGTGGCCTATCTCCCGGACAAGAAGGTGATCGGGTTGAGCAAGATTCCGCGCCTGGTTGAGCTCTTTAGCCGGAGGCTTCAAGTTCAGGAGCGGTTGACCTATCAGATTGCCGAGACCATAAGCAAGAAGATTGCCCCCCTGGGGGTGGGGGTGGTCATCGAGGCCCAGCACATGTGCATGATAATGCGCGGTGTGGAGAAGCAGAATTCCCGGGCCATCACGAGCGCCATGCTCGGCGTATTCCAGACCCAGGAGACCCGTATCGAATTCCTGGATCTGATTCTCAGAGGCAGGACGCGATAGAATTCCTGGTGTTTCTTCGTGTCTTTGGGTCCTGGTGGTATTTGTTTCGGTGCGGGAAGCGGGTAAGCTAGCGTATCCGTATTCGAAATGGCATCCAGAGTAACACGGCTGCTCTGCCAATCCATTCCAATGCTCCAAGCAACTCGACACCCGGATGGGGTGCCGCGAAAAGTCGCAAACCAGCCGTGATGTCGGGCGCAATTAACTCTCGGAGCCGCCGACGCCGGTGGTAGTGTACGAGCCTCGTTTTTTGGGTTTCGGGTATGCCGGCTCGCCGGCGGGCTTCCTCAATCGCTTCCCTTAACCCGGCGGTCATATCCACCAAACCGTTATCCCGGGCGCGCACGCCGCTCCAGATGCGGCCTCGACCAACCTGGTCCGCCGCATCGTCCGACATTCTTCGGCCATCGGCCACCTTCTTCAGGAAATCCTGCCGATAGAATTCTTCCAGCTGTCTGGCGAGTCGGTCGGACTCGCCTTGAGAAAATGACGATAACGGCGACCCGTATTCCGCGTGGTCTCCACGGCGCAGCGACGTGTGGTGAACACCCAGGCGTTCAATCAACTTCTTGGCGACGAACTTACCTCCCATGACCCCTATCGACCCGGTGATTGAAGTAGGCTCGGCGACGATGCTCGAGGCTGCGGCAGCGATGTAATAAGCGCCCGAAGCGGCGACGTCCCCGAAGCTTGCCACCACGGGTTTTTTCTTCTGGAGAAGAGAAACCTTCCTCCAGATTACATCGGACGCGATGCCGGTCCCGCCGGGCGAGTCTATTCGCAGAACGACGGCGCGGATCCGCCGCGACTTGTTGGCGTGATCCAGGAACCCGCCGATGGTATCCGATCCTGAGATGGCGCGGCCATCCGCCCCCCGGCGACTCTCGCCCGACGATAAGTTGCCGATTACATGTACCAACGCAACGCGGGGACGCCGGAAGGTGATGAGTCGTCGAATGAAACCTTCACCCACAGAAAGTTTACTGGCGGGAATCGCCCGCAGCGCGCAGCCGAATTTTTCTTCGAGCTTCTCTTTGATTTCGTCCTCGTAACCGAGGCCATCCACCAGCCGTTGTTCGTAGGCCTCCCTTGCGGTGTAGGGACCCTGGTTGATTTTGGCCATGATTTCTTCGCGCGGCAGGCCGCGCCCCTCGCCCAGGAGCCGGCAAAACTCTTCGAACAGGTCATCCAGCAGAACATTCCACTGCTCGCGCGACTGTGGCGACATTTCATTGCGGGTAAAGGTCTCGCCCGCCGACTTGTACTCTCCCACTGACTGAAGACTTGGTTCGATCCCGAGACGGTCCAGGACATCGCGAAAAAAGAAAACCTCGGCTTTCAGCCCGACAAGATGGAGACTGGAAGCCGGCGGGATAAAGATTTGATCGCACGCGCTGGCCAAGAAGTATTCCGCGTTGCCGCCACTCTCCATGAAACAATAGATCGGCTTCCCGCTGCGTCGAAACTGGACCAGCGAACGGCGAAGGGCGCTCAAGCGGCCCCAGCCAATGACCAGGTCGTCCAGAGTCAACTCCATGGCGACAATCTTGCGGTTCCGCGCGGCCTTTTCGATAGCTGCGAGGACGTCTTCCAGCGCCGTCTTCTCGCGGCGTGAGAACAGGGTGTAATCGGGCCGACCCTCAATGATTTCTTCCTTCAGGAGCAGCTGAAGGTACCGTGGTTTAGGTTTTCTCATACAATCTCCGTTCCAGCCAGGATGACAGTATGGGCCCCTTCCGCCGTATTTCCCACGCCATCAGAGCGTACATAGGAAGATACTCGACCAGCAACACCCAGGGCGGCTCGTACACGGGATGATAGGCATAGGCCAGGTACGACAGAAAAACCGCGCCGGTCCAGTAGATCATGAATCCATAGGGAAGTATCGGCAGCGCCAACGCCGCCCAGGAGAGGTACCAGGGGTGCACAGTGGTCGACAGGCAAAGGTCGGCGATCATTAGCCAGAAACCCGCATGCAGCAGATCGCGCTCGCTTCGAACAGGAAATTTCCACCAGATCACAGCGCAGATCAAGACCAGGATGACAGCGAGAAAAGGGCCGGTAAACTTGTCCCACGCCTGCTGGAACACCTCGCGACCGATAAACCGGAGCAGATAGTGGACACTGGCATTGAACTCGAAGAGCCGGTAATAAAGTGAGAGCGACCGAATGTAGCGCAGGCCCGAGGAGGGTGTGTAGTAGATCCAAACGAGGACGGCGCCGGCTGCGATACCGGCGAGCGCCGCCTTCCAGCCGGTTCGGCGCAGGTAGAACGGAAACCACAGCGCCGGGTGCAGTTTCACGAGCGTGGCCGCCGCATAAGAGACCATCGCCGTGATTTTCCTGGAGTGATGAAGAAGAAGAATCGAAAGGAGCATGAAGAACATCATCGCGCTGTCCGAGTGGCCGGAGTGCGAAAACTCGAAGATGAAAAACGGATTCCAGGCGAGAAGGTACAGCGGCTGCATCGGCCGACCGAGAGCTTTGATGAGCCTCCAGGCCAGTATCACAACTCCGAATTCAAAGGCGCTGAAAACAGCCTTCATGGCAAGAAAACTGTTGCCGAAGACTTCATACGAAAACCGGAAAAGGATTTGTGAAAGGGGAGGATAGGCCGTCAGGTACTGTTTCGAATTCAGGAACGGATAAATGCTCGAATCGCGAAGCGCCTGCAGCTCGGGGGCGTCCGGGGTGAACCGGAACGGATCGTACCCCATCGCCGAAACTCTCGCGTCCCACATATACCGGTACACATCTTCGCTCTGGTAGGGCGGGGCCGGTAAGACCGTGAGACGAAAGAGAAATGCGAATGCCAGGATTGAAATGAGCCCGGGAGTGTTCCTTATGGGTAGCCGGAAAAAGGCCCAGAGGCAGAGTGCGAACTCGGCCAGCATCAAGCAGACAAAAGCGACGGCATGCTCACGAAGCGGCCCCAGGCCGAGGGCCGCGACCCAGAGCAACTCGACCGTGGTTCCCAGCATGAAGATTGGTGCTAACTGCTTGAGCATTCAAACAATATATCATGGTCCGGGCGGGACAAAACTCCTTGACGACCCTGGAGCCCTATGATACTTCTTACCCTCTTCGCGTCTTCATGGTTAACGCTGGGGAACAGAGACCAGCCAACGAGACACGAAGACGCGAAGAAGCGCAAGAATCTTCGTAAGAAAAGCAAGAAACTACCAATCAGCGACGTCGAAGACGCTGGGGGAAGAGTGTCCTCGGCGCAGAGTAAGCCTGTGATCAGCCTTGATAGCTCCATAATACCGGCGATACTTATTTTTTTCTTGCTGATCTTTGCGCTCAATTCTCTTTTGTTCCGGCCGCTGATGCGGGTTCAGGCCGAGCGAGAAAGCAGAACCTCGGGTCTCTTGCTCGAGACGCAAAAGAAGGTCGACCACCACCTGGATTCATTCAGCAGTTATCAAGCCTCGCTCAAGAATGCCCGCATGCAGGGCTACCGGCACCAGGAGCAAGTTCGCGCGCAGGCAATGAAAAAACGCGCCGAAGTTCTGGAATCGGCCCGGCTAAATGCCGAAAAACTGATCCAGGATTCTCGCGCCACGATTCAGAGCCAGGTTGTCACCGCGAAGGAGCAGTTGGGCCGCGACGCCCAGGAAATCGCTCGCAGCATTGTGAGCACCATTCTGCAAAGGCCCTAACAATTGCGGATTACCGATTTCAGATTGCGGATTGCGGATTGCGGATTGTCTCAGCTGACATTCTCACTCCGCGTGCAGCTTCTTGAAATCCGCAATCCGCAATCTGCAATCCGCAATCGGTAAATCCGCAATCGGAATGCTCCTGCTGCCCTCGGTGGCTCTTGCGGCCGAAGGCTCCGGCGATAAATGGGGACCCTGGTTAACCATCGGCCGATTTTTCAATCTGGCGCTGGTTATCGGAGTTGTGGTGTGGGTTGCGCGCAAGCCGCTGGCAAGCTTCTTTGCCGGCCGGACCCAGTCGATTCAGGAGCAACTGGCAGCCGCGCGCAAGGCCCGGGAAGAAGCCGAGGCCAAGCTCGCGGAGATCGAGTCGCAGATGAGCCATCTCAATGAAGAACTGCGGGACCTGGAGACCGCGGCGGAGAAAGAGGCCCAGGACGAGTATCAACGTCTTCTGGCTGAGACGCAGCGTGATGCCGATAAGATTGTCGAAAGAGCCCGCCAGGAAATCGACGGTCTGACGCGAACCGCCCAGATGGAACTCAAGGCGCACGTGGCGGAATTGTCGGTCCGTCTAGCGGAGGAAGGCATTCGCCGGGAGATTACCGACCAGGATCGCGACCGGCTGTTTATGCGGTTTGTCACCAAGCTGGGAGCGAAGCAATGATCTCTTCGGCGCTCTTTGCGCGCTACGCGCGCGCCCTGGCGGACGTCGTGATGGAGCAACGGCAAGAGCAACAGGTAACGGAGGATCTTGCCGTTTTTCGTGAGATTTTCAGGAGCGTTCCCGACCTGCTGGACGTCTTCGACAGTCCGGCGATTCCGCGCGAAGCAAAGGAACGAGTACTGAAGGAGCTGATTGCTCGATACCCCGTCAGCCCGACGACGGCGAACTTCTTGCGCGCTCTCCTGGGACACAATCGAATTCGCTACTTCCACGAGATCTTCAACTACTACGTCAGGACGATAAACGACCGGAAGGGAATCGTCGCTGCCCAGGTGACCGCCGCGTCGCCGCTGTCCGAGCCTGACCAGGCCAGCCTTCGCGCCAGTCTTGCCGGCGCTACCAGCCGGACCGTAGTCCTGGACGTTCGCACCGACCCGGATCTTCTGGGCGGACTGGTCGTGCAAATCGGCAGTACCGTCTACGACGGATCGATCCGGACGCAGCTGACGGAAATGCAGCGCCGGTTACGCGAGAGCTGACCGCATCAAGGGGCCGCCGCCGCAAGACAGGCGCCCTCGCCTACGTCTAATAACGAAGGGACGTCATGGAAATAAGGGCCGACGAGATCAGCAAGATACTGAGAGATCAGATCAAGGATTACCAGACCGGGGTCGTCGTGAGCGAAATAGGCACGGTGATTTCGGTCGGGGATGGAATTGCCCGGGTCCATGGACTGGAGAAGGTGATGGCCGGGGAACTTCTGGATTTTCCCCACGGCGTGAAGGGAATTGCGCTCAACCTGGAAGAAGATAACGTCGGAGTTGTCCTCTTCGGGGAATACACGCGTATAGGCGAGGGAGATGTCGTCCAGCGCACCAAGCGAATCATGTCGGTCCCGGTAGGACCGGCGCTCATCGGGAGAGTCGTCAATGCGCTGGGTGAGCCGCTGGACGACCGCGGACCCATCCCGACTACAGAGTTCGCTCCAATCGAGCGCCTGGCTCCCGGTGTCATAGATCGCCAGCCCGTGAAAGAGCCTCTTCAAACCGGACTCAAGGCGATCGACGCCATGATTCCCATCGGGCGGGGACAACGGGAGCTGATCATCGGCGATCGCCAGACCGGCAAAACTGCCATCGCAATCGACACGATCATCAACCAGAAGAACACGGACGTCATCTCCATCTACGTGGCCATAGGGCAGAAGCGCTCGACCGTGGCGCAGGTGGTCAAGACGCTGGCGGATTACGATGTTCTAGACCGCACCATCGTGGTGTCGGCCTCAGCCTCCGATCCAGCCACGATGCAGTACATAGCCCCCTATTGTGGCTGCGCCATGGGAGAGTACTTCCGCGACCGCGGTCAGCACGCGCTGCTGATCTACGACGACCTGTCGAAGCACGCCGCCGCCTATCGCGAAATCTCTCTGTTATTGAGGCGTCCTCCGGGCCGGGAGGCCTTTCCCGGAGATGTGTTCTACCTCCATTCCCGTCTGCTCGAGCGCGCCGCGAAGCTGAACGCCGCCAACGGCGGGGGTTCCTTGACGGCGCTTCCTATCATCGAGACTCAGGCCGGCGACATTTCCGCCTATATCCCGACCAACGTCATCTCCATCACCGACGGCCAGATCTTTCTGGAGGCCGACCTGTTTCACGCCGGCATCCGTCCGGCCGTTCACGTCGGCAACTCGGTAAGCCGCGTGGGGGGAAATGCCCAGATCAAAGCCATGAAGCAGGTGGCAGGCACCCTGCGGTTGGAACTGGCGCAGTTCCGGGAACTGGCAGCATTCGCACAGTTCGGATCGGAACTGGACAAGGCGACGCAGGCCCAGCTCTTCCGCGGCGAGCGTTTGACCGAGATCCTGAAGCAGGGCCAATACCAACCGGTGGACGTGATCAAGCAGGTGTTGGTTGTCTTCGCGGGAACTCAGGGTTTAACGGATGACCTGAAACTGGAAGAGATCAGTTCGTTCGAGAAGGGATTGTACAGTTTCATGGACAGCGCAAAGAGCTCGCTGTTGCAGCGCCTCGCCAGTGAGAAAGCCCTGAGTGATCAGTTGCGCGGCGAACTCCTTTCCGCATTGAAGGAATACAAAGAGAAGTTCGTCGCCGAGAAAGCCGTCGCTACCTAGCCGATTGCGCGTCTGGTAGCGTGTTGGTGCATCGTCAGACCTTGTAGACGTCACAATTCAAGATGGCAAACGTCCGCGACATCCGAAGGCGAATTCGAAGCGCCAAAAGCATTCAGCAGATCACTCGCGCGATGAAATTCGTCTCCGCAGCGAGACTGCGCAAAGCGCAGGACCGGGTCATCGCCGCGCGTCCCTACGCCCAGCAAATGCTGGCGGTCCTCAATAGCCTGGCAACAAGGGTACGGGAGCGGAGTCATCCACTGCTGGCGCGGCGTGGAGATGAAAAGATTGGACTTGTCATCATCACCGCCGACCGGGGGTTGTGCGGAGGATACAACACCAACATTCTCAAGCGGGCTACTGAATTCCTGGTCGGGCGCCATGGCAAGTCGGTACACTTGACCGTGCTGGGGAAACGCGGGAGGGACTTCTTCCGGCGTCGAACTTACGCCGTGCGGCATGAAGCCGTTAGCGTCCTCGAAAAACCGAGCTTCGAAACCGCGGCCGCCATTGCCCGCGACGTCATTGAGGAGTTTGAGAAAGGCGCGCACGACCAGGTCTGGCTTTTGTACAACGAGTTCAAGTCGGTGGTGCAGCAGCGGGTCGTGGTGGAGCCGCTGCTTCCGATCAAGCCTGTCGAGCAGCCGGGCGAGGATACTCATCTGGAGTATCTTTATGATGTGCCTCCGGAAAAGATTCTCAAAAACCTGCTGCCGCGTTACGTGGAGGCACAGATTTTTCGCGCCCTTCTGGAGGCCGCAGCCTCGGAGCACGGAGCGAGAATGACGGCCATGGATGCTGCCACCAAGAATGCCACCGAGATGATTGACAATCTTACGCTGTTTGCCAACAAAGTGCGCCAGGCCGCGATCACGAAGGAGTTGATCGAAGTTGTGAGCGGCGCAGCCGCGCATGATGTCGATTGACGATTTACGATTGACGATTGAAAAACAACTCATCCGGTTTTCAATCGATAGAGGAGAAGGTAATGGGGAATACAGGCAAAGTGGTGCAGATCATCGGGCCCGTGGTGGACTGCGAATTTCCGGAGAAGCAGCTCCCGGCAATATATAACTGTGTCATCATCCGGGGAGAGACGCCGAGCGGTCAGCTTTACGTCAGCACCGAGGTCCAACAGCACCTGGGGGAGAGCCGGGTGCGCTGCGTGAGCATGCAGCCGACCGAGGGAATGGTTCGAGGCCTGGAAGCCGTGGACACGGGTGAACCGATCAAGGTGCCGGTGGGGCGCGAAACTCTGGGTCGAGTCATGAACGTAATCGGCATGCCCGTGGATCAGCAGGGGGAGATCCGAACGGCCAAGAGTTATCCGATTCATCGCCCGGCGCCGAGCTTCGAGGAGCAAAGCACCGAAACCAAGATGCTGGAGACCGGCATCAAGGTGATTGACCTGTTGGAACCCTACGTTCGCGGAGGAAAGATCGGGCTGTTCGGCGGCGCCGGCGTGGGCAAGACTGTGATCATCATGGAGCTGATCAACCGGATCGCGACGCATCATGGCGGGTTTTCGGTTTTTGCCGGTGTGGGCGAACGCACGCGCGAGGGAAACGACCTGTGGCTGGAAATGAAGGAGTCCGGCGTCATTGATAAGGCGGCGCTGATCTATGGACAGATGACGGAGCCTCCCGGAGCACGCCTTCGGGTTGGATTGACGGGATTGACCGTCGCCGAGTATTTCCGGGATGAAGAGGGACAGGACGTCCTGCTCTTCATCGACAATATTTTCCGCTTTACCCAGGCGGGCTCGGAAGTCTCGGCGCTTCTGGGCCGCATGCCTTCGGCCGTCGGATACCAGCCCAATCTCGCGACCGAAATGGGCGAACTTCAGGAGCGGATCACGTCGACCAGGAAGGGCTCCATCACTTCGATTCAGGCGATTTATGTTCCGGCGGATGACTACACGGATCCCGCTCCGGCCACTACTTTTTCGCACCTTGACGCAACCACAAACCTCGAGCGCAAGATCGCCGAGCTTGGCATCTATCCCGCGGTGGACCCGCTGGCGTCGACCTCGAGGATTCTGGATCCGCGCATTATTGGAGAAGAGCATTACGCCGTTGCGCGCGAAGTGAAAAGGATACTCCAGCGGTACAAGGACCTTCAGGATATCATCGCGATCCTGGGCATCGACGAGCTGAGCGAGGAAGACAAACAGATGGTCAGCCGCGCGCGGAAAATTCAGAAGTTTCTTTCACAGCCATTCTTTGTTGCGGAGCAGTTTACCGGCGTACCCGGAAAATACCTGGCGGTTAAGGAGAGTATCGAGAGCTTCCGCGGGATCTGTGAAGGGAAGTATGACGATATTCCCGAACAGGCCTTCTGGAACGTCGGGGGTATCGAAGAGGTGTTGGAAAAGGCGAAGCAGCTCTCCGGGAATTGAAGTTCACGGCTAGAAAGCGCACGCCAACGTCATCGTCACTAATCGTCAATCGTCAATCGTAAATCGTCAATCGGAATGGTTTTGCCGGATCAGATTCAGCTGGAAATCGTGACGCCTGAGAAGCGGCTCTTCAGCGGCCGGGTAGACGAAGTAACGGTTCCATCGTCTCGTGGCTACCTTGGAATCCTTCCAGGACATGCGCCCCTTCTCGGAGAACTCGGCATTGGTGAAATCAGCTGTCGCATGGCGGACCGCCGGGAATATTTCTTTTGCGCCGGAGGTTTTCTTGAAGTCCTGCCGGATCGGGTTGTGATTCTGGCGCAGACTGCGGAGAAGGCCTCGGAGATTGACGTGGGTCGCGCAGAGCAAGCCAGGCTCCGCGCCGAGAAGCTGCTGGCTTCGAAGGATCCTGATACCGACTTCGATCAAGTCCAGTCGGAGTTGAAGCGCGCTACGGCCCGGCTCGAGACTGCAAGACATCAGCAGCGCAAGTAAGAGCTTTTCTGGGCGGCTTCGCGCCTTTGCGGTGACCGGTTCAAACCTGGGCAGCGCGCGGTTTGAGAATTGCCACCCCCAGGATCCCTCCCAGGATACCAAAGACCACCGAGACACCGAACCGGATGACGATTTTGAAGAATAGAGCTACGCCTACAACGGTTCCGAAATGGGTGAAAAAGAACTCCAGAAGAGGCCGGATCTCCTCCGGAGCGTCCGCCAGGCTGGGGACGGCCCTGCTCAGAAAGGACTGCAGAATCCCGCCGAAGATCAGCGTGACGGGACCGAGCAGCAACCCATAGATCAGGGTCCCGACGACCCCGGTCATTACTCCGAGGATGATGCCGTCATTGTTCGTGGGAGGGGTGGGGCTCGAGCTTCGATATACCGCTACCGCGACGATGCTTCCCAGGATAGGAAAGACGCAGCAGGCAAGATTGAGAATTGGAACAAAAGGGCCGAGGCCTGTGATCAGGCCACCGATCAGTATCGCTCTCCACTTTCCTTCAAGAGCCACGGGCCCCCGGGGTGGCTGATCACAGCAAGCGGGAACAGTTTACGGTTATTTTACGCCGAGCTCTTGGGCAGCCTTGGCGTATCTCCTTTCGACTCCTACCAGGGTATTGTTGTGCGCGGCCTTGTAAATTCTCTCGAGGCGTTCTTTGGCCTCGTCGGCCGCCTCGCCTTTGAGCACGACCGCCTTGGCAAAAGTGATGACCGCCTCTTCCATTAAGTCGTAATTATTCTGCGAGAAGGCGATTTTCTCCTGGCTGAGCCCGATGTAGTAGTAAGGCCAATCGAACTTCTTATCAATAGCCAGCGCCTGCTCCATGGACTTGATGGCTTCGGTGTACTTATCCTGGTCGTAGTAGTTAACCCCGATGAAGTAATGGCACTCGCGCTTATATGCGGTAAGCTTCTTGCGCCAATCGGCTTCGGACACACCGTCGGGTTTCTTCGTCGTTTCAAGAGATTTCAACACAAGCTGAGCGGACTCGGCGGCTTTAGCGAAGTTCTTCTCCTTTAGGAAGGCCTCCTCCATTTTGTCTACGCGAAGATTGAATTCGCCCACCGCATACTTTGGATCCGCGAGGGTTTTCTCTGTCCACTCCTCGTACTTGGCCTGATCTCCAATCTTCTTGAAGGTCTGAGCGATTTCATAGGCCATGTCCGCGCTGGGTTTGGCCGCATAGATCTTCTGGCCATACTCTACGAATTTCTTGTCGTCGCCCAGCCCTTTGGCGGCGTCGGCGATATAAGCCATGCTTCCAAGATCATTGGGTTCGTACTTGAGCCATTGTTCGGCGGCAGGGAGCAGTTTGGCGTAGTTCTTGTTCTTGTGGTACTCGGCGAGAAGGCTCTTGTAAGAGTGAACGATGTATTGCTGGAGCTTCGACTTGGGATACTTCTCCATGAAGGCTATCAGAGCCGCCTGGCGCTTGTCCGGGTCGGGCTCCTTGGTCGCCTTCTCGTAGGCATCGTATTCTTCTTCCGTGTACTCTTCCTCTGGTTGTGCCGGCTGCTGTGCCGGGGCGGGCTTTGGCTTCGGCTGGGTTTGGGGCGGAGTCTGGCTGAAACCCGGCTCTACCGTGGCTGGCGCGATCAATAGACCGACCAGCAAACCTAAAAAGAAATTTTTATGATGGCTAAGACTCATTGGATTTGTGCCCCCCTCTGTGTAGCGACTGCGGGCATTCTAATGGAATGCCAAAATTCAAATCAACTATATTCATCCCAAAGTATTCCCTGCGCGATATCCGAAGGCTTTTTGCCTGGTGAGGTTAGGAGCGAAAGCTCCACGCACCATACACGGACTCGGTTCACCTACGGTTCCTGGAAGATGCCGGATATCGGGAGAAGTTGCACCTCTCCTACGCTTGTTTGAACCCGAGCGATGAAAAAAGGTTCCAACCTTCCCAGCGACCGAGAACTGGCACTCGGTTCCAGAGCCCTTTTTGACCAGACGAGATTCCAATCCGCCACGAGGCGCTCAGGTTTACGGGCACCGCGCCGCTGGACGGCCCCGGAAGGTCCTTGAAATCTCCGGATCGATTCTCTAACATGAAGCACTTTCGGGTTGGGAGATCGTCTAACGGTAGGACGGGTGGCTCTGGACCACTTAATCGGGGTTCGAATCCCTGTCTCCCAGCCACAACCTCTGCATTCTCATAACCCACTGATTAAAGAAAAGTTAGTTTTTCGTACCTTCCTCAAAAATCTCCCTCGGGTGCCACTTTGGGTGCCACCTCGCCCTGAGACCAGAGACGTTAGCTTGCTCACAATTTCCCGAAGATGCTGCTGTTCGACCTTTGCATAAGTGTCGTGAGTCGCCTGCCTGATGCCTGCCGGGGGCAGATCATTTTCAGCGCTCGACCTTGATGATGCGATCGTTTCTACGGGTCTTCGTTACCTGGCCGTACAGACACACTGGCCCCAAAATGCAACGGTCTCTTGTAAAACTGGAAGCCGTCTGTGGCGATCAGGGGGACACGTCCAAGATTCATTCGGCTGGTTAGGTCTTGAAAGAGGGCGAGCGTGTTTCGATAGCTTCGTCTCCCTACGACCGTCGCTGGTCAAAGCCGGGACCAGACCTCAATCGTGGTGAAGTTCCAGATCGGGTGTTTCTTGCTGCGGACGACCCGCCGAATCTCATCAGCCTGGAAGTTCCGCGATGCCGAGAGTTGCAATTCTTCGATCGTTGAACCGACGACACGAATGGGCTGCCTTTTCGAGCCATCGAGCGACGGTATTCCAGCAATCTGCTTACCCGTGCGATTGCAGACTTGTCCAGACCCTCTACGCTGAGGATTGCGACTTCGTCGAAAGTCGAGCGACGGTGTTGGAGTCGATAGTATGGCGTACCGGTGTTCGAGCAGAATGTCTTCGCACAAATCCGGCACACAGATATCGCCGACACTTCTCGGAGTTGGTCTGGTAGAACCCATGGAGGATGATGCTTCCGGCACCGCCATCTCTCGACAAACGGAAGTTGCGATCGAGCTGCCAACAGTCAACGGCGGAAGCACCGGGAGTTGAGAGACTGCGACCCTTCTACGAGTAGCCGACAATTCGTCCAAGTGAACCGAGCCTTTGTAGGAGCCATGGTCCTTTTGGGTGTAGGATTGGCACTATAGAGACTACGGAGCAGTCCGCGGTACTGCCCCCATTTTTTTCGCAGCTTCAAAGACGCTAAGAATCACCAGGAGGGGTGCGCTTCGAGGTTTGCTATAATGGCCCGCTATTGGTCGCCGTTTTGAGGCACTGATTTCACCGCGTCTCCGCGTCAGCCGAAACCTCACATGACGTTGTCCTCTGGAACTCGTTTGGGGCCGTACGAAATCTTCTCCGCCATCGCTGCCGGCGGCATGGGCGAAGTGTATCGAGCGCGTGATCTGCGGCTCGGGCGCGACGTGGCGATCAAGGCGCTGCCCGCTCTCTCTGTTGCTGATTCGGAGCATGTTGCCCGTTTTCGGCGCGAGGCGCAGATCCTCGCCGCCCTAAACCATCCCCACATCGCCGCCATCTACGGGCTCGAAGAGGTGAACGGCTCTCAGTTCCTCGTCCTCGAGCTGGTCGAAGGGGACACTCTCGCCCAGCGGCTGAAGGAGGGACCGCTTCCGCTGTCCGAGGCCTTGACGATCGCGCGCCAGGTGGCCGACGCGCTGGAAGCCGCGCACGAGAAAGGGATCATCCACCGCGATCTGAAGCCGGCCAACATCGCTCTGACGACCGACGGCCGCGTGAAGGTCCTCGATTTCGGCCTCGCCAAGGCGCTCGACTCCGATCCGTCGAAAGACCTCTCCAATTCACCCACGGTGACCTGGGCCGCGACTCGGGCCGGGGTCATTCTTGGCACGGCTGCCTACATGAGTCCGGAGCAGGCACGAGGGAAGCCCGTCGATAAGCGTACTGACATCTGGGCCTTCGGCTGTGTCCAGTATGAGATGCTGACGGGCCGGCGCCCGTTCGTTGGACAGACGATCTCCGACACAATCGCCGCGATCCTGGGACAGGAGCCTGACTGGCCCGCGCTGCCCACGGCGACTCCCGCGCGCGTGCAGTGGCTGATACGCCGATGTCTTGAGAAAGATCCGAAGCGCCGGCTCCACGACATCGCCGACGCACGGATCGAGCTCGACGAAACGCTGAATCACCCCCCCGAATCCGATCAGGTGGTACTAGCGGGTCTGTCCGCCCCCGTCTCGCGTGGCAGGATGCGGGAGCGGATCGCCTGGACCATTGCAGGCGTGTGCCTGACCGCGTTGATCGTCGCCTTGGCTTTCGACTGGGCCGGCATTCTCGGTCGGAACGCGGTGGACACCCGCCTTTATCAGTCGTCGATTGTTCTTCCCGAGGGTCTACGCCTGGCACGCCATCCGGCGGGACGCTTTGCGCTGTCGCCCGACGGCCGTCGCCTCGCATTCGTGGCGTCGGATGGCACCGGACAACCGAGGCTGTGGCTGCGTCCGCTGACCATGCTCTACGCCCAGCCGCTCTTGGGAACCGAAGGCGCGGAGTTCCCATTCTGGTCGCCCGACTCCCGCTTCATCGCGTTCCGGGCGCAAGGGAAGCTGAAGAGGGTCGAGGTCGCCGGCGGCTCGCCCGTCACGTTGTGCAACGCGGCCTTTGGCGCCACCGGCGCCTGGAGCCCGGACGACGTTATTCTCTTCACCCCCAAGGGGGAGTCTCCTCTCTATCGTGTGTCGGCGTCAGGCGGCACGCCATCCCCCGTCACCACGCTCGACGCGTCGAGCGGGGATTCCCAGCACTCGTACCCCGTCTTCCTCCCCGACGGCAGGCACTTTCTCTATCTCGCGCTGGGGAGCAAGACAGAGGGTGCTCTCGCCCCGCACGCCGTGTATGTAGGCTCACTAGATCCACAGGAGCCGCGCAAGCTCCTGTTGAGGGGTGGCTCCAACGCGAAGTACGCGCAGGGCTATTTGATTTTTCTGCGCGAGAGCACGCTCATGGCGCAGGCGCTTGACCTGAGCCGCCTGGAGCTACGCGGCGAGGCGGTGCCAGTTGCTGAAAAGACGCAGATTTTCAAAGAAAGTGTGAGCGACGTGACCGGCGCCTTCACCGTATCGGAGACCGGAGTGCTCGCATATCAGGCAGGTCTGGGTATGGTCTCGGCCGAGCTCGTCTGGTTCGACCGCGCAGGAAAGCAAATCGCCGTGCTTGGAGACCGGGCTGACTACGGAGACGTCTCGCTGTCGCCCGATAATGCTCGGGCGGCGGTCAGTCTCCTTGATCCGGAGCGGGGGACTCGCGACGTGTGGCTCTACGATGTGGCGCGCGGCCTCCGCCAGCGCTTCACGTTCGATCCCGGGGACGAGTTCGGGCCGAGTTGGTCGCCTGACGGCGACCTCCTCGTCTTCAGTGCGCGGCGAAAGGCGAGCATCGATCTGTATCAGAAAGCGTCGAGCGGCGCGGGCAGCGAGAATGTGCTCCTGGAAGCTGGTCTCGGTAAATTTCAGGCCAGCTGGTCTCCGGACGGCCGCTACCTCCTTTACGTGGCCGGCGGTGCCGCGATACAGAGAAGCGACCTTTGGGTTCTGCCGCTCTTCGGGGAGCGGAAGCCGTTTCCGTTCCTGGAAACGGCGTATGTCGAAACCCAGGGTCAGTTTTCTCCCGATGGGAGGTGGATCGCATACGCGGCAGGCGAGTTTGGACGATTGGAAGTCTATGTTCTTCCGTTCCGGGGACCGGACGGGGCCCGCCCGAACGGCAAGCGAGTGTCCACCGCCGGAGGCGGTTGGCCGCGATGGCGGCGCGACGGAAGAGAGATTGTCTACCTGGCGCCCGATAACACACTGGTTTCCGCAACGGTCAACGGCCAGGCTGCGGAGTTCGAGGTAGTCACTGTGCGACCGCTGTTCAGGGTTCGTCCACGCCCGTTTGTACGACAGGATGCCTATGCCTATGACGTCTCGTCCGACGGTAAGCGCTTTCTCGTCAACACGCTCGTCGAAGACGCGCCGTCGACGCCCATCACGCTCGTCGTGAACTGGACGACTGGACTCAAGAAATGAATCGGCCTGTGCCGGCATCGAAGCCTCGATGAAAATCTGGCAAAAGCGCTCCATCGCGGTTCGCGGCTCTGATGAATACTGGGCTCGCCGCATTCCATACCAAGTGAGACCTAAAGAGGCGAAGAATCACGAAGAGCGGGCCCTTCAAGGTGGGATTCAAGCAGTGACGGAGAAGAAGTTGCTGTAAATCACGAGCGCATATAGAACGTGCGCGGCTCTGGATTGCCCACCTGTAGCCACATAGCGTTTCAGAAACCGCTCTCCGACGCTGATTCTCAGCCCGACAAACCAGCGGAACAGGAGGTTGTACTCCAATTGCTCAATCAGCAGGCGCTCACTGCGAATCGAGTACAGTGCCTGCAGCAGCAGTGCACGAATCAGTTTCTCTGGAGCTACCGACGGCCTTCCAGTACGCGAATAGAGTTTCGCGAACTGCAGCGACATGCCTCGCAATGCTTCGTCGACCATCGTGCGAACCGATCGCAACGGGTGATCCTGCGGCACGCGCTTCTCCGGAGAGATGTAACTGAACATCCAGCCCTGCTGTTCGTCGCTTCCTCGCATGACATCGGCCTCCTGCAAAGAAATACGATGTTCAGGTTTTTCCGGTTTCATATTCATGCATTCGAACCGAGTTTTTCAGCATCCTGTTAGAGCTATGGGAGGCAAAGATGACAAAATGGAGAGTCCTTTTCTTTCTTGTGAGTCTAGTGGCATGGACCACTAGAGTTGACACACCGGTTTTTGCTCAGACACAGACAACCGATAAAAAGGCGCAAGATATGGCCGGCATCGAGAAGTTCCACCAGCAGGACATCGCCGCTACTCTGTCGCGAGATCCTATTGCCCTGACGGATTTGTGGACCGATGACGCGGTGCGCCTCAGATTGGGCCAGTCGCCTGAGCTTGGCAAGAAAGCGATTCAAGAGAGCTACCAAAGCTGGGCCGCTGTGCCAGGCATCAAGGTGGTGAGCTACGTTCCAGAAACCAAGGACATCACGATACTCGACGGCTGGGCGGTCGAGTGGGGCTACATCACTGGTTCGTATGTTGAGACGCCGGGTGGTGAGGTCAAGCAGATTCTTGGAACGCGGCTGATGGTCCTGAAGAAGATGCCGGACGGGAGCTGGAAATGCTTCCGGGGAATGGGGGGTCCGACGTTCACAGCGCCGTTGGCAGGGCAAGTGGTTCAGGTGCCGGCCGCGTCGGCTGCAAAAAACAGAGCGGACCGCGCTGCAGACGTCGCCGGCATCGAGAAGCTCCGCCAGCAGGACATCGCCGCTAGTTTGTCGCTAGATCATGTTGCCCTGACGGAATTGTGGACCGATGACGCGGTGCGCCTCGGCCCAGTCCCGCCCGCGGACGTCGGCAGGCAAGCTATCCGAGAGAGCAACGAACGCCTGACGGCTAACAAAGAGTTAAAGGTGTTGAGCTACGTCCCGGAAAACAAGGAAATGATTTTTCTGGATGGTGGCTGGGAAGTCGAGTGGCGTCCGTACACCTTGTCGTTTATCCCATCGCCGGGCGGTGCGCCGGTGCACCTTCGTGGCATGGTGCTCGGGGTGCAAAAGAAGCTGCCGGACGGCACTTGGAAAGGCTACCGCGGGGCGGGGATCTTCTACTGAGTGAGTTGCACGACAGTGGAGTTGACTGACACGCCGCCGAACAAGGAGTTGCAGCGGACACGCTTCGCGCGCCGCTGAACTCCAGCGTTCGGCTGCTTACAAGCTGAGATGAACGTAGGAGATGTGATGAGCGATACAACCACCTTAATAGCCGCCTTAGAAAATGCCCCTGGTGTTATCATTCCCCTTATTCGTGAGGTGCCGCCCCAGTTCCTGAAGCGTCGGCCCAGTCCGACGAAATGGTCCGCTCATGAACACGCTTGTCATCTCTCCGCCAGTGATGGGCCATTCCTCGCGCGCCTCGACTTGATGTTATCTGCTCCAGCGCCTTTTATAAGGTCCATCCTTAATTCTCCAGAGGTGGAATCGGGAGCGCTACTTAGCGTTGATTTAGACGAAGCACTCGACCGGTATGTGAGAGAGCGAGCCAGTCTGGTTAAGAGGCTGAAGGAACTATCGGTGGAGGACTGGCAGCGAACGGCAGAGCATGAGGCATTCAGTCATTATTCGGTATGGATCATGTTCCGGCATGTGCTGAACCACGAGATGTTTCATGCCTACAGGATTGAAGAATTGCTGCTAAAGAAGGACTGGGAATAGGTAGAAACTACAGCAGGTCGGTGGATAAGAGAAACAAGCGTCATTTTCAGCTCGAGTCGGGGCAACTCAGGTTCTGAGAACGGGCTTTATGTTAACTTTGCGCGATGTTCCTCGGTCCTGGATGAGTCCGACTCTGCGGATTATACGCCAGGTGCATTGGAAGCGCGAAGAACCTAGCCGTGAAATCGTGAGATTTTGCGGAAGAATCCTACCGCGAGGGAGTGCCCTAATGCCCCATTAATACCTCCAGTCGGCTTCCTCTACCGCAGGAGAGATTGGCGGAGCGCGGGAAGGCAGGCCAGCACATGGCTGCGCTTGCGGATTCAGCGCCGACTATGTATAAGCATTTCTATGTCGAGAGGGCTGGAGAAGCAAGAGAAATTCCGGCGCGGGCGAGGGCTGGTAGGTCTGTTCGGAGCAAGTTGACGGCTCCAGGTCAAGGGGAAAGGGGTTGGTTGTCATTCACGGACACTGGGAAGGCTACGGCCGTCTGGTGGTGACCGGATTCAGGAGAGACGGGTATCCACAAGGTGTGCCGTGGTCCGGTTAGGTGGGCGAAGGGCTTGCCGCCGCGGGCGGAGCCCGGGGCTCAAACGGATCGCGCGCCTTGCAGGCTTCGCTCGCTAGGTGCCTCAGGATCCGGTCGACGACACGGGGTTCCGTGATGAAGGAGACGATTTTCATCTGCGCTCCGCAGGCACACAGAAGAGGGTCCACCTCGAAGATCTTACGGAGCAAGCGCGCCGAGGAAGCCCTCCGCGCGCGGTTGGAGTCGATTTCCCCCTCATCTTCCTGCTGCTGCACCCCGGACGGGCGGCAGCTCTGGTCGTTGAGCCCCGCTATCGTGACGCGCGACCGGTTTCCGAAAGCGAAGTCCGCGCACGTATCGGATCTTGAGATCCCGAGGCATTCGTCTCCCCTTGTTCAGCGGAATCCCGGCTTGGAGTGAGGGGGGCACGCCATTCCTTGAGGGAACTGCGAAGATGGATGGCAGGCGGATCGTGAACATGTCCCCCCGAACAGTTGTTCGGACCCGAAACGCGCTCCAGCGGGAGGGCGGCGTCGTATGAACTCCGTCGGAATCGCCGGCCGGCTTATCAGCGTGGTTATTCCAGTCCACAACGAAAACGATTCGTTGCAGGAATTGGCCGGGGAGCTGCTTGCCGTTGCAGCCTCGCACTCTCTTCCCCTGGAGATCGTTTTCGTCGATGACGGCAGCACGGATGGCTCCTGGAAAACGATCTGCGCGCTTGCCGCTAAGGATTCCCGTATGCGGGGGATCCGCTTCCGACGCAACTTCGGCAAAGCGGCGGCGCTGGCGGCGGGATTCCAGGACGCGCGCGGACAGGTTGTGTTCCAGATGGATGCGGACTTGCAGGACGATCCCGCGGAACTGCCCCGCTTTCTCTCCCGCCTGCAATCGGGCGTCGACGTCGTCAACGGCTGGAAGCGAACCCGTCACGATCCCTGGCATAGGGTCTGGTCGAGCCGGGCGTTTAACTGGATGGTCAGCCGTTTGACCGGCCTCCGGTTGCACGATCACAACTGCGGATTCAAGTGTTTCCGGGCGGACGTGGTGAAGGAACTGAAGCTTTACGGCGAGATGCATCGGTTCATTCCCGTGATCGGATTCGCGCGCGGCTACTGCGTGGAAGAGATGGAAGTGCGGCACCGGCCGCGGCGCCACGGGCGCTCCAACTACGATTTCCGCAGGATTCCCAAGGGTTTTCTTGACTTGATGACCGTGGCGTTCCTAACGGTCTTCGGACGGCGCCCCCTTCACCTCCTGGGAGGTGTCGGGTTGGTTCCCTTCTGCCTGGGAGGTCTCGGATTGACCTACCTGGCCGTACAATGGCTTCTGGCGCGGCTTGGGCTGGAAGGGTACGGTCCCATCGGCCAGCGGCCGCTGCTGCTGTATTCGGTTGCGGGGGTCCTGTCTGGCCTGCATCTCCTTTCGATCGGCTTTCTCGCCGAGTTGCTTCTCGCTCTCAACATCCGCCACGTGGACAGCTTCAGCGTTCTCGATCGGACGTAGGCTCAGGCTGCAGATTCCGGACATCCCTGCGCTAGCCGTTGGCGGTGCCTGGTGGACGGGCTTCATCGGGACGCCGGCTGAGCGAAGGCCAGGGCGGCCTGCTTTCCTTCCGTATAGAAGTACGTCGCCGTTGCGACGCGTGGCGTGACCCGGGTGAGGTCCACCTCGAAGTTTTTCGTCACGAACTCCGCCAGAGCAGGAGGCATCGCCCGGCTCCGCGATCCCTCCCAGACGACGAGGAGGGGCCGGCCCCCGGATGGAATCCCGGCCGTAAGCAGAGGCACGATCAGGTCGCTGTCGCGGAAGTAAAGCCGCAGATTCGCTCCCAGAGCCTTGTTCTCGGCGACAATCGTCCCCCCGGTGAAGCCCGCCTTCCTGATTTCCGCGGCCATGTCTGCGGCCGGATAGTGAAGCGGAAGAATAACGCCGTTTGCACCGGCCAGCGGAACGCGCGCGTGCAGAATGGTCAAGGCGAGAATCGACGAGAGGCCCGAAACAATCGCGAATCTTTTGAATGTGGGCGCGGTGACTGGTCCCTTGACGAGGCTCAGGAAATAGATGGGGACGAAAAAAAGAACCGGCTCGAGCCAACGATCCTTGAACCGGGTAGCGCCGGTGGCGACCACAACGAGGAAGCATAATATCAGAACGACCGCCAGAGTCCTTCCCAGGATCGTCGAGAGCAGTCGAGTTTCCGGATCGGAGCCGAAAGGATCGGGCCTTTTGAAGAGCCAGTAATAACACAGGAGGAGCGGTCCCAGGAAACTCAAGAGTGCGATGAGCAAGTGCCCGATGCCCGTGGAGGCGATCGTCAGGAAGCCTTGAGAAACATCCGGATCGAGCTTTCTCACCACCTCGGAAACGTAGCCGCGATGTTGCCGCAACCAGAATCCGTGCGGGACGACGAGGATGAGGAAGCTGAAAAGGGCGGGAATCACTCTGCCGTCGAGCAACCGTTTGCGCCCTAGTGGAGTCGAAAGGCATCCAAGTCCCAGGGCCGCCGCAAATGCGGCGAAATTGTAATAGCTGAGGATGCCGAGCGCCGCTGAAAGACCGAGACCGCAGTAGTTCGCGGTCGAGGGGGTTTTGAGCAACCTAAGGGTGCACAGGAGCGTCAGCCCTGCCATGAGCGTCGCCAGCACACTGTGTGCCTGGCTGCGCAGGGCTTCCCAGACAAAGGTCGGAATGAGGAAGAGCGAGAGCGAGGCGATGAGCGAGATGTTTTCGTCCTTGAGCACATGCTTTGCGCACCCGTACAGCGAGAGGTACACGCCGAACAGGATCAGATTTTTCAGGAGGGCGAGGGAAAAAACACTAACGCCGAAAAGCCGGAAACAGGCACTTTGCAGCCAGGGGTACAGCGGTGGCGGGGTCTTGTAGCCCCACGCCAGCTCCTGAGACACGAGCGCCATTTCCGACTCGTCAAATCCCAGGCTGGGGGACACCGCGACGCGAAGCAGCATATTCGTCATAAAGTAGAGAGCCAGCAGCGAGAAGACGACGAGTTTGAGCCTCGCGCCGTTTGCCGCCGCGGGCCATGCCCGGGAATACTCCATTGCGCGGACGAGACTATCACACGCGCAGATATCCTTGCCAATTCTGAAGCGCTTCTCGGTCCATGGCGTCCCCCCGGCGGGCACCTTGCGGTCCCGGCAGTGTCTGAGTCGAACTCGGCGGCGGGAAAAAACAGCCTCATCAAGCCTTGGCGAGGGGCTGACGGCTGCGCCGCAGGAAATCGCGCTCGGTCGTGTTCTCGGTGCGGGCGATCGCCGCCTCGTAGGCCAGCACCGCCTCGGCGTTGCGGCCGAGGCGTCGAAGCAGGTCGGCGCGGGTGGCGTGGAACAGGTAGTAGTCACGGAGGTCGAGGCCGTCGACGACGGCGAGCGCCGCTTCCGGTCCGTTCACCTCAGCCACCGCCACGGCGCGGTTCAGGGCCACGGCCGGGCTCGGGGCCAGCAACAGGAGATGGTCGTATAGCTGCCACGGTCGCGCCGTGGCCGTGCTGGTCCGCCACTTCGAACCGGAGGTCATGGGCCTGCTTGCGCTCATGCTGCTCGTCGAGTCGCGCCGGGCCACGCGCACGACCCCGGACGGCGACCTCGTACTGCTGGCGGATCAGGACCGCGGCCGCTGGGATCGAGGCCTCATTGCCGAAGGCCAGGCCATCGTCCGGCAATGCCTCCGGCGCAACCAGCCCGGCCCGTACCAGATCCAGGCGGCGATCAACGCTGTCCACAGCGACGCTCCGGCCGCGGCAGCTACAGACTGGCGGCAGATCCTGGCGGCTCCGGGGCGGAGAAGTCCTGACGACCGACGGCCCGTTCGCCGAGGGCAAAGTGCACATCGGCGGATTCTTGATCATCAAAGCGCCTGATCTCGACGCCGCGCTCGAGTGGGTGGATAAGAGAAACAAGCGTCATTTTCAGCTCGAGTCGGGGCAACTCAGGTTCTGAGAACGGGCTTTATGTTAACTTTGCGCGATGTTCCTCGGTCCTGGATGAGTCCGACTCTGCGGATTATACGCCAGGTGCATTGGAAGCGCGAAGAACCTAGCCGTGAAATCGTGAGATTTTGCGGAAGAATCCTACCGCGAGGGAGTGCCCTAATGCCCCATTAATACCTCCAGTCGGCTTCCTCTACCGCAGGAGAGATTGGCGGCTCAAGATCTACACGACGCTCGATCCGACGATCCAAGCAGCGGCAGGAAGCCATCGTCACGGAGCTCGACCGTCTGCAAAACGGGCGCCCCGCGCTCGAAGGCGCCGTGATCGTCACGAATCCGCACAACGCCGAAGTGCGCGCGCTGGTCGGCAGCCGCCGAATCGGCTACGACGGCTTCAACCGCGCGCTCGACGCGAAGCGGCAAGTGGGCTCGCTCATCAAACCCGTCGTCTATCTCGCGGCGCTCGAGTCGGGCCGGCATTCGCTCGCGACGCAGATCGAAGATGCGCCGATCACGATATCGCTCGACAACGGCACGGCCTGGACGCCCGCGAACTTCACGGAGGAAATGCACGGCTCGGTGACCACCGTGCGCGCGCTTGCGGAGTCGTTCAATCTCGCAACCGTGCATCTCGGCTTGGATGTCGGACTTTCTCCGGTTGCGGACGTGCTCGGCCGACTCGGTCTCGATCGAACGCCCTCGCTGTACCCATCACTCCTCTTGGGCGCCGTCGACATGACGCCGCTCGAGGTCACGCAGATCTACAACACGCTCGCGAACGGC
Source organism: uncultured Acidobacteriota bacterium (assembly GCA_963827655.1). Lineage (GTDB taxonomy): Bacteria > Acidobacteriota > UBA6911 > UBA6911 > UBA6911 > CAWHCF01. Next base: position 104,101 of record CAWHCF010000034.1, read on the forward strand.
GGATTCCGCGTGCCCTTGCGCACCGTGCGCAGGGTCGTCGGCGGCGACGGGCAGACGTTGCAGCGCTACGCGCTCAAGATCGAGCAAGTCAGCGATCCCGTGTCCGTCTATGCGTTGAATCAGGGATTGGTCCAAGTCATGCAGCGCGGCACAGGCAAGGCGGCACGCGCACAGCTTCCCGCATCGCTAAGAACCGCGGGCAAGACCGGGACATCCGACGGGCTGCGCGACAGTTGGTTTGCAGGTTTCAGCGACGATCATTTGGTCGTCACATGGGTCGGCAACGATGCGAACGAGGTCGTCGGTCTCACGGGAGGCACGGGGGCATCGCAAATCTGGGCGCGCACGTTCGCGGAGCTCGAAGCAAGCCCTTATAGCACTCCTCCGCCCGCAGGCGCCGAAGTGGTCTGGATCGACTACAACACCGGTTTGACGACGGACGAACGGTGTCCCGACGCCGTGCTCGTCGCGATGACAGCCCCCGATGTCCCGCCGAAAGCAGTCGCATGCGGCAGCAATAGCACACGCGTCGGCTCGAGGATTCGCTCGTGGTTCCAGAACGCATTGCACTAATGAAGCTTTGGTCGTTTCTCGTAACTGCATGCGTCGTTGCGGCCGGCTGCTCGACGCTTGCGCCTGCGGACTCGGGCTCCTCGTCATCAGAGCCCGGTGCCGCCGCGCCAAATCGCGTACCGGCCCCGGACGCCGAAGATCGCGCTGCCGAGGTCCCGCAACCGAGCGCGGCGAGCGTCGCGTTGCTCGAGCGCAGTCGCAGTGAGCGCGCAGCCGGAGATTTCACCGCAGCCGCTGTCTCCGTGGAGCGCGCGCTGCGCATCGAGCCGAACAACCCGTCGCTCTGGATCGAGCTCGCCGAGATCAAGGCCGCGGAGGGCGATCGCGATCAAGCGGAAATGATCGCACGCAAAGCCTTGACACTCGCGGGCTCCGACCGCTCGATCCGCGAGCGCGCCGACCGCCTCTTGTAGGAGCGAGCTCCGCTCGCGATTCTTGACTATGCTGTTATTTCGGCTCGTGCACCGTGTAGCCCAGTTCCGCCAGTGTGCGCACCAGTGACAAGCTGCCCTTGATGTACGCCACGGGCAGCATCGTGAACGTGGAGCGGTTGTGCTCGAGTGCGGATACTGCCGCGTCGAGCCAGCGTTGCCTGCTTTCCTCCAGCAATTCTTGCGCCAGCTCGCCTTCCGAACTGGTCAGCAGCAATTCGGAGCAGGGATCTTCTAGGCTGCCCGGCTGTACGAAATCTTCGATGTCGCGGGCATTGCCGGTAGCCCAGGCATTGGCCACTTCCTTTATATCATTCAGGTGACTCTCGAACAGCGTCAGTTGCGACTCGAAACAGTCGATCTCGCTTTGGAGCGGCAGGCTGTCAGTCATCTCTTCCAGACGATTGCTGAGATCGCGATAGTCGCCTTCCAGCATCCGTTCCACCTTGACGTCCGTTTTGCGGATATCCCGATTCTTGCGAATCAGCTTGTCCACATGGCGGGTGATGACCTCGAAGCCCGTGAGTCGCTCTTGCGCCTGGACCTCTCTCGCGATCATTGCGGCGGCGAAGGCGGGGCGCAGCATGTCGACGTCGCTGTTGTGGGGAAAATATTCGGCTTTCACGGCGGTATAACGCTGATAGATGTCTTCGGGCAGCACTTCGGCCAGCGACGCGTCATCGGGGTTTCGTTGCAGCCGCCGGTACAGGCGTGGGCCGCGAATAAGATTGATGGGGTTGAGCAACAACAGCTTTGACACGCCAACTGAAATATCGGGTTCGCCGATGGCTGCGTCCGCATCGGCAATGATCGCCGCCACTCTGTCGTCTTCCCAGATCATGTCTTTGGGCACGATAGGGACCAAAGGCAGGATCCAGAGCACATGATCACCGCTGCTCACTTTCCACAGTGGCGGACCGGGCTGCCGGCCCGTGACGACGATCTCTTCGACGTCGTGCTCTTGCGCCAGAACAGGGAACAGGGAAGGGTTGAGCAGCAAGCAGCAAAGCACGAGTCGTTTGAAGTATTTCATGACCTTCAGCGCCGCCTATAGGCTGCGGGCGTTGTCCTGCGCTCGCCGGTCGAGCATCAAGCCGTAGGGATCGACCGCGACTCGCCCCGGCCGCGCGGGCACGCGCACGACGACGCGTTGCGGGCCGGACGTAAGCCAGTGCTTCTCGAGGTAGATCGGACCGGCGATCGCTGCTGCGTCTGTCGCGAACACCGCGACGTCGAAAGGTGCCCGCAACGGCACTTCCGTCTCGACGCCGGCGCCGTCGACGTCGAGCTGCCGCGCAGCGATCTCGATCGTGACCTCGTAGCCGTCGCCCGCGGCGCGCTCTTCCGCGCCCGTGACGGCAACGTCGTACAACGTGATCCGCTCGAACCAGTCCGTGATCAACGCCTGATGCTCTTCACCGGCCACAGCACGCAGCTCCGCGACGAGCTCGCGCGTCGTCGGATTCGGCGGCGGCCGATTGCCGTACTTCTCGATGAAGCGCTTGAGCGCGAGGTTCACGCGATCCGCGCCGAGCACATCGCGTAGCGCGTACATCGCGTGCACGCCTTTGGTCCCGGCGATCGCCGTCTCGCTGCGCATGATCGGCAACTCCTCGATGCGCTGGCGGCTGCGCGTGTCGAGGTACTGGCCTCCCAACGCTGCGACGTCGGGATAAACGGCCGCTCTGCCCTCGACGTGCTCGCTCAACATGAGCGCCGAGTAGCTCGAGAGCGTCTCGTTCAGCACGAACATGCCTTGCAGGACTTGGCTGCGGACCTGCCCGCCCCACCACATGTGCCCGAGCTCGTGCGCGGTCACGAAATCGATTTCGCGGTCGCCGTACTTCGAGAAGAAGCCCGCGCCCTCGTTGAACGCGATGATGCCCAAGCGCGCATCTACGACCGTGCTGTAGCGCGGATACTCGAAGATGCGGAACGAGCCGAACACATACGGCCCGAACTCCGCAACGTAGTAATCCAAGCCGCGCTTCACCGTGTTCATGATCGTCGGGACGGCCCCCGCATGCTTCGGGTCGTAAAAGATCTCGATCGGAATGCCGCGCGCCGAATCGCGCGCCACGTCGTAGCGCGCGGACGCGAACGCCAGGCCGACGGGGAACGGGGGCCGATACTCGAAATAGCGCCGCCCGCCTTCGCTCCACTCGCGTTGCAGTGCGCCGGCCGCGACGGCGGTTTGGTCCGCCGACGTGCTGAGCACGACGCGAACGTCCGCGGCCTCGAGCCGCATACCGGCAGCGCGGCGCGCCTCCGGATCGTCGAGATCCGGCATACGCCCCGCCGGGGGCAAACCCTCCCGCCCGCGCGCCGCGGGGTCCGTGAGCTCGCGCTCCGGGTCGTAGCGCATGTCCGGCATGACGGTGGGGCCGTCGAGGTAGGCGCCGTTGGCGGCCACGGCGCCGTTTGCCATCAAGTTCGCAAAGCCGTCGTTGCGCCACGAGAAGTCCCACGTCCCCGTGATGCTCGCTCCGACCGCCAGCGGCTCGGCGAACCGGTAGACGCGCCCGCCCGAGCCCTGCTCGACGATCTCGGCATCACCGAGCTCGAGGGCGTTGACGGTGAGCGCGGGGTTCAGCGTCACAAGCACTTCTTCGATCGGCCGGTCGGAGTTGTTGACGAGCTGTGCCGTGCCGCGCGACTCGACGCGCCGCTCTTCCGGGAAGAAGTCGATCGCCATATCGACGGCGGTGGGGAACGGCGCCGGCAGACCCGCGTAGCGGCGGAACTTCCTCTCGTACTCGGCCGCGCGCGCCTCGAGGTCGCCGCTGTCCAGGTACTCGTTCAAGACGTGCGTGTTGTAGAAGATCCAAGCGCCAAGCCCGACGAACGCGACCGCGGCCGCTGCGGCAACCGCCACCGTTGCGCGCGTCACGCGTGAACGTGCGTCGGCAACGCGATGCGCGAGCCGGTCGTAGTAGCCGCGCGGCGCGACCAAGTACGCGGCGACTGTCGCAAGCACGAGGAATGCGGACCAATACGCCATCAGCGAGGCGTGCCGCACGGCGAAGTGACCGAAGCCGTTCATGTCCGAGTGCGGAACGCTCGGCAGCCGGAACGTGTACAGCAGATCTTGGAACCCGAACGGCAGCAGCGACAGCGACGCCACGAACGCCGCGAGGAACGCGAGCGTGCCGAGCCAGCGGTTCGGGAAGAGCAGATGGAGGAGCACGGCAGGCACGACGAGCAGGTAGTGATTGAAGCCGTACCAGATCAGCCCCTTGAGATAGAGGCCGAGCTCGAAGCGCGTGTAGCCGCTCGCCGCTTGCAGCACGATGAACGTGAGAATTCCGGCGCCGAGCAGCAGCGTGAGCGCGACCCACAGCGCGCCGATCTGGCTCAAGACAAAGGTCGCGCTCGAGACGGGCGATGCGTCCGCGATCTCCGCGACGCGCGCCTCGCGCGCGCGGTGCGCGAGCAGGCCCGCGTAGTAGGCGATGAAGAGCAGCAGCTGCATTGCGAGGCCGGGATCGAGAAAACCGATCATGAGACTCGTGAGAGGCTCGCGGGGCCCGATCATGAGAAGCTCCGCGGGCGGCTGAAAGTCGAAATGCTGCGCGCAGCCGAGCACCACGATCGCCAGGACGAGGAAGAACGGCGGACTGCGCAAGGTCGCGCGCAGATCCATCTTGAGCTGCGACTTAAGCTGCGCGAGCGTGGCGCCTTGACCGAAATGCGGCGCGACTCGGGCGCCGGACAACGCCGGCGCATGCGTTCCAGCGGACGTGCGAAGGCGCCATAGCCGCGGTGCCGTGCGCTGCACGACGAATCGGTACCGCACGAGCGTCGCGACCATCGCCGCGGCCGCGACGCCGAGCCACAACGCTCGGTTCACGAACAGCACGCCGCCCGGCAGGTCGCTCGCGAGCTCGGCGCCCGTCCAATAGCGCGTGACGTCGACGATCGCGAGCAGACCGAACGGGTCCACCAGCGGGAGCCAGCCGCCGCCGTCCGGATCCAGGTACCCCTGCGCGACGAGCGGTATGAGCGGCAGCACGATGGCTACACAAAACGCCGCGGCGATCGACCGCGCAGCGGCCGCGGCGCTGAACGCGAGTGCCGCGACGATGATCGTGTTCGGCACGGCCACGGCGCCGACCACGAACCACCATGGCGCCGCGGCGAACGCGCCGAGTCGTGCCGGATCGACGCCCGGAGCCGCAAGGGCCACGAGACCGCCGAGCACGCCCGCGAGCGACGCGAGCAGCGCGAACGCGAGCCCGCCCGCGAACCGGCCGAGCACGTAGCTCGGCTCGCGTATCGGCCGCACGAAGAAGAGCTCGGCCATCAAGCGCTCGTAGTCGCGCGTGATGGCGGCGGCGACGATCGCGACGGCCGGGAAGATCGCGAACAGGCTCAAGACGAGCTCGTTCTGGATGATCGCGACTGCGGCGTTCAGCGGAATCGTCGCCGCGTCCGCATTCGCGCCGATGCCGATGTCGATGCCGAGCTTGCGCGCCGTGAGGAAGTGAATCAGAAAGAACAGCACAGCCACCGCGATGTACAGCGGCGACTTGACCTGGAACCGGCATTCAAACCGGAAGATCTCGAGAAATGCACGCATCGTCAGTTACTCCGCAGTCGTGTCGATGCCGTGCTCGAGCAGCGTCGCGAAGTAGACGTCTTCGAGCGTCGGTGCAGCGCCCTGCATGCCCGCAGGAGCCGAGTCCGCGAGCACGCGCGCTTCCGTGCGCCCAGCCACGATGCGTGTCGAAATGACTTTCAGCGTCGCACGCAAGCGCTCCGCTTCGGCCTTGTCGACGGCCGTCGACCAGAGCCTCCCGTCGAGCTCGGCCGTGAGCGCGCGCGGCTCGCCGACGCGCAAGATCTTGCCGGCCGCCATGATCGCGACGCGCGGGCACAGCGCCGAGACGTCGTCGACGATGTGTGTCGACAGGATCACGACGACGTCCTCGCCGACCTCGGACAACAAATTCTGGAAGCGCCGCCGCTCGACGGGGTCGAGGCCGGCCGTCGGCTCGTCGACGATGAGCAGGCTCGGGTTGCCAATCAGCGCCTGCGCGACGCCGAAGCGCTGGCGCATGCCGCCCGAGAACTTGTCGATGCTGCGTTTACGTACGTCCCAGAGGTTCGTGCGCACGAGCGCGTCGCGGACCACCGCTTTGCGCTCCGCGCCGTGAATGCCCTTGAGCGCCGCGAAGTGCCCGAGCATCACTTCCGGCGACGTGCGCGGATACGCGCCGAATTCCTGCGGCAGGTAGCCCAAGCGCTTGCGCAGCTCCATCTTCGCGCCGAGCACGTCGAACCCGTCGAACGTGATGGCGCCGCTGTCGGGATCTTGCAGCGTCGCGATCGTGCGCATCAGCGTCGACTTGCCCGCGCCATTCGGGCCGAGCAGGCCGAACATGCCTTTCGGTATGTCGAGGCTCACGGCGTCGAGCGCACGCACGCCGCCCGAATAGGTTTTGGACAGGTTTGAAATGCTCAGCATGGGCAACCTCTTGTTGTCATTCGACGGCCCAATCCGCGAGACGTAGTTGCGGCACGATCAGGCGGGACGTGAAGTGCTCGCGCGGCCGGAAGGGCACGTACCGCACGAGCCAGTCTTCGCGCCGCGCGTCGTCGGGCAACGGCACGTCGATCTCGAAGCTCTCGAACAGCCGAAAGCCGAGCTGGAAGCGGGAGTAGTCCGGCTGGCAAATCAAGCGCTCGCCGACGCGCGCGTCGCCCGCGCGCTTCTCGGCACTCACGCTGTAGCAGGACGGTCGATGCAGCGTGAGGCAGCGCATCCGCACGCCGTCGCGGTTGCGCAGCGGTTCCGTGGTGCACCGATCGTTGCTCGCAAAGCGCGCCTCGCCGCCGTCCGCAGGCAGGGAGAGCTCGCCGTCCATCTCGAGGGCCGTGAGCGAGTAATCGACCTCGAGCCGCAGCGCTTCGTCGCGATGCCGGTCGAATACATCCGACGGGACGAAGAGAATCTGCACCTCTTCCGTCTCCGCGTGCACTTCGAGCGCGTCGCCCGTGCCGCGATACACGACGCGGCCGCCGGCGTCGACGAGGCGCGCCTCGACCCGGTCGGCCCAGAGCACATCGCCGTCATGACTCCGCGTGATCTTGAGCGGCAGTGCGAGCGTCGTGCCTTGCGTCTGCCGGGACAACCACACCCCGAGCTCGCCGTTGCTAGCCTGGCCGGCGAGACTGGCGCGCGCCCTGAAGATTTCGGCCTGCGCGGGGCTCAGCATGTCCGGCGCAGTGACGTGCCCGCGCGCGAGGTCGAGCTCGAGCGCGACGTCCGCCGGGACGGCCGGTGTACCGGTCGATCGTTGTTGCAGCCCGTGCGCAAAACCCCATGGCAGCTGCCCGACCGCTGCGTAGGCAACCGTCGCGACGAGGACGGCCGCACGCGCCGAGCGCGTAGCACCGCGCCTGAAGTACTGCAGGCCGATCACTGCGAGCGCGCCTATTACCACGACGGAGATTCGGCCGAGCATCGTGATCCACGCGATGCCCGTGCCGCACGTGGCGCACGGAATTCCCGCAAGCCCGAAGAACAAGAGCGCGGCAGCTTCCGCCACGATAGAAACGATGAGTGGATAAGAGAAACAAGCGTCATTTTCAGCTCGAGTCGGGGCAACTCAGGTTCTGAGAACGGGCTTTATGTTAACTTTGCGCGATGTTCCTCGGTCCTGGATGAGTCCGACTCTGCGGATTATACGCCAGGTGCATTGGAAGCGCGAAGAACCTAGCCGTGAAATCGTGAGATTTTGCGGAAGAATCCTACCGCGAGGGAGTGCCCTAATGCCCCATTAATACCTCCAGTCGGCTTCCTCTACCGCAGGAGAGATTGGCGGAGCGCGGGAAGGCCGGAGCGCGGGAAGGGCCTTTCTGTAGACGTAGTGGCTGTAGTGAACCAGCGGTATCAGATGTTCCTACGATCAATACACCGTCGTCGAACACGTGACCAGGCTGTCGCCCAATCATTGAGTACCTGTTCCATACCAGAAGTTGCCATGACATTACCGGATTTGTTGTTTTGCTAAAAAGCTCTGGATCAATTGGGCGATGTGGTCGTCTTCTTCTTCAAGCGCAAAGTGTCCGGTGTCGAGCAGGTGAAACTCAATATTCTTCAAATCGCGCTTGTACGGTTCCGCGCCTTCCGCAGGAAAAATGTGGTCGTTTTTGCCCCACACAATCAGCGTTGGCGGCTGGTGTTTGCGGAAATACGCCTGCCACTTCGGGTACAGCGCTGGGTTCGAGCCGTAATCAAGAAACAGCTTGAGTTGGATCTCCTGATTACCGGGACGGTCAAGCAGGGCTTGGTCAAGTGTCCATGTGTCGGGTGAAATGCGGTTCGGATTGCGCGTGCCGTGCGTGTACTGCCACTTCGTCGCCTCGACTTTCAAGAAATCGCGCAGTTTATTGGCGTTTTCCTCGGTCGAATTTTCCCAGTAGTTTTTGAGCGGATTCCAAAAACCGCGCAAACCTTCCTCATAAGCGTTGCCATTTTGCACAATCAACGCCTGTACCCGTTCGGGATATTTCACCGCGAGGCGATAACCGACAGGTGCGCCGTAGTCCTGTACATAGAGGCTATATTTTTTCAGTCCCTTGGCGATGGTAAATTTTTCAATGACGTCCGCCAAATGGTCGAACGTGTAGCTAAACTCGCCCACACTCGGCGCGGAACTGTAACCGAAACCCGGATAGTCCGGCGTGACGACGTGATACTTGTCCGCCAAAAGCGGAATCAGATTGCGAAACATGTGCGACGAAGTTGGAAAGCCATGCAGCAAAAGAATTGTCGGCTTGTTCGGATCGCCCGCTTCGCGGTAAAAAATCTCCAGATTGTCAATTTTCAACGTGTTGTAAATCACCTGGTGTTGGTTTGACAACGCAGGCACAGTTTGTGCTCTGGCGGCTAAACTGTCGTTATTTTTGTCTTTCATTTTCTCATCCTTCTCTTTCTTGTTCTGATTCGGAGCGTTACCCGATCGCGAAACGGCTACGCTGCGCGTGCGGCCGCCCCCTTACGCCGGCACTCCGAGTTGGACTTTCGGAAAGTCAATGTCGGTTTTGGCAATTACGTTGAAGTAGTTAGTGAAGATGTTGAGCGCGACGTTGGCGATGATTTCGCCGATCTCACCGTCGGAAAAACCGGCGCCCTTCACCGACTGTAAATCCGCGTCCGAAACTTCGCCGCGATTGACGATCACGGTGCGCGCGAATTTCAAAGCTGCGTCGGTTTTGGCGTCGGCGGCATTCCCGTTGCGCGCCGCCAGAATCGCGTCTTCGCCCAGACCGACCATCTTGCCGATTGCCGTGTGGGCCGAAGCGCAATAGTCGCAGCCGTTAATCTCCGCCGAGATGAGGGCGATCTGTTCGCGCAAGCGTGCGTTCAGTTTGCCGCCGCCGAGCGCACCGCTAAATTTCAGGTAGGCTTCCAGAACCGCGGGCGATTGCGCCATCGTTTTCATCATGTTCGGCGTCATGCCGAGCTGGGCTTTGACGGCGTCCAGCAACTCCTTCGCTTTCCCGGTTGACTGCTCGTAGCTGACGGGTTGAATTCTGGTCATCGTTTCCTCCTTAGCTAATTTCGGCGTCTCGCGCCGCGCCTCCCCTTAGTGCACCGCTCGTGCCGATCAAGCTTAACTTGTTAAATCAATGACACGCAGCAACATAACGAAGAGAGGTATCAGCCGGTCAACTTGAAGAATCGTTATCTCACGAAATCTCGTTGCCTATGATCACGAACACTCGTTAAGCTTGTCGCATGACACCTGCCACAGATCATTTCTACGAAGAAGAAGGAGACGAAAGAGAGCCGGTCGAGGGGTTGATCGGCGAGAGCGCGGCCTGGCGCAAGGTCCTGCAGCAGATCGAGCTTGTCGCTTCCTCCAACGCGACCGTTTTAATTACGGGTGAATCGGGAACGGGCAAGGAAGTGGTGGCAAAGGCTATTCATGCCAAAGGTGCGCGCCGCCAACGTCCGCTTGTCAAAGTCAACTGTGCGGCAATCGCGCCAGACCTTTTCGAGTCGGAATTCTTCGGGCACGTAAAGGGCGCGTTTACCGGAGCGCACAAAGACCGTGTTGGCAGATTCGGACTTGCCGACGGCGGGACGATCTTTCTCGACGAAGTCGGCGAAATCCCGCTCGCCCTGCAGGGCAAACTGCTGCGCGTTTTGCAGGAAGGACAGTATGAGCGCGTCGGCGAAGACCGCACGCGAAAGGTCGATGTGCGCGTGATCGGGGCGACGAATCACGACCTGGGAAAGGAAGTCGAAGCGGGCAGATTCAGGCAGGATCTATTTTACAGGCTGACCGTTTTTCCGATTCATGTGGCGCCTCTTCGCGAGCGGTTGGAGGATGTGCCGCTGCTGGCTGAACATTTCATGCGAAAGCTGAATTGGCGCGACCGAAGTAACCTGCCAGTGCGTTTAAGCGAGGAGAACGTGAGCGCTCTGCTTGATTATCACTATCCAGGGAACGTCCGCGAGCTCCAAAATATCATCGAGCGAGCCGGCATTCTGACGCATTGTTTCCTGTATAACCTAAGTGTGCAGCAGATTCTCGACGCGATGTTGCTCTCTGAACAGAGGAAACAGCTTGACTTGGCTGTCAAAGAACCTTTGATCGCCAATGGTCGTTCGCAGAAAAAAATCATGACATATGCGGAAATGAAAGACTTGGAACGTCAAAACTTGATCGGCGCTTTACAGGCTACGAATTACAAAATTTATGGCGCTGGCGGGGCCGCCGAGCTTCTCGGCGTTAAGCCGACGACGCTCGCCTCGCGCATCAAGGCTTTGCAAATCCCGCTTCGCCCGAGCACATAAACCGGGGTGGCATTGAGCGATTAACACCACTGGCGGCAGAACCCCGCCTTGCACTCGACTCGCCTCCGCTGGCGCCCGGCGAGCGGGTGGTGGATAAGCCTATCTCAGGCGGAACGAGCGCACAGCGCGGCGTTGGGAAAAAACAGAGGGATTGCCGGTTTACCGGCACGCCCACGCGAAGCGAAGGCTTCTATCTCCGCCAGCTAAATCCGGAAATTATCTCGCTCCATCCTTATCCCCCAGCGGGCGTTACCTCGCTTTTGTGCAAAGAACCGATTTCGTGGTGAGTGAAATCTATCTCAGCACTCTGCAGCCCGATTTCACACCGGAGGGCGAACCGAAAAGGATCACCTACGAGAACCGGCTGACGACCAGTCCTGTAATGGGCTGTTGATGGGCGTGAAATCATGTTCCTGTCCGGCGAGCTTGGTGCGGACGCCGCCCTCTATAGCGTATCAATCTCAGGAGTTGGGAAGCCCAACGTGTTGCCGTTTCTCCGAGAAGGTGCTGCCCTCCTTGCGCTGGCTCGACCTGCCGGGGGTCCGTTCCCGCCCGGGCCGCGACGCCTCGCCTACACGCGCGCGATCAAGGATCACAACATATGGCGCACCGACGCATACCGCGCGGACGGTCGGTTCAGTGCGCCACGCCCTTTCATCCCCTCCACGCGCATCGATTTCAATCCGCAACTGTCACCGGATGGTACGAGAATCGCCTTCGAATCGAGCCGCTCGGGCAGCACGGAGATCTGGGTTGCCAATAGCGACGGTTCAAATCCCATGCAAGTGACCTATGTCGGTGGTCCGCTGACCTCAGCCGCCCGCTGGTGTCCGGATAGCCAGTGCATCGTCTTTAACTCACGTGCAGGAGGGCAGTCCGACATCTACGTCGTCAGCGCCAACGGGGGCAAGCCGCGGCGGTTGACGGATGAGCCCAGTATGGAGGACATGCCAAGCTTTTCGAGAGACGGGCATTGGTTCTATTTCCAATCAAACCGCAGCGGGAGCAACCAGGTTTGGAAAATGCCTGTGCAGGGAGGCAAGCTAATCCAGGTAACAAACAAAGGAGGGCTCCTTGCAGTGGAGTCACCCGACCGTAAGTTTGTCTACTATTCGAAGGGTAATGCGCTCGGACCCGCCTCCCTCTGGAGAGTTCCGTTGTCCGGAGCTGGCCCCGGCGGCGATGAGACTCAAGTTTTGGAATCTCTTGCTGACTGGAGCACATTCTCGGTCGTTCGTGATGGAATTTACTTCATCCCGTACGCAGCGGGTAACCTGAGAACCTCCATTCAGTTCTTTGGCTTCGCTGACAAGAAGACCAGGCAGGTAACCGCCATTGACAAGCCGGTTGCTGTGGGTCTTGCGGTTTCGCCGAATAGTCGCACCATTTTGTACAGTCAGGTTGACTACGAAACTAACGACCTGATGCTCGTTGAGAATTTGCGGTAGTCCGGCCGCGCCCCGCTAGCATGGTGGCGGCACAGCGTTGGCAAAGTGTTGCGGCGGCCAGAATGTCTTTCAGTTGATACTGGCCGCTTCGTCTCTTTTCGATTTCTGCGTGTCGACTTGCTCCGATGACAATGGTTGCCAGACGGCCCACGTGATAGAATGAGCCATTCTAAAGGAGTCCTGATGCCCCCTACGCTCGCGAACGGCAAGGTGTGCTACATCGAGATCCCCGCTGACGACATCCAGCGTTCGGCCGACTTCTATGCCAGGGTTTTCGGCTGGCGGATCAGGCAGCGCGGCGACGGTCACACCGCATTCGACGACACGACCGGCGAAGTGAGCGGCACGTGGGTGGTCGGCAGGCCGGCGTCGTCGGAACCGGGCCTGCTCGTCTACATCATGGTCGACAGCGTGGCCGCGACCATAGACGCCGTAATTAGCCACGGAGGCGAACTCGTGCAACCGATTGGCGCGGATGCGCCCGAGGTGACCGCCAGGTTCCTCGACCCCGCTGGAAACGTGATCGGCCTCTACCAGGAACCCGGCCGTTTGCCCTCTTCCGAGAAGTAATACAATCCCCTCGTCGCGCGGCGCGGCCATGTCTTTCTCCATGTGCGCCGGGTAAAACCGGCGAGGGTCGCGCTAGCAGCGCCTCACGGGTATAGAGCGACAGGTTCGGCATCGCGTTCGGCATGAAGCACTAGAGGAGGTAAGACGCGAATGCCAGAACCGCGCCGCGGGGCCTATTCGATGACCGCCCTCCGCTACGAGTATTCCATGGCCCCTGCCGGCTTCAACCAAACGACGAGAATGCGGTTGAGAATGCGATGGAAACGCAGCCGGGGCTGACGTCCTCGCGACCGAACACGACCTGAAAGCTCTTGCGGATTGAGTCGTAGGCCGTGCGCGACAGCAGGCCCAGCAACCTTCGGACTCCACGCGCAGATCCCTAGCCCGGAAACGACTTGGCTGCAAGCGCGTCGGGCCAGAACTGCTCGAAACGTCATTTCGTTATCGGCGCCGCGGCAATGTTCTTGTTAACGATGTCAATCGTCTGCTGGTACTCCTTCTTTGGACTGAACTCAAGAACCTCGGTGTCCTCCTCATAGACGGGCACGTGTCCAGGTTCGAGGTAATAGACGTCTCCAGTTTTCAACACAACATCGCCATCCGCGCTCTTGATGCGCACTCGGCCCCTGAATACATAACGGTACTGTCGAACCGTCTCCGTCAGTGGATAAGAGAAACAAGCGTCATTTCAGCTCGAGTCGGGGCAACTCAGGTTCTGAGAACGGGCTTTATGTTCGAGGTTCAAGAACTGGGTTGGTACTCTCGATCGCGTCGTCAATCCTCATCGCCACACAAAGCCGAGTCGTTAGCCGACGCGGGAACGGAGCTAAGTCTCAAAGCATGTGCTAGAAAAATTAGGACAAAATGATTGTTCTGTCCTAAATCCTAGGGATGGACCTTCGAACGGTCAAGAGAGCTGATCTGATCACGTTAGACAGAACAGTGATATCGTATTATACGGAACTGTCTAATTCCTGTTAGCCGGACACAAATCGGCCGAGAACCGAATGGAAGAGGGCTCTCCAGTTATCACCGGTGCGACGGGTCAGGTCGGACGAGTGACAATTGACGCGCTTGTCCGCCGAGGCATCAGACCCACAGCCCTCATCCGCGGAACCGCACAACTCAAGGGCTGTGTCACAATCTCCGACTGGCTAGTCTCTGACAGAGCCGTCGCGGCAATCGAGCGTGCACCGACGGTCGTGCATCTCGCCGGTACTCTGAATCCCGCTGACCGTGATTACGAGCAGGCGAATATCCTTCCGACCCAGAGGGTTGCCAGCGCGGTGAGTCCGGTTCGGACCCGCAGTCTGGTCTTCTTGAGCTATGTCGGCGCCTCCGAGCAATCAGCGAATCGCTATCTGGCCACAAAGGCGCGCGCCGAGCGTTTGCTTCGGGAAACCGGCGTGCCTCTGACAGTGATCCGGTGCACTCACATCATTGGCTCTCCAAGTAGCCCAGGCCCGACTGCGGCCAGCCTTCTCGCCAAGGGCAAAAACTCGGTCACGGTCTTGGGCAACGGCAAACAGCGGGTGGCTCCCGTCTACCTTGGTGACGTCGTGGCAGCGATAGAGGCCGCTATCATCTCGGGGCAGGCTGGCACGTTCGACCTACAGGGCCCTGAAGAAATGACCCTTGACGACCTCGTTCGTCGACTGAATGGGCCGGCCAAGGTGTCCATCGCTCACGTGCCCGCCGTGTTGGCCCGTGTGCTCCGGTTCGTAGGCCCGAAATTACCGGGGCCGCTGATAGATGTCATGCTGAGTGATTGCCGCAGCGAGCACCCGACAGCACACTCGGTGTTCGGGTTTTCGCTAACGTCTTTGGATCGTGTGTGGTCGCGGGCCGGCTAACGAATAAAGGATTTTTGTCGCGCTTGCCGCGACAAGATCCTGGGTTGGACTAAATCCGAAAGCTTGATATTGGAGATCGGATGCGTTTTGGCTCTGGCTTGTTAGCTTGGAATCGCCTGAGTTGCGAGGGTGGCTCTGGTGAGATCGGGCGTCAGGCGTTGTGCAGGGTATGGAAAAATCGTTCTCTGGGCAAAGCTATGCCTGACTGTGCAGGCGTGGGTAAGCAGGACGGGAAAGAAAAACGGCGATGGGCGTAGCGTTATCATGGGGGAACCTTGCGCTGGGGATATACGGGTTCAATCGGAATCAGCTGCCCGATCCTGCAATAGGGACAACGATCCAGCGGGCAAACGGGCGCACCGAGGCTGCACGGGGAACTACTGAAGCTCGGAATCGAGGTATCGCAGGCAACGGTTGCCAAGTACATGGTGAAGCACCGCAAGCCGCCGTCGCAGACGTGGCGGACGTTTCTGGAGAACCACGTAAAGCAGTTGGTATCGGTGGACTTCTTCGTGGTGCCGACTTTGAGTTTCCGAATCCTGTATGTGTTCCTCGTTCTGGCTCATGAACGCAGACGGGTGGTGCATTTCAACGTGACCGAACAGCCGACTGCAGAGTGGGCGGCGGCGCAGTTGAAGCAGGCATTCCCGTGGGACACGGCGCCGAGCTACATACTTCGGGACCGTGATCGAGTCTATGGCAAGACTTTCCGGACATTGGCAGCCGACATGCAGATCACGGAAGTGCTCACGGCTGCCCGATCTCCCTGGCAGTTCCGTCTGGACAGTCCTTCGCAAGCGGAAGATGCCGGATCTGGGCCGGATTGTCGCCGTGCCGAAAGTCGGCGGGCTTCACCATCGATACGAACGCCGAGCCGCATAAACTCTCTACCTTCGGTGACCTTGGACCAGCGGGAGAATTCAGCTGGCTTGGGGCTGCATGGAAGCGAACGAGCTCCGGGACATTGGTCTCCTGACAAGGTATTCCCCTGGCTCATTGTAGGCTCTTCCACCTCCCACAGCGGCTCAGTTTGATCCGGACCGAGTTTTTAGTAACGACAGGCCATCGAATCGGATCACTCGGAATCAGCGTAAACCGGCTGAGGTGTTTCGGAAGGCGGCAGCGTGCTCGGCCGCCCAGGCCGCGAAGGTAAGTGCGGAGCGACCCAAGATCTGCTCAACGGTGTGCGAGGACGGGCCAGGTTGTTTGGCGTAGTCGGCCAGCGAGCCGAGCATCCGATCGGGGACATCCTCGGGGACGCCCTGCGCGATCAGAGCGTCGCGGATCTGTTGCGGAGGAACGTCCTGCCAAGAGAGTTCTTTTCCGATGGCTTCGCCGATGAGACGGACCTTGTCGCGCTGAGTAAGCGACTGCGGGCCGGTAAGTAGATAAGCCTGACCGGCGTGTTCCGCCTTCCGTAAGGCCCGTACGGCAACCGCGGCGACGTCCCGCTCGTGGATCGTCGATGTCGCCGCCTGGCCGTAAGCGCCCCGTACGACGCCGCTCGCGCGAATCTGCGGCGCCCAGGCGAGGGCATTGGAGGCATAGTCAACGGACCGCAGGATGGTCCATTGCAGGCCAGACGCTTTGACGGCGTCCTCGACCGCCCTGAAGGCATCGGCGAAGCGCCGATAGCCGGCAGGGTACTCCACAGTCGCTGCCGAGAGCGCGACGACCCGCTTGACGCCCTGGTCGGCCGCAAACGCCAGCAATTCGGCGGTGGCGACTCCGGCCGTGGCGTCTCCAAGGGCGCGGGGACTGACCAAGACTGAGTCGACGCCGCGCAGTGCCGAGATCAGCGTCGATGGGCGGGAGGGGTCGCCGCTCACCACGTGGGCGTCGCTGGGCAGCGCGGCGGTGGCTGGATTGCGAGTCACCGCAGCCACCGTTTCACCGTCCTCTAGCAACAGCTTCACCACCTCTCGCCCAACGTTTCCAGTTGCTCCGGTAATCAAGATCATGGTCGCCCCCGCTCGCTTGGTCAGATATTTTGAAGCTGTAGATCAGAACTCACGTCAGTCCCATTGGTCGAGTTCGCCCATCACCCACTTTTTTGCGCTGCTCGTAGGTCACGCTCGTCGAGTTCGGCAATCTTGCGCGCCAGCGCATGGGTGAGGAACGGCAGGTGCCCTGCGACGTTAATCGCGGCATTACGCAGCGTCCGCGCTGTGGGCGAACGGAGGGTCGCTATGCGCGTCAGATAATCAGTGAGCGCGACCACGTCCTTCGCAATATGGTGTCGATCGGACGCCCACGCATCGAGTTGTGCGGCGTCCTCTGCGCCACCCATCGCCCCGAAGATGTCCGCGAGCGACATTGCATCCTGAATGCCCGTGTTCATGCCTTGGCCGCCGGCCGGACTGTGCACATGGGCCGCGTCCCCGCAAAGCAAGATCGGCCCCTTGTGCGCGCGTTCCGCGACCCGATGGTGCACGCGGAACCGGGAGGTCCAGACGCTGCCCAGAATATGGGCGCGCGTGGCCTGCGGACCACGCGCGTCGAGCAGCGCCTGAACGTACGCCACCGACGGTTGCTCCGGTGCATCGTCGCCAGTGGCGACGATGCGATACCGGTTCTCGGGCAGCGGCGCCACGACGACCAGTCCGTCAGGTGAGAAGAACAGGCTGACCTCGTCGCGCGAAAGCGGCCAATCCATGTCGACGTCGGACAGCACGAAGTCCTGGTCGTATGCCGCACCTGAGAACGCGATCCCGGCGTCGTCGCGCACGCGGCTGTGCATGCCATCGCAGCCCACTACCCAGCGAGCGGTCACGACGCGTGTGACGCCGTTCAGGAGGATGTCGACCTCCACGAGGTCCTGTCCGACACGCACAGCGGTCGCTTCGGCCGGGCGCACCACATCGCCGCCCAGCGCCTGAAGCCTCGCCAGGAGGATCGCCTCAGTACGATTCTGGGGACACATCAGCGTGAAGGCGTACGCACTGGGTAGGTCCCTGAAGTCGAGCGTCATCAGCGTTCGGTCAGAATCGCGGACGCGGAAGATGGGAACCTTCACACCCGCCTCCAGCATCGTAGGAACGACGCCAAGCGGCTCCAGGACTTCGAGTGTGCGCGCATGCACGACGGCGGCGCGGGAGGTGTTGGCGCCCTCGGCGATCTTGTCGATCGTAAGCGCCTCAACACCGCGACGTCGAAGTTCGGCGGAGAGCGCTAGGCCGGTTGGACCGGCGCCAATAATGAGGATCTCGGCGTGTAACGGAAGGCTTCGCACATCTGCCTCACAACGAGAAGGGTGGAATCCATGCCAAAAACCGGCGGCTCAGGCACGATCGCGCGCGCGACAACAAAA
Source organism: uncultured Acidobacteriota bacterium (assembly GCA_963827655.1). Taxonomy (GTDB): domain Bacteria; phylum Acidobacteriota; class UBA6911; order UBA6911; family UBA6911; genus CAWHCF01. The sequence goes on from CAWHCF010000034.1 coordinate 122,097, forward strand.
GTGCCTCGGAACGTATCTTTGCAGCTTTCAGTGTCCGCCACGTCGCTCTAGGCAACCTGAACGCACCTCCTTGAGGTTGTTGCGCAGGCTCACCTTGAAATCGCATCGCCGCCTGCGGGCCCGGCGCTGTGAACAAACAGAATCTGTTTCTCCCCTGTCATGGTTGTTGATCTCTCAACTGCCGGAGTACGCGCATCCGGGAAGGCCTTCGGCACCTGCGACGCTGTTTCGACGCGTGAGGCGTTCGTCACTCCCGCCGCCGGTACGTGGGCGGCGTGAGGCCATTGTGGTTGGTCAGGCGCCCGCCGGCCGGTAGGTGCAGATCACCAGTATCCGTCGGGTGCAAAGGCAGCACCCTCCAAATCATCGGCGACGCCGCACACGCGGTCTCTCCCTCGTCTGGACAGGGCGCGTCGCGGGATCGTTCGCCGCACGCCATAAATAGATCGGTCTCGGCCTTCGCGGGTACAGGCGGTTCCGCGATAAGGAATAGTGTCGGCGGAGCGGGTGGGATTCGGGATTACGATCGTCCCTGTCGCGCCCCCAAGTGCCGGAGGCGGCCGACGTCCGCGTGAAAGAAGACGCGGTGGATGCGGTTGTCTGCGACGGCAAGCAGAAGCGCTGCGAATGGTGTGTTCTGTTCGTAGAAGACGAGCGCCGGCTGGCCGTTGAGCTCGTGTACTTCGGCTTCCAGATCCGAGCTGCGAGCCGTCGCCGCCACGAACGCGGCGATCTTCGCGGCACCCAGGAGCGGGGCCCGAAGGTTACGAATAGCTCCAACACGCCTGCCTTCAGGGCCGCCGTCTGTGATCATCACGGCGTCTTCGGCCAGCATGGCGACGAGCGCGTCGAGGTCCCCTGCGTATGCGGCTTGCGTGAACGCCGCGAGCAGGCGCCGGTGCGCTTCAGGCGACGCGGAGAACAAGCGCTTCTCTGTCGCCACGTTCTGTCGAGCGCGCTCGAGGAGCTTTCGGCAAGCGGGCTCAGTCTTGCCGACCAGCGCCGCGATTTCCTTGTAATCGAAGTCGAAGACGTCGCGGAGGAGCAACACCGCACGTTCGGCGGGCGTCAAGCGCTGGAGCACTACCAGGAACGCCATCGAGACCTGGTCGAGCATCTCGACGCGGCCGATGCCTCCTTCGTCGAGATCAACGGGCTCTGGCAGCCGGTCGCTGCGACTCTCCTCCCGGCGCGTTTTCGCCGAATCGAGCTCGTTGAAGCACAGGCGCGTCACGAGCGTCACCAGATAGGCGCGCGGAGAGTCCACCTCCACGTGACGACCGTTCCAGCGAAGCCACGCCTCCTGCACCATATCTTCCGCGCGCCCGAGATCGCCGAGCATGCGGTAAGCATGCGCCACAAGTAGCGCCCGATGCGATTCGAAGGTGGCGAGATCTGCGGCAGTCGACCGGTCCATCAGAACGGTTTTACCTCCATCAGTACAGTAATGGCAACGATGAGCGCGCACATTCCATACGCGATCCGCTCGACCCGACGAAGGACAATGGCTCCGTCGTTTTCTTTGGCGAGCCCCGAGCGAACCGCCCGGCGCGCCTCTCCGTGTAACACACCAGTCGCGACAAGGAGCAACGCCGATCCGCGAAACCACCAAGCCACACGAAATGCCCCGCCCGCCGCTAGATCCAGGAGAACGCCGGTCACCAGCATTGCTGCGAGACTGAACGCTGAGTAACGGAGCAAAGGGCCGAACCACGCCGAACCGTCCATCGAGCCGCGACCGACTCTCCGGGCCGTAGCTGCCACTACGGCGATCGACGCGATCGAGCCGAGACCCAGGACCGCCACCAGGACGTGCGCTACCAGCACGGGAGTGTAAAGACTGCTCACGACGCCACCCCCAATGCGTGCCCCAAGCCGACGATTTCGGTGAGATGCGTTCGATGCTCGACCGCATCCAGCATGAACGCCGCGACCGATCGGTACGATATCGCCCAGCTTCCCGGCGGTAGCGCGTCTCGAAGCGCGCGGAAGCTCACATCGGGAGATTTCTTCAAGCGAGGCGGCCGGGCAATGGTCCATTCGAGGCCGCTAGTCTGCACGATGTTCTCCATTGCGTAGAGGTCGCGTGCGTGATGTCTGAGAAGCCATCGAAAGAATGCGAAGTAGAGACCCTTTTCTGGGAACAGCACGGCAGCGGAAACAATGGCGAGACGAGCGATGCCCCTCGCGGTCATCGCGTTCACGGTCGCGCGCGCGCAATCGGCAAGCAGCGTACTCGGGCGCAGCGCGTCCGGCGGATGGGGGCCGATCGCTGACAGCACCGCGTCATGGCCAGGCAGTGCGGCCGCGATCGATTCCGGGCGGCGCGGATCGCCACGGACGACCGTCAGCGAACCGGCCGGTTTGAGCTTTTCAGGCGACCGGACGAACGCGGTGACCTTGTGGCCTCGCGTGCGCGCGAGGTCCAGCAGCTCCGTGCCCGTTCTTCCGTTGGCGCCGAGCACAAATAGTCTCATGTGGGGACCCTCCTTTAAAGAGTCTTCTGGTCTTTCGCTCACAAATCCCGGCAAGAACCGCGACCGGGCCACTCGAATCGCTTCCTCCAGCTGGGCCGAGTTTCCTCTTGGGCCCAGCCGAAACAGATGCCATTCATCCGTTAAGACCGAATAGCCCGGTAAGTTGTGACATGGCGTTCCGGAATATTGCGCAAACTCAGCCGAACACCGGATAGAAGTTCAGGACGCCCGGGGTGGGCGAAGAGATGATTCTTGAAGGCAACGCATTCGTGGAGGGGGTTCTTCCTGTGGCCCGGAGGCTCAAATCAGTGCCCTCACCCTCGCGGATTAACCCCTGCCTTGTCGCCTTGTGTTTACCGATCGGATCTAGACCATTTGGTCTTGTAAAGGGCAAACCATCGAAGTGAGCCGACGGGGCGCCACGCCCTACTGGAGTTCCGAGACCGTTGGCAGGCAAAGCCGATTAAAGCAAGACCAGCGAGGATGTTGTAGTATCTCACTTCGACTTTAATCCTGACAATGGAGGACAAAATGGCAGAGACAGTCCGGACAGTCTATCGAAACCCCTGACAAGCCTGGAGAGGCGGCACGGGTGCTTTCGGCGCTTCGCGACGCGGGAGTGAATCTTCTTGCCTTTACCGCTTTCCCACACGGTCGAAAGTCTCAGCTGGATTTCATTCCAGAGGATGTGGTGACATTTAAGACAGCCGCCAAGAGCGCCGGGCTCAAGCTAAGTCCGAAGAAGACAGGCTTCTTGATCCAGGGAGAGGATCGACCGGGCGCCATAGCTGAGATACTGGAGAAGCTCGCTTCTGCAAGAATCAATGTCACTGCGACCGATGCGGTTTGCAGTGGGGGAGGACGATACGGGGCGATTCTGTGGGTAAAACAGCCTGACTTGGTTAAGGCGGCGAAGGCCCTCGGGGCCTCGTAGGTGATCGTGTTATTCCGCAGCGGAGAAGCGCATACATGAAAACGATGGCTCCGAACGAATGGCGTGCCTTCTTGGAATCAGGCACGCGCACGGCTAAGCTTGCGACCCGCCGTCCTGACGGCCGCCCCCACGTAGCACCGATATGGTTCATACTGGACGGCCATGAGCTTGTTTTCACGACCGGACGCGATTCGGTGAAGGGCCGGAACATGCGGCAGGATCCACGCGTCATGCTCAGCGTCGATGACGAACTGCCGCCATTCGCCTTCGTCTTGATCGAAGGTTCGGCCGTCCTTCGCGAGCCTTTGGTGGAGGAGCTGCTGCCCTGGACTACCCGGATCGCAAAACGATACATGGGAGCAGAGCAGGCCGGAGCTTACGGAAGACGTAATGCCGAGGAGGGCGAGCTACTAGTTCGAGTGCCACTCTCGAAGGTCACCGCGCGAAAAGGGATCGCCGATTGGTAGAGCCGAAGCCGTATCTTAAAAAACAGGATTGAGCGGCTGTCGGGCAAGGCCCAGCTTGATGGCCGTCGCAAGTTGGAGTTGGTCTGGTCAACCGCGATGTTGAGCTCGCGGTCGCAGGACCCGTTGCTCATTCTGGGATTTTCATGACTCCTTCGTCCAATCGCTGAATTGTAACGCTAGATGATGGCCCTCTCCGTCTCGTGGTTCTTAGCAGCGGTTGAAAACAGAGCCCAGTTTCAGTACGACAATTGGGGAGCCAGTGGTGGTTTTTGTGGGTTCTCACTTTCCGGTAATCCGACAAGTTGTCCACTTAGCCGGATTCGTAAAGAAAGCGGCGTTAGTCGGGATCGAGAGGTTCGCGTTCGGAACGTGTTTCTAGCGTGGGCGTTGGGCATCTTTTGTTGATTAATGAGATATGTGCCAAGAAAGGAGAGCATCATGGCTGAAATACCAAGATTTGAAGCAAGAACTGTTGTTCTCGTCCACGGTGGCTTCGTGGACGGCTCCGGTTGGGAAGGCGTCTATAAGATCCTGAGGAAGGACGGCTACGAGGTCAGCATCGTTCAGAATCCGACGATATCGCTGGCCGACGATGTCGCCGCAACCAAGCGCATTATCGCCGTACAAAATGGCCCAGTGATTCTCGTCGGCCACTCCTACGGCGGAGCGGTGATCACCGAAGCCGGCAACGATCCAAAAGTCGCGGGACTTGTCTACATCACCGCATTTGCCCCGGACAAGGGCGAGTCGGTGTCCACGCTTATCAAGAATCCACCGCCGGGCGCGCCTGTGCCGCCGATACTGCCGCCGCAGGACGGCTATCTATTCCTCGACAAGGCGAAGTTCCCCGCCTCATTCGCGGCTGACGTGGACAGCGAAAGGGCTAGGTTCATGGCAGACTCCCAGGTTCCATGGGGCGTGGACGCGCTCAGCGGCACGATCAGCGAGCCGGCTTGGAAGACCAAGCCGAGCTGGTACCTGGTTGCCACCGACGACAAGATGATCCCACCGCCGGCCCAGTGCTTCATGTCCAAGCGCGCGGGTTCGACTGTGGTCGAGGTCGCAGGCAGTCACGCGATCTACATGTCGCAGCCGAACGCGGTAGCCGCGCTCATCGAAAAGGCCGCAGGGCAAGTGAAGGCGGCGTCGAGGTAAGTCTGGCGAACGAGGGGAAGGCGACTTGTTCTGGTGACGCGTGGCATCAAACCCTCGATGCGTCGAATCGGTTCGTCACAGCGATGCCCAACAAGCGCTTGCAGCCTACTCGCCTGTACGGACCTTCTTTGGTTAGTTGAGTGTGCGAGCAGCTGAAGCGCAGCGTTAGGGTTTGACATCCAGAACCATTTCGGGCAGGAACCGTCAAGTTTGGACTCGCCGAAACAAGGGGAACCCTCGGTCGGCCGCTCGTGTTGCCTCGGCCTGCCCGGCCACATAAATGGCGTCCTCCCTTTAAAACGTCGCTGTCTCGCCGCTCGCCACATTCAGGAGCGCGTGAATCGACTGCTCTAAAGCGTCGCCATACCGCCGTCGATGATGAGTTCTGCGCCCAAGACGAACGCGGATTCGGGTGCCGTCAAATAAAGTACTCCGGCGGCGATCTCCTCCGGCGTACCAAAGCGTTTGATAGGGACTTGGCTTTGAATCCAATCTTTGATTTCTTGCACCTTCTCCTGGCTCATCCCGTCTCGCCCGAGAAGCGCTGAGGTGATCGGACCCGGGCTGACGGCATTGACCCGAATCCCTTTTTCCAACAGATCTCTGGAGAATGTTTTGGCCATGTTGATAACGGCCGCTTTGGTCGCGCCGTACACCGTGGTGCCCGGCATGCCCAGGTGCGCGTTGATCGAGGCATTGAGCACGATTGCCGAGCCTTTAGACATCAGCGGGATTGCTTTCTGGACGGTAAAAAAGACTCCCTTCATGTTGATGTTGACCGTCTCATCAAAGAACTCTTCGGTGACCTCTTCGAAGGGGATAAGCTTCGCAACGCCGGCGTTAACGAACATGGCATCAATACGTCCGAAACGTTCTTTGATTTTCTTCATTGCGGTTTCGATTTCTGCCACCTTACCAGCGTCCGATTGGATGGCGAGGGTTCCATCGCCGATTTCTTTGGCGGCAGCCTCCAACGTCTTCTCGTTCCGTCCGGTGATTGCCACCTGCGCACCTTCCCGTGCGTAGGCTTTAGCAACACCTAAACCAATTCCACTGTTGCCGCCCGTGACAACGGCAACTTTGCCCTGAAATCGCTGTGCGGTCATATACGCTCCTTCTGCCCTGACTCAGACGTTCACAATCGATGTTAACGAAGACCACTGAGAAGGAACATATCACTCCTTGTTCTCAAAGCGGTCCAACCTCGTTTGGGGCCGGAATCAAACCGTCGGCACGGTGCCGCCATCAATCATGTATTCTGTGCCGGTAATCGAGGCCGCACGAGTGGAGGCAAGAAAGGCGATTAGGTCTGCTACCTCCCGCGGTTTCGCCGGGCGACCGATCGGAATACCGCCGAGAGAGTCCATTAAGGATTGGCGAGCGCCGTCATAATCGATGCCTTTGCTTGCAGCCAACTCGTTCACCAAGCCGACAGCCGCTTCTGTTTCGACCCACCCCGGAGAAACGCGGACAACGCGAATCCCCTTCGGGCTCACCTCTTTGGATAAACCCTTGCTGTAATTTGCGAGCGCGGCCTTCGCCGCAGCGTAGGCCAGCGTGGCGTCGTGCAACGGCATTACGCTCTGTATCGAGGTAACATGAATAATCACTCCGGAGCCCTGGTTGAGCATCGAGGGCAAGAGCGCCCGGTCAAGCCGAACCGCTGCTAGCAAATTCAATGCCAGCGCACGATTCCACTCGGCATCATCAAGTGCGGCGAACCCACCGCCAGGAGCCGACGATCCTCCAACGACATGAACGATGATGTCGATCCCCCCAAGCCGTTTCAGAACGGCATCGGCCACCGCCGCGCAGCCATCTGCCGAGGTGACATCCGCGGCCACAAATAAATCGCTATCGGCGCTATCGCCGGACGGCCCGCGTGCTGTTGTGAGGACCTTCGCACCGTATTCACGTAATCTGGTAGCTACCGCCTGGCCGATCCCTTTCGTGCCGCCTGTTACAAGAGCCCGTTTGCCGTCGAATTCGCCACTGGCTGTCATCACTTGATCTCCAAGGATCGAATCTTTCCGGCGTCGACGGTGAAGATTAACTCAAGGTCGACAGGGCTGCCAGGGAAATTCCCCGTTAACCGCGCGGTAACGACAGGCGTGCCGTATGCTTCGACCCTCGTCCTGCACAATTGCATCTTCGGCGAAGCATCGAGACATCGCGTCCTTATCCCTTTGTTCCTCGGCGGAGAAGAAGTCCGCAATCGGTTGAGCAAGTTCAGGATTCACTTTGAAGTCCTCTCTGGCGCTCGCCAGAGGAAAAGGGAGCAAGCGGAGCTGACACCGACGTCAGCGGCATCGTAGCGAATGCCGCCCGGCCGAAGCGCTCGAGGATCGGCCCGATACACTCCTTGGCCTCATGGCTCATCTGGAATCTCCGCCTCGACCAGCTTCGCCAAAAGGGCCAATGACTCTTGCCAACCAAGATAACAAGCCTCGGCCGGAATCACATCGGGGACGCCTTCCTGAGTGATGTTGACCTCAGTCCCGCAAGACACCTTCTTAAAGGTGACAGTCACCTGCATCTCGCCGGGCAGATTCGGATCGTCGAACTTGTCGGTGTGGCGAATTCGCTCGTGCGGCGCCAATTCGAGATATTGCCCGCCGAACGAGTGGCTCTTGCCCGTCATTGGTAAGTCGATCGGCACATCGCCAGATCGACATCTCTTGACTCTGCCAATAATAATAAAGCGTGTTCCCCAGTAACAAACCGTGATCCCTAATACAAACGGGTGTTCCTGTGCAACAACTGTTCAATTCGCTGACTATAAGGAATCGTCGCAAAGGACCACAGAAATGATTCAACATCTGGTACTAGTGGAGTCCGTATGGGAGCAATATATCGTTGTGACACCTTCGGGCAGAGTCACAAATGAGTCTGGATCGAGATTGGCTTCAATAAGAGCAGTTGCGAGATCTCGCACCGGCGCATCAATTTCTTCTTCCGTCAGTTGAAATGTTCCAAAATGAATGCCAATCGATTGGCGTGATTCTAAATCTAGATGCGCCTGAACAGCCTCGGCCGGATTCATGTGAAACGATTTCATGAACCATCGGGGCTCGTATGCTCCGATGGGTAGGAGAGCAATATCGGTAGGACCGAAGCGATCAAGTATCTCCTTGAAGTGAGCCGAATAACCGGAGTCTCCGCCGAAATAAATCAAGCGCCCACGGAATCCGATCATATAACTCCCCCAGAGGGTCTTGTTACGATCAAACAGCCCTCGAGCGGAAAAATGTTGGGTTGGAGTGAACGTAATCGAACTTGTTGGATTCACTACGGTTGTATTCCACCAATCCATTTCCTCGACTTTGTCAATCCCTTCAGACTTCAAACGTGTCCTGTCGCCAAGAGGGGCAAGCATTCGCGGTGAAAAGCGTTGATTCAGTCTTTTTAAAGTCGTCAGATCCATGTGATCGTAATGATTGTGACTGATGAGCACCAAATCGATTTTAGGCAAAGAGTCGAAATCAATCCCGGGCTCACGTACTCTTTTCGGGCCGCTCCAACTCACGGGACTAACACGCTTAGACCAGACCGGATCGGTGAGAATGTTTAGCTCCGGCAACTGAATCAAAACCGTTGCGTGATTGATGAATGTAATGGCAATTTGATCGGACCTTAACTCGCAATTTAGATTGAGAACTGGCTTATTTTCGACGAAATCGGGCCATTTTTTGAATCGCAAGCTTGTGAGCATTTTGACGCTTTTCCATAAGCCAGGCTCTTCACTTCTATTTGGATTGAAAAACTTTTGGCCGTCATGGTGATCAGAGAGCGAATATTTCATTGTGTGCCGTGTCCGCAGTTAAAGATTCTGGCAGCAGATTTTGATAGCTGCCTTCATCCGTTCCCGGAATTCCTCGCGTGAGCCTAACTCAAGCTTCCAACCGAATCCACAGGCAAAAAGCGTCTGCACAATTTCAGAAGCTAATTTAACCTGTTTACCTCTTCGCTGGTTGGAAGACGACTCACTGATAATCTTTACCATTGTTTTCTGAAATGAAGCCCTGTATTCATCAATCGTATCTCCGAGCATCAATCGGCTTTGTTCGATTATGTCGGAGGTCTCCATATGAAACCAACCAGCGTGCCGGCCAAACCATTCATCTAAAGCATCCAACACTTGGTATGTCGCCACGTCCGCTGATCGTGTGGGTGGGACCATCCTGCTCATGCCCATCCTGCTCGTGCGGCAACCGCGCAAGAACGCGCATAACGCGTGCTAAAATAATCGCATGACGGAGTTGCCCGACGATGTCATCGAGCTTCAGCGATTGGCATTCCGTTATTTTCTGGACCATACGAATGGCAGGAACGGCCTTGTGGCCGACAACACACGCGAGGATTCGCCTTGCAGCATTGCGGCCACGGGGCTGGGATTGAGTTGTCATCCGGTCGCGGTGGTCAACGGTTGGCTCAAGCGTGCGGACGCGGCCGAACGCGTTCTGACCGCGCTGCGATTCTTTGAGCACAGCCCGCAAGGGCCCGAGCCGGACGTGACGGGCTACAAGGGGTTCTACTATCACTTTCTGGAAATGAACGACGGCCGTCGCGCCGGCAGGTGCGAGCTTTCGACGGTCGACAGCGCGTTTCTGCTGGCGGGGATGCTTGCGGCGGGGGCGTTTTTTGACGCGGATCTGTCCGCCGAGCGTGAAATCCGCGAGACCTCCGACGCCCTCTATCGCCGCGCCGACTGGCAGTGGGCGCTATACGGCGTTCCGTGTGACGCAAACGGCTGGCCGACCAAGACCGTCGAAGATGTCACGATCATCCACGGCGGCACGCCAGAGAACGGTTTCATTAGCTATCGATACCAGGGATACGATGAATCGCTGCTGATGCACGTGCTGGCACTGGGCTCGACAACCTTCGCGCTGCCGCCGGAGTGCTACCAGGCGTGGCAGAAGACATTCGACTGGGGAAAGCGATACAGAATCGAATACGTCCACATGGGTCCGCTGTTCATTCACCAGCTCAGTCACTGTTGGCTCGATTTTCGTGGAATTGTGGATGGGTTCATGCAGGCCCGGCGGCTCGATTATTTCGAGAACAGTCGACGTGCCCTCCGCGTGCAGCAGAGCTACGCCCAGGAGAATCCGCAACAATTTCGCGGCTATGGACCGCTCTGCTGGGGTGTGAGCGCCAGCGACGGTCCCGGGCCCGCGACGAAGACCATCGATAACGTCGATCGGGTTTTCTGGATGTACGAAGCCCGGGGTGTACCCGACGGACCTGATGATGGCACGCTGGCGCCCGGCGCCGTCGCGGCGTCGCTTCCGTTTGCGCCGGAGCTCGTCACTGACACGCTTCGAGAGCTTGTTCGCGCATATCCCAATTTGCGCAGCGAATACGGCCTGCGCGCCAGCCTGAATCCGACCTTCGGCGACTGGGTCAGCCCGCTGAATTACGGATTGGACCAGGGTCCGATCGTCATGATGATCGAGAACCACCGGACCAGCCTGCTGTGGAATCTCATGCGGCGATGCCCGTACATCTGGCGCGGATTGCGGCAGGCGGGCTTCGCCGGCGGATGGCTCGAATCAGAACGCGAACCGCAATGCCCGCAGGCCGTCGAGGGACGGTGGCGCGAGCGGGGCACGCCATTCAGCAAGTTGTCCGAGAGTACGACGCAAGGCGAACGATCGGATCCGCACCCGACGGCAACCATGCTGGCCGCGCGAATCCACTCCTACGGCGATCCGACCGGTGTCAAGATCGCGCAGGCTCCCCGACCCGAGCCGGGGCGCGGACAGGTTTTGGTCCGCGTGAAAGCAGCTGGCGTGAACCCGCTGGACTGGATGGTCGCCGAAGGCAAGGCTCGCTCGTGGCTCGACCACCGCCTGCCGCTGACATTGGGCTGGGAGCTGGCTGGAACCGTCGAGAAGTTGGGCGCCGATGTTGGACGGTTCAAGCCCGGCGATGAAGTCTTCGGCATGATTGATCTGTTCCGCGACGGCGCTGATGCGGAGTTTGCCGTTGCCAATGAGAAAGCTCTGGCAATCAAGCCCAGGACACTCGATTTCCCCCGCGCGGCGGCCGTACCCGTCGGCGCGCTGACGGCGTACCAGGCGCTGTTTGACGCCGCGGAACTGCACACGGGGCAGACGGTGCTTATCCACGCGGCGGCCGGCGGAGTCGGGTCGATGGCGGTGCAACTCGCAAAGGCGCACGGCGCACGAGTGATCGGCACCGCTTCCGGCGCCGAACACATCAATCTGATCCGAAAACTCGGCTGCGACGAAGCGATCGACTACAAGGCGACGCGCTTTGAAGATCACGTTCGCGACGTGGACGTTGTGCTCGACCCAGTGAGCGCTGATTCGCAGAGGCGATCGTTCGGAGTCCTCAAGAAAGGCGGGATTCTCGTGGCGCTGACGGAAGAGCCGCGGCAAGACCTCGCCCGGGAAAATGGCGTGCGCGCCACGATGATCGGCGTCAAGCCCGACGGCCGGTGCCTCGCCGACATCGGAAAGATCATCGACGACGGCAAGCTCCGACCCCTCGTTCAGGCGGTTTTTCCACTTGAGCAGGCCAAAGAGGCACTGGAACTCAGCCGCAGCCGACATGTCGCGGGGAAGATCGTCCTGACCATCTGAACGATCACGTCTTCATCCATCGACCGTCAGTTGGGACAATCTCGTCGATAAGGTCATGGACAGCTCTTCGAATTCACGGATGAGCACTTTGTACGAAGCCGCGGGACGAGGGGCAACATCCGCGCGACGTTTCGCTGCTAGGTCATCGCGGATCTCGGAGCCTTTTACGATTGTCGAGATGATCTGGCCGGCGGTCGAAGAACGCTCGTGCGGCTTACATGAGAGATCCGCTTGGGCGAGTGCAAGTAATACTTCGATCGTCAACAGCGTTTCCTCCGTATGGCGTGTCTTGTAAAAGTCCAGCCTTCCTGTCTTGGAATTGTTGGCCATCGATCAATCTCGTCTCCTGGCATTCGTTTGCCGTACGGTTCACTTTGTGAACACATCGCCGAACATCGGGAGGCCGCTCTTTGATTGTTCGCGGGAGGCTTCGTCTTGAATCACATCCCAATGCTCTACAAGGATTCCATCCTTGATTCGAAGAATGTCCGCTGCGATCCAGTTCACGGGCTGTCCGAAGCCCGAAAATCGTCCGTGCACGATCACGAAATCTCCCTCAGCCACGATCGTTCCCGGTTCGTACTTCAACGTTGGTGGCATGCTCTTGATAAGGTTGAAGAGACCCTCCCGGCCAGGTGCGATATGAGCGCTGTGCTGGATATAGTTGGGCGACCAATAACGCTCAGCCGCTGCGTAGTCCCGCTTGTTGAACAGTGTGTCGAAGGCCTTAAGGACAAGCTCTTTGTTCTTCTCTTCAATCGTCTGATTCATTTTTATCCTCCGTTCCGAACGCGTGTGCCACGCGCGTTTAAGAGTGAGAGCTATTGGGCGGTTTTGCCGCCGTCAACGCGGTAGGACGCGCCCGTGATGAATGACGCCTTATCGGAAGAGAGAAAGGCGATGGTCTGCGCGATCTCTTCTGGTTTCCCTACGCGAAGGAAAGTCGATGAGGTACCGGTTCATCGCGGTGGAGAAGGCCCTCTACCCAGTGACAGTTCTGTGCCGCGTCCTGCGCCTCTCCACAAGCGGTTTCTACGCGTGGATGAAGCGACCGGCTTCGAGGCGGGCAAGAGGCTTAAAGCAGCTTCGCGTTCAGATGAATCTCGGTGCCGGCCAGGGCTCTCGACACGGGACAGTTCTGTTTGGCGTCCAGCGCATGTTTTTGGAAGGTCACATCATCGATGCCCGGAATGTCGGCCTCAGTCTGCAGGTCAATCCTGGTGATAACAAACGCTTCGCCGACCTTTTCGAGTTTCACCTTTGCGACGGTGTGGATCCGCGCCGGCGTAAGGCCCGCCCGGGAAAGCTGCGCAGTCAGGGCCATGGTGAAGCAGCCGGCCTCGGCCGCGCCGATCAGTTCTTCGGGATTCGTGGCCGATTGGCCTTCTTCAAATCGGGACTTGAACGAATACGGGCCATCGAAAGCGCCGCTGCCTACTTTCAGCCGGCCGCTGCCTTGGGCCAGATTACCCTTCCATTCTGCTTCTGCTTTGTGGGTTGGCATAAAGTCTCCTTTCGATTTGCTACTGATGTTGTACTGGATTCTGCGCCGCGTTCGCATTCTCCGTCGCGTTTCCGTGTTGACTCAAATCGAGACGGCGAGGCACAACCAGCTTGGCGGCAAACACCTGGACGATCTCGCCGAATTGGTTTCGAGTCTCGCTGCGGATGGTGGCCAGGCCGCGGTCTGGACGAGAGCGCGACGGTCTCAGTTCGAGGATTTCGCTCTCGACACGGAGGACAGCGCCCGGCCGCGTCGGCTTTGGCCAGGCGATTTCTCCGCCGGCCCCAATGACGCCGCCAGCGATGGGCATACCGCTTTCCACCAATAGCCGCATCGTGATAGCTGCGGTGTGCCATCCGCTTGCCACGAGCCCTTCGAACAGTGTCCCCTTTGCAGCCTCGGCATCGAGATGAAACGGTTGAGGGTCGAACAGCTTCGCAAACGCCTTGATCTGTTCTTCATCGATCAGGTGCGTGTCGCTGGTGAATCGTTGTCCGACGTGCAGGTCGTCGAGGTAGAGAGCCTTTGTCGGACCAGCTTGATTCGAGTTTGCCATGCTGAGCCTCTCCTATTTGTGCAACCCAATCGTTCGGAACATTTTTCCGGTACGTTCCAGGCTGATGGTGACCCTCCGTTATTGACGGCCTATACCTGTGCGAAACCTCCATCCACAAACAGTTCCGTTCCCGTGACGTAGCTGCTGTCGTCGGATGCGAGAAAGACCACAGCCCTGGCGATCTCATCGGGTGTACCGAGCCTGCCGAGCGGAACACTGTTGGAAATCATCTTCCGGCGTTGCTGACCCGTTGGGGCGGAAGCCAGCAGATCACTCAGTCCGGGCGTGTCGATGGAGCCTGGGCTCACTGCGTTCACGCGAATACGGCGATCCTTTAAGTCCGTTGTCCATGTCCGCGCAAACGAACGCACGGCGGCCTTTGTGGCGCTATAAACACTATTCGTCGGCAACCCTTTACTGGCGACGATAGACGCATTCAGGATGATAGAGGCGCCATCCGGCAGCACCGAAAGCGCCTTCTGCACCGTGAAAAGCAGGCCTTTCACATTGACGTTGAAGATCGAGTCATAGAGCTCCTCAGTTATCTTGCCGAAGGGGGCATACTTCGCAACACCGGCATTCGCGAACACAATATCGAGCTTGCCCTTCTCCCGCTTGATTTGTGCGAAGAGGCGATCAAGATCGCTCAGGCTCGACACGTCTCCTTGTACGCCGGTTACATTTCTTCCGATCTCCTTTACCGCCGCAGCCAACTCCGGCTCACGGCGTCCCGTAATGAAGACATACGCGCCTTCGTTCACGAACTGCTTCGCCGTCGCAAGGCCAATGCCGCTATTGCCACCAGTAACGAGTGCAATTTTCCCTTCAAGTTTACCCATGTATTTCTCCTTAGTTGTCATTTGATCACTAGCTCCTGCAATGGGCTACATAGTCTGTGCCGCCGCCGGGCCTCGCCGTATCGGCGCTAGGCATCCACTCGGACGATCAGCTTGCCGAAGTTGCGTCCTTCCAGCATGCCGATAAAGGCTTCCGGCGTCCTCTCCAGACCATCGACGAAGTCCTCGCGATAACGGATGCGGCCATCGGCGATGCCGGCACCGACCTCGCGCAGGAATGCGGATAGTGCTCGGCGGCAAAATCGTTGTTGATGAAGCCGCGCACCGTCAGGCTCTTCGACAGAATCTCGCGCATAGTGGCGGGCAGCCGGTCGGTGCCGAAGTTGCCAGTCCCAGCGCGAGTTCCGATACGCGCAGGCCGGTCCGCCGCCCGAAAAGCTTGTTTCGCATAAGAAGTCTCCTCATTTCGTCTGGTCGCCGCACGTTTGTTGCAGCAATGTGCTCTGCCACCGAGTAATACGGATGCGCGGCCAGCTTAGGGGGCCAAACCAGGCGCCGCCCGCGACCGCCACCGCGTTCATCAGGCCAAACACGGCAAGGGCAGCGCTCAGCGCCATGAAGACGTGCGATGCATCACCGCCCCAGCGGAATGCCAGCCATCCGCCGCCCACCGCAATCGCGAGTCGTGTCAGGTTCGCTAGCAGAGGCCACCGCAGCCGTCCCGCACCCACCGATGCGAAGTAGAGGGCCAGGCCAAGTCCGAACAGGCCATAGAACGGACCGACCACGCGCAGATAGCGCGATCCGGAGTCCAGCATGGCGGGATCGGTGCCGAATAGCGACAGCCAGGCGTGCGGGAACGCCGCAGCCCACAGGCCGATGATCTCCGTGAGGCCCGTGGCCAGTCCGGCGCCGATCCACGCGGCGCGCAACGCGCGGTCACGCCGGCCCGCGCCGATGTTGGTCCCGACCAGGGCGACGAGTGGGGCGCCCAGCCCGAAGACCAGCGGAACCAGGAGGTACTCCAGCCGCGAACCGGTGCCGTAACCCGCGATCGCTGCGGGGCCAAACCGTCCGACGAGGCCCGTCGCAATCGCGATCGTCAGATTGGTCTGGACGGTGATCACAGCGGCGACGGCGCCGACTCGCAGAATCTCGCGGAAGAGGAGCCAGCGGAGGCGCGCGTGATGGAACGAGAGACGGACGACGCTCCGCCCCGCCCAGAGGTAGGCGGCGAAGACAATCGTTCCTGCAGCGTAGTATGCGATCACAGCCACCGCGCCACCGGCAATACCCAGCTCCGGGAACGGGCCCCAGCCGAAGATGAGACACGGCGATAAGGGGATAAGCGCCACGGCACCCGCACAGGTCACGATGGCCGGGACTGCCATGTTGCCGGTGCCACGGATAGCACTCGCGAGCGAGTTGAACGTCCACACGAGGATCGCGCCCGCGAACACTACTTCGGAGTAGGTGAGCGCCGCCGTGAGCGACGCCCCGGTCCCGCCCATAGCGCTATAGAGCCAGCGTCCGCTACCGAGCACTAAGAGCATGAACAGGAGACCGAAGCCCGCGGCGATGGCCAGCGCATGGAAGACGAGCGCATCGGCCTCGGCTCGGCGCCCGGCCCCGAGGGCGCGCGCGATGGCGGAGGAGATCCCGCCACCCATCGAACCGGCCGACATCATCTGCATCAGCATCAAGACGGGAAAGACGAGGGCAACGCCGGCCAGCGCATCGGTGCCGAGCTTGGCGACAAAATACGTCTCGATCAGCCCGACCGAGGCCTGCACGAACATCACCAGCACGTTCGGCGTCGCGAGGCGGAGGAGCGTTCCAAGGATCGGTCCGTCGAGCAGCAGGCGAGTTCGCGCGTCGAAGCGGGGCGGCTCCTTTAACCGTTCGATCTCGACCTTTCTGACCGTCATGTTTTCCTTCCTCTCATCGACGTGAATCACGCAACCACGACATCGGTGATCTGAATCATACCGCAGTCGGGCCGTTCACGACGGTCCGGACGGGGGTCGTGGGACGACTCGCCGAAGGGTTGGGAAGACGATTCCCTTGAAATTCGCGTGGTCGAAGCAATAGTGCGAGGCCGGGCCGACGGCCAGATAGTCGAGCCCATGCAAGAGTCCCTTATCGTTGAAAAAGAATGTCTGCTCGCCGCCGGTCTGGAAGTTGTTATGCGTTGGAATATCGGGCGGAAATCTCACGTGGAGACATCGCCAGGTTTCGTCATTCTCCTGGTGCGGCTCATTTTCCTTTTGCTTGAAACCGGGCTGCGTGAAAAGAAATGGAGTCGTGAGATAGTTCCACATCGCGTAGCTCGTGAAGTAGAGCCGGTGCAGTTGATCCCACGGCGTCTCCAGCACATGGCCCGCGAACGAATCGCGAGGATGTTCGCGCTCATCGATGACGCGGCCTGCGCGGTCTTCGATCCAGACTCGATCCGGTGTGAAGTAACCGCGATGATCCGGTCGGGCGTACGGGCTGATGATGACTGCCCGCCGGCGGGCGTCGATCCTCATCGTGACGTTGGGCACACCTTCCGGGTAACCCTTGATTAGATACAAGCCGCCTGTCAGCGAGACGTGCACGTCGAGGCTTTGGACTCCACTCCAGCGTTCGAGACCGCCGTGCGCTTGCAATGCCAAATCGAGAAGTTCACTCATGTGTGCTCTCCTTTTCCGTCCTCTGAATTTGTCTTTTGGATGAGCGCTTTTACTCCTTCATTCGCGTGGCTCCCAGCATCTCGTCACTCCCGAGTGAGAAGAAAAGCCCCTGCCATGGCCCCTGCCGCACACATGCTGATCAGACCATACCGTGCGTTGCGACGCGCCATCTCATAGGCCAGGGTGGTGAGAATCCGTCCGCCAGTTGCGGACCACGGATGCCCGACGGAGATCGAACTTCCATTCACGTTAACCCGATCCCAATTCACCGGATCTGTGGCGGGACCCTTCCAGCCTTTCTCCCATGCCGCGGCGTTTGCCAGCACCTGGGCGGCGAACGCTTCGTGGATCTCGATCAGATCAATGTCCTTCAGTCGCAGACCTACGCGGTCGAGCAATCGCGGGACCGCAATGGCCGGGGCCATGAGCAGCCCCTCGCTCGGATGGAGCGCGGCGTATTCCATGGCCTCAATGAAGGCCAAGGGCGCCCGGCCTTCCTGTCGCGCGCGTTTCTCGCTCATGAGCAATACGGCGGATGCCCCGTCGGTGACGGGTGACGAATTGCCGGCAGTGATCGTTCCGTCGGCATCGAATGCGGGCTTTAGCGTGGCGAGGCGTTCCAGCGATGTATCGGGCCGCGGACCCGTGTCGCCGGCTATGCCATCGACCGCCAAAATCTCTTGAGCGAGGCGCTCTCGCGCCGCCACCGCGTTACGGTGACTGGCGAGAGCAATCTCATCCTGGCGCGCTCTCGAAATGCCCCACTTCTTGCGCGTGATCTCCGTGTGCTGACCCATGGAGAGGCCTGTGCTCGGCTCGTTGAATGTGCTCGGGTCGGATCCGCTCAGCCATTCGACGCCGCCTGCGATGCCGGCTGTTATCCTTCCCTCTGTTATAGCGTCGGCGAGGATGGTCGCCGTCCGTAAGCCGGTGATGCAGTAGGAGGAAACCGTCTGCGCCTCTATGCGGGCCGGCAAGCCTGCTTCCAAGACGATTTCCCGTGCAAGGTTCGGTTTGCCGCGCTCAGGAACGACCGCACCGAAGGCAATGGCTTCGATCTGATCCGGATTAACGTTGTGGCGATCGAGGAGCCCGCGCACAGCATGTTTTGCGAGTGCGGAGGGGCCGAGGGACGCGAACGCCTTCCCGGACTTCACAAAGGGCGTGCGAGCCCCAGCGACAATGGCAACCCTGTGATTACTCATAAACTCTCACCCATTCTCAGATTATGGCTTGACCGCTCGCGCCGAACTCCAGAGCACGCCCGATCAGGCGGATCGTGGTTCGTTCTCTACCCGAGCTCCGTTCGAGCTTTAACATCCGAGACCTCGTCCTGCTTTGATGCAAGAATAGGGCCGTCGACCAACTCACAGAATCCACATCATTTGTGATTTAGCGTAATGACGGCGCTGTCAGAAAATGCTGATTTATCAGAAAAGAATGCTGAGGGTGATTAAGTCTTGAAGCGGTATTTATCGATTCCGAGGGCGGCAATCTTCGAATCCAAAGTCTGCCTGGGAATCCCAAGCTTGGCTGCGGCTCCGAATGGGCCGGCGATGCGGCCTCGCGACTCCCTTAGCGCGGCTTCAATCAGTCTCGTTCCCGGTCGAGGAGACTTCCGGTCAAGGGCTGGGTTCTATCGTTACACGGCCGATCACGCGATTCCGTATCTCCTGAGCAGGTCGGCTATTGTCTGGTGGCTTCGCGACACGCTTCCCACACCGAGCCACAGCAGGCATCGATTGTTTGGTCTCGCTCCGGTCCTGCGGGCGCAGCCACCACATCGGCAACGGTCATCGCGCGCCGGTCCCTCGGTAGTACGAACACCGGCCAAGGTCGTTTCTGCCGCGCGAGGCTCATGTGCGCCCACTGAACCTGTTTTCCAGGCAACTGGTTCTCGACGTGCAGGTAGAGGCCGACCAGCGCGAACGTTAAGGCAATCGGCTTGGTGTGTTCATCCGCTGTCTGGGCCGCGAACGCATCCACTACATGCTGGTGAATGAACGACGCTTCACCATACCCAATCGCGTAACAGCACAGCTCGTCGTACGCGGCCCCTTCTGAATTCATAGCTATGCGACCGCCGCGCCCATGGCCGCAAACCGCGCGGCACAGCATCCTTACGCTTGCCCACAGGCAACCCGACGCTCCACTGCGGAGCCGCTCGCGGAGAGATCGGTTTCACCTTCCAGCGCATGTACGCCACGAATGTGAGGACTACCAGCAGGACCGCCGTGGTCGTAGCGGAACTGTATTCACCGCGCGCTACGTGAAGGACGCGGGCGCAAGTGCAGTTAAGGTGTCTGAACCGGGAAATTGAGTCGGGCCCAGGTCGAGAACTTGCTCGGTTGCCGGCCTGCTATTTTGTTTGCGAGCGCAATTCGGTCGCACGAATCCGAACCTAGGTAGGTATGAGCCTGGAAGTACCTGAAGATTTCGGCCACCTCGGCAGCCCCAGCGAAGAGAGGAGCGAACACTTCCTTAAGGACCCGTTTGAATAGAATGGCGACCCTGTCGATTTAGCGTGTCAACGATTTCATTAAAGCTCATGAAATCACCGACGAGTGGCAGATACTCGCCATGGCCTGCGTGATCCGGGTGTGCGAACGCTCCGGCAACGATGTTGCCCAGTTCGCGAATGTCGCCCATGTGGATCCCACGCACATCTGGATCAAGAGGGAGAGCCCAGCCCAAGGATCCGTCGGCCTGCTTTTGCGGAGCAAGAGCGCCCACAAGGCTCTGGTAGTACATCGGCGCGATGACGAACGTATGATGCTGAAAGCGTTCTTCCTTCACGATCCCATCAATCTTGGCCTTGCCGGTAAAGTGGGGAACGTAAACTTGCCGCCGCTGATGGCTTTCCCTTTAGGCAGCGTTGACCAGATAAAGTGTTTGACTCCGGCAGCCTTGGCGGCGCGCACGGCCGCCGCCGCCTGCTTAGCTCGTCGGTACCTTCTTCCCAGAAATTGGTGACAAGAAAGACCCCATGTGCCCCTTCAAACGCAGCTTTGAGGGTATCCGGCCGGTGAAATCTGCTTCAACGACTTCGCCCGCGAGGTCGCGATGCTTGTCTGGATTGCGGCTCAGAGCGCGCACCTTGAATTGGCTGCCGGCCTGCAGGGCACGGACCACTGCGCTCCCTGCCGCCCCGTTGCGCCGATCACGGCGATCACTCTTGCATTGTTGGATGACATAAGTCCAGTCCTTTTTTTTTTTTTTTTTTTTTTTTTTTTTTTTAAAAAAAAAAAAAAAAAAAAAAAAAAAAAAAAAAAAAATTAATTGTCCAATTTCGGAGAATCAGAGTCGGCCTTGGCTCTGCAATCGGTGCCGGATCTCGCTGATCCTTTGTTCGCCGGCCCGCAGCGTCGCGGGGCTGGTATGCACCGAATGTTGCCCGAGCACGAGGTCATGGGCGTGCGGAGCCGCGGACCCAACAACGAACTCCGTATCGGTATTTGCATGGAAGTCGATCGCGCCATTCGACGGTTCGAAGATCGCAAGTTCCCCGGCTTCCACACTCACAGCGACACGAATGCGTCCCGTGCTCGGCGAGACCCAGCCAACCGTATGGCCGATGGCCGGTTGGTAGCGCCAGGACTCGCCAGCTCGCATGCGCACCGCCAGGTAGTTCAGCGAGGCCGGGAAGCTGGAGTGAACTCGTCGCCCCGCCGTGGGTCCCGACCAGAACACGCGCCGGGCCGTCGCGGGCGACGGCGTCAGGTGCCAGGTAGACGTTTTCCACTGATCCGAGTTCCTGCTCGGGCGGCAAAGCGAGCCAGAGCTGGAAACCGCGGGCACGGCCGGTGTCGCCAGGTCCCCCACCATGCCAGGCTCCGTCACCCGCCTTGAACCATTCAACCCCACCTGCCCGCACCAGTCCGGTGGCTCCTGTCGTATCTTCGTAACGAACGCTTCCCTCGAACAGATACGTCACCGTCGCGATACCCGAGTG
>CAWHCF010000035.1:0-98009 GCA_963827655.1 uncultured Acidobacteriota bacterium
TCTCCCGCTCCACACAAGTAGAATAAACAATGCGCATCCGGCCAAAACAGCGAGGGCATTCCAAAACGTCCAGAGCGAACACTCGGCTGCACCTGCCCTTTGTAGAAACTCTCGACGCGACTGTCGCTCAAGCATCTTCTCCCTCGCCGCAGATGAAACGCTTCCTCAAACAACACTGGCGGCGCGTGAACGCCGCTGGGCTCTTGCGTCCTGCACCGCTGTGACAACTGGCTCTCGCCCTATCACTTCAGGGCTTCTGTCGCTTGTTGATCCTGTGCCTTTTGGTAGCTCTCCATTACTGCCCCGTAGTTCGGCGCCGCAATCGCGTACAGTTTTGCGAGTTCGGCGGCTTCGGGACGATTCCACGTCCGGTGGATTTCGCAGATCACGACATTAGCGTTCGTCGGGATGACGCCCGCTTGCGTGAAGCGAGCGCGTGTTGTTCGGGACACCATTTCACTCGGGTCGCCGGAGGCATCGATCACTGCGTACACCTTGAACCCTGCCGCTCTTCATCCAGCGCCGGGAACATGACGCAGACGCTGGTCCATACACCGGCCATGATCAACGTCTTTTTTCCGGTCGCGCGAACGGCCTTGACGAAGTCTTCGTTATCCCACGCGTTGACTTCACCTTTGCGAGGAACGAAGACAGCATGCGGAGCATACTGATTGATTTCCGGCATAAGCGGACCGTTGGGCCCATTGGGCTCTGATGCTGTCGTGATGACCGGTATTTTCAGCAACGTCGCCAGCTTGGCAAGCGCCGTTACATTTGCCCGCAGCTCGGCCACACCTATGTCTTTCACGGTCTGAAAGAGACCCGACTGGTGGTCGAGTAGCAAGAGAACTGTATCCGAAGGATCGAGCAAGGCTTGGCCTCCGCCAGTGCTCAACACGCTCGACCGCGCTGTGCCGGGATCCTGGCGCGGCTGTGCCATCGTGATTTGCTGGTAACCAAATAGACTGATCAACAACAACTCAAGCAGCAGC
Organism: uncultured Acidobacteriota bacterium; assembly: GCA_963827655.1. Lineage (GTDB taxonomy): Bacteria > Acidobacteriota > UBA6911 > UBA6911 > UBA6911 > CAWHCF01. The sequence goes on from CAWHCF010000035.1 coordinate 993, forward strand.
ATTCTTGCGAAAGAGTCGGGAAATGCAATATCCCTGAGACACAATGACGCTGCCATGATCTGTTTTCCACGGTCGGTTACTCTCCACCTCCGAGTGCGCGGTATCTTGGCAATCAATTTGTGTGCATGAAAGCGGTTCAAGATTCGGCTGACCTTTGCGCTTTGCTTCTTGGGATTAAGGGCGAGATCCCGTAGATGTGGGGAGTCTTCAAGGGAGGCGCGTATATCCGAGTTGGTGAGTCCTCGGATATGATGATGGCCCGCCATCACTGCCTTGAACAGTTGAATATCGTCCCGGGAAAGCGGATGGACCCACTCCTCTGCACCTGTGGGGCTGAGATGAAGATCGTCTCTTTCATCACTGATACGCGAGTGGTCGACCGGATTCTCAGACATCTGAAGAGTCAAGAGTGCCGCGCGCAGGACCCGTTCGAGCCGCGTGCACCCCCGGAGGCAGGCGGCAACATTTTGCACTGATCTCCAACCAAGGCGGCACGCTCGAGCCTCGGCGAATGGCTCCCCAAGGCTCCGACACTCGACGTGTGCCCGAGCAGTGCGCTCGATGTCGCGCATCTTTCCGGATAGAGAAGGATATTTTCAGCGGTGAGTTGGCCGGATCGGTTTTGGCCCCCGAAGTTCCGTCCCACGGGCCCATCGACCCGCAAGGAGCTGAATTTGCCTTGAGCCGTACCCGGCCATGGGCCAGTGGGACCGAATTTTCGCTGCCGATGATCCATCTCAATTGCACTGCCTCCCGAGAATCTCACGTCGTGATCAAGATAGAATTCCCTATAAATTCATGTGAGCACCTATGAGGGGTAGCGACGCCTGACTTCGGCGATCGAGCCGGCAATTACTTTCTCGAGCACGCGGGCATCGACGTCCTCGAGTTTGCGGATGTACAGGCAAGCCTTCCCCATCTTGTGCTTTCCGAGTTTCTTGAGCAGCGTCTCTCTCTCTGGAAACAACGGAAACAGGTAGATGGTAAGGTCCGACTTTCGCGATGCGAACGCGGCGATGCACATATCGCCCTCGTGCCCGCTATCATACTTGTAGTGATACTTGCCGAAGCCGACGATGTCGGGCCCCACATCTTCGGCTTCGCTTTGGTGATCTTTTCCATCATCTTCGCGAGTGTCTTGCAGTCCTGTCGTCTGGCGTCGTCTTCAATCTTCGCAATGTAGCCTGCGACACTCTCCTTCGTGGCTTTCGTCTTGATCTCGGCCATTTCGATGTCCTTTCTCTCGCCGGTTACGCCCTTTCAGGGGTTTGTTGACCCGGGCGTTCAGAGAACATTAGGCTTCAAGCTCGTCGCTGGCAAGGACACGTCAATCGGCTTACCGAGCGCGCACATCGTCGCGGTGCTGGACTGGTTCGAGGAGTTGCGCGCCACGGTTCCACAACAGAACGTATGGCACGCCCATCGAGGGGTTGACGAAGGGATTGAATCCTCCGGGTCCGTAGTGGCTTTCGACAGTACCTACCAATCGTTCCCATCCAATATTCATGAGCACCAGGATCGTGACTGCGATCAGCCCCACGCTCATTACGATGAACTGGAATCGGTAATGAGCACCGAGAGCACCCCCCCATGACTGGTGTACACGGCGACGCCAACCAGCAGCGCCGTCATCATCATTTCCAGATACCCTGCGTCGAGACCGGAAACCGTCACCAGAAACTCGCCGCCCGTCCGGAGGAAGACCCCCATATTCAGCAGCCCGCCCAGCACAATCACAACCCCGGAAGGCCTGCCGTATCCGAGGCCCGAACTGTCTGTCCAATCAGGCTCGGGAATTGTGATGACGCCCGACTCGCGCAGGGGTTTTATGCAGAAACCGGTGAGACCCACGATCAGCATGGCGAGCGCCATCAGAATGCCGGGCGTCGCCCCGGCGAAACCCTTCTCAAACCATTTTGCGCGGCATACATGCAGGTGATAATGCCGAACTCCGTGGCGGCGAGCGATGCGATCCCGAGATAGAGATCTACTTCGCGTCCGGCTACCAGAAAATGATCAACATTCTTTGCATACCTCCGAACCATCACGCCTGCTGCCATTGTCACCAGCAGGTAAGTACGCACGATGGTGCCATCGAGCATCCAATTGAATTCCGACATGCAGGCCGCATTCTCCTTGTAGAAGGGAATTGATGGTGTATGGTCACGATCCGGAAAGACTCGGACGCTGCTGCGAGTTTGGGGACGACGTTGGGTATGGCGTCGCTGCCGATGAACCTGTTATCTCGCCAGGACCGGGTCGATCTCGACGATGCGCCCTTCGATCCGGGCGCCCACAGTACCGCTTCTGGCCGCGTAGCCGTAAAGCGCCATCAGGAAAGAGATCTCCGTAGTCCGGTATTCGATCCGTCCGAATCGTCCCGCAAGCTTGATGCTCTCCTCTTCCATCGTCTGTCCTTCAAGCGCGATACTGTAGGTTCGGTAGGGATCGAGGTCGCTCCAGACGATTCGCTTCCCGGGCGGTTGCCGCCGATCAAAGGAATAACGCGCGCCGGAAATCTGAATCACACTGTCGGGCTCGCCCGTCATCCGAGTGGGCACGTTGGCATCGAGAATCTCGAGCAGGTCACGCCCCGTGATCCGGGTAGTCACGAGTAACATGTCCCAGGGACGGCTGCATGCGATCAGGTCTCCGATGTCCACCGTGCCGGCCGGATCGGAGTGCTTCGCGCCGGGGAATACAGCGCGATGTCGGCGCCGGTGGCATCCCGCATGGCGTCGGTGATCCAGTTTCCGAGCCGGGCTTCCATTCCCGCCAGGCCCACGGCTTCGGGAGCGCGTGCCACCGGGTGTGTGCGCCAAGCGTGAAGGACTGGGGCTCGACGTGGCTCGAGCTTGGCTTCCCAGCGCTCCGGTCCCCGTCTGACGCGAAGCTGCTGGTCTGGAGCGAAAGGGGCGGAGAAGATCGCGACCTTGTTGACCAGCACCTTGAGAGGCCGGGATAAGTCGAAAACCTCGGCATCGGGAGTGAAAACAAACTCGGCAATATTCTCCGTATCGAAGTGAGCCCGGTATCGGTCTTCGGCGTTGGCGCGGATAATGGCCTTTCTGCCGGGTCGTCCCAGGACTTCCACCCGGGTCCAGTACGCCTTGCCGTGCAGCGGTGTATCGATCTCGAAGGTGTATTCACGGGGGTGAGCGACGCGTCGGTGCTCGACCAGCCAGCCAAAGATGCGATCGAAATCTTTTACCGGTCCGAAGTGCCCCTCGCCCGCCAGGAAATCGGCTCGGCTGGCCGAACCGAGCCGCACCATGCGCCCGAAACCGACGGCCACGGCAGCTCGGTATTTCGGGTGATCGTCCGTGCCTGAAATCCACCAGAACGGCACCAGCCGGGCATTGGCCGCAAGCCAGGGATAGCTGATCGCAGCCGCAAGCGGCGCTGCCGCTGCGAACAGGTCCGGATAGTGAAGCGCCAGGTACGCGGAGCCGCTGCCGCCCATCGAGTGCCCTGTAACGTAGATCCGATTTTCGTCGATTCGGTAGCGCTTTCTTACCTCTTCAAGAACGCAGAAGACGTCGTGCTCTCCGATGTCGCGGTACTCGAAGGCTCCTCGTCCAAAGGGGCTCACGAGAAGAGTTCGATACTTCTCGGCCACGTTCTTGATGATGCCGTTGCCGTAACGGGCATCGTCGAATACGGTCGATTCATTTCCGCTGGTTCCGTGCAGGAATAAGACCAGCGGGAATCTCGTGCTCCCGTATAGGAAGAAGGAACATAGAGGCGATAGGGTTGGTCCGTGCCGTCCACCGGAGACCGGTAGCTGAGCTTGAGATCCTGACCCGCGGCTCGAACCGCGGGTGCTTCAGCCTGCGCGAGGGCGGCGGCCGCCGCAGTGATGAGCAGAAGAAATCGCGTCACGTTGTCTCGACTCCTTTTCTGTCAGGTGCGCCACGAATGCTGACGCCGAAGCCGGCGAAACGAACCACGGACCGGTTTCGATGGAGGCTTGCGGCAGGCTGGATTGTACATCAAGCGTTGAAATACAGGCGAGCGACCTGAGATTCCGCTCATCCAGATGGTCCATCGCTTGCTTGCGCCTTGTTTTCGCGGCAGCTTACGGCCGCGGCCGCCACAGAGAGCGCGTATCGGCCGTTCCCAGCGGCTTCAGGCCGCGACGTGTCGGAAAGTCAGTCACGTGGTGAAGTTCGCCTGATAACCAACTCCGCCTCCCGATACGGAACTTACTCACGTTCTAATTACACCGTTGTAAAAACAAGAGAGTATAATGTCTTCTGGTCGGCATGCTGCCGAGCACTCTGAGCAAGCTAGGGATGTTCGGCTAGTTGTCGACACGATTCCCCCCTTGGCACGGACCAGTCGTCCAGTTGGCTCCGCCGAATTCTTCAATCAGCGCTGGCTGGACTATACGGGCAATACTCTTGAGGAGCTGAACGACTGGGCCACACCTTACATCCCGATGATCTCCCCCTCCTGCGTACCCTGTGTTGCTGTCGGATATTGAGAACCGTAAGCTTTGAAGCCGCGGGAGGCCACTCAAGGGCACAAACGAAAGGAGAACGATGAAGAACATAAGCTCAATTGTGGTTCTGCTGTGTCTCATGGCGGGCACGCTGATGGCTCAGGAGCCTAAGGTCACCCCGCTCATGACGAAAGATCTGGCGGACATTCCCGGCAGGGAGGTGCTGATGATGATAGTGGAGTATCCCCCCGGCGGGGCAGATCCCATCCACCGACACAATGCACATGGATTCATCTACGTGCTGGAGGGCTCCGTTGTGATGCAGGTGAAGGGTGGAAAACCAGTAACCCTGACACCAGGACAGACCTTCTATGAAGGACGCGACGATGTTCATGTCGTCGGCAGGAACGCGAGTAGTACGAAGCCGGCAAAATTTCTCGTGTTCCTGGTCAAGGACAAGGGCGCCCCACCGCTAGTGCCAGTTGCGAAATGACGGGCGAGCAAAGCCCCGATGAGAAGTGAAATTCGACACAACTCGGATGTGTCTCAACCCGTTACTCGTCGGAATTGCAGACGACGAATGAAAGCTCATAGCTACTCGGAATACATATTTAGAAACTTAACCGTCTCACGACGGGCGAGGAGGGTCGTATGAAAATCGTGGTTATTGGCGGAAGCGGACTTATTGGGTCAAAGCTTGTAACCAAGCTCAGTGCGCAGGGCCACGAGGCCGTGCCAGCGTCACCAAATTCGGGCGTCAACACTCTCACTGGGGAGGGACTGGCGGAAATCCTTGTGGGCGCCTCCGTGGTCGTCGACGTGTCGAACTCTCCCTCTTTTGAGGACGCGGCAGTGCTGAAGTTCTTCGAGACGTCAACGCGCAACCTGCTAACGTATGAAGCAGCCGCCGGCGTCCACCATCACGTAGCGTTATCAGTTGTGGGAACCGACCGTCTTTCCCAGAGCGGCTACTTCCGCGCGAAGATCGCACAGGAGAAGCTGATCAAGGAATCCTCGATCCCCTACTCGATCGTCCACGCGACGCAGTTCTTCGAGTTCGTAAAAAGCATCTCAGACGCCGCCACCAGCGGCAATACGGTTCGCCTTCCACCTGTGCTCTTCCAGCCGATGGCGGCTGACGATGTCGCCGGTGAGGTGGGTAAGGTCGCGTTGGGGACGCCATTGAAAGGCAGCATTGAAATAGCGGGGCCCGAACAGTTTCGGTTCGACGAATTTTTCCGCCGTGCCCTGCGCGCACGCAACGATCCGCGCGAGGTTGTCGCGGACCCGCACGCACGTTATTTCGGAGCAGAGCTGAGCGAGAGCACACTTGTTCCGGGCGATGGCTCGCGACTCGGTGAAACGCGTTTCGAAGACTGGCTCCGGCGCTCCACGTCTCAGATAGCGACTACGAATCCACATCCAGCGGTTGCAGCGGCTCCGATCGAGCGAGCGGCACTCAAAGACAACGAATTTCGGATCAGCCAAGTGGCGCCTGGATCGGCCTTACTGGTAGGGAGTGTCGTCGTGTATAACGTCGCGGGAAGCTTCTGTGCCACGCAGGATAAATGCACGCACAGGCAAGGTCCGCTGAGCCAAGGTAAACTCGACGGATCAACCTTGACGTGCCCGCTTCATGGTGCGCAATTCAACGTCTGCACCGGCGCCGTGCTGCGTGGCCCGGCCAGGGATCCGCTCAAGACCTACCGCGTGATTGTGGATGGCGAGATCGGGCGGATCGAGGCGGTCCAGTCGCAGCAGAGCTAAAGGCGATGCGTGAGGGCCGAGACACCTCAGGACGACATCGTTCTTCGGTGGCAATCTATAAAGACTGTGAAGGCATCAGCCGCTTTCGCTCACGCGGAGCGGATTCTGGTTACGCGTGACCATCAGGATCTCGCAGAAGGGAGGTTGGAATGAAGGATAAGATTCGTCACTATGCCGATGACAAGATCGACATAAGCTATGACGCGGGGCGCTGTATCCACGTGGCAGAATGCGTGCGCGGCCTGCCTGGGGTATTCGACACCACCCGCCGGCCGTGGATTTTGACCACCGCCGCCAGCCCCGACGCAATCGCTGCGGTAATCGCGAAATGCCCGAGCGGAGCCTTGCACTATACGCGGCGCGATGGGGGCGAGGCGGAGACGTCGTCCGACGAAACGACGATCGTGCCGACGCCGGCCGGCCCGCTTTACGTACGCGGGCGGGTTCAACTACGGTCGGCCGATGGCGAGGTAATCATTGACGACGTGCGACTGGCGCTTTGCCGCTGTGGACAGTCGCACAACAAGCCGTTTTGCGATAACAGCCATCGCAATGCGGGCTTTGAGGATCCAGGCGCTGTCACAGCCGGGGGCGCGCGGGCTGAAACCAGCAATGGCCTGTCGATCACGGCCTCGGCGAATGGGCCGCTGCAGGTGGAGGGTGCATTTGTGCTGCGAGGCGCAGACGGACTGGGCCAGTATGAAGGCACTGAGGCCGAACTGTGCCGCTGCGGCGCCTCGCGCAACAAACCATTCTGCGATGGAACGCACCAGGAGATCGGCTTCCGAACTGAAGATACTGTTGACGCCTGACGGCATAGCTAAACGAGCAGTACCAGGCCGGCAAGATTCCTGGTGTTCTGGGCAATGACAAGCGCATTCGGGCGGTTGTGTCCGCAGGGCGACTTGTCGGAATGACCGCCAAAGCAACACCTAAATGAGAAGTAGCAGTTCAAAACAATTCTAAGTGTCTCGAACAACATTCATCCGAATGGCGGACAGCGAAAGCAACGTCAATGTGACTAAAGAAAGCTCGGTTATAGCGAGTAACAGTTCGTCCGTTATGCGGTGCGTCCCGTCGTTAAGGCGCATCGCCACGGTCGAGAGCCTACGGGAGCACCTGCAGTGGGCGATTGAGCTCGAGCACTTCACCCTGCCCGCCCTATCTGTGTGCGCTGTACTCGCTTGACCCAGACCGCAACCCGGACGCCACCAAAGCGATTCTTCTCATACGGTACCTCCTTCAAGTATGCGGTAATTGAACGCATGCGTAATCTGCAATCACGAATCAGCGTTCAGAACAAGCGTTATGTCTCCTCTCTATGAAAAATTCTGCCAGCCGAAGGCTATCCGCCGTACCCTTCGAGTCCGCTATGCGCTGGCGCTGTGCTTGTCGCGCTACGGTTGCAGATGTCTCTTCAGCTCCGCGGCTGCATGCTCAAACAGAGAACGAACCGCCGGCTCTTCCGCCAACCCATTCAGCAACCCGAAATCGTGGATCATGCCGTCGTAACGCGCCGTGGTGACTTTGACTCCAGCCTCGTCGAGCTTGCGCCCGTACGCTTCGCCCTCGTCGCGCAGGATGTCGCTTTCGGCGACCTGTATCAGCGCCGGAGGCAATCCCTTAAGCTGTTCGACCGTTGCCTGCAAGGGCGATGCATAGATTTCTTTGCGTTGGTTAGGGTCAGTAGTGTAGAGATCCCACATCCACTTTATCAGAGGCGTGGTGAGGAAACGCTTCTCGCCGAACTGTTTATATGACTCGGTCTCGAAATTAGCGTCCGTGACCGGCCACATCATGATATGAAGTTTGATGTTCGGGCCACCCTTCTCTCTGGCCCTGAGCGCGGTCACGGCCGTCATATTGCCGCCGACGCTGTTACCGACAACCGCCAGGTTTTTCCCGTCAACATCAATCTCGGCGCCGTGCTCAGCCACCCAACGAGTGGCGGCATAGATTTCGTTGATAGCTTGTGGATACCTGGCATCGGGGGTGCGCGTGTAATTGACGAAGACCCCGCCACAGCCGGTAAGAACGACGAGGTCACGCACCATCCGCTTGTGCGTCGGGTAATCGCCTAGAACCCAGCCGCCGCCGTGTATGAAGATGAAGACCGGAAGCTTGCCTTTAACGCCCTCGGGGCGCACGACGTTTAGTTTGATCGTGTAGCCATCGGCCGCGATAGTTTTGTCCGACTCTTCGATACCTGAAAGATCAACTGGAACTGATGCTTGCGCATTGACCAGCACCTCGCGCGCTTCAAGTGGAGGTAAGGTTTCAAGCGGCGGCCCGCCGGAAGAATTCAACACTTTCAAAAATGCCTTCACGCCACGTGAAAGGCGCGGATCGACTGCAATCTCTATCGGTTTTTCACGCTCTGTTTTTGCTCTAGTGCTCATCTTCTCTCTCCTTTTCTGTGAACGAGTTCGTCTTTTCCACCCTATCATTGCGTTCTGAGCGCTCCGGTTCCAAAGAACGATTTATTAACAGACCTAATGCGTTGCTGAAAACCGCCCCCTGATCCCAGAAGCTTGCGCAATCCGTCTTTGAACAGCTGTCCCAATCGGGTCAGAAGATAAGTCTTTTATCCGTGACTTCGTTGCATTTTACGAAGAAATATTATGCAGCGATTGTGGAATAAGCCATGGGCAAATCGTGATCGCGAAGGTAGAGGGCGGCATTATCAACGTACCGCAATCATCACTCCTGACACGCGGGCACAGCGGGAGCCAGCGGGGAAGGCAAAGTCTTCCGAGTCGATCCCCGCGCCCACCCTTGTCACACGCCGGCCAGTCGCGATCCGCCCAGATACCGAAGTTCCGTAGAGTTCGGCAAGCAGCGGGCGGGCGTTGGCCTTCAGAGAAATTTTCTCAGCGAGGCTGCTTTTCGTGGCGTCAGAGAATGTCCTTCTTGTACTCTTTAGCTTAGTTCGGCCGGTCAGTTTCCCGGTTCGGAGTCTGCCCTTTGCGGCCTAGCAACATTTGATGACGGAAGCACCGGGAGTTGTGAGAGTAATGGCGATTTATCGCCAGTTGTCCAAAAATTGGGTCGAGATTCTATGCACAAAGGCTGGAACGCGGCTTGCCCCGTTTATCCGGCGCTTGGGTATTATTCAGACGAATCCGTGAAATCCTTGAGTCCAACCTTACGCAGACCCTGTAAAAGCTGTTCCACAATCGACGTGTCCGCGAACCATTTTTCAGCATCTTCGCGGTAGTATTTCAGGTCGAGATATAGCGGTTGGTGCTTACGCACCAATTCGATGGCCGCGCGCGCCATTTCTTGGTGATTGAGCTGGCCACAGGCCGCGGCAATCCCCATTTGCGGCCAAGGGTCCTCGGGCATATTGATTTTCTTTACGACTTGTAACGCTGCTTGGTATTCGCCTTTGCGATAGTGATTGTAGAAATAAGGCAGATAACACCAGTCAGGGTAATGAGGGTTGAGTGCCATGGCACGCTGCACGAGGGCTAGGCCGCGCTCCCATTCGCCGGAGAAAGCGATCAGCAAACCCAAATACGCTCGAGTGTGGCTGTTGCGGGGATTGAGCGCCATCGCGCGCTCGGCGGCGTCACCAAACGCGGTATAGTCCTTTGCAAAGAAGTGCGCCTCAGCAAGCTGTTGCCATCCCAACTGACAGGCGGGATCGATGGTTACGGCACGCCAGGCAGCTTCGAGAGCGCGCTCCATTGGTCTTTCCAACGGATTTAGACGGTGCACATATTCCCAGCAGAATAGGTTGGAAAGGCACGCCCAGGCGTCTGCATGGTTGGGTTGGCGGTCGAGTACGCGCTCGAAGGCCGCACGGAGCCTGGCGTGCTCCTCAGCTTTGAGTTGCAAGACGTATGTGAACCACCGCGATACTAATTGCGATGCGCTCGCCTCTTCCAAGGGTTTTTCCCGGGTGGCAGTCGCCATGGTGCGGGCGATTACGCCGTGCCCACCCGCGACCGTCGCTACAATTCGGTCCGTCACATCGTCCAGGGTTTCAAATGGACCGCCCGCACCGAGTTCGCGGTTGTAAGTCTCAGCCCAAAGCTGGACTCCGCTCGCGGCGTCCACGAGTTGCGCGTTGATGCGAAGAGCGCGTCCCCCTTTGCGAATGCTCCCTTCGACCACGTAGCGTGCGCCCAGTTCGCGGCCGACGGCACGAATATCTGTCGATCGGCTTTTGTAGGTCATCGCGGAGTTGTAGGCCACGACCCGGAGATACGGAAAGCGCGAGAGCGCGGCCGTTACGTCTTCGGTTAGCCCGTCCGCGAGCGATTCCAATTCCTTGTCGGACGCGGTGACCTTGAACGGTAAGACAGCAACCCAGAGCCCTTCTTCAGCGCGAGCGGCTTCCGCATCAGTAGTAGGGACGCCCCGTGGAGGGGAAGAGACTTGCCCCGTACCGACGCTACGTTTGTACGCCAGCAAATCTGCGCGGATGCCTGCTGTGCTTTGATAGCGAAGATTGCGATCTTTCTGGAGTGCCAAGTTTACGATGCGTTCGAGTTCTAAGCCATCATACTCAACTAGGTGACGCAAAGGTTCTGGTGCACGGTTCAGGATTGCTTCCGCGACGACGCCGCTAGTGGCTCCTTTGAACGCCAACTGACCAGTCGCCATTTCATAAAGAACTAGGCCAAACGAGAAGATGTCGGTTCGGGCATCCAAAACTTCTCCACGCACTTGCTCGGGTGACATGTAAGCCTTTGTGCCCATCACGACGCCAGGCATGGTGAGTTCGATTTCCGTTGGTCCACCAGTAGCATCGGCCGTTACCGTGACCTCATCGACCGGCTTCGGATTCAATTTGGCCAGACCGAAATCCAAAATCTTGGCGTGGCCACGCTTAGTAACGAAAATATTCGCAGGCTTGATGTCGCGGTGCACGATTCCGAGCTGGTGTGCGGCATCCAAACCATCGGCGATCTCGGCACCCAAGTCCAAGACCTGCGCCAAAGAGAGCGGACCCCTGGCGATGCAGTCCTTCAACATGTGTCCGTCCAAAAACTCCATGGCGATGAAGGGCCGGCTGTTTTCCTCGCCGATGTCGTAGATGGTGCAGATGTTCGGATGATTTAGAGCCGAAGCCGCCTCGGCTTCTCGGCGAAACCGTTCTAAGGCCGCCGGATCATGGGCTAACGCACCAGAGAGAAACTTAAGCGCCACCAAGCGGCGCAACCGGATGTCCTCCGCCTTGTGCACCACGCCCATGCCACCCCTGCCCAATTTCTCAAGGATGCGGTAGTGCGAAATCGTAACCCCGAGGAGCGCGTCAGGTCCTGCCATATTTCAGCCAGCTATTTCCCTTGACAGCTCTGCCCGGCCTGTTCCGCCACCATGTACGCGGCGTACCAGTCGGGCCGATTCTTGTAGTGTTTGATTTAGTTCGCCGGCACTAATATGGGAGCGCCTTTGTCTTTCACGAAGAACACGACGAGTTTAGCCGGTTTGGTTTGGCTCGCGTTCCGCCCAACGACGTGAACATCAGAGGGACCTTCATAGAAGGTCTGACCGGGTGTCAGAGTCACTTCCTTCCCGCCCCTCACCTGCATCACGACCGAGCCTTCCAGCACATAAATGAACCCATGTGCATTGTGGCGATGTACTGGATCCGTGTTGCCCGGCGGATACTCCACGGTGATCATCACACCTTCCTTGCCAGGAAACTCCGTCAGGTCTTTCGACAGCAGCGGCGTCACCTTCGCCTCTTTAGTCTCCTGCGGGATGGACACAAGACATACCAGCATCACGACCAGTTTTGTAATCGTCATAAGCAAACCTTTCGTTTGAACGGGACCACTAAGATTTCATTGCTTATATGAGTCAGCTTCAGTTACGCGTAGCAGCCCAACCGGTCTCTGTTTACAACTCCACTAGTGAGCGGCTGCCTCCATTTTCGCTGCGGGCTGAGTGAGCCAGGTTTCGAAACGCGTTTCGCCAAGTCGCGCACCCTTGCCGGGGACTAGCGTTCGCTCATCGACCTGCACGCCGGAGTATCGCGCGTTCGGGTCGGTGATGACCTCCCGAGGGTCATTGAGCTGGGCCAAGCGCCGGCGTATCAGTTCATCCAGGCGAAACGGTTCCGGCCCTGCAATTTCGACCGTGCCATTCACCGGCGCTTCTACTGCGACTCTGCCCACGGCACTCGCCACATCGTCGGCCGCCATCGGCTGGAAAGGCATGGGCGGCAAATGCACCTTGCCGCCCTTCATGGAAATGTCGGCAATGCCCTTGAGGAATTCAAAGAACTGCGTCGCCTGGACGATGGAGTAAGGAATCGTTGAATTCTTGATCAGCTTCTCCTGCGCGATCTTCGCGCGGAAATAGCCGCTTTCGTACAGCCGTTCAGTGCCGACCACCGATAATGCGACGAAGTGCTTTACGCCTGCGGCCGCGCCGTACTTGAGGAGATTGCGGGTCGACGTTTCAAAGAAACTTAGTGCCGCCGAATCTTCCCAAGAGGGAGAGTTCGATACGTCGACGACCACCGAAGCACCTTCCAGAACTTCGGCCAGTCCCTCGCCCGTGAGGGTGTTTACGCCGGATTTGGGGGATGCTGCGATTGCTTCGTGGCCGTGCTCGCGCAACTTGGGTACGAGCTTTGACCCGATGAATCCACTGCCACCGATCACTACGATTTTCATGGTTGCCACCTCTGTTTTCCATGTACCTCCCTTCGTGTCTTCTGTCAAGCGAACAAATACGATACGAACAAATACGATTCCTTAAAGTCCTGGTAAGTCCGCTAACCGGACAAGTGCCCTCGCTGGTCGGAAACGTGGTTGCGCGAAGCGAAATACAAGGCTCTGGATGTATTGTCGGCTAACCGGACACGATCCCGGTACACATCGCGGTCGACTTCCGGTCATTCGCTCGCGATGGGGTGAGGCTCTCGGTTTTCCACCACTTTCTGGTAACGCGTATCCCATCTCATTCGCGTCTGCCACAGACCGCGGCATAGTCTCAGCGTTTAAATTTGCGCGGAACCACGGAGTTCCCTTGGAGAATCTCGTCCCAGTCCAGCGACCTGCCGCCCGGCGGACGCGTACAGCATCGCAAGCGCCGATCCTCCTGCTTGAAATAATCCGGGTCGAGATAGATGTTCGGATCGACAGGCGATTGTGTCAACGTCTCTGGCGGCCCGAGGTAGAGGATCGCATCGGCGTCCTCTCCGGATGCCATGCTGATCAGTCCGTGGATCAGTTCGGCTACTGAAGCAACCCCGGAGGCATTGCTGTGACTGGCGTCGCCTTCATTCTCTCGATCTGCTCTGGGTGGATAAGCGCCCGGGAGTGCGGCGTGCCGGGTGGACGCACCGGCAGCGTCACCGTGATGCAGCGCGCAGGCAGCGGGTGAACGTGAACCTGCACTCTCACACCCTCGCGCTGGACGGGGTGTCTCACCGAAGACCCCGGCGGCGCGCTGGCGTTTCATCCGACCGGGGCCGCTTTGCGACCCCGGTCTGGTGCGGCGCCTGGTTCGGCCCTAACCCAACAAGCGGTCAGTGCTCCCAGTCGGCCGGTACAAAACGAAAGACGTTGCCGGCGACCGCCACCCGGCCGACGGACGGGAACGACAGGTGAGCGGCCGCCAGCGGCTCGCCGGTCGCCGCCAGCTCCCGCAAGAGACGGACCCGGACGCGGACCGCCTCCTCGGGGTCGTGGTCGAAAGCGTTGTACCAGTCGGGGCGGTCGAAATGGTCCGGGAACACGGCATCGCCGAGGAACGTCAGCCGGTCGCCGCCGGACGCCAGCCGGACCACGCTGTGCCCGGGGGTGTGGCCGCCGGCGCGATAGACGACCACCCCCGGCGCCACCTCGTGCTCCGCCTCGAACAGCCGCAGCTGGCTGCGGTACTTGTCCACGAACCGCTCTTCGGCCGACCGAAGCACGTCCGGCATCCCCGCAAAAGAGTTGCGGGAGAAATCGGGCGACGCCCAGAACTCGACCTCGGCGGCCGCCAGGTGGATCGGCACGTCCGGACGCAGCCGGCCCCTCAGCCCGTCGGCGAGCAGCCCGCCAACGTGGTCCACGTGCATGTGGGTAATCACCACGTCGGTCACGGATGCGGGATCGATGCCGGCGGCGTCCAGTCGCATGGCCAACCGCCCGACCTGCGGGAAGTTCGGGAACTCCGCCCCTACCCCAGCGTCGATGAGTACGGTCCGGCCGCCGCTACGCACCACGACCACGTTCAGCGGCCACTTGTACACGTCCGGCGGCTGGAGCCTGTCGTCCAGCCAGGCCGCCAGTTCGGCCGGGTCGGCATTGGTGGCCAACGTCGTGGCTGGCAGCGGAAACACCCCATCGCTGATCACCAGCACGTCAATCTCGCCGACCCGCAGCGCGTAGCGCGACGGAACCAACTCGTCGGTCCCCGGTCTAACGGGGTGTGAGGTCTTGTCCAAGCTCATGGTTGTCTCCTTCTCCTGACCGCTGTTGGTGATCACGATATTCCTTCCGCTTCGCGGGAGGGGAGAGGCGCACCGCCTCGGCTTCGTCTGACCAGTCCGTAGCTCTCGGGCACCGACGGTGCCGAGCACAGCGCGTTGACGTGAGCGGCAGACGGAGTCATAGAAGCCCTCCGGTCGAGCACACCCTTCCACGAGGGCAGCGACCTGTCAAGTGGGATAAGAGAAACAAGCGGCCGTGGACGGCTCGGGGTTGCCGACCCGGGAGACGTTTCCAATGCACGGGCGTATAATCCGCAGAGTCGGACTCATCCAGGACCGAGGAACATCGCGCAAAGTTAACATAAAGAAGACTTCGTCAAGGCCGTTCGCGCGACCGAGAAAACGGCACTGGCCCAGCGCGGCTGGCGGGTGCTTCTGCTCACCCCCGGAGCGCTCGAGGACTCCTTCTACCGAATCCAGGATGGGTTCGAGCACGATCGATCCACGGATCTCCTCTGGGGCTTGGAGGAGGGTGGATTCCTCCATGCATTGCTGGCCACCGAGGAGCGGCCCTCAGTGGTGCGGCTTCAACCGGGGATCCAGGTGGTCCTTCCCTGCCACCGCCTGGGACTCTACGGCCCGGGTCCCGACTGGGAACGGGAGCTTCGGCGGGAATTTTCGACACCTCCGCGCGAAGGCGCTGACGGTCTCCTTGTTCTGCTCTGGCGTGGGCATGCACGCCTCCTCACTCTCGGCGCCGGCACTTAGCGCGGGCACCCGAGCGTACCCGGGTGCCGAACGACGCGTCCAAGTCGGCGCTGCCACACTCGGGCACCACGGCAGGTCCCTCATGCTCGGCGGACGTTGACGCCGCTCGTCGAGGTTTGGGCTGGCGTTGCCAGCGGGTCGGTCAGCCCGGCTTGCTTGCTGGTCAGGTCGAGACCGTAGAAGGGGGTGGGCGGAGGTCGGCGGGTACGTGGGCGGCAATGGTGGCGGTGATCGTGGCCGCGCGCTGGTGGGCTTGGTGCACGGCCTCGGGGGCGCCGTGGGTGATCTCGGCGCACCGTTGCGTGAGGAGCGCCATTCGTTCGTGGAGCAGGGCCCATGCGGGTTCGCGCCAGGGAACCATGTTGCCCAGGACGTAGTAGACCTCGAAGGTGAACCCTGCCGTGCTGCCTTGATGGGGCGGTCCGGCGGGCAGGGTGGTGAGCGTGGTCGCCAGCGGCCGCAGCACCCCGCCCATCATGCTGATCGCCGCGCCGATGAGCGTGGACAGCTGCTGTTCGGTCTCGTCGGTGTGGGTGAAGAACCGGTTCAGCAGCAGCAGCACCAGTTCGTAGGCCATCGCCGCCAGTTCGGCCACCTGGTGGGTCAGCGGATCGGTGATGATCGGCTGGGGCGCAGCGATGCCGAAGGGCTGGCGGGTGTAGACGGGCAGGACCGGGCGGGCAGGCTCGAACGACGGATCACGCTGCCGCAGGTCGTGGTACTCCTGCCACATGGTGAGGAACCTGCCGTA
Organism: uncultured Acidobacteriota bacterium; assembly: GCA_963827655.1. GTDB lineage: Bacteria > Acidobacteriota > UBA6911 > UBA6911 > UBA6911 > CAWHCF01. Next base: position 17,106 of record CAWHCF010000035.1, read on the forward strand.
GTGCGCCGTGCGCCAGTCCCCCCGCGCACCCTCCCCCTGTTCGATGATCTCCTCCACAGCCGCCAGCGCCGAGGCCAGATCGGTGACCGCGATCAGCTGCGGCCAGTGGAGCAGTTCCGGGGTGGCCTGGGCGCGAGGCGACCCGACGAACACCGCCCGCTCCCCCACTCTGGCGGTCAGGCCGCGCAGGCCATCGGCGATGCCCCGGTACAGGTGGCCGATGGTGGCGAACTCCTGCCCGCGAGGCAGCGCCTCATCGGCTTGCACCGGCTCACGCGGCGGCGCGACCGGCACGAAGCCCTGCGCGTCCTGGAGTTCCATGCCCTCGGGACGCTCCAGGTAGAGGAAGTGGCGCAGCGCCTGCTCCCCGAACGGCAGCAGGTCCAGCAGCACCCCAGAGGGAAAGTACCCAGACCGTTGCGGGAAGTTGGGCCGGCCGAAGACCGGGGCCGCGCCGATCGCCGTCATCAGGTTTGCCACCAGCGTCAGGTGCAGCATCTCCTCCACCGCGATGCCGTGGAGCGTCTTGCGCCACCGCGTGACTGCCTCGGCCTGCTCGGCGGTCAAGCCATCGCTCGTGCCGTTCTTGAGGCTGAACTCCGCGAACAGGTACTGACACATGATCATGTGTTCGAGCTGCGCGGCCTCGGCGAGCAGCCACCACAGGTGCTCCCGATGCGCCACCACGATCCTGGGTTCGGTCATGCACCCACTCTCCGACAGATGCGTGGATGGTGACAAGCTTGGCTTTCTTCCGGCCAGCAGCTTGACCTTTGACCCGCAAGAGCGCACCCTGAACGACGCCTGCTCGGTCCCTGAGACCGTCGAAGAGCTGGGCCCATCAGGATCAGGGCCTGGAAAGCCGCAGCCAAGCCCAGTGATAAAGAACTCCCTTTATGGACGCGCACAAGCTAGAGAGACAAGCGCTTCGTGTCAAGGCAAAAGAGACCACAGGATACGGCGGTTACGGGAAAGGAACTCCAAGATATGAGGGTGGGAGGAGATGGGCGTCCGGAGGGTAATAGGAGCCGTCGGCGGAGGGTAGCTCTCAGGGTGTGGCAGCGGACGTCCCAGCCGTACTTCCGAACTGCGCGAGTGGGAGCCGAGGCGGCTGCTCGCCTGGCTGCGCCGCGCGGGACGACCGGCGCCGCCGGAGCCGGAAATCCCCGGGTGGTCTTCGCGTTTCTTTGTCTCACTCTTCGTGCCCCTGGTGGTGGCCGCTGTACCAACCAGGACTCGTTTTATGTACCAGTGCGCCTTCCTCAGCGGCGGCACGAATCTTTTCGTTGGCCGTGTTTCCTACGACGTTAATCCAAGGCTCCGAGTCGGCACCATTCTAACCAACGGAAGTCCTGACGGCATTCGCCGGAACAGGTTTGCCGGGTTCGACGGCGTCTGGCGTACTTCAGAGTTCCTCGGCGACAAGAATTTTCTGGTTGGGGCCTGGAGCGCCTTCAGCGCTGGTTGCAGTACGATAACGAATCACAGGACATCGGCAATAATATGCGCCTGCGCTGGACCTTTCGCAAGTAGTCAGGTTTCGTGTAGGAACTGTAGCGAAAAGTTCATAACCGAACATGTTGTCGTTCAGAACGGGCCTTCGTTCGGGGCGAAGTCCGCCTCGAACGAATCTTAGTGTCTTTCGAGTCTTGGTGGTATTTGTTAGAAGCCGGCCGCGCTTGATTCCGGCGTCGTGTTGGGCGCGAACTCGGTGAGTTCCAAGTCCTGCGGCTGATTCTCACGTAACGGCAGGGTGATGGTGAACTCGGCCCCTTTGCCTTCTCCCTCGCTATGGGCGCGAATTGTCCCTCCGTGGAGTTCGACCAGATGCCGCACGATTGCCAATCCCAGACCCAGGCCGCTCCGAAACGAAGATCCGTCGCCTTGGCGAAACGCCTCGAAGAGGTGTGGCAGCAACTTCGGAGAGATTCCCTTTCCTGTATCACTTACCCGAATCTCGACGGTGGAAGATATCTGCCGGGCATTGAGGACGACGCGCCCTCCGGCCGGGGTGAATTTGATCGAGTTTCCCAACAGGTTGCAGATCACCTGGTGGAGACGCTGCCCGTCACCTGAGACTAGCGGCAGTTCGGCGTCGAGCTGAAGCTCGAGCGCAACACCTTTTGCTTCTGCTGCCAGCCGAAGACTTTCAACCGCAGTGGCGACAACGTGCGGAATGTGCACCGACTCGGTCTCGAGCCTGAGCTTGCCGCTGACTATTCGTGACAAGTCGATCAGATCGTCAATGAGCTTTGCCTGATGTCTTCGCATTCCGCTCAACGATTTCGAGGGCTCGTCGAGTGGCCGAAGGGTCGCGCTGCGCGATCCGCGCCCATCCCAGGATGGCGTTCAGCGGGGTGCGCAGCTCGTGCGACACCATGGCCAGGAATTCATCCTTCGCCCGGTCGGCCTCCTTTAGCAGCTCTTCCTGCCGCTTGCGCTCGGTGATGTCGCGCGCCACCTTTGACGCCCCGATGATCTGCCCCGCGGCGTTCTTGATGGGCGAGACCGTAAGTGAGATGTTGATCATCCGCCCATCCTTCGTCTTCCGTACTGTTTCAAAGTGATCGACTTTCTCGCCGCGGCCAACCCGGGCGAGAACTTCGTCTTCTTCACCTCGTCGTTCGGGCGGGATTATAAAGGTGATATGCTGTCCCACCGCCTCCGCTGCCTTGTACCCGAATATCTCCTCCGCGCCCCGATTCCAGGCCGTGATGATGCCGTCCAGCGTCTTGGCCACAATCGCGTCGTCGGATGACTCAACGATCGCCGCCAGCCGGGCCGACGCTTCCTCGCGCCGCTTGCTGTCGCTGATGTCGATAACGACGTTTACCGCCCCGAGAAGCTCACCCGAGTCGTTGTGGATCGGGGTTACGTGGACGAGCACCGTCATGCGCTTTCCGTCCGGACGCTCGACCACGATCTCGTACCCGTTGTATTCCGAATCCGTCTGCAGGGCCCGCGCCATCCAACATTGATCGTGGGGTATCGGCGAACCGTCGGGGGAAAAAAGCTTGAACGAGCCACAGAACCGGTCCGCAGGATCATTCAGTCTCGGTGCACGCCCCCAAAGTTCGACGGCGTGCTGGTTGAAGTAAGTGATCAGTCCTTCGGCATCACAGATGTAGGCTCCGGCGGGGAGCCTCTCCAGCAAGTGCTGGAACTTCGCTTCAGCCCTCTTCTGGGCTGATTCGTCCTGCGCTTCCTTCGCTGAAGGTCTTCTTTTGTGCGCACGTCACCCCGCTTTTCTGTCCGATAGTTTTTTCTGCCGTTATGGCGTTTGAAGATGTTCGAGCGCGGGAATCATCGCGGCGGAGCGATTGAGCTCTCGGCGTTCGATCATCCAAGCCGGCGCACTGCTTCTGATCAGCGCCCGCTTTCCCTGAGGGGCAGGCAAAGTATAAGGGGGGTTCGGGACGAAAGCAACCGATGGTCTGCCGAAGGTTCCTGGAGTGCGAGCTAGCTTGCGTACGGCGGCTTGCTACCGCCCTCAGGAAACGGACCTTGATTGACGAAATTCGGCTTCTGTATTGGAGAATTAAGCCAAATTGTGAACTTCCTGTGCATGATTTCCGTTTGTCTACCAAGTTCCGTTCATCGGATAGCTGATGAAGCCAAAAATGAACTTCGTCGCATGACGTTCGTTTAGTAATACGGTTTCTCTCATCGGATCGCATGAGGAGAAAGAAATGAAGATTAAGCGTCTGGCTTCTCTCTGGTTTTTGACTCTCAGTGGTTGCCTGGTCTCGTCGGCTGCGGAGACGCTGCTGACGAAACGTGAGACCTTCGCTGCCGCCGGAGTTACGAACGCTCGGATCGAGGCAGGGGCGGGAAGCCTGACGATTACGGGGCGTCAGGGGGCTTCGACGATCGAAGTCGTGGCGGACTATAAAGGTCCGGCTGCTTCCGAACAGAGGAAACGCGAGATCATCGATAATCTGAGACTGTCGATGGAGGTTCGCAACGGAACCTTTCATCTCAAGAGCGAGAATGTACAGACATCCAACTGGATGAATCACGCCTGGATCGACCTTCACATAACAGTCCCCGCCGAGCTCTCCCTGAAAATCGACGACGGTTCCGGTTCGATGTCTGTCACCGGAATCGGCGGAGACGTGACGATCGATGACGGTTCGGGAGAAATCGAGGCCGAGCGCATCCAGGGCAACCTTAGTATTGAGGATGGCTCCGGCTCTATTCGGGTTCGCGAGGTAGGAAGAAACCTCCAGATCAGGGACGGTTCAGGCGGGATCAGCGTCGAACATGTGGGCGGGGACGTGCAGATCCACGACGGCTCGGGGTCTATCGAGGTTATGGATGTGACTGGAAGTCTTATTGTGCCCGAGCACGGGTCCGGCTCGCTTCACCACCAACAAGTCCGGGGAAGCGTCCAGGTGCCCTCGCGACGGGGCAGATCATGGCTTGGTGTCTTCTTCGTGTTCTTCGCGTCTTCGTGGTATCTGTTGCTAGAAGCACGGTGATCGAACGACATGTTGTCTTCAAGGGGCACTTCGTTCGGGGAGCCCCGATGGAACCTTAGCGTCTGGCGTAGGTTAGTGTCATTTGATGGTGTCTTAGAGGTTAGGCGTTACCGAAGACGGTCGAGAAATTCGCCAACCACTGCCCGCATGTCGCGACGCTCCCCCTCCACGGCAAGGTTCAGGCGGCGCATATCTGTGTCGGAGATCTTCCCGCCCAGCGCAGCCAGAGCTTGACGCAACCCGGCATGTCGATCCAGGCTCTGGCTGCGCACAAAGGGGACCGCCTCGTAGGGCGGGAAATAGCCTTTGTCATCCTTCAGGATAAACAGATCCAAAGAATCAATCAGCCCGCCGGTAGCGTCGCCGGCGATGAGGTCAATCTTTCCTTCGGCAAGGGCCCGGTAGCTGAGCCCGAGATCCATGACCCGCGGAGGCTCGGCGAACTTCAAGTTATAGGTTGAGGAGAGCCCGCGAAACCCGTCTTCCCGCTCGATAAATTCGCTTCCGAACCCAGCCTTCCATTGGGGCGTAAAAGCCGCCGCCTCGCTCAGCGTGGTTAATTTCAACCGGCGCGCTGTCTCGCCGCGGATGAGAATGACGAATTTGTTGTCGAAGCCGAGGGGCTCCGTCAATTCGACGCCAAACCGTGAACGATACGCGTCCCGCGTCTGGCGGTAAACCTCCCCTGGATCGCTGATCGGTTTGCTTTTGAGAATGGCCGTATAGGCCGTGCCCGTGTACTCGACATAGAGGTCGATTCCGCCTGCCACCAGCGCGCTGTGGCAGATCAGGGTGCCTCCCAAGTACAGCTTGCGATCGACCGCGAAGCCCGATCGTTCCAGGTGCTGTGCCAGCAGCTCGCCCAGGATGCTCTGCTCGGTGAAATTCTTGGAGCCGACGATTATTTTTCTCGACTGGCTTGTGGCGCAGCCTCCGAGCGCGAAAAGGAGCGCAATTACGCCGAGAGACGCCAGGGATATTCGCGCTGGAACTTTCATTTAGCTCGGACACCTTTGGGTGAAAGCCAGTGTTCGGCAAGCCCCAGGAGGAAGTCGGCCAGTAGAGCCAGGACTGCCGCCGGAATGGCGCCCGCCAGAATGAGCTGATTGTCCACCATCGAGACGCCTCGAAGGATGTACATGCCCAGGCCGCCAGCGCCGATGGTGGCGGCGATCGTGGCCACGCCTACCGCAATCACGGTCGCGACGCGCAATCCGGCCATTATCACGCCGAGCGCCAGCGGCAGCTCCACCTGGGTCAGGAGCTGCCAGTCGGTCATTCCCATCCCCCGCCCGGCCTCGCGGATCGCCGGATCGACGCCGACAATCCCCGTATGCGTATTGCGAATGATCGGAAGGAGGGAGTAAAGGATCAAGGCGACGATCGCGGTTTGCGCCCCGATTCCGCCCAGGAAAGGAAGCGGGATCAGAAAGCCGAAGAGCGCCAGGCTCGGGATCGTCTGAACGACGTTCGCGACGCCAAGAACCCACCGGCTCCAGCGTGGACGCCGGGTAAGGAGAATTCCGAGCGGAATTCCGATGACGGCCGCGACCAGGGTTGAAACCACGACCAGAAAGAGGTGTTCTCCGGTCAACTGCAGCACTTCCTCCGGATGCGACACGATGTAGCGGAAAGGATTCATAGAGCTTCCAGGCTCTTTCGGTATGCGGAGACTTCGGGGTCGTCGCTGCCGAGAAAGTCTCGAGCCGCGGATATCCTCGCCAGAACGCCGTCGCGCACTAACCCGATGCGGTCGCCGAGAATGAGAGCTTCGCGGACGTCGTGGGTCACGAAGATCATGGTCTTCTTCAGCCTCTGCTTCAAGGAGCGAAACTCAACCTGGATCTCCGACCGCGTGAGCGGATCCAGGGCGCCGAAAGGCTCGTCCAGCAGCATCAGCGGCGGGTCGGCTGCGAGGGCGCGCGCCACGCCCACGCGCTGGCGCTGCCCTCCGGAAAGCTGGCTCGGGTAGCGTCGCAGGAACCGCTCCGGATCGAGGCCTACAAGCTCCAGCATTTCCCGGCTGCGCGCCTGAATTCTATCTTCTTGCCATCCCTCCAGCCGGGGAACCAATCCGACGTTGGCCTCCACCGTGAAATGCGGGAACAGCCCGACCTCCTGGATCACATAGCCGATCTTCCGCCGCAGGCTGATGGGATCCCACTCCCTGCTTCGCTTTCCCAGAACCTCAATTTCTCCAGAGGTCGCCGCCAGGAGGGCGTTGATCAACTTGAGTATCGTTGTCTTGCCCGACCCGCTCCTTCCTACGAGCACCAGAGTCTCACCCGCGGCGAGTTCCAGATCGATGTCGTTGACCAGCCGATGCCCGTCGGGAAGCTGGTAGCTCACCCGGCTCAGCCGGACTGCCGATTGCGGATTTCGGATTGCGGATTTGCGGATTTAGCGGATGGCATGAGTGGACTATCACCGATTCTCAAACTCCGACAATCCGCAATCCGCAATCCGCAATCCGCAATCGGATTATTTGGTGTAGTGGTCGATCCAATCCAGGACGGTTTTGTACCAGAGTTCGCTGTTCTGAGGCTTCAGCACCCAGTGTCCCTCGTCAGGAAAGTAGAGAAACTTGGAGGGAACGTTTTGCCGCTGTAAAGCCGTGAAGAGCTGGAGACTCTCGGCCACCGGGACCCTGAAGTCCAGCTCGCCATGAATTATCAGCATCGGTGTCTTGAACCTCGTGACGTAGTTCGACGGCGACCACCGGGCATAGAGTTCGGGGTTCTGCCACGGAGTGCCGCGGAATTCCCATTCCGGAAACCACAATTCCTCGGTGGCGCCGTAGAAGCTCGCGGTATTGTAGACCCCGTCGTGACTGACCAGGCAGCGGAATCGATCGGTGCGACCCTCGATCCAGTTGATCATGTAACCGCCGTAGCTGGCCCCCGCGGCCGAAACCCGGCCGGGGTCGACGTAGGGAAGCTTGGTCAGGTAATCGACACCTTTCATGATGTCTTCGAATACGCGGCCTCCCCAGTCGCCCGAGATCTGGTCGGTGAACGTCTGGCCGAATCCGGTGCTTCCCCGCGGGTTCGGGGCGAACACGACATAGCCGCGGGCGGCAAACATGTGCAGGTTCCAGCGGAAAGAAAAAGCGTCGTTCCAGGCGCTCTGGGGACCTCCATGGATCAGCACAATTGCAGGCCACTTCTGATCGGGATTGAATTGCGGAGGCTTGACCAGCCAGGCCTGGATTCTGGTATCTTCCGCTCCCTGGTACCGGATGTTTTCGACCGCACCGAACCCTATCTTCGCCAGCGCAGCCTCGTTGGTGCGGGTGATGGGAGTGATATCCCGGCCGTCCGCCCCGCAGCGGTACAACTCCACGGGCTGCGAAATGGTCTGCCGGGTGAACACCAGGCTGCCATCCGGCGAGACTTTGACGTCGTCGTTGGTAGTTCCCTCCACAATCCGCACCGCTCTTTCGCCGCCGATGCCCAGCCGGAAGATTGAAGAATTGCCTTCGTCCTCCGCGCTGAACACTAGGGACTTGCTGTCGGGCGCCCAGGCCATGCCCGAGACCGACCGGTCCAGCCGCGAGTTGATCGCTTTTGAGCTGCCGTCGCGCCGGTCGTACAGCGTGAGTTCGAAGCGGTCCGATTCGAACCCCGGGCGCCGCTGGGTCCGGTACGCGATGTAATTGCCATCGGGCGAGTAGAGCGGGGATCCATCATAGGCGGGATTACTGGTAATCTGTTTGGGCGTGCCGCCGCTGGTAGAAACCGTCCAGAGATCGGCATTCGTGCTAGCGGCTTCCATCGGGTCCGTGTTGCGAGCGAAGCAGAGCTCTTTCCCGTCGGGGGCGAAATCGTAGTCGAGCGGGCCGCCGAGCGAGAACGGGGGCGCGTCGTAGTCTCCGGGCGTGAGGTCCTGCGGCGCCCCTCCCTGGGCGGGAACCACAAAGACGTGGGTCCTTTTTCCGTCCTTCCACGAATCCCAGTGGCGGAAGAGGAGTCGCTCGAAGATTTTGGCTTTGACTTTCGAGGACTCCGCTCGTTCGGAGCGCGCTTTATTGCAGGGATCGTCTTTACAGTCCGGATAGACTTCGGAAGTAAAAGCAAGATAGCGGCCGTCGCTCGACCAAATCACGCCGTCCGCTCCGCTTGAAATGTTCGTGTGCTTGCGCGTTTCACCGCTGGCGACGTCGGCAATCCAGACCTGAGTTCCCCCTTCCCGGCCCGAGATGAAGGCAATCTTCTTCCCGTCATGCGACCAGCGAGGATTGTTGTCGCGCTTTTCGTCATGCGTGAGCTGACGCGGTTCTCCTCCCGCCGATGGGACGATCCAGATGTCGCTGTTGCCGGTGTTTTTTTCTTTGTCGTAGCGCGTAACCACGTACGCTACCGACTTGCCGTCGGGAGAGATTTGAGGATCTGCGACTCGTCCCAGGGCCATCAGGTCGTCGAAAGTGATCGGACTTACGATTCGATTGAGTCGATTGACGATTTACGATTGACGATTGACGATTGGGAGCCTCCGGTGGTTGTTCACTCCAGGCAATCACGGGCACGGAGAGAAGAAACAGGCCCAGGATCATCGACAAAACTAATGACTCCCTCCGTCTCATCATGCATTCTCCATCCAATGACGATCGAACCTGCTTTTCAATCGTCAAATCGTCAATCGTCAATCGCTAGATTGCTCCTCGCGATTCATTGCCAATTGTCAATGGTCGAGAGTCGATTTGTCAATTGGGGTTCTAACCCCTTGGCTCAGCCCAAGCCGTCAGAATACCGCCACAAAGACGCGGCACTTCACTACGTGATAATTTGTCATTTTTCTTGTTGCCCCAAATTGGATCGACTATCATTACCACCAGATTCGCTGGGAGAACCTGCATGGTAAACCAATTATCGAAGCGGTTTCTGACACTCGCCGTCGGACTGTTTGCCTTGGCCGGCGCCGCGTGGGCGGCGGAAAGCGCCAAAGTCACTTTCACCCGCGACGTCGCGCCCATTCTCTACAATCGATGTGTGGAATGTCACCGTCCGGGCGAAATTGCGCCGATGTCTTTCCTGACTTACCAGGAAGTGCGTCCCTGGGCCAAGTCGATCAGAGACAAAGTTGTCGACCGCACCATGCCTCCCTGGCTGGCCGATCCTCAATATGGACATTTTGCGAACGATCGCCGCTTATCCAAAAAAGAGATCGACACAATCGTCGCCTGGGTCAACGCCGATGCGCCCAAGGGGGACGACAAGGATATGCCTCGCGCGCCCAAATTCGTCGAAGGATGGACCCTGGGCCAGCCGGATGTCGTCCTGACGATGAAGGAGGAGTTTTCGGTTCCCGCCGACGGGGTCGTGCCGTACAAGTATTTTACGGTCCCAACCGACTTCACCGAGGACAAGTGGATTCAGGCTGTGGAACTGCGGCCCGGAAATCGCCGCGTGGTTCACCACATTATCGCGTTTGTCCAGGAACCCGGTCAGAAAACGAGCGGCTCGGGAGGAACCAACAATATGCTGGGCGGAACAGCTCCCGGAGACCCGCCGAACAAGTTCCCCGCCGGCACCGGCAAGCTGGTCAAGGCGGGCTCGAACCTGATACTGCAAATGCACTACACCCCGAATGGCGAGGCCGCAAAAGATCGCTCCAGCGTTGGACTGTTCTTTGCGAAGGAGCCGGTCCAAAAGACGTCGATGACCGGGATGGCCCTTAACGCGCAATTTGTCATTCCGCCCGGCGATCCGAATTTCGAGGTGAAATCGAGCTGGGTGGCCCGGGAGGATGTGCGCCTGGTTTCGCTCATGCCTCACATGCACGTTCGCGGCAAAGACTTTGTCTACACGCTGGTGTATCCCGACGGCCGGTCGGAAGTCATCCTTCGGGTGCCGAAGTATGATTTCAACTGGCAGCTCAGCTACAAGTTCACCACGCCAATCCCGCTGCCGAAGGGAACGCGAGTCGAATGCGTGGCCCATTTCGATAATTCGACCAACAACAAGTTCAATCCCGACCCCGCCAAGGAAGTGCGCTGGGGAGATCAAACCTGGGAAGAGATGATGATCGGTTGGTTCGGCTACACACGCGACAGCGAGCAGGTCAAAACAACGGTTTCCCAGTGAAGGCAATTCAAGTCCATGAAACCGGTGGACCGGAGAAGCTGAACTACGAAGACGTTCCGGTTCCCGAACCCGGTCCCGGCCAGGCGCGGATCAAAGTCCATGCCATCGGGCTTAACTTCATCGATGTTTATTTCCGGACCGGCCTCTACAAGACTCCCCTTCCCTTCATCCCTGGAATGGAAGCCGCCGGTGTGGTGGACTCTGCCGGCGAAGGCGTAACATCGGTATCACCGGGCGATCGCGTCGCTTACGCAATGAATCTCGGAGCGTATGCCGAGTATGCGCTGGTCAACGCGGGGCAACTGGTAAAGCTTCCGGCTGGCGTGGAGTTCAAGACCGGCGCGGCTGCCCTCCTGCAGGGCATGACCGCACACTACCTCACCCACTCGACCTTTCCACTGCAGAGCGGACAAACGGCTCTGGTTCATGCCGCGGCCGGTGGCGCCGGCCTCCTGGTTGTGCAGATGGCCAAGATGATCGGCGCTCGTGTCATCGGTACAGTCTCTACGGAAGAAAAAGCCGGCCTGGCGCGCGCCGCCGGGGCCGACCATGTGATCCTCTACGAACAGGTTGATTTTGAATCAGAGGTTAAGAAGATTACCGGTGGCCAGGGTGTGGAAGTGGTTTACGATTCTGTCGGACGCAATACCTTCGACAAAGGACTGAACTGTCTGCGCCGGCGCGGGATGATGGTTCTGTTCGGGCAGTCGAGTGGCCCCGTTCCTCCGGTGGATCCGAATATTCTCAATCCCAAAGGGTCGATTTATCTGACCCGTCCCAGTCTGGGACATTACACCGCCCTCCCTGATGAACTCCAATGGCGCGCGGGCGACGTCTTGAAGTGGATTGAATCAGGCAAGCTCAAACTCCGTATCGACCAGTCCTTTCCCTTGAGGGATGCCGCATCGGCTCACCGCGCCCTGGAAGGGCGCCAGACCAAGGGAAAAGTGCTCCTTCAACCGTAGCGGCCCGGTCAACCTAATACCTGAACTGATCCTAGTTAAATTACCATATCCACATCTTTTTAGGCGTCCTCTGATAGGCGACGTTAACACTTGGCGGTTGTCCGGCGTCTTGTGCTGCTGGAAGGTGTTGATGTGGAGGCATCTCTCGGCCAAGGATTCGTGGTGGAACCAGGTATTGACCTTTTCAGTCTGACGACTCAAGGCCTGTCTGTGGGTTCGCTTCCGGATACTGAAATTTCCAGTGATGCTTTTCTAGCGAGTGCCGCTCGAAACGGCAATCGTGAGGCCTTCGGATTGCTCTACCACCGGTACTCTCGCCTGGTGCACGGCATCATGCTGGCGCGGGTGCCGCGGTCCGAGGTCGATGATCTGGTTCAAGATGTCTTCCTGCTTGCGCTGCGCCGGGTCGAGACGCTGCGGGACACAACCGCTTTTGGAGCGTGGCTCAGCATGATCGCGCGCAATCGGGCGAACGATTATCACCGGCGGTCACCGGAGACGGTGGATCTGCCGGAGGAGATAGCCGGCGCGGATTCACCCAGGGCCGAGGCTCTGGCCGTCCTGACTGTGATTCGCAGTCTGCCGGACGCCTACCGTGAAACCCTTGTGTTCCGCCTGGTCGAGGGGATGACGGGCCCGGAGATTGCTGTGCGTACAGGCCTCACTCCGGCATCCGTGCGGGTTAATCTGCATCGCGGCATGAAACTGCTTCGGGAAAGACTTGATAGGAAAGGTGCTCATGACTGACGACTATCTGTGGGACGGCTCGGGTGAGCCCGACCCCGAGGTGGAACGTCTGGAGCGCCTCCTGGGCGAGTTTCGCTCCAGCCGGCCGGCGCCCGAACTCCCTTCAGGCCGGCTGGAACATCACGCATCGGAACCGGCCGATTCGACTTTCGAGCAACCGGGACGCATTCTGCAGATACTTCCGCGCCTGAAAAAGCGCTACCTGCCATGGATTGGCGTCGCTGCCGCGGCCGCCATCGCGCTCGCCCTGGTGGGAAACTGGCTGGTCCAGCGCCACGATAAGGGCGCCTGGGATGTCGTCGCGTTGGAGGGAGCCCCCAAGGTAGGCTCGGCCCCTATCCGCGAAAGCGGCCGTCTCGAGGTGGGCGACTGGCTCGAGACCGACGCCTCATCGCGCGCGAGGATCAATGTCGGGCTCATCGGCGAAGCGCAAATTGAACCGAATTCTCGAGTCCGGCTCCTGAAGGCGCGCGCCGACGAGCACCGTCTCGGATTGGTCCGAGGTACCATGCACGCCCTGATTTACGCTCCTGAACGGCTCTTCTTCGTGGATACGCCTTCGGCCGTCGCGGTCGATCTGGGCTGCACGTATACGCTGCAAGTGGACGATACCGGCGCCAGCCTCCTGCACGTTACTTCCGGACTGGTTGCGTTCGAATTCCGCGGGCGCGAATCCTTTGTCCCCACGGACGCCTTCTGCATCACCCGGCCTGGAATCGGGCCTGGCACACCCTACTACAGCACGGCCTCCGAGGCATTCCGCACCGCTCTTACGAGACTCGATTTTGAGTTGAGCGATCCTGCGCAGCGGGCGCCGATTCTTGACCTGTTGTTCGCCGAATCCCGCAGGGACGACGCCTTCACCTTGTGGCACCTGCTGGGACGCGTGAGCGACGCCGAGCTCAGGCGCGTTTACGATCGTCTCGCGGCATATGTCCCCCCGCCGGCCGGCGTGACCCGCGCCGGCGTGGAACGACGGAACAAGGAAATGCTCGACCTCTGGTGGAACGAGCTTGGCCCCGAGAATGCCTACTGGTATCACTTCTGGAAGGGTTCTGTTAAGTAGCCGCCGCGATTTTTTACCGCTAAGACACGGAGAGCACGAACCAGTAATATAGGCTTGATGGATAAGCGTACCTTCAAGTCTCTGGACCTCGACTCTCTGATCGGCTTGCTTGAGCGCTGCACTTCATCTCCCCTGGGGCGCAGGCGAGTCCTGGCGCTCTTTCCCTCAACCGATCGGCTCGAGATAGAAACGGCGCTCGATCGAACTACCGAGTGCGCCGACTATCTCGCGTCCGGCGAGCAATTCGGATTATCCGGAATCGCGGATCCCGAAGCCGCTTTCGCCCAGCTTCAGATAGAGGCAACCAGCCTCGATCCTCATCAGATCCTGGTACTGGAGCGTCTGATCGCGATTGGGATGGGCCTTCGCGCCCACTTCAGCGACCCGGCCGCCCGCGACCGCTACCCGCGGCTTGGATCACTGATCGCTCGAATTCCTGATCTGCGCCGGGTTCTTTCAAGTATCGGCGGAAAGATTTTGCCGGGGGGCGAGATCGACGACAATGCGAGTCCTGAGCTGCGCGCCGTTCGCCGTGAGATCCAGGGAGGACGTAACCGGATACATCGGGCGCTGGAATCGATCATGCGAGGGCAGGGTCGCGCGGTGCAAGAAGAGGTCGTAACCTTTCGCAACGGCCGATTCGTGATACCTGTCCGGACCGATGCGCGCGCCCAGGTTCCCGGCGTCATGCACGGGCTGTCTTCGAGCGGCCAGACCACCTTTGTCGAGCCCCTGACCGTCATCGAACAGAACAACGAACTCGTTCGCCTGCGCGAACAGGAAGAGATCGAGATTGCGCGCATACTCCTTGCCATCAGCGATTCGCTCAGAATCCACCTGCCGGCGATCCGAGAGATCACCGATGTCATCGGAGAGATCGATTTTGCTCAGGCCAAGGCCAGACTGTCGGTGGAGCTCAGGTGCGTGCGGCCCCAGATTGTGGACCGACAAACGCTCAGGTTGCGGGATGCCCGGCACCTTTTGCTCGACCGGTCGCTCCGGGCGTCCGGGCAGGAGGCAGTCCCGATTTCGCTCGACCTGGACGAAAGCCAGCGGATCATGATCATCAGCGGGCCTAACGCCGGCGGCAAGACCGTTGTCCTCAAGACCGCGGGTTTGATTGCGCTGGCGGCTCAGATGGGACTCCACGTCCCGGCGCGCGAAGCAAGCTTGCCGGTATTTTCTCAGATCCTGGCGGATATTGGGGACCAGCAGTCGATCGCGGCCAATCTATCGACGTTCACCGCCCACATGTTGAATATTTCTCAGATCGCCGAATGCGCGGCTCCTCCCGCGCTCCTGCTGCTCGACGAGGTCGGGACCGGCACGGATCCCGACGAAGGCGCCGCCTTGGCGGTGGCTATCGTGGATTACTTCCGGCAAGCAGGTGTGCTCACGATCGCCACGACGCACTACAATCCGCTCAAGATCTGGGCGTCGCAAGTTAACGGTGTGCTCAACTCCTCGGTCGAGTTCGACGAGAAAACACTCCGCCCGACTTACCGGTTGATTACCGGAGTCGCCGGGGCTTCATCCGGCCTTGAAATCGCCCGGCGGATGAATGTTCCCGCGGGGATACTGGACGCAGCCCGTGAACGCGTCCAGCCGGAGCAGTTGCAGGCCAGTCAATATTTGAAAAGGCTGAAGGCGCTGGTTGACGAACAAGAGTCGCTTCGGGCGGCACTGGAAGAAGAACGGCGGGTCACGGCGGAAAAATTCGAGCAACTCAATCTTCAGTTTGATCGACGAGAGGCGCTCCGGCGCGAAGAATTCGCTCGCGAGCTGGAACGAGTGATTCGCGAATTCAGCGCGGAAGGAGAACGGTTGATCGGCGGCCTCAAAGACCGCGCCGAAGCGGCGCGGCTCAGGAAAACGGCCGGAGGGCGCGCGGCTGAACTGCGGCGGGCCGCCCGGACCCGGCTCGAGGAAGTTGTTCCGGCCGCCAGGAAGGCCGACAAAGCCGGAGCCGAGCGAGCCAAGGCTTCAGCCTTGCCCGCCGAAGATCTCGCCGCAACAGAAAAAGAGATTGGAGAAGGCGATCGGGTCAGGATCCGATCCATTGATCGAGAGGGGGTGGTCGAGTCGATCTCAGGGGACACCTGCACGGTAATGGTCGGGATCCTCAAGTTCAGGGCCAGGCGGGATGAGCTGCAGGCTCTGGGGCCGTCCCCAACACCGCCGGCAAGTCGAGCCGAGATCTCAGCCGGAATCGGTCCCGGGCCGGACGCGGATCAGGACTTCTCGAACGAGCTCAAGATCATCGGATTGACCGCGGATGAGGCCAGGGAACGCGTCGACAAATTTCTGGACCAGGCTTACTTGAGCGGAGTCGAAAGCGTTCGCATCATCCATGGACATGGTAAGGGGATTCTCCGCCGCGCCGTCGCCGACCTTCTCACCGGCCACCGCCAGGTGGAAAGCTTCGAACCGGCGCCGTCCAATCAAGGGGGGGCGGGAGCGACCATCGTTACAATGCGAAAATAGGGACATTCACACGCATCTGACTCATTGACGTCAATGGTCATTTTTCATTTGTCAGTCTAAGTGGCTCGAGTCCTTTCATCGTTACCAGGCGTGTACTTCCGAACGGTGAATTCCAGGAATGACAATTGAATGGATCGATCCAATGAAAGATGACAATATGGTAAGTGTCACCCGTGAACCTGGCAGACGCTGGAGAGCGCGAGGATCGGCGGCGCGGAATCAGGGGGATCTACCGTCGCTCGGAACCTGCGTGGGCTTTTCTTCTTCTTTGTTCTTGCCTGCCATGAATCCGAAAATACGGCGCAGCAGACTCTTTCGGTTTCCTTCGCCGGAGGATATTTCCGTCAGCCCCTGGCCGCCATGCAGCGAGCAGGGTTCTGTGGGCTCGGTTCCGCTCACGAAGACCTCATCGTACTGATCGGGACATGAGCCAGTGGAAAGCTGCTGAGTCTGCGGATCGATCGCAACACTGGCAATCCCTTCCGGAGCCGCAAAGGGCTTCGCGTCGCGAAATCCCGGAACCAGGACGGCACGCTTCATGAATTCCGTCCAGATAGGCGCCGCGGATGCAGCTCCGGAGAGTCCGAGTTGCCGGTTATCGTCGAAACCGATCCAGGTAACGCAGAGCAGGTTCGAGGTGTAGCCGGCGAACCATCCGTCATGGGATGTTCCCGTCTTCCCAGCCGCGGGGGCCCTGAAGCCGCGGGAGCGCACTCCTGCGCCAGTGCCTCGGTTGATCACATCCTCGAGGAGATTTGTCACCAGGTACGCCACCCTTTTGTCGAGAACGGCCCGCGCACTGGGGCGCGGATTCCTCGAGGAGAAGACCCGGTGGGACCCACGAGCTTGTAGATAGACATGGGTTCGGTTCGAGTTCCCCCCGTGGCAAAAACCGTGTAACCGGCGGCGACTTCGAGCGGAGTCATTTCATAAGCGCCCAGCGCCATGGCCGGTGTCGGCTGAATACTAGGGTCCAGTCCCAGCCCTCGCGCCATCTGCACCACGCGCCGGAAGCCGACCATCTCAGCGACTTTCACGGTCGCGACATTCAATGAGCGAGTCAACGCATCGCGGATCGTGACGTTACCGTAGAAGTCCTGGCCGTAGTTGTCCGGGGTGTACTCCTCGCCGTTGAAAAAGAAAGTCGTCGGCTCATCCACCACGGTCGTTGCCGGCGTAATCAGAGGCTGGCTGCCATCGGCGCCGCTGGCCAGAGCTGCGGCGTAGACGAAGGGTTTGAATACCGAGCCGGGCTGGCGTCGCGCCAGAACGTGGTTGAGCTGGCTCTTGCCGTAATCGCGGCCGCCGACCAGGGCTTTGATTGCGCCCGTTCGCGGATCCAGCGCGACGAAGGCCACCTGAGGAAGCGGGACGTCCTCACCTTTTTTCCGCAAGCGCGCATTGCGTTTCGCGAGCTGGGCGTCCACGTTTTTCATGCCGGCTTCGACGGCGTCGACGGCCGCTCGTTGCAGAGCTGCGTCCAGCGTGACGTAGATGCGGTGACTCTCGGAATTGAGTTGCTCTTCCGAGAATCGGTCAAGCAGCTCATCTTTGACCATATCTACGAAGTAGCCGGAGAGGTTGGTTCCCAATCTCGCGTTTACCAGGCGCATGGGATTCTTCTTTGCCGCTTCCGCCACTTCGGGCTTTATCGCCTGGCTTTCGACCATTATCGCCAGGACTCGGTCTCGCGCCTCGATCGCCCGCTCCGGTCTTCGTTCCACTGAAGAGTAGCGGTTCGGCGCGCGAATGATCCCTGCCAGAAAAGCCGCTTCGCCCAGATTCAGTTCACGGATGTCCTTTCCCAAATAGGCTTGCGAGCCTTCGCCGAATCCGTGGATGGCGAAACTCCCGCGATTGCCCAGATAGATCTGATTGGCGTAGAGTTCGAAGATCTCCTGTTTGGTGAATCGATGCTCGAGCAGCAAGGCCATGTAGGTCTCGGCCAGTTTGCGGCCCCACTCCCGGCGTGTGGTAAAGAAGAAACTGCGCGCCACCTGCATGGTTATGGTGCTGGCCCCCTGCGCTTTTGAGCCGCGCCGAACGTCGGCCCAGGCCGCTCCGAAGATGCGGATAGGATCGAACCCTGGGTGATCGAAAAACCTCTTGTCTTCGGCTGCGAGGACCGACTTGACCAGGACGTCCGGTAAATCAGAAAAGCGCACCAGCCGGCGCTTTTCGCGCGAGCGGTCGAAAAGGTTGGTCAGGAGTTCGGGCTCGATCTCAGCCACGGAGAGCACGGATTTTGTCTCCAGTGAGCGGATGCGCGAGATCCTGGGACCGCTGAACTCGACCCGCAAGGAGTTGCGTCCTCCGAAGTAGGAGTGGGGCGAGGGATAAATCTCGATTGCCCCGCCGGATGGACGGAAAATCCCGGGCGCATCGGGAGCCGCGGATTCCCCATAACCGGCGGCCTGGAGGAAACTCCGGAGCTGGGCGGGCGACATTACCTCTCCGACTGCGATCCGTCGCGGCGCCGTGAAGATACGCGAGGTAGTCTGATAGAGATAGCCTCCCTCGATCTCGTCGATCATCCGTGAAAAGCGGACGTAATAGTAGGTAAGCACGCCGAGAGGGATGACGACAGCCAGACAGGCTCCCACCACCAGGATCCGCCCGCGGCGCGAGGACCAGAGTTTCGCGAGCTCAGCCCACGTTGAAATTGCAAGTCCCCGCACGAAGCGGATCGCCAACGAAATCTTTGAAGGGGAATTGTCTGGATCGATGTCTGGAGGTTTATTCACGCGCCTTGGCCAAATCCTTCTACGGCGTGGTGTCCGGGCATATCAATCAGGCGACGTGTCTTCACTCGAAAATTCTAGCATCCGCGGGAAGCGCTGTCGATCAGTGGTTTCGGGGCTTGCGAGGCAGACCTTTGAGTCCAGAAGCTACCACTTTGGTTGGGCGATGAAACTGTTGACTAAGCTATGCCGACAGTCTGTCGCTAGGGTTTGAGATCGATCGCCGCTTTGAAGCTGCCGTCCATGTAGAAAGGCACGGATTCATGCGAATGGGTTATCATCCACCTGTCATCGATCCTGCGAAGGCAGATTGTCGCCCGCAGCCACATGTCGAATTGCTCTCCGCTTGTGTTCCTTCCACTGAGGCGGTTGAGGCTGTGGCAGAAGGCCACGTTATCGCCGGCGGTGATGCTCAGGTCGTGGATCTCGTAGCCAAGGGAGCCCTGGAACGTGGAGAACCACTCATCGAGGGCCTTCTTATTGCGCGCATTCGCTCCAGCGTATTTAAGCGGCGGCGCCAGAGCGAAATGGACGAGATCGGCCGCATAGTGGGAGAGGAAGCCGTCTGGTATCCTTGCTTCGGAGGGCTTACCCAATCATCGAGCAACCTACGAATCTGAGCTTCATGATTTGCCTTGGTGTTTGAGTCGTCATGTTCTACGCTGAAAATCTCCGCGTTCAATGGATGATCGTTCGAGGGCACGATTCTACGGGCTCGACTCTTCGTCATATGACGGACCGGAAAGGCGTGAAATCACAGTCCTAAGGTCGATGGGACTCGATGCACCCCATGTATGCGAGAGTGAGAACCGCGACCAGAGTGACCCCGTTGCTTGCCGACGAGCGAGCGCCATAGCGCAAATCCTGAATCAAGGTTTCCATTCCGGGCCTCCCATCACTAACGGAGCCGGTCCAGGCATATAAATCCGTGGCTTATTAGACGCTGGAGTGTAGCGATAAGTTTGGCAAATAGAAAGCGCTAACCACGAAGACGCGAGGGCACGACTAAACGCCAAGTATATTAACGGTCCGAAAATCCTACAGCGGCGGAGTCTTTTAGCGTAGAATCGCGAACTGCGGGATTGTCTGGGATGCGCAGAACGCCCAGCGTGGTTGAACATGATCCCCGAGCACGGAATGCTCACGTCCGATTCCCGGTGCTGCTTGCTTCACCCCCTTCCGCGCATCGACGCTTCCGCATCAATAAAGGTAAGCAGACACCGGAAAAGGAAGAGCACGTGCGCCCGATCAAGGCTCGCCGGGTGATTCCCGTCGCGGTTTCACTCTTCGTCGTCAGTGCCACTCTCTACGCCGCGTCGTTCCGCGGCCCCGAGCTTTCGCCCCAGCAGCAAAAGACGTTGCGCGACAACTTCGCGCTCTGTGTGAGCAAGCTCAAAGGACCGTATACCGAGAACGTCTGCGTGTGCCCTGACGGGCGTAAGATTCCCGTCCGGGGCGCGAGCGGGCAGGTCGGAATCGGCTGCAAGAACGCCGTCTTCTGCGCCGCGTACCGCGCGCCGTGGGCCGAAGCGCTGGCGAAGCAAGGCGTGTACATCGGCAACATCTTCTCGCGCGATCTCTACCTCTGGGATACATTTCCCGACCACAACAACCTGGTGCGCGGATACATCCTGGAGAACTACTTCGTCGAGACCAACCCGCGCCACAAGCTCAGCCAGCTGCGGGCCTTCGGCGGCCTCTCCGGCGCCGAATACGAAGTCGCCGCGTCCCCGCGCTTCTTCGAGCGCTATCTGGCCGCTCCCGAGTTCAGCGAGACACGCCATTTCCTTCTCGCCTACGAGCTGCAGAAGCGCTTCTTCGTTCGCGAAGATGTGGGTCAGATCCAGAAGGTCCGCGTCCTGGCCGTGCGCATTCACGCGGCCGATCCCAAGTTCAAGCCGCTGCGCGATGCGGTCCACAACCAGATCTCCGCCGGCCTTCTCCCCAAGCTCGAGGCCTACCGGAACGGCTTGCCGCAGGGTGCGGCGCGCACGCAGACGGACGAGTTGATCGCCGAGATCCTCAAGCTGACCGCGGTCGACGGGCGCGCGCTGCAGAGTCAGGTGGCCGAAATCCAGGACGCCGCGGTGCGCGCCGAACTCAGCGCGCTGCTGCCACAGACCGCCGACCCGGTTGATGCCATGGTCTCCTTGGGCCGGTTCATGGCGCTGGCGCGCCAGCGCGTTGCTGCACGCAAATTGTCCGGCGCAGACTCGCGTCGCCTCATCGACCTCGTCATCACGGCCGCGACGGATGTGCAGCGACGCGGGAGCGCGCTGGTGGAAAGCCGCACGCCGCTCAGCGCAAAGCGGAACCTGCAGCTGCTCGGCGCGCTGACCGACGCCACGTACGGCGTCGGCTTGCTTGGCAGGCGCGAGTGCGATGCCGCCGGCACGGCCCTGCGCGAGCTTGCTTGCCGCGCCCAGCCAGTCACGCACGGCCTTTACCGACAAACTGAAGGAGGCACGAGCGCGTCATGGAGTGGGCGCAGGCCAACGCCATGCTCCCCTTTGCCGAGGTGCTGCCGGCCTGGGAGCTGGTGCTGCCGCAGACGGCCGGCATCCGCGACGACATCCTGCGCGGCTCGCCGCTTCTGCTCTACGCCCAGGTATCGCGCAACCTGGACGACTTCGCGCAGGGCAGGCAGCGCATCCGCCACAACCTGTTCGGCGCCGAGGTCGATACCGGCCTGCGCGCCCTCAACCCGGGTCTGGCAATGGGACGGCTGCGCGTGGCGCCCAAGGCGGGCGGCTTCACGCGCGAAGAGATCGTCGTCTTGTCGGAAACGCCCGCCGACCTCGACCCTGCCGCCGGCATTCTCACTCAGGGTGAGGGCAACATGCTGTCGCACGTGCAGCTCCTGGCGCGCGCGCTCGGCATCCCGAACGTCGTACTCGGGCCGGACGCCTACGCCAAGATCAAGCCGCACGACGGACAGCAGGTCTTCTTTATCGCGACGCCGGGTGGACGAGTGATTCTCAAGGAAGCCGCGGCGATGACGGCTACGGACCGCGCCGTGTACGAGGAGTACACGCGTAACGAGGCGCGCGCCGCGGACGGCAGCCTGACGGGCGGCAGACCGCGGCTGCATATCGACCGCGCCAAGGTCGACCTGAGCAAGACGATGCCGATCGATCTGAGACAGGTGCGCCGCAAGGACTCGGGCCGC
The DNA here is from genome assembly GCA_963827655.1 of uncultured Acidobacteriota bacterium. Classification (GTDB taxonomy): domain Bacteria; phylum Acidobacteriota; class UBA6911; order UBA6911; family UBA6911; genus CAWHCF01. The sequence goes on from CAWHCF010000035.1 coordinate 38,842, forward strand.
TTCTGCGGCCCCAAGGCGGCCTATCTCGGCGAACTGAAGCACGTCTTTCCCGATCGCGTCTCGCGCGGCCTGGTGATCCCGTTCGGCGCCTACTACACGCACTACCAGAGCACTAAGGTCGCCGTGCCCGACAAGCTCCGCGCCCTGAACCTGGCGACGCCAGGCGAGCCGCTGCCGGCCTTCGTCGAGCGAACCTACAAGCAGTTCTTCGGCGGGATGGTAGCGGCCAAGACCGGCGAGCAGGAGCTGTCCGCCTGGATCATGCCGCGCCTCGACATCATCCGCCACTCCATCCGCCAGGCGCCGCTTTCGGCCGAGCTGAAGACGGCGATTCACAAAGGACTCGAAGCGAACGGGCTGATGACCGGCGCGGACCAGACGCTCCGGCTGCTTCGTGCGCAGCGACACCAACGTCGAGGATCTCGACAACTTCAACGGCGCCGGACTCAACCTGACTCTATTCAACATGAAGTCGCTCAACGACATCTACGAGGGCCTGAAGGAGGTCTGGGCCTCGCCGTTCCAGTTCCGCTCCTTCTCCTGGCGCCAGACGCTGATCGACGACCCGCTGTGGGTGCTGGCCTCGGTCGTCATCCTCGAGTCGGTTCCGAACGACAAGTCGGGCGTCCTGGTGACGGCGGATCCCAACTCGGGAAGTCCGGACCGGATGCTGGTGGCGACGTCGGAAGGTATCGGCGGCGCCGTGGACGGGACCTCCGCCGAGACGCTGGTGTGGTCGCCCAAGCGCGTCGAACTGATCACTCTGTTCAAATCGCCCTGGCGGAACCAGCTCCTGCCCGGCGGCGGCAGCGCGATCGTCCCGGCGTCCGGGACTGACACGGTGCTGGCTCCCGCCGATCTGCAGGCGATCATCGACGCCGGCCAGAAGATCAGCAAGAATTTCCAGCCTGTGAAGGATCCCGCCGGAAAGCCGCGGCCCTGGGACATCGAGTTCGGATTTGCCGCCGGCAAGCTGTGGCTGTTTCAGTGCCGACCGTTTCTCGGCAACGACCAGCTCAAGAACGTCCCCGCCCTCGCGCCACTGGAATGGAAGACCAGCGCGAAAGGCAGTGACATGCTCTCGCTCGAGGAGAGGATCGGATGAACTCGATATCTTTCTTGTCATGGAGGGTGACAGAATGGACAGGCCGGCAGGCGCTCTGCGGCACGTCCTTTGCTCGCGTTGCTCATCTGCCTGCTGGCGTGGACCACGCCCGCGCCATCCATCGCCATCGCGGCGCCGCAAGCGGCCGAGAAAGCCTGGGACGGGAGCGCGCCGCCGCAGGGCATCTACTTTCACTGGTACGAGCCGTCTTTCTACACGGGCTTTGCGCCGGGTTCGCAGGATCCGAGCCGCGTCCACATAGAGCTGTCGCGCGGCAACCAGGTCCGCTTCACGCTCGTGCTGGGCGACGCCGAGCTGGACCACTACCTCGACGATCTCGCGGCGCGCCGCACGATCTACCAGGAGCTGATCGACGCCAAGGTAATCGAGCTCACGACCAACAAGGAGTACGAGCGCTTCATCGAGGCGCTCGACCGCGCCCGCGTAGCCGACGCGCGAGCGAACCGGACCGGTTCGGGCCCGGAGGGCTACCGGCAAAAGAGCGTCGAGATCATGAGCCTGCTCAATCCAGGCCGCATCTTCCGCATACGAATCAGGCTCGATCGCGTGCTCGCCGCCTGGCATGCGCAGCTCGCTGCAGCCGACCTGGCCTCGGACGCCGGCCGGCTCGACGCTGCTAATGCCATCCTGCCCGGGCGCGTGGACCTCTACGAGTTGAAGCCGGAGCTTGTCTCGGCGCTCGGCAAGGCCGCGGAGACAGCGCGGGCCGGCAAGGCGGACGACCCGGCGTTCCGCGACCAGGCCCTGGCCTTCCTCGACAAGGCCACGCAGGGACGCTACCGCGTGCGCGACGGCTTCGTCGACGCGATAGAGTTCACCGCCATCTACCCGGCCGGCACGATCGCGGCCACGACCAGTTACAAGGGCGAGACTCTGCCCCAGTTCGGGGTCACCGGGGTCTGGCCACTCATCGCGCGCACGCAGGGGCGCGGGCTCGTCGGCATGGTCGACTACATCTCGTCCAATCCCGGCTACGGCTTCATAACAATGTTGCCCTACCAGCACGCCGGCGGCATCGAGTACAACGCCTTCCACAACGCCGGCGTGCGGTGTGCCCTCGATTCGACGCCGTTCCTCCCGTCGGAGTGGCGGAAAGCGGTGAGCTCGCGCGACGGCAAGAAGCCATATCAGAACCTCTGGATCGCCAGCCGCGGGCCTGCCTCGCACGGCTGCACGCGGCTCGGCTCCGGCCATATGACCGAGCTGCGCAACAGCTTGCCGTCCAGCTCGAAGGCGCTGGAGCAAGTGGATACGTTCCGCAACCTGGTGCAGTGTTACGACGTGTTCGACGTCGACGGCAGCGGCTCGCCCCGGGTGATGGGGGTACAGTACTATCTGGCCTTCAAGGACAGCGGCCACACACCGGTCGCTGCCCATGTGACCAACAAGCGCGAACCCTTCTACAAATGGCTCTACGGCAACAACGTCGAGCTCGCGCCGGTCGGCCAGGCCAAGCTGAAAGAAGTGCCCACCTGCTGCTTCGTCGGCAAGAAGAAGGCCCGGGAGGCGCAGGTCTATAAGAACCTGCCCCTCTACGAAGCCGAATGGGCCGCGGAGTCTATTCAGTTCTACAGGCTCAAGCCGGCTCCCTTCGACAGCGCCAAGGGGTACGAGTTCAACCGTGAGCTGCGCAAGGTGGGAGTGGGGCACACCACCGATCGAAGCAAATTGTTCCTGAAGGGGACAGGCTACTCAACTCCCGATTTCGTGAAATAGACACGGCCCGTGCGAAACATTAATAGAGATGCCACGGTGTGCTCGTGTTGTCATTCCTGGTTGCCCGCACCACGTCACCCAGCGCGGCAACCGCCGCCAGAATGTCTTCTTTTCCGATTTGGATCGGACTGTGTATATCTCACTGCTGCGCAAGTACTTTGTCCTTTCTCATCTTCATTTGGCAGGCTACACTTTGATGACCAACCACGTCCACCACATTGCCATACCCGAATTTGCCACCTCCTTGGCCAAAGGATTCCGTCTCCTTCATCAGGATTTCTCCCGATGGCAAAACATCCAGCAAAACGTCACAGGTCATTTATGGCAGAACCGCTACTTCTCCTGCCCCCTCGATGAAGACCACTTTTGGAAGGCGCTACGGTACGTCGAACTCAATCCAGTTCGTGCCGGGCTGGTAAGAGATGCATGGGAATGGCCGTGGTCAAGCGCTAGAGCACACATCACCGGAGTTGACGATTCGGGTCTGCTCGATATGGAATTGTGGAGGTCGCGCTTCGACGGAAACAGTTGGAAGGAGTTTCTGAAAGAAGATCTCGTCGCATCCGAAACAGACCTCATCCGGATCGCGACGAGCACTGGCCGTCCGTTGGGGACCGACGACTTCGTTCGCCAACTCGAAAAACTCACAGGCAGGTCGCTGCGCCCACAAAAGCCGGGTCCGAAATCCGGGGCTCTCTAGGTTTCCAGCTCGGCCAAACTGAGATTTATCCCTAAGATTTGACATTGTGAGCACCCGTTGCGCAGGGGCAAGCTGTCAGCCCTCAGCGCTCAGCTTCAGCAGTCAGACCGGTAGCGGTGCGTTCGCTGCCCACGAGCAGCCTTCGGCGCATCGGATGGACGACACCCAAGCACCTCGCATCACGCGGCGAGGACACGGATGAGCTTCTGGATAGCGTCATCAGCCCTGTGATAGGCTACTTCGATCTTGGCGGGCGACTGGGCGGTTTTTTTGCGGCCGATGATGAAATAGCGAGTTTGCCAACGGGCCGCAAACACGGGTGGGAAATAGTACGAACATAGCACCATCGAGGTGAAGCGCATGCTGACCGCGCTCATCCAAAAGCTGAACGCTGACCGCTGGAGCGCTGAAAGCTCCCGTGCCCAAGATTTCAAGTATCCTTGGCTATCGTTAGATCGGGAGTTGAGTAGCCTGTCCCCAGTTTCACTTTCCACCTGCCAGTTCACCCAAGAGTTTTCGCAGCAGCGGGGAGTCCGGACTGAATTCAAGGGCTTTCAGCAGCACTGCCCGCGCCTGTGTCGTATCGCCACGGTTCAAGTGCGCAATAGCGATATTGATCCTCGCCTCTTCCAGGGCCGGGTTGCGCGAGAGCGCGTCCTGCCAAAGGTGAATCGCCTCGGCCATCCGGCCTCGCGCCCCATAGTGGTTTGCCAGATTCACGGCCGCCACCACCAGCGCCGGATTGAGCCGGAGCGCGCGCTCGTAAAGAGCTATGGCTTTATCGCGCTCGCCCGCGCGATCGTACAGGTGACCCAGACGGTAGAAAACCTCGCTATCCGCCGATCCTTTCCTTGTAGCCTGCTCGAGCCGTTCAATAGCCTGGGCGCCTGAGGACTTACTTTCAGTACTGAGCGCCAATTCCGCATGGGCAAGACCCACTTCCCTTTCTGTCGCGGCAGCTCCACGGAATGGAACGAGTAGAGTCGCGCTTTCAGATCTGGCTTGCGTGATTCGGGGCCTGGCAATGGTATGGTCCGTCAATACGCCGTGACCGCCGTCCACGACCCGGTTCCTGGGCATGTGGCAGGAAGCGCAGTCGTCTCCGTTCGCTCGCCGCAGCTCGACCTTCGTTTTGCAATTATTCGTCTGATGACATGTGAGGCACTTTTCCCGGAAGTAATGAACGCGCTCTGCTTCGCCGGGAAGAGAGTGAGGATCATGGCAACTTCCACACCAGAGCCGGTCCCCGCTGGCTTTCTTGCATCGGCTCTGCCAGAGTTTTTCCACGTGGCTGGTCGCCTTGAGAGCCTGCGTCTGGACGTCAGCCGGAACGAAGGAGATAACAAAGTCGGCAAGAAGATCGCCGGGTCGAAAGCGCAGCGAGCGAGCGTCCCGCCCGGGCGATGCGAGCCTCGCCTGTGAGATGGCACTGTTCGCATATGCTGTCGCGGCGCAGCGGGTCGAGTTTTACCGGGTTTACGATTTCAGTCACGCCCGAGGCCCGCGCGAGACTCATCTTTTCGATGTGCTTTCGGCCGGGTCCATGACAGCGCTCGCAGCCAATCCCGCCTTGCAGAAAGGGGGGATCGGAAAAGCGGTTTTGTGTGCTATCGATCGCTTGAAGGTCACTGGCATGGCACTCCAGGCAGTTGGTCTCGATGGGGCGCGTGAGGTTGACGTGATCGTATCGATCGAATCCCGGCGACATGTCCCATTTCTTGAGCCGGGAATAGTAGGTGACCGGTAGCTGATAGAGAAAGCCGTCCAGCGCGAACAGATAACTGCGGCCGGCAGCGCCCGATCCAACGAAATAGTCGAGCCGCCGGCGGTCCCGAAGCTGACGCCCGGATGATTTTGAATTCGGCCGCTCGAATTCCAGAAAGTAGTCGTCAGCAGTCTTGCTGACTCGATATTGGACGTCCGAACGCGGGTGAACGAATTTGCTCGATTCGAGATCCGCAGGAAGGGTTCCGCTTTGTACCGTCCCGCTCGAGAGCGCCATCGGAGTGGCGGAGTAACTTCGAAAGATCCTGGAGTGGCAAGGGGCGCACGCGGAGTTCCCGACGTATCCCTCCGCGCGGGGCGAGACGAGGGCAAGCAGGAGGAGGGTCTTTTCGAACATCGACTATGTACCGCCAGGACACGAAGGCGCAAAGATGCACCAGGCTAGCGCCGGAGGGTTGCGGCAGAAGCTTGAAACTTCTCAAGGTGCGCAGCCGCACGCTCGCGATTTCCCGTCCGGGCATAGGCCCGCGCCAACAGGAAGTGAATCTGCCGATCGGTCGTCCCCACGCTTATCAACTGAAGCGCTTTCTCACCCTCCTGGACTGCCTGATCAAATTTCCCGGCTTGAAAGAGAAGCCGGCCGCGTTCGTAATGAGCATCGCGCGAGTCGGGCTCGAGAACAAGCGCCTGATCCACCAGACCCATGGACTTGCTGTATTGGCCGAGCGTGAAAAGCAGGCGGGCGTATGCGATCAGGACATCAGTGTCCGCCTTTCCGGAAGACCCGGCCAGCGAGAGAGCCCGCTCGTACATCTGGATCGCAAGGTCGGCGTTCGCCAGGCCTTCATGAGTCAGCGCCAGGTAGAAATGCGTGCGGCTGCTGGAGGCATCGAGAGTGCGAGCGCGTTCGAGCGGCTCCAGGGCGCGCTTGAAATCATTTTCCAGATAGTAATAGAACCCGAGCATGAACTGATTGTAGGCGGAGCCTGGTTCAAGCTCGACGGCCCGCTTCAAGTCCCGGCCCGCCGGCTCCAGCCGGTCCATCGCCATCGCAAGCTTGGCGCGCAGCGTGAGGGCGGGCACAAACTCAGGATTCTCTGCGAGCGCCTGGTTCAGCGCCGCCAGCGATTCCGCGAATTTCTTTTCCACAAAGAGCGCATTGGCGCGGGCATAGGCTTGCTGCGCCTTTTCCGAAGGGGGTGCCATCGCTTTCGCATCAGCCGGGAGGATGAGCAGCCCCATAACCAGAATGATGAGTCGGGCGCCGGGCTTCATCGCAATCCTTGTCCTTCCCGTAACGTGTAATACCGGTCACCGGCGACGTTTTCGAAACGGTCCACACGCTTGCTCGGCGCCGGCCAGCGAACCTCGACCCAGTCGGCCTTACTCTCGCGGCCCAGTCCCAGGACCAGACGAGGATCGTTTGAAGATAGATAGCTCCCGCCTGCATTCTTCAAGTAAGTCCGCCTCGTGCCTCCCGTGGACCAGGCGATGCTCGCGCCAACGGCATCGCGGTTCGCGGTCTCGCCGATCAGCCTCAGGCCCAGCCAGTGATTTCCGCTCTCTCCGGTGTTGTAGAGAATCAGCGGCGGTTCCCCATTGTTCGCAACCACCACGTCCTGGCGTCCGTCATTGTTCAAATCTCCAACGGCCAGGCCGCGGCCGGGATAGTGTTTGCCAAAGACTTCGCCTGCGCGCTCGCCAAGGTTGTGAAAACGACCGGCGCCGTTCACGAACAGGAGCAGAGGTTCTTTGTGAGTCAGGGTGGTGGAGATCTGCTCGATCAGATCGTCCGGGTGGCCATTGGTGACAATCAGATCCTGGTCTCCATCATGATCGAAGTCAAAGAACTTTACCCCCCAGCCGCTGTACATGTGGGTTGCCATTCCAATCCCGGTCGGTCCCGCTTCATCGCTGAACACCCTGTTTCCCAGATTGCGATAGATCGAAAACTTCTCCCGGTTGAAATTGCAAACGAAAAGATCCTGCCGTCCGTCGTCATCGTAATCGGCCGCGTCCACTCCCATTCCAGATCTTGCTGCGCCGTCCGAGTTGTAGGCGACCTCTGCCGGAATCCCGATTTCGTCGAAGCGGCCCTGCCCGCGGTTCCAGAACAGAAAGTTTGCCACCGAATCGTTAGCCACGAAGAGGTCGAGCCGGCCATCAAGATCGATATCGGTAGCGACTGCGCCGAAGGCCTTTCCCAGGTGCTTGCCGATGCCCGATGCGGCGCTCACGTCCTCGAAGCCATTCCCGTTGTTGTGAAACAGGCGGCTGGCCCAGGGCTCGTAAGCTAGCGGATAGCAGTAGTGCCGGGTTCCCCCCTCCAGACATTTCTTTTCCAGATTCTTGTTGTACCGGACGAAATGCCCCACGTAGAGGTCAAGCTTGCCGTCTCCATCGTAGTCGAACCACACCGCCGCGGTGTTGAGGCCAGGCGCCTCCAGGCCGGACTTTGAAGCGACGTCGGAGAAAGTGGCGTCCCCGTTATTACGGTAGAGAGTATTGCTGCCGTAGTTGGTCAGGTAGAGGTCGGTCCACCCATCGCCGTCGAAATCGGCGGCGAAAACCCCGATACCGAATTTCCCGCCCGCCACGCCAGCCGGTTCGGTTACGTCGGAGAAAGTACCGTCCTTGTTGTTTCGATAGAGCGCGTTCCTGAGAGGCCTTGAAGGAGTGTAGAAATCACACGGACCGCTGTTGACGAAGTAGAGATCCATCCAGCCATCATTGTTGAAGTCGAAAATCGCGGCGCCTGGGCCCATGGATTCGGGAAGGTAGCGTTCGGGCGAGAGTGCGTTATCGTGGGTCCACCGGATGCCGCTCTTGTCGGCCGGCACCGCCTCAAACCGAGGCGAAGAAGTGGTCGCGTCCCAAGTCAGGATCGTAAGAGTTGTGAGCAGAATTCCGGCCTTGATCATGAAGGCACTTTAGCGTGACGTCTTCTCGCTGAGTCCCGGCCGTCTAGAATCGAAAGCGGAGCGCGATCTGGCCGCTTCTGGGCAGACTTCTGGTGTTGCTGCCGTCGACGCGACCGAAACCTCCTTGAGGCACGCCGGCGGCATTGCGCCGCTGGGTCGCCAGCGCATTGCCCGATTCGGGATTATTCAGCGCCACCCGGTTGAAGACGTTGAAGAACTCCAGCCGGATCTCCAGGCTGTAAGATTCGCCGAATCGCGTCACCTTGCCGAAACTCATATCTTCACTGGTCAAACGCGAGGTTCGATAGTCGGTCTGGTAGACGTTCGTGCTGCCGAAAGTTCCTGGGGCCGGGTCGGCCCAGGCGGCCGGGTTCAGCACGAAGTCCTGGTTCGGATCGATGCAGCCGCAGTTGAGATCCTTCAGGAACAGGGGCTGCCCGGGTACTCGGTTGGCAAAAGTGCTCCGGAACAGGAGCGAGCCCAGATTGTTCTGGGCCGTGGGAACCTGAATCGGCTCGCCGCTGGAATAGCGGAAGATGCCGCTGACGTTCCATCCGTCAAGCAGCGCGCGGGCGAAGGAGTTCGTTCGGGCCAGCCCGAATCCTGGCACTTCGTAGCGGAAGGCGCTCACGAAGATGTGCGGCTGGTCGTTGGGAGAGAGCGTCTTGAAGGACCTGGAGTCGAACAGATTATTCACCGGGACCGTGGCTCCTCCCTGTTCGCTCACGGTTGCCAGATTCTTCGACCAGGTATAGGAGAGGACGAAGTCGAGGCCGTAGGACAGGCGTTTGGTGGCCTTGACCTGGAGCGAGTCATACCAGGTATTCCCCAGCGGAGACAGGTCTATGCCCACGGAGCCGAATTGCGGGAAAGGGCGCAGACTCTGGGCGACCGTGGAGCTGAGAGGAAAGCCCGAATAAGGAGCCGCGAAACCGCGGGCCTGAGCTTGGGGCGAATCAAGCCGTGACGTTAGCAGGGCGCGGTCGTCCGCGTTCAGGATATTGAGGCCGCGAGTAGCAATGCGCTCGGGTGGAAGAGCATTGAGATCCACGAGGCCGACGGCTTCGTACCAGACGCCGCGGTTGCCGACGTAAGCCATCTCCAGCACCAGGTCCCTGGAGAGTTCACGCTGGATGTTCAGAACCCAGTTGTTGATCCTGAGGGGGCCTTCCTCCATTCCGGTCAATGTGGGCAGGGGGATTGTTAAGCTGTCCGGGAGAGGGGCGGATTCCTGCGTTGATGTTCTGGGCATAAAGATCCGCCGGGTTGTAAACCAGGCCATCGCGGAACCGGAGAGCCGATTCGCCAAAGGCCGGGTTACTGAAGGGTATCGTGTTGAAGCCGAATCCGAGGGAGTTGCCGGCCCCTATGTAGTTGAATCCCCCGAGTGCGCCGTACGTGACGCCCCAGCCCCCGCGGATCACGGTCTTGGTGTTGAAGGCATAGGCAAACCCGAAGCGCGGTCCGAACGCCCAGGGATAGGTTTTGGTCAGATCGCAGTCGCAGCGCCCTGGCCCTTCGCCGGCGAAGAGCGTCGCGCCGGGAAGATTGCCTGCGGCGGGATTGGGAAGGTCGGGCGCAAACATCGACGTCCGGTAGTGAAGTTCGTGCAAGGCATTCTGAACATCGTAACGAAGCCCAAGCTCCAGGGTAAGCTTGGGTGTGACCTTCCAGCTGTCCTGGACGAACGCGGCCCAGGACGAACGACGAAATCCAACCGACGTGGGATTGTTGATGCTCGCATTGTTGGTCAGGCCGAGCAGAAAGGACGCGTAGCTATGCCCGATCGTGCCCCCGCCGAGGTTCTGTCCCTCGGTGGAAGGTTGCCCGGTCTGGGCAGGCGCGAAATTATAGGTTCCGGTGGCGCCGTTGTTGGCGAGATTGTTGAAGGTGTCGATGCGGTACTCGCCGCCGAACTTGAAGGTGTGATTCTTTCGCACCCAGGAGAAGGTCTCAACTACCGTGGGCTTGTCTTGAGTGTAAAGCTGGTAGTTCGTCGGTCCGAGATTGTCGCTGGCAACCGGGGCGTTAAAGGTAATGCGTGGAAAACCCCCAACCACCGCGCCTCTCAATCCCAGTTCGCTGGCCGAATCGTAATCGGTGATCGGGGTCGTATCCGGGTTGTAGTATCGCTGATAGCCGATTCCGAAGTGGTTAATCATCGTGGGGGTTAAGAAATAGTCGTGATTCACCCGGATCGTCTTGCTGGTAATCGGCTGGTCGCGCCGCTGAGAGATCGGGTCGGGCAATCCGTCCTGGCCGTTGTCTTTGCGCGTGCGCTGCATGCCGAAGTAAAAGGCGATCTTGGAGTTCGTGCTGAAGCTGTGGTCGACCTTCCACGTGGGGATCTGCTCGATCCTGCGGTACTGGAACCGTCTTTCGAAATTGTTGTTCAGTCGGTCTGCATACTGGGGGTCGGGAGGCGGCATCATGCTTTGAATATTCGCCGCGATCGGATCGAAGCGGCTGGTCGGTATGATGTTGTTGGGAAAGGGATCGCGCACCACCCGTCCATTCACCACACGGCCGGTCGTCGGGTCGAAGAGGGAGCCCTCCAGGATGTCGCGACCGAGCGGGTCCTGCGCGAGGACGCGCCCGGTCAGAAGGTTGCTGAAATCGCCGTTGCGGTAGGCCGCGTTGGGCAAATTTCCAAAGCCTCCGAAGCGCTCCTCACGCTGGTGGTAAACCTCGAGATTGAAAAAGAAGAAGGTGCGATTGCTTCCGTCGTAGATCTTCGGGATTTTGACCGGACCGCCGAAGGTTCCGCCGAAATCGTGCTGCCGGATGCGGGTCTTGGTTTTTTCCCCATCCGGCCCGATCGGAGCGAACGCCGGCGCCGCATTCAGTGCCTCGTTGTTTATGTATTCGTAGACCGTGCCGTGGAAACCATTGCTTCCCGAACGCGCGCTGAAATTGACCAGGCCGCCGCCCACCTGGCCGAACTCGGCCGCGAAGTTGGTACTCTGGAGCGTGAACTCCTCAACGCCGTCGATCGAAGGCTGCGACTCGTTAAAGAGACGAGGATTGAGCGCGCTGGTCGCGTCCTGACCTTCGAAGATGACGCGAAACGTTCCTCGAGGGCTGCCGTTCACGCGGATATCATTCCACGCGCCGACGCTTGTTCCCGGGGCCAGCTGAAGAAACACCAGCGGGTTCCGCACGCCGTTGTTGGCAAAATTCAAGGGAAGCTGGTTGACCTTGTCGCCGCTCAAGACCGTGCTCTGTTCAGCAGACTCAGTTCTCAATAACGGCGCATCGGCGCTCACGGTGACCAGATTGTCCGCCGCGCCGACCTCCAGTACCACGTCAAGGCGGGCGGTCTGGGCCACCTGCACGGTGATGCCGGTCTGGACAAATTTCCGGAAGCCCGGCTGTTCGACCGTCAGGCTATAAGCTCCCGGCGGGATGGCGGGAATGGTGTAGTGGCCGGTTTCGGTCGTCACGGTTCGGAGCTCCTGGTTGGTGGCCAGGTTCGTGGCCACGACCGAGACGCCGGGTACGATGCCTCCTCCCTGGTCGGTAACGGTCCCGGTAATCGCTCCACGATCGCTTTGCGCCAGCGCGGGAATCAAACCGAAAAGAACGAATAGCAGCAGTGCCAGACCCTTTCTCATACCGTTCTCCTTTGCCAGGCCGGATTAGCTTAAGCTTCGGGCAGAAGGTCTAAGTAAAACTTTGGAAGACCGTTGTGCGCGCGTTGAATCGATGACCGGGGCCCTCAGCCAGCCGACGGCTGCAGTTGCTCGCATGGATTCTCGAATCGAATGGGCCGAGGATATGCTTTTCCGCACCCACTTTCAATGAAGTATTTGCGTTGCGTCGTGGATCCGGATAAGAAGAGCGGCCCGAAGGCTGGGCATGGCATATCTTTAAGAAATTTGCGGTTGGTATCTAATCGCGTATTTTGCCGTGGTAGTTGTTTCTGGTGCCCTAACCACGAAGACTTGACGGAAGACGGCCGAGAAGGCGCTGACGATTGACTTGAGCTCATTCCGAAACCGAAGCCGCGCGGCCACGTCATCGTGAAGAACAAGCGTGTAAACATCCGACTTTCGGCAGCCGACCTGATGGATCTTCAAGCTCGCGCTTATGAGGAAGGAGTTCCTTATCAGACTCTGATCGCGAGCGTGCTGCATAAGTACGTTTCGGGACGTTTGCGCGAGACGAAGTCACGGCTAACACTCGCTCCAGGGATTGAGGTGAACCGGGTCCAGAGTGCCTAGCTATGACCGGGGTCCAAGGTTTTATCCAGGACGCTCCGTCCAACCACGGTCCATGAGGGCGCTCGACATATCGGCGAGCTGCAGGCCTGGGACCTGGATCGAGGAGAGAAAGTCTGGAACTCAGACTTTCACGACGCATGTTCCGCCCGCAATTGTGGGCCGCGCCCTGAGGCGCCGGGTCGACGGAGGGTTCAAGAAACGCCCGATCCTCGATCGTGGGGTGCTTCCGCTGTCAATTGCTGCTGTTATTCTTGATGCAGATCGTCTTGAGCTGAAAAGGATCAATGCCTGCTGCTGCCGAAGTTTGTTTCCATTCCGAGGCGTGTCCTGAATTTTTACAAATTAGACTCCCGGCAGTTCTTTGATTTCAACAGGACGAAGACTGTGGCGCTTGATTATTGGTGACGGACAGGGTCAGAACCGATGCGTGACGGCGGCGATGATCAGGAAATTTGCAAACGCTCCGGCACCGTGGCCACCAAATTGATGATCGTATACATTGCGAGTCCGGTTTTGATAGACCGCTATAGGAGCGAAGATGCTGTACGTATAGGCGCCACGCGAGACCGCCATGCCTGGCTCGATGTAGACGGCCATGCCTGGCCGCCGAAACCCGTCGCTGCCGCCGAACACGTCGCCGCTCGGGATTCCGTCGATCCTGCCGCCGAAACTGGCCGAGATGCCCTTCTGCGGCGAAAGCGCAAAGTTCAACCCTACGCGGCCCATGTACTGGTCGGGAACGGACAAGTTGCGGTACTCGCCGTAGACAGGAAGGGTCGTCACCGCGCCGTTTTTCTCGCGCGGATTGAACAGATAGAAGCCGGAACCATAGGCGAAGACGTTTGTGAAGAGCTTCTGGTAGGCCACCGTCTCCACGACCATGCCCCAGCCACCGTCGCCGGGTTGGACCGCGATGTCGACCGGTATCCGTACCTGCCCAGTGGGACGATAAGCGATATCGTGCGCCCTTGAACGTCCGGTCGGCGCTTTCATACCAAAGCTCACGGAAATGTTCCCATCCATGTGCTTGTCCGGATCGAACAGCCAGGCGTTTCCGAGCAACCTGGCATCGCCCAGACCGGAGGCGCTCATCGTGTGCCGATGGATGCCATCATTTTCGTGATCTCGGAAACTGGAGACACCTCCACTAACGAACGGCACAGTAAGGGTCATGCTGTACCGGCTGGTGAAAGCGTACGTGGTCTGGAGGTCGACCGAATGAATGTTGATCCTGGCGCCGATCGTCCTTGCATACGCCGGATCGAAGCGGTCACCCACGTATCCGTCTTCGGCATGCAGAAACCGATAGGCCGCAGTCGTCTGCCACCGGCCCCCTTCAAGGTGGTCAACACCTTCGGCGCTCAGACTGAGCGTCATGAATCGGGCCGGCACTCAGCCCTGCCCGGAGGCCTCAGGGGGCGAAACAAGCAGGAGACCCAGCACCAACATGAGGACGTGCAGGACACCGTTAAGTCGTAAAGCGTATCGGGAATCGCGCATTGGCTACCTTCCCTGGAGTGAGGTCGATTGGCTCACGTTACTATCAGTCATGCAAGCGATCAATTGAAATGTCCGGCGCCGTTCGGCAGCCGAAGCTAGCTGGGGATCCTCTGTGAGAAGATTTCCTCGTCGCCGTTAGGGGGATGATCGGCCACAGGGCGCTGCCTTTCGCGCTGCGCGGCTTCAACGCGAATCCGATATGCCTGGCGCTGTCGCCTCGACACCGGCTCCGCCTGGGGAAAAAAACATGTCTAATTGAGGTGTCCATCTATTAATAACGAAACGGGGATCCAAAAACTGTAACGTCCTCGAAAAAATCTCTCTTCGACCAGGCTGAGTGAATCAGGTGTAAACCACACTTGATCGTGGCGGGAGTCCTTTCGATTCGGCTGTTCCCGGGTGGCACGAAGGAGGCCGCAATCCGCCGCCGGCCCGAATGGCGCGAGTCAGACCCGCGCCTGGAGATTGGTCATTTCGCGGGTGCGGCAGCAAGCTTACGCACTCCAAAGCATGCCCTGGAGTTCGTGGCTTACTACCGGCCTTAGATCGGGACGAAGCAAACGCAAACCCTGAGCGCACAAGGCGCGACACTTGCGTGTAAGGTAGAGCCGGGAGATCCGCCTGACCGGTTAAGAGTGAGGGGGAGCCGAACTCAATTACCCTATCAAGGGCCCGGTGACGGTGCCGGGTCAGATTCAAGGTGATATAATAGGCGGCACGCCAAAAGGGAAAATGATCTGGAATGACGACACCAGCGCCGCATGAAGTAACACGATTACTTCTCGCCTGGAGCAAAGGAGATCAAGCCGCTCGCGACCAGCTGATGCCCCTGGTTTATGAGGAACTACGGCGGATCGCTAAGCGCCATATGGACCGTCAGAAACCTGACCATACGCTGCAGACCACGGCCCTTATCCATGAGGCATACCTGCGATTGGTAGATCAGAAAGAAGCGCGCTGGCAAAATCGCGCTCATTTCTTCGCAGTAGCTGCTCAGGCAATGCGGCAGATCCTGGTTGACTACGCGCGAACCCGTCACGCAGCCAAGCGTGGAGGTGAAGCATCCGCGGTCTCGCTTGACGAAGCGGCGGTCGTCTCAAGACAAAGGTCTGGGGAGCTAGTGGCGCTCGATGACGCGCTACAGAGTCTGGCGGCCTTTGACCGGAGAAAAAGTCAGGTCGTGGAGCTTAGATACTTTGGCGGGTTGAGCGTAGAGGAGACGGCCAAGGTTTTGAAAGTCTCGTCTGAGACTGTGCTGCGCGACTGGCGTTTGGCCAAGACCTGGCTGCTACGCGAACTCTCAACGCAGTGACGAGTGACGAGCGTCAAGTGGAGAGCCAATGATCTACGGAACTTCTTCGCAAATCGCAAAGAAGTCACGGACAAAGAATCTATCCGCCTCATCCCCCTCGTCATCAATTGGGCGGACTTGAACCTGTAAGCAGGATGAAGCCCGAACGGTGGCAACAAATCGAACAACTCTATCACGCCGCGTTGGAGCGAGCGCCCGACGCGCGCGCGGCCTTTCTGGACCAGGCCTCCGATGGTGACCAGGCCCTGAGGCAGGAGGTCGAGTCGCTGCTCGCTTATGATGAGCCAGCGCAGCGCTTCATCGAGAAGCTGCCGGATGAGTTGGCGGCAGAGTTCCTGGCCGAGGAACAGGCTCCCTCTTTGATCGGCAGCAGGTTCAATCACTACCAGATTCTTTCACGTTTGGGGCGAGGCGGGATGGGCGAGGTCTACCTCGCCACTGACACACGGCTTGACCGCAAGGTTGCAATCAAGCTTCTGCCGGCTGAGTTCATCTCTGATCCAGATCGCGTGGGGCGATTCAAACAGGAAGCACGAGCGGCGTCCGCCCTCAATCATCCGAACATTCTGACCATCTACGAGATCGGGCAAACCGATAGCCTCCACTTCATCGCCACTGAGTTCGTCGGCGGTGTGACCCTGCGCGAGCGGATGACTAGCGCGACCATGAGCGTCGGGGAGACGCTCGCAGTGGCCATACAAGTCGCAAGCGCTTTGGCAGCGGCGCACGAAGCCGGGATCATACACCGCGACATCAAGCCCGAAAACGTCATGTTGCGGCCTGACGGGTTGGTCAAAGTCCTCGACTTTGGTGTGGCCAAGCTCACCGAGAGGCCCGCGGCCAGCTCAGCGTCAGAGGCCGATTCGCGAGCGCCGGCCACAGCCCCGCTGAGCACGCAACCAGGCGGGGTGATGGGGACGGTCAATTATATGTCGCCGGAACAGGCGTGCGGACAGAAGATTGATGCGCGCAGCGACATCTTCTCACTCGGCGTGATGCTGTATGAAATGCTCGCCGGGCACAGGCCGTTTGAAGGCGCAACGCTGAGTGATGTGGTTACGGCCTTGTTGACGAGCAATCCTGTTCCCCTGTCACAAGCCAGACCGGACGTGCCGCCGGAGCTGGAGCGCGTCGTCAGCAGATGCCTGGAGAAGGGTCCCGACGCACGATGCGGAAGCGCAGCGGAATTGGGTGTGGAGCTGCAGCGGCTGCAGCGGAAGGTAGTGGAGGAACCGGATGAGGCGCTCGCCACGGAAGAGGGGACCGTGGACGAGAGACAGGCCCAACGGCTGAAGACCCCCAGGACGTCTCCGGTCCAAGCCCCGGAGAGATCTCGCTGGCGCCGCTGGGGAATCGTGGCAGGCGCTACGGCCGCCGCTCCTCCTGATCGGGCTGGTCATCTTGTGGCTCCGGGAAAGCGATTATTTCTGGCAGAACCCGCTCGACGGCGCGAGGATCGAACGGCTGACCGATTTCGAGGGGGACGAGATGGACGCGGCGATCTCGCCGGACGGAAAGTTCATCACGTTTCTCTCCGACCGCGACGGGCAGTTTGATGCGTGGGTCAGCCAGATTGGCAGCGACGATTTCGTCAACATTACCAAGGGCCGGTTTCCCTCACTATTCCCTGGCACCCCTGATCCGCAGAGTTGGTTTCTCCGGCGAGGGGGCGAAAGTCTGGTTCACAGAAGGGAAGCGCGGCGGGGCCATATGCAACATGGCTGGCGACGGCCCTGGGCGGCGATCCTTATCCCTTTCTGGCCGGCGCGATGGAACCTGATTGGTCGCCCGATGGGAGCAAGATTGTCTACCACACTTTAGGCGGCGACCCGATCTTCATCGCCGACCGGACCGGAAGCAACCCCAGACGGGTTTTTGCCGAAAAGCCGGAAGGCCACTGCCACTATCTCACCTGGTCCCCGGACAGCCGCTTCATTTACTTCGTGAGAGGCTCTCCGACCACCGATGAGATGGATATCTGGCGAATCCCGGTTGCCGCAAGCGGGATGCCCTCCCAACCCGAACGGATTACCTACCACAACGCGCGGATCGTCTCCCCGGCCTGGCTCGATGCGCGCACTTTGATTTACTCGGCCACGGCCGAAGATGGCTCCGGACAGTGGTTGTACAGCCTGGATGTGGAGCGCCGCATCCCGCACCGAGTGAGTTCCGGAATCACGGAACACTATCTATCGGTCGCGGTCAGCACCACGCGCCCGCGCCGGCTGATCGCCTCTGTTGCCATTCCCAGCGCCAGCCTGTGGACTGTCCCTGTGTCGGATCACATCCAGACAGAGGCGGCGGTCAGCCGCGTTCGCGGTTCCCAATACCCGTGCTCTCGCTCCACGCCTCGCTTCTGACTATCTCCTCTTCCTTTCCTCCAGGGGCGGTGGCGATGGGTTGTGGAAGCTGGAAAAGGATGCCGCCAGGGAATTGTGGAAAGGCAGCGAGGCAGGCGTAGTGGCCCCGCCGGCCATCTCGCCCGACGGCAGCCAGATCTGTTTTTCATACCGGAAGCAGGGCCAGACGCGCCTCTCCGTCATGAACGCCGATGGCACGAATATCCGGGCTTTAGCGGAATTCTTGGATGTGCGAGGCTCTGCTGCCTGGTCTCCGGATGGGAAGTGGATCACCGTCGCGGCTAACCAAAAAGAAGGCACGCGAGTGTTCAAGGTTCCGGTGGATGGTGGCCCTTCGGTTCGCTTGCTGGACACTCCTTCCTACAACCCGCTCTGGTCCCCAGACGGCCGCTTCATTATCTATTCCGAACCGCTGCAAGGGGGAACGTTCTTAGTGAAGGCCATTACGCCGGATAAGGTGCCGGTTCCCATGCCCGATATCCGGGTCAACTTATACCATGGCCACTCCCTATCGCTTTGTGTCTGACGGTAAGGCACTCATATTCATTAAAGATGGGAATGTACGCTCACGGAATTTTTTCTGGCTGGACCTGGAAACCGGACAGGAGCGCCAGCTGACGGACTTGAAGCCGGGTTTCGTGATCCAGAGCTTTGATGTAGCGCCTGATGGCAAGCAGATCGTGTTCGACCGGCACCGAGAGAATTCCGATATCGTGATGATGGATCTGACGCGTTGAGCCTTTGAACCAGCAACGCCGGCAGATAATCGACGAGTTTCAGGACGCGGCTCAGGAGCGCGAGCCCGACGCACGTGAGCCTTACCTTCACGAAGCCGGCGAGTGCTGAAGCTGCGAAGCGAAGTGGCGTGGGTTTGAAGCGCAACTCGACGACCCGCGCCTTCCGCGGATCCATCTGCGCCAGCATGCCGAGCGCCTCATCGATGGCGACCAACTCGCGGTCCCGCGCGGACGACACGTCGGCGATCTGGTCCAGATCGACAGCCGTGGAGTGCTCCGCAAACGCAGCCCGGCCTCCGTGCTTGGCGGACTCGCGCACACGAGCTGCGTCCACCAGGATCCGCCGCATCATCTGCGCCGCGACTGCGAAGAAATGAACGCGGTCCAGCCAGCCGACGTTCTTCACATCGACCAGCCGAAGGTAGACCTCATTGACGAGAGCCGTGGTCTGTAGCCGTGTTGCCTGCCCGTTCGTTGCGCATGTAGCGCCGCGCCAGCCGGCGCAGCTCGTCGTACGCACTTTCGAGGGCGGTATCGTCGGCGCTCCATGCCTTCAACAAACGAGTGATTTCTGTAGAAACGACCTCGGTCATCGCTCCTCAAGAAAATCTTCAGGGCCATTGTAGTTTTTCCTTCCCGTTTTCGTTTACACGGTTGAGGCAACGCGACAGGAAGGTCACGGTGGTCGTTGCCTGAAGCGATTCTGGCGCCGGTGGCTGTAGTCGGCTCTCAACTCTGAGCTCTGTCTTCGCCCGACGGCACACGCGCCCGAAGCCCAATTCCACTTCCCCAATTCTACTTAAGGAGAAAACATGAAGAAGATGTTTGCTACGATGCTTTTTCTGTTCTGCTCGTGCGCGTACGGGCAGAACGTCGTCACCGACTGGGCGGCGATCGTTCAACCGGCGGTGAACAATCCCCCTGAAGCCGCCGGCAATCCAGATCGTACTCCGGGCCACTATTCATCTCGCCATGTATGACGCAGCCATCGCGATCCGGGCGGCTTCGAGCCCTACGGGGCGGCGATCTCGGGGCCGCCTGGTGCCAATGTCCGCGCGGCAGTCGCCACCGCGGCCTACCTCACGGCCCGCGCGCGCGTCGACCCCTCGCAGGTTCTGTACCTTGATACACAGTACGGCACCTACATGGCAGCCATTGCGGACGGGCCTGCCAAGAGCGACGGCATCCAGGTGGGCCAGATTGCGGCTACCGTCATACTCGCTGTCCGCGCCAACGACGGGTTGAGTAACGTAGTTCTCTACCAGTGCAGCTCGAACCCACCGCCGGCCGGCGAGTTCGAGCCGGACGGCGGCTGCGGCACTCAGCCGGTCGGAGTCAACATAGGCCAGATCACTCCCTTTACCTTCAGAAACCCGAGCCGCTTCCGCCCCGACGGTCCCAACCCGCTGACCTCGAACGCCTACACCGAGGACTTCATCGAGACTCGTGACTACGGGCGCTTCAACAGTACCTTCCGCACCGCCGAGCAGACCGACATCGCCTATTTCTGGGGGGCGGTGGACGTGCACCGGGGCTTTATCGATCTGGCCGTCAGCCACGGACTGAACGTTCGCGACACGGCTCGGTTCTTCGCCCTTGTCTACACCGCAGCGGCCGACGCCAATATTGCCGGTTTCGAGACCAAGTATTTCTACCGGCATTGGCGGACCGCGAACGGCGATCCCCCAAGCCGACGACGACGACAATCCGGACACCGATCCCGACCCCACGTGGGTTCCGCTGCTCACGGTGAACCACCCGGAGTACCCTTCGGCCCACTCCTATTCATCTACGGCCTTTACTGACTCGATCGCGAGGTTCTTTGGCACGAACAAAGTAACCTGGACCCTGACCGCCAGCAAAGCCATCTTTCCGCAGCTGGTTCAGACTGAGCGGACCTATAGGGACATGAACCGAATCATGCGTGAGATCGACGACGCGCGCGTCTGGGCCGGCCTGCACTGGCGGCATTCGATGCGCCACGGCGGCCAGATCGGCCGCAAGGTCGCCAAACACGTGTTCGACAATTTCTTCCGGCCAACGCCCTGACGGAGCCACGCGAGTGTGAAGAGAGCGCCGCCTCGGGGCGGCGCTCTGCTCCCCGACGATTTCAGGATGATCCCCGTGCGCTGTGCTGTTTGGACGCTCGAGCAAAGAAGTCGGGCTGTAACCATGCAGGACTCATTGGAAGGAGGAGGTCTCCATGTTTTGGCAGACGATCCGGTGTCTTTTCTTGTGTTTTTGCCTTCTTGTCACGCTAGTCAGTCCGGCCGCCAGTGTACTCGGTCGCAAGAATTGAAGCGCCAGAAACGAGTGCCCAGACTCCTGGCACGTTCACGCCCACGGGCAACCTGACCACGCCTCGCTGGGGTCATACCGCCACACTGCTTCCCAACGGCAAGGTCTTGTTTGCCGGCGGCATCTCTGAATTCCCGCTGGCTCTGGCCAGCGCAGAGCTCTACGATCCTTCAACCGGGATGTTCACACCTGCGGGGGACATGACCACGCCACGCTCATTTCACACCGCAACACTGCTTCCCAATGGCAGTGTTTTGATCGTTGGCGGCAACTCTGCTTGGCTTTCAGAATTGCAACTGTACGCTGGCCAGCGCAGAGCTTTACGATCCTTCCACCGGGACCTTCACCAGTCACGGGTTTGATGACCACGGCCAAGGCTACAGTCATGTCTGCAACACTACTCAATAGACGGCAAGGTCTTGATCACCGGCGGCTATCTCTAATCGGATTCTCGCCAACTGCGGAGTTCTACGATCCCTTCACGGGAACCTTCACGCCGTACCGGCGACATGACCAGGCCCGTGTTCCGGGGCAAGGGGACCCTGCTCAATAACGGCAAGGTATTGATCAGCGGTGGGACAGCCGACGAGGGCATCATGGCCGAACTCTATGATCCCGACACCGGCACCTTCAGCCGGACGGGCGGGTTGGATCCACACTTGGGTGCGAACACGGCTACGTTGCTCACGAACGGCAAGGTTTTGGTTACGTTGGGCGCGGAAGAGCCGATTCGAACCGCGCAGCACTGTACGATCCCTCGACAGGAACATTCACTGCGACCGGGAACATGACCGGGTCGCGGCTTTTCCCTACAGCGACTCTGCACGCTGACGGAACAGTCCTGATCGCTGGCTCCGATTATAGAGACAACCGGTTTACGGCCGAGATCTACGATCCTGTGGCCGGCACGTTCTCGCCTACAGGGAACATGACCAGGGGCCGTCAACAAAATTACACAGCCACGCGGCTTCCCGATGGCACGGTCTTGATCGCTGGAGGGCTTGTGTGGGTGACGCCGGGCTTCCCTGGCTCTTACGCCGACGGCAGCGCAGAGATCTTCACTCCGCCTTTGTACGTGACCTTCGATCCCAACACAGTCAGGCTCGGAGGATCGTTCACCGCCAGGTTCTCCGGTGCGAATCTCACGGCCAACACCTATTTCGATGTCCGGTTCCGCCGCCCGGGCAGCTCGGTCGACGAAGTCGCCTTCGATTGGCAGCAAGGAACGTCGGCCCCGCATACGATCGCGAGCGGGCTCGCATCAGGGACCTGGACCATCACGGGGGTGCGTGCGCATCAGAGCCTCGCCGACCATAGCGGCGACTTCTTTCCGGTCTTCGCGACTCTGACGGTATCGCCGTTTTGAAGCGGCGAGCAGGATGGGTTTCGTCTGTCGAGCTGCGTCCAAGCATTTCGGAGTCTTGAGACGAGACATGAAAAGCAAGCGGTAAGGTCTGGGGCTCGTGATCCGGACAAGGAGAGGGAAATGTTGATTCGACGAGTTATCGGGCTGACGGTAATGGCCATAGTCGCCATTCAGGCGACAGGTGTGGGAACGCTCCGGGCGGCGATCAACACATGGACAAGCCTGGGACCGGAGGGTGGAGACTTTCACGTTCTAGGGGTTGACCCGCAGGATTCGAGGACCCTATACGCCGCTGGCACGGACAGCCTGTTCAAGAGCACAGATGGGGGAGCACGCTGGAAGGCGATAACCTTCACGACGTTCGGTGTCCGTTGCATGGTTTTCGATCCGCAAAACACCCGCACGATATATGCGGGGACCTGGGAGGGCGGCATCTTCAAGAGCCGTGATGGAGGGGCGGTTTGGGAGGCAATGAGCTCCGGGCTGCCTGACCACGGTTTCGTTGATTCCCTGGTGATAGATCCACAAAACCCGAGGACACTATACGCAAGCCTGCGCTGGAATGAGCAAGGCGTTCGTAGTGGAATATTCAAGAGCACGGACGGGAGCCAGAGCTGGCGCGCGGCGATCCTCGGTCGGCAGGGCTACGTCTCTTCCCTGGCGATAGATCCACAAGACCCCAGGACATTATACGCAGCAGTACAACTTGACTACAATGGACGTGGGGGATTATCCAAGAGCACGGACGGAGGTATGAGCTGGACGCCCGTCCCGGCAATCGAGGCGATTGCGTATGGCGTGTTCGCGGTTGTAGTCGATCCACAACACCCGAACACACTCTATACGTCTGCTTGCCTGGGTTCAAATGAGGACTGTAGTGTCACTGTCCTGAAGAGCCCGGATCGAGGAACCAGTTGGACGGAGGTGAACTCCGGGCTGCCCACCCCCACTTGGGCTCCAATCGTCCTGGCGATTGACCCGCGGAACACGAACACGCTCTATACGGCGATCGGCCTTGGCCTGTTCAACAATACGCGTGGCCTGTTCAAGACTACGGATGGGGGAGCAAGCTGGAGTGCGGTGAACTTGGCGCCCGAGGAGCTTTTCCCCAACAACGTGGCGATTGATCCACAAAACACGGGCACGGTATACGCCGGCACCCGTGGCGGGGTCTTCAAGAGCACCGACGGGGGAACAAGCTGGAGTCCGGTGAACTCAGGGCTGGTCGCCACGACTGTTTTCAGCCTGGCGATCGATCCGAGTTCCCTAGTACCATATACGCGGGAACTATTTGAGGGGGGGCTGGCGAAGAGCACGGATGCGGGAGCGAGCTGGAGTTGGTGGGCTCCGGACTCCGTTGATACATAGGGTGCCGCCGATTGGTCCCGCGATACGCATTGTATTGGCGGCGCCGGGTGCTGTGTACGCGAAGAGTCGTGGCGGGGTGTTCAAGAGCGCGGATGGAGGAGCGAGCTGGGCCGGGCTGCCGCTGCCTCTGGGCCCCCCCGAGGCGCTGGCTATTGATCCGCAAGATCCGAGGACACTCTACTACACCGCTGCCGGCTTCGGGTGGGTATTCAAGAGCACCATGGGGGAACCAGCTGGGACCGGGTGAATACCCCGGACCCGTACGGGCTAACACACGCTACGATTTACACCCTGGCGATTGATCCGCAAAACCCAAGGACGATCTACGCGTTGGCCGGCCACTCAGAATTTCCGATATTCAAGAGTACGGATGGCGGTATGAATTTCAGTCCGGCCAGATCCGGGCTGCCGGACAGGTGCACTGTTTCCTCGCTCGTTATCGACCCGCAGCATCCGGGCACGCTCTATACAACTTTGAACGTGACGTCCTTCGCTAGTCCCCCGCCCGGGGAGCTGATCTACCGCAACCTGTTCAAGAGCACCGATGGGGGTGGATTCTGGGTGGCGGTGAACCCTGCCGGGCTGCCGAATGACCTGGGTCTTGACGAACTGGCAATTGACCCTCAGAACAGCAGGATGATGTACGGAACGAATTTCCCAGGAAGAGGCGTCTTCCGGAGCACGGACGCGGGAGCCAACTGGAGTGCGATGAACTCGGGGCTGACGTCGCTCTGGGTGACCACCCTGGCCATTGACCCATTGACGAGCACGGTATACGCCGGAACCGGCGGCGGCGGTGTGTTTGCATACACCCCTGTGTCAGTTTCTGCGCTGACCTTCGATCCCACGACCGTCCGGCTCGGTGAATCGTTCACCGCCAGGTTCTCTGGTACGAATCTCACGGGCCAACTCTTATTTCGATGTCCGGTTCCGCCGCCCGGGCAGCTCAGTCGACGAAGTCGCCCTCGACTGGCAGCAAGGACCGTCGGCAGCGCATACGATCGCAAGCGGCATCGAAATAGGGACCTGGACCATCACGGGCGTGCGGGCGCATCAGAGCCTCGACGACCACAGCGGCGACTTCTTTCCGGTCTTCGTCACTCTGACCGTATCGCCGTTTTGAAGCGGCAGGATAGGTTTTTGTCTGTCGAGTTGCGTCCAAGCATTTCGGAGTTCTTGATTTCTGTGGAACAGATGGCCTAAGCTGCCAGCACATTTTATTGCAGGAGTCCTCCGCTGAAGTGAAGTCCCCCGGTTAAGAAACGCCTGACGTTGTCCGGCGAACTGATCTCTGAGTCTGCTGTGAACGTTGGTCGAGAACCGCCGTCTCAGGGATTCCTATCCCGTGACCGATTCGTGCGCTCTTTTCCGCTTGTGTGGTTGAACCAGTGTAGGCGACCACACGCGAGAGCGCGTGGGTCACAGACTGCACTGCGGAAAAGAGGCCTTATGAATCGGTACGTAAATCTCATGGTAGTTAGTGTTGCTGAGCGCCCCTGCGTTGAATGCCGCCAGCCTTCCGACTGGGTTTTCCCGAAACTCAGATCGCAACCGGTCTCTTCAATCCGACCGCAGTGGCTTTGACTCCTGACGGACGGATCTTCATTTGCGAACAATGGGGAAGTCTTCGGGTTATCAAGAACGGGACCCTGCTGTCCACGCCGTTCGTGGACGTTGCGGGGAGCTCTTCCGGCGAGCGTGGTTTGCTTGGGGTCGCATTTCACCCCAATTTCACGTTCAACCAGTATGTCTACGTCTACTACACTGCGACCTCACCGGCGATCCACAACCGGATCAGCCGGTTCACTGCCGACGGCGATGTGGCAGTGCCGGGCAGCGAAGTCGTGATCCTGGAGTTGGACGACCTGAGCGACGCCACAATCCATAACGGCGGAGCCCTTCATTTTGGTCCCGATGGAATGCTCTATGCCGGTGTGGGCGAGAATGCCTTTGGGCCCAATGCCCAGACGCTGAGTAATCTCCTCGGGAAAATACTCCGTTTGAATCCGGACGGCACTATTCCTGCGGACAATCCCTTTTACTACTCGGCCACGGGAAATAATCGGGCCATCTGGGCCCTGGGTCTTCGCAATCCCTCTTCCTTCGCATTCCAGCCCGGCACTGGACGGATGTTCATCAACGACGTAGGACAGGAGACCTCGGAGGAGATCAACGATGGTATCGCGGCATCGAACTATGGCTGGCCCGATACGGAAGGTCACACGAATGAACCGCAGTACAGTACCCCAATCCTCTCTTATTTGCATGGACTCAGCGGCACTACGGGCTGCGCCATAACCGGTGGAGCCTTCTACAATCCTTCGACCCCGACCTTTCCAGCCGAGTATATCGGCGATTACTTCTTCATGGACTACTGCAACGGCTGGATCAATCGCTTTGACCCAAGTAACGGTTCCGTCGTCGAGTTTGCCACCGGCATTTCACACCCGGTGGACCTCGAGGTAGGGCCCGATGGCAGTTTGTACTACGTGGCTTTCGGCTCGGGGAGTATCTTCAGAATCGACTATGCGGACAATCCCACGCCCAGCATCACAACCCACCCTGCGAATCAGACCGTCTCGGTCGGCCAACCAGCAACATTCTCGGTGACCGCTTCAGGCGCCCCTCCCCTCGACTTCCAGTGGCACCGGAACGGTAACAACATTTCTGGCGCCAGTTCATCCAGCTATACCATCGCGGCGGCCCAGTTCTCGGATAATGGCGCCTCATTCCGCTGTGTAGTGAGCAACTCCTATGGAAGCGCCACGAGCAACGAGGCCGTTCTTAGCGTGACAGGCAACACTCCCCCGACTGGCAGCATCACGCAACCGGCAGCCGGTACCACGTATGCGGCCGGTAACAGCATCGGCTACGCCGGCCTCGGTACGGATTCCGAGGACGGTAACCTTCCACCTTCGGCCTTCACCTGGCGCGTGGACCTTCATCATGACGAACACTTCCATCCTTTCGTGTTGCCGACATCAGGGTCCCAGACAGGCTCTTTTGTGATTCCAACCAGCGGCGAGACCAGTCCCAATGTCTGGTACCGCATTCACCTCACGGTCCAGGATTCGGCTGGCCTGACCCACAGCTCGTTCCGGGACATTCTCCCGCGGGTCTCGACTGTGAGCCTGGCAACCGTCCCGTCTGGATTGCAGATCAAGCTCGACGGCCAGCCCGTCACGACGCCGCAGTCCTTCGTTGGCGTGGCCGGACTGACGCGAAATCTCGACGCCGGTTCGCCGCAAAACATCAACGGCACGACATGGACTTTCGCCTCCTGGTCCGATGGGGGGGCGACCGCCCACGCCATTGCCACTCCTGCTACCAACACCACCTTTACGGCTACCTACACCACGACCAACGCTCGCGCCCAGATGACGAGTCCAACTCCCGGCTCCACCCTCACGTCCTCTACCGTGACCTTTGCCTGGACCTCAGGCCTGGGGGTGTCTGCGTACTGGCTCACAGTGGGGACTTCGCAAGGTGGAACCGAAATCTATCCTGGCTCTCAGGTGGCGAGTCTCTCGGTGACCGTCTCCGGGCTCCCGACGAACGGGAGCAGCCTATACGTTCGACTCTGGTCGCTGATCGGAGGGATGTGGCAATACGAGGACTACAACTATTCGGCGGCTGCAGTGTCGGCTCGACCAGGCCGTCATGACCAACCCGACGCCCGGCTCGATTCTAACCTCCTCGACGGCAAACCGGATCGCCGGGCAAGGTCGCCAAACACGTGTTCGACAATTTCTTCCGGCCAGCGCCCTGACGGAGCCCCGCGAGTGTGAAGAGAGCGCCGCCTCGGCGGCGCTCTGTCTCACGACGATTTCAGGACATTTCAATTGATCGCTTGCATGCAGCTTGCAGGCGCCCGGCGGGCAGACGCTCCACTCCCAATCGTGATTATTTCTACCTGCGGGGCGAGAGGATAGGGGTCCTTCGGTTTGTTACGCCGGGACCGTACATGTATGTTCTGTGGGTCTTCTCTCTGAAATAGAAAGGAGCGGCCCGTTATACGATGCCGTCCAACGCCCTGCGGGCAACGCGGAGCACATTTTCGCCAAGCATCTTCCGGATAGCATCGTCGGAGTGGCCGCGGGCGACCAGGCCGACCGTGAACATCGGCCAGTTGGTCCAGGACAACTTGCGTGGCCGGTCCCCTCCAGAGCGCCTGGCGGCCAGAAATATTCAAAGCGGGTGCGTGCCGGCGGGCGTTTAGGCATTTTCGTACGTGTCATTTCCGCGTAACTGGAATTGTGCGCAATATCGGTGCCGATGGCCACGTGGTCGGCGCCGAACCGTTTCACAATGTGGTCGATGTGGTCGAGCATGGCATTGACGTCGCTGGTGCGCCCGAGAAATTGCGGAATACAGCAAATGCCTACGTAACCGCCGGTGTCGGCGATTGCTCGGATGACCTCGTCGGGCTTCCCGCGAATATGGTTGTGAACAGCGGCTGCGGCTGAGTGGCTGGCCACGATCGGACGCCGTGACGTCCTGGCAGCTTCCAGGCTGGTCCGCCAGCCGGAATGGGCGACATCGACGATGATACCTACCCGGTTCATTTCGGCGATGGCCGCGCGACCGAAGTCGCTCAGCCCGCCATTTGCAGGCTCGGCGCAGCCGTCGCCCAGCATGTTACGGCGGTTATAGGTGACGTGGAGCATGCGCATGCCAAGCTGAAAAAGGACACGAATATGGCTCAGTTCGTCTTCGACCGACGCCCAGCGCTGGGCGAGCGGCACGCCGTTTCCCGTAAAGTAAAGGCAGCGCCGGTTCTGCTTCTTGGCGAGGACAATGTCATCGGGCGTGACGGCCTTGTAGACGAAATCGCGCAACCTGTCGGTAACGTAGGTGAAGCGGGCCATACGCTTGATGAGGCGCATCGGGTCCTGGCCCTCCTCGCCCGCGCTTTCCTGGACGCAGGTTACTCCGGCCGCTTTCCAGGCGTCCATGTACTCGGTTCGCTCCGCGGCGCTGGTGACGCAGCCGGCCACGCGCATCTCTTCCAGGAGATCATCCAACTCACTCGGCGAGGCGCCGGCAGCAATCGCCCGAGCGAAGGCATCCGGATCCGGCGCAGCCCGAGGGGAAAAACCGTAGGAATCTATCACGAGCGCGTCGGCGTGTAATGCTAGCCCGTGCTCCAGTTCCCGGCGGCTGGGCTTGAGAACGGCGAGGGCGGCCTCGCGTGCATGCTCGATCTGCGAATTAGGCCTGGAGAGTTGGAATGCGGCTCCCAGGGACAAGCCAACGAACTCACGCCGGTTCACGAGTGGTCCCTCCGCAGGTGTGTACCCTGTTAGGGGCAAAGAAGAATAGCTTATCCTTTGAAATGGGACCTCCTAACGTGCCGCCAAACTGGTTCCGTTTCAGCGAGTCGCGCGACGGGCGAAGAAGTTGCGTGCGCGATTCTACCAAAGCGCCAGTGATCCAGGGGTGTAAAATGTCAGTCAACGACGCGAGGGGACTCGAAAGGGCGTCGGAAGTTAAAAAACAACTCGGAAGTTCGGGACGCCATTTTAGTCGGCTGCAAGGCAAAAACGTGGCTAATCTGGTCCGCCAAGATCGACACGCTGCGCGCGGATCAGCGGTCGACCTGCCGGGATTCCTTAGCGGTAGTCGTTGGGATGAAATCCGGAGAGCAGCGACGAGATGCGGCTTGAGACCTTTTTGGATCGGCTACACGCGCGGGCGGTGACCAATCGCTGGCTCGTGCTCTTCACGGCCGGAACGCGCGCATTGCTGGGTCTGGCGTTCCTGCCGTCAGGATTCACGAAGGTCATCGGCCATCGTTTCACCACGCTTCCCACCACGGACCCCGTGGGCTACTTCTTCGATGCGTTTTTTCAGGCGGAGGTGTTTTACCGCTTCGTCGGCGTCGCACAGCTGTTCGCCGCGCTGCTGCTGCTCCATCCCTCCACATCCGCTCTGGGGGCGGTGCTCTACTTCCCGGTCATTCTGAATATCTTTGTTATTACCGTTGCAGTCGATTTCGAAGGGACGGCAGTGGTCACTGGTCTTATGACGCTGGCGTCTCTGTATCTGCTGTGCTGGCACTACGACCAATGGAAGACACTGCTGCCCGGTTTTGGCGTCTATCCACCAGTCGCTAAATCATCGGAACCTGGCGCCCTCACGTTTGCGCTGACAGTGGCCGCCGTGCTCGGCTTCGCCGGACTGACCGGCGTGCATCTCGCGCGGCTGCGGCACGCGCCGATGCAGAAGCCGCTGCTCCTCATGCTGAGCGGCGCCGGCCTCGGAGTGATTAGCGCCTGGCTCTACCTGCGGTCCAGGTCGAAGGCGAACGCCCCTCGTGCTGATGCGCACACCCTGAGTACATGAAGGACCACATCCGTTCTCACCCGAGACATCAGTCGAGTCCTTCGACGGCGTCTGCGGCTGGGAATGCATACTTGTATAGTGGATTCAGTGCAGGAGCCGTCATGCGGGTGAAGGCACCGAGGCCCCTTCTGATCTTTGAAGCGGTGCTGTTGTTATGTGCAATTCTGCTTGTGGGGTACAAATGGGCAACACGAGTTCGTCCTCTCCCAATCGACCAGGCAAAGACTTGGAAGAAGAAATCTCCTGAGGCTCAGATCCAGGATTATTACCGACAGTATCCGGAAAGTTACATTCGCATCTCGAAAGAAACCTGGCGGCTTGACCCCGCCTCCCGGACTGCAGTCCACTCTTTCATCCTGAAGAACACTGCCCAAGTTTCGTATTCCGACATTGAGATCCGCTTCACCTATGAATCGTCGAGCGGAAAGACGCTTCAAAGCCAGACTGTTAAGATCCCTGGTACTCTATCTCCTGGAGCTACGAGGGGAATAGAAGCTGTCAGGGTGCGCAACGTTCCCGCCGCTTCAGCGCGTGTTCTAATGAACGTAGCAAAGGCTTCAGTCTTATAAGTAGAGGTTTTATTCCCGTGTTTTCGTGCACGGGCGACGGCTGCTCGCGCGGTCAGGATGCATCTGTCACAAGGAGAAAAATCATCGCAATTCCTTACTTGGCGGGAACGCGGTTGCCGGCGATCCATACCGAGTCAATCTTTCGAGTGTTCTTGATATCATCGAGCGGATTGGCGCTCAGCACCAGGAAGTCGCCCCACTTCCCCGCTGCCAGCGTGCCCAGCCGATCGTCCATCTTCAGGCAGCGCGCTGCCGTCCCTGTCGCGGAAACCAGTGTCTGCATCGGTGTCATTCCCGCCCTGGTCATGTATTCGAGCTCGAGGTGCTCGAAGTACCCCTGGAAGCGGTAGGGCGGTCCGGTGTCCGTCCCCATCGCCACAGGCACTCCGGCATCGTGTACCTTCTTCATGTTTCGCATTGCGACCGGAAGATGCTCCTTGTACCAGTTGGCGGCCTTGTTGCCGCGCATGGCTTCCTGGAACTGCGGTTCCTGGGCCTTGGTCAACTCGGCCTTGTTTGCATCCTTCAGGAGGAACGGATCGCTCAGGAACGACGGAGCCTCGCCGTAGACGAATGTGGAAACCTCACGCAAGAATGTCGGGGTATAGAAGGCATTGTTCTTCTTGAGCAGCGCGATCGTTTCGTCGTCGATCTCCTGGTCGCGGACGCTATGGGCAATGATGTCGGCGCCGGCGCGCAGCACTCCCTTCGCGTCCGCCAGCTTGACGATGTGGACTGCGACCCGCATACCCTTCTTGTGCGCCTCGTCAATGATCGCCCCATAGACTTCCGGAGACATTGCTACGCCAGCGCCGAGGTTGTCATCGACGCGGATCTTGACGATGTCGGTCTTTGACGCGGCAAGGGCAGCCACCGCCTTGCGCGCCTCCTCAGGCGTCTTCGAGACCGGGATCGGTCCGGCAATAAAGAGCCGCGCGCGCGTCAGTGCCGGCGTCTGCTGTTCATTTCGGCTCTGGTCTCGGAACTCGACCTCCCGATCGCCGCCCAGGCTGAACACGGACGTGACGCCGTAGCGGGCGTAAAGGCCGAGCTGGCTGATGTCGTTCACGTGGCCATGGGTGTTGATCAGTCCGGGGATGATGGTCTTGCCGCTAACATCGATCTGCTCGACGCCGGCAGGGACTTTCACGGACCCGATCGCGTCGATGCGCCCGTCTCGCACGAGCAGGTTCGCTTTTTCCATTGGGGCCTTGCCGGTGCCGTCAATGATGCGCGCGCCCACAAAAGCCTTGGTATTGGATGCCTGGCCTGCAGCCCATATCATTGCATACAGACTCATGCAGGCGGCGATCAGCAGGACTCGTAGTTTCGTTTTCGTGATTAGCATCTTTGTCTCCTGACCACGAATTATTTTCGGATTCTATTTCCAACGCTCATCGAAGAAGCCCGAAAACACGGCCTCGCGCGTGGCGAGAGCCATCACGGCGTAGTCTCCCAGGTGAGGATAGAGGTTGGCGTTGGTTCCTCGCCAGTCGGAATCACTGAAGGTGTGGCCGCTGTTGATCACGACATAGCGGTTCGGATTCAGCGGATTAGGATAGATCAACGCAGGAACATGGCTGTTGGTGGAGAACGTTTGCCCTCCGACGGTTATCTCTTCCTTGGTCCACTTGACCGGCAGTTTGCCGATCACTCTTGCGATAACGCTGTTGCTCCAGGGATCGCCGAAGAGGATCAGGTTGTGCTCGGCAATATCCGCCGGAGAAATCGCGCGATCGTCTTTAACGCGCGGGTCGCCGCGCAGCCACTTGGCAAATGCTCTGGTAAAAGCTGTTGAGTTCCTGGACGGCGTACTCGGTCGCCGCGGTTCCTTTGCCGGTCGGTCGGACGCAGAGGAAGGATTCCATGAAGGCATCATCGATCGGTCCCTGCAATGCATGGCGCTTGTGAAGTCCCTTGAGCGACGCAGCCGCCACCCACTTTCCGTTGGCCTTATTGAACACGCCCGCGCCTGGAAAATCCTGGCCGTCCAGTGTGACAGGGCCGCTTCCGTCAATTCTGATTCGAGCGACGTTCTTGGTGGCTACCGTTGTGCGACTCGCTTCCCGGGTG
The DNA here is from genome assembly GCA_963827655.1 of uncultured Acidobacteriota bacterium. Lineage (GTDB taxonomy): Bacteria > Acidobacteriota > UBA6911 > UBA6911 > UBA6911 > CAWHCF01. Next base: position 71,181 of record CAWHCF010000035.1, read on the forward strand.
CTGTCTACCTCGGCCCGCTGGTAGTGTTTTTCCAACCCTTCGACCGTGATCCAGAAACAGCGATTGAATCGGGTTGTGTAGGTAACAAACCGGATGCGGGGCGGAGGAGTAAGTCCTTTGGCCAACACTTGGTCGATAAAGTGATCCGATTCTTTCTTCGACGCGCGGTGCCAGCTATGACCGGTCTGCGGCCCGACCAGGAACAGGGCGCGGATATCGGCGAGGTTGATACCTTCCTTGACCAGCTGCTCCTTGATATTCAGCGACGCCTGAAGCTGCGCATCGATTTCGCCGCCGTATGCGACAAAGGGTAGATTGGTTCCGTTCAGGCTGTAGTCGACGGCGTCGTAGTAGTGCAGGGCGGCTTCCTGGTACGCGGGCAGGCTGGACTTTTTTGCGTAGATCTTCGTCTCCGTGTAACCGGCGCCTGCCTCGAACGCGGCCCAGCGGTCCGGGTGGTGCAGCCCGAGGTGCCATGCGCCGGCGCCCCCCATCGAAAAGCCGCGTATCGTGATGCGCCTCGGATCGATCTTGTAGCGCTCCCGAACCGACTGGATCGCCTCGAACACATCTGTCTCTCCCGCCCAGCGGTAAGAATTGTTGCTGCGCCCGTAGACGTCGAGCTGGATATAGCTTTGCTCCGGCGGGACCGGTGCGGCCGACTCGTGCTGAGTGATGAACAAGACTTCGTTAAGATTCCGGTTCATCCCATGCAGCCATACATCGAGCCGGATCGGCTGGCTGGAGTAAGAATCTGGAATGATCAGGCCGTACGGTTGCACGCTCCCGTCGACGGCGGATACAAAGGCCCGCACCAGGCGCCCCTTGCTCCTGGTCCAGGAAGGAGAGCCGGCCTGGAGTTCTTTGGCCCGGACGATGCCTTTATCGAGGATGGCGAGCGTGTTAGTCACGAACTCCCGGGTAATGAACTCCTCGGGATGGCGAACTATGAATTCTGCGGCTTTGCGGTAGATCGCGACCTCGGCGTACAGCGGATCCCGCTCGAGCTTCTTCAGGGCGTCATCCAGCTCGGCTGATTTGGATTGGACCTGGCGCAGCTCCGCCTCGGTCGGCTGGTACGACTCCGGCCGCTGTTGTTGCGCCGCCGCGAGCGCGACTGAAAGAACAAAGTACAGTAAGGTACGCACCTGAGCAAATCCCTGTAATCCGTGGCGAGATGATCCTAGGCGAATGGCGCGAAGAAAGGAAGAATTTCAATCGGATTCTTGCGCTGCGACGACACGGCGCAAGAACACGGTCGCGTATTGCGACAGGCTCTTTGGAGTGCGCAAGTTTGCTCTGAACCAAGTAGTGCCGCGCCTTCGGCGCTCAGGGTCTGCGTTTGCTGTTGTCCCGGCCTCACGAGACTGTCTCAAAAACCTGCCAATACATGTGCCGACGGGCTATCGAAGCCCGTCCGGCTACCTGCGCGCACAAATGACCTTCTTCGGCTGAAGTCATACCGATTAAGTTATTTGCGACGGGCCTGATGGCCCATCGCCACAGGGTACTCGGAAGACAGTCCGAGCGAATCTACCGGGGAGAGCCGAGCTTTTCGAGACAATCTCTTACGGCCGGGATTGAATTACCGGTTATAGGAGCGCCGAAGGCGCGGCACATATCAAACAATCAGGTCGGCTACCTCTAAGGTTCAGAGTTTGCTTGCGGCCTAGGCCTTCCATTCCGTTGCCGAAGTCATGCGCCACAGGGGTATCAGATCTTTGAACACTTTCTCCACCGTCCTGACGAAGTCGGCCTTGGTCGCGTCCGCCGGCTTCATCTTCTTCCGTACAATCCACGCCTGCAGTTTCTCCCATTCGTCCGAGGTCAACGGCCAGCCCTCCCGCTTGTTCCACTCTTTCTTTTCCGTCAGGTGCCAATAGCTTTCGTAGGCGCGGCCCAGCTTCTTAGCCTGAGCCGCGAGCCAACGAGAATTTTCACAAGCGCGTGGCCGCGCCACCTCTGCCAGCGGCCCCTTTTTTCGCTCACCAAAGATACGAAAGCCTGCGGTCACCACCGCCGATGTGACCCCGACGTAAAACTGGCCTGCCTCGCTCCCCTTGGGCGCCGGCTCGGAAAACATCAGGTACATTTGCGCCCGGTAGGGCGACTTGTCCTTGGCGAATCGGATATCACGGTTGATCCGGGAAAAATTCTGGCCTGTCCGACCACCGGTATCGAACGCCGGGTTCAGCTTGTGAACCGCCGGAGTCAGTTCTTCGAGCAAACGGCGAAACGGCGCCACAACGAAGTCTTCATATCGATCCCGGTTTTCATGCATCCACTCCTTCCGGTTGTTTCGTTCGAGATCACGGAAGAAGACAAAGGTCTCCTTGGTGAAAATTCCTTTCTTATCCGGCATAAAGACTCCCGCAAATCAGGGGCAACTGTCCTGGGCTGCCCAGACGATAGCATAACCTCATCATCATTTGGTGAGGCTGATTGTGCACGCGCATCGGCTCAATCTTGAGGCATAATGCGAGGCCGCTCGCGGCTGCGCGCTGCGAGTCGAGAGCCTGCTTTAGGGCGCGCTCGTCAACAAACGGAAGCCACGGATTACACGGATTGAGATTAATGAGAGCCCGTGAAATCTGTGGCGGGTCCTTGTTTGCGATCGGACGGCTGTTCCAGTCTCTTGGGGCAGTGCGACGGAAGCATAAAGGTGCGTGTGACAGAATCCCGCTACAAATGGGTGGTTATTGCACTGCTCTGGTTTGTCTGCCTGTTTAACTATGCGGACCGGCAGGGCATTTTCTCGGTATTTCCGCTATTGAAGGCGGAGATGGGGTTGACCGATGTCGAGCTTGGCATAGTAGGGGCCGCCTTCATGTGGGTATATGCGGCGGCTGCGCCTCTTGCCGGCATCGTCGGCGATCGATTCAAGAGAAAAACGCTGATCATAGGCGGCCTCATTTTCTGGTCTCTTATTACCATTGCCACGGCCGCCTCCACCAATTACCTGCACCTCGTGATCTTCCGGGCGCTGGAAGGGCTCGGCGAAGCCTTCTACTTCCCTGCCTCCATGTCACTCATCAGCGACTACCACGGGCGAGACACGCGGTCTCGCGCCATGTCCATTCATCAATCGAGCGTCTATGTCGGCACCGTGCTGGGAGGAACTCTCGCCGGCGTGCTTGGTCAGTACTACGGATGGCGCTCCAGCTTTTACCTGTTTGGCGCCGCGGGCATCCTGCTCGGGATTGTCTTGCTCTGGATGCTCCGCGAGCCCCAACGGAGCAAGTCTCAGGTCCCCGAGATAATGGCAGAGGCCCGATCGGCGATCGCCGCCGGGAACTCTGGTTTATGGCGATCGATCACTGAAGTCTTCGGACATCCGATGGTGCGCATTCTCATGACGGTCTTTGTTGGAGCTAATTTCGTCGCGATGATTTTCCTCACCTGGATGCCCTCGTTTCTCTTCCGCAAGTTCGGCATGAGTCTCTCGATGTCGGGGTTCAGTGGCACGGCCTATCTTCAAACAGCTTCGATCCTGGGCGTCATCAGCGGCGGCATCCTGGCCGATCGCCTGGTCCGGCAATATAAAGGAGGGAGGATGATGACCCAGGCCCTGGGTCTCCTGGCCGGAGTTCCCTTCATCTTTCTGACGGGCTGGACCCTTTCGGTCCCCTTGTTAATTGCGGCGATGGCCGGTTTCGGCTACTTCAAGGGCATTTATGACGCCAATATCTGGGCGTCGCTTCACGACGTGGTCCGGCCCGAACGGCGCGCTACCGCCGTTGGATTGATGAATGCGGTCGGCTGGATAGGCGGAAGTACAGCCCCGGTCGCCATTGCTGCGGCCTCGCAACACTTCGGTATGAGCGCTTGCATCAGCGCCAATTCTCTTATCTACCTGCTGTTTGGTATCCTGCTGGTCTACGGTGTTTTCATGCACATGCGCGGCAGGCCGCAGTCCCGGGAGCCTGTCGCCTCACTCGAAGGCGTGATCGCAACGGTGAAAGAATATAGAATGAGGATACTCCCGCGGTTGGAGGGTCTTTTCGAGGCAACATAGGAGCAAGGAAAAACATGAGACTTCTCTTGATGGTCACAGCGCCCGCGCTGTTTCAACTGGCGCTCATGGCGCAGGTTCGCCCCGTTACCCCGAAGTCGGGGCCGCCGCCCGTCGGTCCTTACACACCGGGCCTGAGCACCGATGATTACCTGTACGTTTCAGGTCAAGGCGCGCGCCGGGCGGACGGCAGCATGCCCACTGCCTTCGAAGATCACGTGCGGCAGACGATGGAAAACGTGAAAGCGATCGTCGAGGCGGACGGTCTGACCATGGAGCATGTCGTTTACATGCACGTGTACCTGACCGACATCGGAAAGTTCGCGGAAATGAACCGCGTCTACGCGACCTACTTCCCCCAGGCGCCGCCGGCGCGTGCCACTCTGGGAGTCGCGAAGCTTCCTGCGGCGAATGTGGTCGAGATTACCGCAGTAGCCGTTCGCAACCTTGCGAACAAGAAGGTCGTACAGTTGGCGGGCTACAATCCCGGCGAACCCGTATCGGCCGGCATCTTGACTCACGATCGACTGTTTGTTTCGGGGATGCGAGGGCGCGACCTGGCGACAGGAAAGGTCCCCGGACGATCCCGCGGCCCAGGTGGACCTCGCTTTGAACGGCATGAAGGCTGTTTGTGAAGCCGCCGGCCTTACCATGGCTCACATGGTGTTTGTGAATCCCTACTTGACGGGCAAGATTCCGTCAAACGTCATGAACACGCTCTACGCCAAGCGGTTCGAGTTCGGCAACACCCCGGCGCGGGCGACGATCCGCGTTTCGAGTCTGCCGGAAGACTCGCAGATCGAGTTCACAGGCGTGGCCGTGCGCGACCTGAGCCGGCGCAAAGCCGTTCGGCCGAAGAACATGGCTCCCAGCGCCACGGCGAGCCCTTGCGTGTTTGCGGGCGACACGCTCTATTGCTCCGCCAAGAGCGGATTCATCCCGGGACAGAACGGCGGGATCTTCGCTGCGACAGTCGACCACCAGCTTCGACAGACAATGCGAAACCTGCTCGACAATCTCGAGGAAGCCGACATGGAGTTCAGCCAGGTTGTCGCCACCAATGTCTACCTGGACAACATCTCCGACTTTGACGCCATGAACAAGGTTTACGCGAAGTACTTTGCCAAGGCTACGCCACCGACCCGAACGACCGTTCAGCAGTTGGAACCCGCCGATCGAAAGCCGGACGAGGAGGGGCGCTATTCGACCCTTGAGCAGATTTCTCTCATTGCCATCCGCCCGGCCAAGCGCTAAGCAACCCGGGCTGCGACACAAATACCACCAGGACGCGAAGACACAAAGAAACACTAAGAAACAAGAAAACTCTATATCTTGGTGGAAGCTGCGGGCCCAGACCGAGCGCGTCATCATCACGAGCGGCACTGCCACCAAAACCGCAGTCGCTCCGAACCATGCCCACGCATCGAGCAGCGCCTCCGGCGTCAGCCCTGCCACACGCGCGGAAACCTGCTCAACGAAGTAGAAGGGGGCATTTATCGCAGCGTGGGCAAACGCTACTGGTAGAACGCTTCCCCGTGCCCGCACCCAGAGCAGAGTGAATATCACGGAGCCGGCGCCAAGTACCGCGACGGCAGGACCGGCGTAGCGTGGCCCCAGGAATGCGAACTTCGGGAGGTGCCACACTGCCCAGGCGGCAAAGGTGAGGGTCGTCGCCCATCCCAGGGAATAGCGGCGGGAAAGGCGGGGCAACAGCCAACCGCGCCAACCCAGCTCTTCACCCACGCCGACGAAGGAGAATTGAAGTGCAAGGTGCGCCGCCAGCAGCGGCCACGATTCGGCTACGATCCTCCATACTGCCTTTGGTGCGATTCCCGCCGCCACGAGACTTCCCATGGTTGCGAGCGTTGCCGCCAGGGGCAACGCGACGTACCAGAGAGGAAACGGAGAACGCGGAGCCAGTCGGGCAAGCAGCGCCTGGCGGCCACTAGCGCCATTGACCGCCCCGGCGACAATAAGCGCTGCAAGAGCCGGACCCCAGGTCACCACGGCCCCGGCGATGTAGGGTCCGACGGCACCGGCTGAAGCCAGCCTCGTCCTCAGGAACGAGGTTGCCGCGATCCCCCCGATCCAGGAAATGGCGTAAGCACACGCAATGAAGGTGACGGTGGGGCGACTGATCAGCCAACGCGGCATCTGACTTGCCGGCCTCCCCTGGAATCCGGTCGCCATTCCCACTGCGACGGGCAAACCCGAGGTTTATTTTAATGCTTCACGCGATAACGCAGCAGCATGAACCCGTTGTTGAAAATTCTGCTGTCAGTAAGTTCCAAACCAGTCGGCTGGATCACACCGGAAAACAGTGGAATGCCGGAGCCGAGGAGAACCGGATTCACCTTCAGGATGATCTCGTTGATCTCCGGAAAAAGGACGGCGGCCAGATCGCCGCCGCCGCAAAGCCAGACGTCCTTCCCCGGCTGCTTCTTCAAGCTTTTGACCAGCGCGAGGGCGTCTCCCGAGACGAGTTCAACATTCTGATCGGGGCTCTCGTTCAGAGTGCGCGAAAAGACATACTGCTTCAGGTGCGGGTAAGGGTTGGTCACACCGATCTTCAGTCCAACCTCGTACGTCCTGCGTCCCATCAGAACGGCATCAAACCACTTGTTCTCGGCACGGACACCCAGGGCGTCGCGCAGGTGAGCCGGAAAGGTCTCGGGAAAGGAATCAATCAAATACGCGAAGTGCTCGCCTTCAGTGAGGAAAAAATCGAACGAGCCGTCCTCACGGGAAATAAACCGATCGACCGTACAGGCCACGTAATACTTGAGTTCACGCATGAGACAATTCTCTCCTCAGAAGCAATTGGCGAGCTGTCGCCACTGCAAAACAAGCGCTCCACGAGCGCGCCTTTGGAGTGCGCAAGCTTGCTTGCGCCTTGTGCTGCGGCAGCTTGCTGCGCCTGGAGTTTGGACATTTCGCAGCCACAGAAGCATCCGAGTGCCGTTATCCAGGGCCGAAGGCCCGGCAGTGAATAGCCCCGCCCGTAAGGGCGGGGGACTGGGAGACCCGGAGTCCGAGGTCCGAAGGACCGGCACTCCGACCGTGTCGCACCTTCGGCGCTCAGGGTTGTGAGACCCGATTTCCCCGGCCTTACCGGCCGCACTGTCGGCCCTACGGGCCTGCGGCAGCTTGCTGCCGCGGGTACGGGATGGCCAAGCTCCACCGCACTCCAGCTACGTTACCGTAAATGAGAAATGCTGGAATCACCAAGCCCCGTGGTTAACCTGTGCGAGTGTATCTTGACCGGCGGACAGGCAGAGCCATATTCTACCGAAGCTTCCGATGGATGGAACCTTTATTCACACGCCATTCCATGACTAGACGAGACTTCAAAAATTTCCAGCAGTTCTATCCCTTCTATCTCGCCGAACACAGTAACCGGACGTGCAGGCGACTGCATTTCATCGGCACCACCCTGGTCCTGGCAACGGTGGTCTACGCAGTCGTAACCCAAATCTGGGGAGCACTGGCGGCGCTGCCCGTAATCGGATACGGATTCGCCTGGATCGGCCACGCATTCTTTGAGAAGAACCGGCCCGCAAGCTTCACCTTCCCGCTCTATAGTCTCATGGGTGATTGGGTGATGTTCAAAGACATGTTAACCGGACGGATCAAATTCTAACCCGGCTTCCCTGGACGGTTTTGAGTTAGACTGCGGACCATGAACAGCTTTCTTTGCGCAAAGGCGAGACCGGATGAAACGAACCGTGGTGGTATCGACACTGATAGTGGTATGCGCGGTTCTCGTTTTGGCGCAAGCACCGCAGGCACCCAAGCCAGGACCGGAGCACCAGAAGCTCGCAGCTTTTATCGGGAACTGGACTTTCGATGGAGAGGCGAAGTCCGGTCCAATGGGGAAAGGCGGCAAAGTTACCGGCACCGAAACAATTCAATGGCTGCCCGGAGGATTCTTCATCGAGCGCCGTTTCGAGGGCAAAGTGCCCTGGGGCGAGATGAAGGGTCTGGAGATCATAGGTTACGATTCGGTCCCAAAAGTGTACACGTATGCGGCCTTCGACAATGTGGGATCGACCGAATCGGGGACGATGACGGTGAGCGGTAACACGTGGAACGTCAATGGAAGGACGAACCTGAGCGGAAAATCGATACAAGAACGCTGCACGTTGACGCTCGTTAATGGTGGAACATCGCTGCATATAAAGTGCGACAGCTCTACAGAAGGCACGACTTGGACGCCGAGCTTCGAAGGGAAAGCCACCAAATCGAAGTCATAAGACGCACCCGCTAGCGGTTGACGATGTTTGCCCGATTCCTGTTTGGCGATGACGTCTTCATTTCCTATTCACGAAGAGACGGTGCCAAGTATGCCGCCGCTCTGGCGAATGAGCTGTCCCGGCCCGGAATCGGGTTCTCATGCTTTCTCGACCAGTGGGGAGCTTCGGCCGCAACGGAACTCTCCAGACCGGTGCTTCGGGCCCTGAGGCGGAGCTCCGTCCTCGTTCTCGTAGGCACGGCCGGTGCAGCCGCCTCGCCGATGGTGCAAGAAGAAGTCCAGCGGTTCGCGCAGCCCAGTCGTTTCCGGTCGCATCGACCTATCCTCCCCATCAACATCGACGGGGCCTTCGATCGAGTTCAATGGTCGGAGCTGACGGGATTGCACCGCGCCCCGGAAGCAGAGGAGGCACGGACTGACGGACGTCCCTCGGAAGCTGTCATCCGGCTGATCCGGAACTCCTATACGTTCACGCGACGTAATCAGCGCGTCCGCGGGCTCTCCCTGGGCGCGGTGGTGCTGCTGCTCGCCGCAATCGGCGTGAGCATCTATGCCACGCAGCAGAGGAAGACAGCGTCTACCGCAAAGCAGGAGGCACGGACAGCCCAGACGGAGGCGGAGGCAGCAGCCAGGAAAGCAAAGGAACAGGAGCAACTTGCCCGGGAGAATGCGGAGCGAGCGAACGAAAATGCTCGCCAGAGCGACCTTCACGCGGCGCAGGCGCGGGAGAATGCGGCGAAGGCGGAGCGTCAGCAGCGCCTGACGGAGCAGCAGACTGAAATTGCCGAGGCCCGCCTGCTGGCCGTAGAGGCGAATCTGGCCAGAGCGCAGAGGCCTGAACTGCTGCCCCGCAGCGTGCTCCTGGGCATCGAAGCCATTCGTAAGTTCCCGTCTGCTGAAACCGATCAGGCGCTGCGACAGGGACTGGATCTGCTGCCGCGCCAGATCGCCGCATTCAAACATAACGATGAGGTGAACGCCGTCGCGTTCAGTCGGGACGGGAAGCGACTGGCGACGACGGGCAGGATCCGCGCCGTGCAGATGTGGGATGTCGGCAGCCGCGAACCGGTCGCCTCACGAGTGGAATACCATGAGGCCTACGGCCCGGTCTATGCCGCCACGCTCAGCCCGAATTGGGAGTTGTTTGCGGCCGCGACACGGGATCTCAAAGTGCGCCTCTGGCGCGTGTCAACCGGAGGGTTGCACATTCCCCCACTCGAGCACAAACGGCCGGTCGGCGCCATTGCTTTCAGCCCGGATGGCAAGTATCTGGCGACCGGCGAGGACAAGACCGTAAGGGTCTGGGACGTGGCAAGCGGCCGGCCGGTGACGAGCATGACCACCGAGGGAGCCGACCTCTCAGGTGAGATCGCCGCAGTGGCGTTCGACCCTCCCGGCAAATACCTCGCCGCCGCCCGTCGGGAAGTTGTTCAAATTTGGGAAGCGACGACGGGCAAATTTGTCAGAACCCTTCGGCACCAAGGCGCCGCCAGAGCGCTCGTCTTCAGCCCCGCGGGACGCTACCTGGCAACCTCAACCGCGATGGGCCGAACCAACGTATGGAAGGCGGACAGCGGCGATTCCGTTGTCGAGCTGCACCATCCCGGCCAGGCGCCAATCGCTGCCTTCAGCCCGGACGAGCGGCTGCTGGCGACGGCAAACAGCGCCGACAGAGCCGTGCGCATCTGGCAGGTCGAGGATGGGAAGGAACTGGCGATTCTGCAACATGGGGCCGGCGTCCTGGCGGTCTTATTCAGCCCGGACGGCAGACATCTGGCGAGTGCGAGCGCCGATCATACCGGGCGAGTCTGGGACATGACGAGCTATCGCGAGGTGGCTCGCATGGTTCATGGCGAGAGTGTCCGAGCCGCGACGTTCAGTCCGGACGGGCGGTATCTGGCGACTGCGAGCGCCGACGGAACCGCGCGTCTATGGGAAGCGACGACCCCCGCCCAAGGCATGCCGCAGAAGTACCGGGACTTCACAACGTCTCTCGCATTTGGCTCACGCGGCGCATACCTGGCCACTGTCGGCCAGGACGAGGCGCTCGAGTGGTGGGACGCGGCCGCCGGCAGGGTCCATCGACTGGAGCATGGCGAGGACGCGCGGGCGCTGGCCTTGAGTCCCGACGGGCGATTCATAGCGCTGGTTCTGAAGGGAGGTATTGCGGAAGATCGTGACAATACCGTTGAGGTTCGCGAGGTGACGAGCGAACGTGTGATCGCTCGCCTGAACCATGCAGGCGTTCGAGACTGGGACGAGATTCGCAGACAGGAGGCAGCGCGCGGAGTGTCCTATCGCGTGTACACACCGGCAATCGATGAAATGAGGAAGGCCGGGAGTGTTGCCGTTGAATCATTCAGTCTCGATGGGCGATATCTGGTGACGAAGGCTGTCGATCGGACCACGAGAGTCGCCCGGGTCTGGGATGTCACGGCGGCACGCGAGGTGCAGCGCATAGAGTATCCCTACAACAGCTCGTTCGATGTAACGTTCAGCCCCGATAACAAGCTCCTGGCAACGGTGATAAGACCAGGCCAGCCGGCGAGTGAAGAGAGCACTGTGCAGGTATGGCAACTGAGCGACGGACGCGAACTGCCTCACCTGAGAACGCGAGGCCTCGCTTCCGTTGTGTTCAGTCCGGATGGACGCCACCTGGCAATTTCGAGCGCCGGCGTGCAGACACGGACGGGCACTGTAACGGTTCGGGAGGTCGCAAGCGGGAACCGAGTCTCATCCTTCCAGGATCAGGACTACGTTCGTGATCTTGTATTCAGCCCGGACGGCAAGTTCCTGCTGACGAGAGACGTCGCGAGGGTCGCGCATCTCCGAGAGGGAGCGACTTGCCGGGAAGTCCGCTTCCTCGGGGGCCTCGGCGACGGCCCTGCAAGCTTCAGCGCGGATGGTCGGTACCTGGCTGCAAGCCGGCGTGACCACCAGGCCCGAGTCTGGGTAGTGACGGTCTGGGACCTGAGCCGGGGGGAGTCACGCGCCTCCTTCAAACAGGAGGGACAGGTAAGTGCTGTGGCCTTCAGTCCGGATGCGAAGTACCTGGCGACCGCGAGCCACGAAGACCGCACGGCGCGCGTCTGGGAACCGGAAGGACAAAGAGAAGTAGCCCGGGTGACGCTGAATGAGCCTGTCACAGCTGTCGCCTTCAGTCCTGATGGACGCCACTTCGTGACTGGAGAAAGCAACGGGACCGCGCGGGTGTGGCTGTGGCACCCGGAGGATCTGATCGAGGCCGCCTGTGCCCGGCTGACCGTCGAGCTCACGGCCGACGAATGGCGGCGATACCTGCCCAACGAACCGCCGCGCCAACCCTGTCGGGCCGTGCAGACATCAAAGAAGCTGCCGAAGTGAATCCGTGACGCTGTGACCTTCTGGTTTCTTTGCCACGGATCATGCGGATTTTACGGAGTTGATGCGATCGCGGCGCTTGGCGCCGGTGTCAATCGAGTAGAGCCGCACGTCGCCCAGCTGCGCGCGGATAAAGTCTTCCAATTCCTCGATCGCGTTGGCGAGCGTTTTCCTGTTCGCGGCGGGCATGTCTTCAAGCGTTGACCATACCACCCGTTCTTCCTCCGGATCATACTCCCAAAGGCCCAGGAGCCGCCCCTGTAGGACGATGGCATTATGGTGCAGGCTGTCGAGCTCGCCCAGTGCGACCTCCCTGTTGTGCGAGTCGAGCACTTTACGTTTCTGCGCCCGGGCTCCGAGGAAGGGCGCGAGGCCGCGCCGGAAGTATAAATAATTGTCGCGGAAAGGGAGAAAGATGCAGCGGCGCTCGTGGAGAACGGCGCTTTGCCGGACAAGCGAATCCAATTGCTCTTCCTCGATCCAGGCCTCGTCGGCCCAACCGGTCACCGAAACCGGCTTGAGCTTGAGTCCTTCCATGCCGGCGCGCCCATCTTTCTGGCTGGAGCCGGCCCACCAGGCAAATTCTTTCAGGGTGGCCGGCGCCGCCCAGCGAAAAAACCGGCGTGCCATCTCGCGCATAGCGTCTGCGGCGGAGGGTTGTAGTTGAGACCTCTTCGCCGGCAGTCGGTAGGAATGGCGGCTCGAATCAAGCTGTCGGTTCGACGGGAATCGGTGGACGGCCCCTTCCGCCCAGAGGTGTCGAAGAACAAAGCTCAACAGCGAGCTCTCTCCGAATGGTCTCCCTTCCGGTCCCAGGCTACGCACGAGATGGGGCGGCAGGTTCTCGCGCAGTTCGTCCGAGGTCCGAGGCCCGGCTTTTAGTATGGTCGTGATGGCCCGGGCCAGATCCGCCAGCTCGCGCTCTTCCAGCCTGCAGGCCAGGCTGACCTTCTTGAAACGGGCCCGATAAGAATCGCTGACAAACTGGATGGCCAGCGAACGGTCTTCGGCGGGAACCAGCATGCTGGCGCGCATGGTAGGAACGTCGACGATGCTCTCGTCGTCGAATACGGCGCGGTCCACATCGCTGCGGCCGCATTTCGGCATTCGTGCCCGGATCGCGAGATAGGGGCTGGTCGAGCCGGGCGAATAAATCCATCCAGAGCTGCGCAGGACATCGGCGACGCTTCCCTCGATCGGCGGGTCGAGTCCCTGGCGCTTCATCCAGAACGCTCGAACCTGCTCGGTGCTCGCCTTCACTGGTCTCAAGGACGTACCGAAAGATTACAGAAGACGGAATCCAGGACACAAAAGCCCGCCCGCCGGCCGTCCAACGGGTTACTAAGGGTTCGCGCAGAAATAAGTTCGCATTCTGCTGCAGGCCCCCAGGCCCGCTGGCGAGGCGCGAGCGACGATGCGTACCCGGTGCGGTACGTGAGGAGCGAGCAACAAAGCCAGCGGGTCTGCGGGCCGCAGCCCGAAGGGGCGCGATCCTTCGCGTGCTTAACGAACAGAAACCGGTCCATGATTGACTACCGACTCTCGCGCCAGAATGTGAAGTTATTTCTGCGCGAGCCCTAAGGAAAGCCGGGGCGCGGCAGTGAACCTAGTGATGATCATCAGGGTTGCCGGTGCTGCTTTCGCACTTCAAATTGATTAAGTCAGCCCGGGCAAACCACTTGCCGTGCGAGTTCCTGGAAGCGAGCGGTGGCGCGCAAGTTGTCGAATCGTGGATCCACGGTCACCGCCCGCAAAAACCAGGAACAGCGCTCGTCGTGAGCTTTTGCCAGGCAGCAGATCGCCCGATCCGTGTCGCCCAGGCCAGCATGAATTGCGGCGACCAAGGTTTGAGGAACATACTTTGCGTGAACCGCTTGCTCTAATTGATCGAGTATGTGTTGCGCCTGATCCTTCTGTCCTGCTGCGGCAAAGACGCCGCCTAAAGCAGCGGTCACGAGCGTGCTGTTGTTGGAAAGGATTCTAGCCTGTTCGAGCTCGGATACCGCATTGGTGAAGAGCCCGCTTTCCTGGTAGGCCAGGCCGAGAAAAAAGCGTGTTGGGAAGAAGGTCGGATCCAGATCGATTGCTCTCCGGCCATGCTCAATCGCCTGCTCATAGAGATGGCCAAAATGGTAGGACATCACCACCCCGGCGTTGATGTGCAACGAGAGAGGATCGAGCTCCAGGGCTTGATATATTTCAGCTATACCTTGCTCGACTTGTCCTGTCAGGATCAAGACATCGGAGAGCGTTTGCCGTGCCCTGGGATAGTTTGGATCTAGCGCCAGGGATGCCCGCAACTCCTGTTCCGCGCCGGTCAAGTCCCAATCATAGAAGACCTTTAAAGCTCCCAGGACTGTGCGCGCCTCGGGTAAGTCTGGATCGATTTCGATCGCTTTGTAAGCGGCAGCGCGTGCTTTTGGGAATGCGTCTTTCGGAGGAAGATGGCAATAGATCGCCATAGGTACATACCCCTCGGCGAGTCCCGCGTAAGCCAGTGAATACATGGGGTCGGCCTCTATGGCCTGGCGGAAATACTGAAGCGCCTTATGTAATGCCTCCTCGGTCCTCTTTGCCCAATAAAACCGTCCCTTAAGATAACTGTGATATGCCTGCACGTTATCCGTTTGACGTCTGGCTAAGACGCTCTGCTTCTCCGGGGTAAGCTTCATACGCAGTTTTTCCAAGATCTCCTTGGCGATCTCTTCTTCGGTCGCGAAGATGTCCTCGGACTTTCGCCTGTACTGCGCTCCCCACAACTGCCAGCCATTTTCGACATCGATGAGTTCGGCACTGACGAGCAGGATGTCGCTGCGTTGCACTACTCTTCCCGTCACGACAACCCCCACCCCGAGCGTCTTGCCGATCGTCTGGGCGTCTTCCAGGCGGCCTTTGTATCGAAAGACCGTGCTGCGCGCGGTTACGTGAAGTTGGGGCAGCTGCGAGAGGCTGAAGATTATGCTTTCGGTGAGCCCATCGCTGAGGTATTCCATTTGCGGATCGCCGCTCGAGTTCTCGAATGGTAGAACTGCGAGCGAGGCGACGGCGCGACGCCCCTCGATAGCCGGCCCGGGATCGGTGTCTCGCGCAGGCGCCTGAAGCTCAGTACGGGCCCGGGCGATGGATTGCAGGCGGCGCCCTGCCTCTTTTTGAAGGCACCAGCGCAGCAAGTCTCTTACTCGAGCAGGGGTTTTGGAAGGCAGCACTCCCCAATCCGGCTCCGACTTCAGTACCGACGCGATGATCTCGGCGGTGCTCGCGCCAGGAAACGGGCGTTGCCCCGTCAGCAGTTCATAAAGGAGGCAACCGAACGACCAGATATCGGCGCGCTGGTCGGTCGGATCGCCGCGCAACTGCTCCGGACTCATGTAAGCCGTCGTACCCAGGATTACTCCGGGTTGCGTCATCGCCGTCTGGGTGCTGGATGGATCGCCTCCTGGGCCGAGAGGTTTGGCCAGCCCGAAGTCCAGAACCTTGACACGGCCCTCGGGCGTAACTTTGACGTTTGCCGGCTTGATGTCTCTGTGAGTAATTCCTCTTCGATGTGCCGCATCGAGCGCCTCCGCAATATCGGCGCAGATCTGTAAGGCTTCCTCTATCGGGAGTGCGCCCGCTGCCAACCGCTCGGCAAGCGTTTGGCCGTCGACTAATTCCATCACGAGACAGTGCACGTCCCCGTACTCCTCGAACCCATGAACGGTCGCGATGTTTGGGTGATTGAATGCCGCCAGTATCTGCGCCTCCCGGTGAAACCGGGATAGGCGTTCAGGGTCGTGCACGACGGAGGAAGGCAAAACTTTGATGGCCACCTGGCGCGCCAGCCTGGTGTCTCTGGCCCGATAGACCTCTCCCATGCCGCCTGCGCCAAGCGGAGAGAGAATGACGTACGCGCCGATCTGTGTTCCTACCGAGGGATGTTTCGGAGGCTTTGCGAGCTTGCTGGTAACGTCCCGGGTCAAATCCTCCCGCGATCCCGGAGTCGATCGTTTCTGAGCCAGCAATGTTTCGACTTCCGCGCGCAGCGCATGATCTGCGGCGCAAGCTGCTTCGAGAAAGGCGACACGCCGGTCCTCTGGCTGATCGAGGACTGACTGATAGAGCTTCTCGATTTGGCGCTGTCGATCGGAGGTCATCGGCTCGGCGCCGTCCTCGTACTCATACAAGTGTCGTGCCCTGCTTGTGTTCTTTACAGTGTTTTGCCAGGAAATCGAGGGTGCGCTGCCAGGCGAGCTTTGCTGACTCAGGATCGTAATAAGGAGAGGAATCGTTGCCGAACGCATGGTTTGCCGGATAGCGATAGAATTCGTAGCGCACGTTCCCCTCCTTGAGCTTTGCCTCTAGCGCATCGACTTGGGCGGGTGTGAAATAATAGTCATTCAGCGCGAAGTGACCCTGCAAAGGAATGCGGATAGTGCGCACGTCGCCGGCCTCGTCCGGCGGAATGCCGTACCAGCACGATGCGGCCTCGATTTCTGGCACGAAGATCGCGGTAAGGATTGTGAGCGCACCTCCAAGACAGAAACCGACTGCGCCCACCCGGGTACCGCTCTGTGTGAGATGCAGGGCCGCGCCACGCAGGTCCTGAGTCGCCGCATCCTTGAAGTCTAAGGCTGCCATGAGGTGCGCTGCCTCCGCCGCTTCCAGCGTCACCTTGCCGCGGTACAGATCCGGTGCGAGCGCGCGATAACCGGCTGCGGCGATGCGATCGACCACACTCTTTATATGATCGTCGAGGCCCCACCATTCCTGAATAACCAGGATCGCTGGGAACTTTCCGCCGCCCGCCGGGTGGGCATAATAGCCCGAGCACTTGCCGCCGTCAGGCCGTTTAAAGCTAATTTCTTCGCCCATGATAGCTTCCTTCTACAAGTCTCGACAGAGTCCCCGGATTGGGCCGATTCTACACCCGAAGTGCGAGGATTTGGTCATGAGTTCGAGAGTCCGGACAACATGTGCCAAGGGATGGCTGATTTCACTTTGCGCGGCTTAGCTGCTTCGTTTTCCTCAGCTCAGACGCGCGACCAGATCCGGGTCTCGAGCTCCAGCGTGTCGATCAGGCGCTCGGCCAGGCTCACGACCTCGGCCAGCTCGCCGCAGGCGATCTCGGCCGTGATCCTGGCGCCGAAGATCCCACCCATCTCGAACCGGTTCCTGCTCTGCGGGATTGTCACGAACACGGAGTTGTCGTGGAAGGAGAGCCGGAGGTGCGAGCCCAGCACCCGCTGCGCCTCGATGATCAGCTCCATCATCTTCGGCGTCAGGAGATACCGCGCCTCCTGCTGGTCCGTGCCGTAGACACTGTACAGCTTCTCGAAGTCGACGCTCTCCATCCGGCAGATGTCCTTCCTGCGCCGGCTCTTCGATTCACCGAAAAGCCCGCCGAGGATCTTGCTCTCGCTGTCGGGAACCACGACGGTGTGGCCGAGGAAGTTCTTGTTGAAGTCCAGCCGGACGATGCTGCCCTTGAAGATCACGACGGTACGGCGGTTCTTCCCCGACCCCTCGGTGGCCGTAGCCTTGGCCTCGAGAATCGAATACGTGACCGCGTTTTTCCTGCCGCACACCTCGTCCTCGGCGTGCCACTTCTCGACGGTCTTCTCGAAGAGGTCCATCTCGATGAAGTCCTGCTTCGTGAAACGGGACTCGGCGCTGTAGGTCATGCCCTGACCGAGCGCGGCCGCCACGCGCGTGACCAGGATGCGCTTATAGGTCTTGTTAAGCCCGCGCCACTGGTGCGCGCCGAAGATCAGGACGATGAGGACGGCGCCGCCGATCGGAAAGCGTGCGTCGGTGTAGCCGCGATTCCACATCACGCTGTAGACGATGAGTGCGAGCGCCATGCACACGGCGCCGACCGTGAGGATTCGACGCCGGACCTTGGCGACTTCGGCGTTGATGTAGTCGCAGGCGATCTTGAGCTTCAACTGCGACTGCTTGTCGAGCTGGCTCAGACGCCCGGCGTTGGTGCTGAAGGTCGTGCTCACGTCCGGAACAGGCTCTTCATGTCGACGTCGCCGCGTTTCTGCTCGTCCGCGACGAACGTCTGACGCAGCCCGAAGCCGGTTCCGCCGGCGATGAGCGAGCTGGGGAAGGTCTGGACGGCGTTGTTGTAATCCGTGACGGCGGCGTTGTAGCTACGGCGCGCGGCCGCGAGCTGCTCCTCGACCTCGTTCAGCGACCGCTGGAGGTGCACGAAGTTCTCGCTCGACCGCAGCTGTGGGTAGTTCTCCATGGTCACGTTGAGCTGTCCCATGGCGCGCGTGAGCTGGTTGTCCGCCGCGATCTTCTCCGCCGGCGTCCGGCTCGAGAGCGCCTGCGACCGCAGCCGCACGATCTGCTCCAGCAGTGAGCGCTCGTGTCCCATGTACTGCTTCACTGTCTCGACAAGCTTGGGGATCAGGTCGTAGCGCTGGGTGAGCTGCACCTCGATAGTGCTGAACGCCTGGTCCACCATGTTCCGCCGTCGAATGAGCTTGTTGTAGACCACGACGCAGGCGATGACGAAGAGCAGCAGCACTCCTCCGAGCAGAAAGAGGCTCATGGGTTCTCCTTTTAGGAATATGAATTTCTATCACGAATGAATCGGCGGAGCGAGCAAATTGTCCCGGTGGTCAGGGTCGATCGGTCCACTTTCCTCTTGCTTACCGAGTGGAACGGGTGTACCTTCCTCTCGGTAACCGATTGGAGACTACGGTGAGCAAACCTTCTGACCTGGTCCAGGGCACCTTGGACCTGTTGCTACTGAAGATTCTGGCGCTGGAGCCGCTCAATGGCTGGGCAATCAGCCAGCGCCTGAAGCAAGTGTCCGGAGACGTCCTGCAAGTCAGTGACGGATCGCTCTACCCAGCCCTCCACAAGCTGGAGCAAGAGGGCTGGATCACTGCCGAGTGGAAGGCGAGCGAGAACAACCGCCGCGCCAAATTTTATTCGCTGACGCGGCTCGGCCGGAGGCAGCTCGAGAAAGAAGCTGCCAATTGGCAGCGCCTCTCCTCCGCCATCTCGCATGTGGTGCAACTCGAGGAGGTCTAGGTGGGTGGAGGAGTCGCTTAGCCATGCGCCCCGAACGCTGGTTCTACACGGCGCCGCTGCGGTTTAAGTCGCTGTTCCGTCGCGGGCGAGTCGAGCAAGAGCTTGACGAGGAGTTGCGGTATCACGTCGAGCGGCAGATCCAGGAATATATCGCCAAAGGCCTGACGCCGGAGGAGGCGCGCCACGCCGCCCTGCGCGCCCTGGGAGGTCTGGAGCAGCGCAAGGAGGAGTGCCGCGACATGCGACGCGTGGGTTTCATCGAAGACCTGGTGCAGGATCTCCGCTACGGCTTTCGTCAGCTGCGCCGCAGTCCGGGCTTCACGGCGGTAGCGGTACTCTCGTTGGCGCTCGGCATCGGTGCCAACACGGCCATCTTCAGCGTGATCGATGCGTTCTTGCTGAGAGCGCTTCCAGTTCAGAATCCGGAGCAACTGGTCTTGTTCAAGAGGACCTACCAGGGCGACGGCCTTGCTCCCTATGGTTTCGATTTCTCGTGGTTCGAGGCGTACCGGGGACTCCACGACGCATTCTCCGGCGTGGCGGCGATCTATCCAGTCGAGCGAGCCGACGTCACGGGTAATTTGGGACCGGGTCCAGACCGAATCGGCGACCCGGACCCACAGCTTCAGGTAAGAGTGGTCACGGGGAACTACTTCTCGGTGATGGGTGTCGGCGCGCATGCCGGCAGAACCTTCACCGAAGAAGATGATCGTGTGCCCGGGGGCCACCCGGTGGCGGTGATCAGCTACAGCTACTGGGAACGCCGATTTGGGCGTTCTTCTCAGCGCGCGTCCGACATCGTCGGTCGCACGCTTTCATTGAATGGCACGGCATACACCATTCTGGGCGTGACTCCGCGCGGCTTCTTCGGCGACTGGACCGGAAGGCCCGCCGACGTGTGGGTTCCAGTGGCGATGATCGCCCAGGTGTTGACAGAGTTGCCGCCTGGACTCCGCCCGCGCGGCGGCGGCATGGGCTATTACGTTCTTGCGCGCCTCAAGCCGGGCGTGTCGATCCGCCAGGCCCAGAACCCCGGACAGGTGCTCTACCAGCAGATCCTGCGAGAAAAGAGGGCTGGACCGAATCCCACGCGGCAGGTCAGCCAACGGATCGAACGCGCGCGTTTCGAGCTTGTGCCGGCGTCGGCGGGGTTTTCCCCGCAGCGTGAGTCCTACGGTCAGCCCCTGGCGATTCTCTCATTTGTGGTCGGCCTCGTTCTGTTGATCGCATGCGCTAACGTGGCAACCCTGCTGCTGGCCCGATCGGCTGCCCGTCAGAGAGAGATGGCGGTGAGACTGGCCATCGGCGCGGCGCGAGGGCGGATCCTGCGGCAACTGCTCACCGAAAGCGTCCTGCTGGCCAGCATGGGGGGCTGGCTGGGGCTGCTGTTCGCCCAGTGGGGAACCAGCATTTTGGCCAGGTACGCCAGCTCTGGCCTCGCCTGGCGCACCGACCAGCGTCTGATTCTCGATCTGCAGCCGGACGTGCGAGTCTTTGCGTTTACGGCGGCGCTGTGCCTCGTTACGGGGATCCTGTTCGGGCTGGCGCCCGCGCTTCAGGGCGCATCATTCAGTGGCCGTGCGCCTTCGCTTGCGCCGGTTTTGATCCCACGCGAGGACAGCACCTCGGGCAGGTTCCGTCTAGGCAAGCTGCTGGTGGCTGGGCAGGTCATGCTCTCGCTGCTGCTCCTCATCGGCGCCGGACTGTTTGTGCAAACCTTGCGCAACCTGAGGTCGCAAGACCTGGGCCTCGATCGTGAGCACGTGCTCCTTGTCTGGACCGCGATCCGCCAGAGTAACCGCCAAATCGGCGCTCAAGTTGCGGCCCTGTTCGAGACGGCCCAGCAACGCGTCTCCTCGCTTCCCGGAGTGGTTAGCGCCAGCGTGTCCGTGCGCGGCGTGCTCCATGACAGCCCCTCTTTCCCTTATCCAGTCAGAGTCCAGGGCGAGGCGCTTGACGCCGGCGAAACCGCGATGGCTCAAACCGACGTTATCATGCCGGGGTTCTTCGAGACTCTGGGAATGCGGCTGCTGCAGGGTCGCGATTTCTCCAGCAGGGACTCAGAGACCGCGCCGCGCATCGTCATCATCAACGATGCCCTCGCCCGCCGTTTCTTCGTTGATCAAAGCCCGATCGGAAAGCGCATCGGCTTCGGCTACGGAAGCAAGGGGAACGAGCTTGAAATCGTAGGTGTGGTGAACAACGCAATCCATATCACGCCGCGCGATCCAAATCGGATGATGTTCTACATTCCGTACCGCCAGGACCTGCAGCATCTGTCGAGCATGTGCCTGGCGGTACGGAGCATCAGGCAGCCCAAGGGCCCTCGCGAGCACGGTGCGCGAGGAGCTTCGGAAGGTTGCACCGAACCTGCCGGTGCTCCGCGTCAACAGCATTGAGGATCAACTCGATGACGTGCTGGTACAGGAGCGTCTAATTGCCACTCTTTCCGGCTTCTTTGGTGTACTGGCAGCTCTCCTGGCGTCTCTGGGCCTGTATGGCGTGATGTCCTACACCGCGGCTCGTCGGACGCGGGAGATCGGAGTACGTCTGGCACTCGGCGCTACGCGCACCGGCGTGCAGAGGATGGTCCTTAAGGAAAGTCTGCTGCTGGTCATGGCAGGCCTCGCCATCGGAGTGCCGGTGACACTGGCGGCCGCGCGCCTGGTCTCGGCCAGGCTTTTCGGCGTTAGCGCCGCTGACCCGCTCACAATTGCCGGCGCCTCGGTGCTGATGATCGCAGTGGCCGGGCTGGCGGGGTACCTTCCGGCGCGACGCGCGTCGAAAGTGGATCCGATGGTGGCCTTGCGCCACGAATGATGGGGTCCGATCTTGAATATTTATTTGCCCGGCTAAGGCCTGGAGGGCGGACGCGAGCTGAACGGCGGGGGTTGACCGACGAGAGCTTTAAGAAACTGTGGATGAGTAGACCACCGCCAATGAGTAACATCATCGCCATTGCGATCTCGGCGATCACAAGACGGGGCGTTCAAGGGCCCGGATCATCGCATCACGGGCCCCGCTCGTTATTGGGGTAGCCCGCGACACTGTTCCTGGTAAGGGACGTTCTTCCCGACATACGTGTCCCATTCGCTCCGGCTCAGGTTGCGGGTAAGCTTTGCGCAGAGCTTGCGCAGCCACGATTCTGGATCCACGTCCCAGAAAAACAGGTCGCCATTGTCATCGCCCGATACCAACGTCCGGCCATCGGGACTGAAGGCCAATACCAGCACCTCATCCGTATGGCCGCGCAAGGGGTCGAGTGGTAAGCGCGTTTCGACATCCCAAAGGATGAGAGTCTTATCGCCTGCCCCAGAGGCAAGCATTCTCCCGTCCCGACTGAATGACAAGCTCGTAACGCCGTTCGAAAACTGGTCTGGCGATGCCCGCGCAGAGGCTCTCCAAGCGGTCGGCGGGTGCCGACGTCCCACAGCACAATGGTACCGTCGTCGCTAGCCGACGCGAGAATCCTGCCGGGAGAATCGAATGCCACTGAGTTAACACTGCGGTCGTGCCTGCGCGGCGTCTCTCCGATTCTCTTAAGTCCGGGTGCCGCCCAGAACCTCACGATCAGGTCATCGCCCGCGGAGGCGACCGACGTCCCGTCGGGGCTGAAGGCGATGGTCCGGACCGGTCCGTCGTGACCGGACGCCGGGTCGCCCGGGTGCGGCTGGAGCGTCCCTGGGTTCCACGACCTCAGCTTATGGTCCTCGCCGCCGGACACGAGAGTCTTTCCGTCGGGACTGAATGCCACGGTCAGTGTTCCACCCTCGTGCGCCATCGGCGATTCGCGCAGGACGGTGAGCGTGGCGCCGTCCGACAGTTTCAACGCGCCGCTCTTACGACCCGAGGCGATCAGCTTCCCGTCAGGACTGAAAGCGACGCTCAACACCTCGTCTTGCTTACCGTCGGTTGCGTCAGTCGGGAGTGGTTTGCGAGTCGCCACATCCCAGATTTTCAGCGTTCCGTCCGCGCTGCCGGAGACTATGGTCTTGCCGTCGGGCCGGAAAGCCAGACTCCGGAGGGCTTCCGGGTGCGCGTCCACACGGTGACCCAAAAAGCCGGCGCGTCGACATCCCACAGAATGAGCGAATTGTCGTAGCTCGCCGAGACGAACGATTTTCCGTCGCGACTGAACATGACGCTCCGCACCTCGTTCTTATGCGCTCGCAGTACCTGTCTCCGACGCGTTTGTGCGATTCCGGATCCCAGACGACGATCGTACCGTCCTTGCTCGCGGAGACCAGCTTTGCTGCCGTCATTGCTGAACGCCAGGTCGTAGACCCAATCCTGGTGCTCGCGCGCCTTCGCCGCCGCGCGAAACTTGCCGTCCCCGTCCCGGTCCCAGAAGGCGACGGTCCCGTCGCTGTGCCCTGAAACCATGTGCTCGCCTTTTGGGCTGAACGCCACGGCGAACGCACCACCTTTCGTGATTTATCTCCAAGTCGTCGTCGACTTTTTGCCGGTCGCTTCGGTTCCACAGGAAGAGCGCGCCGTTACCATGCGCGGTTGCGAGCCAGCTTGCCGTCGGGGCTGAATGCAACCGCGTTGACCCCGCTTTCGCCCGTGCGGAGCGGCGGGCCGTCCGGCTTCTTCGTTGCGGGATTCCAGAAGACCAGAGTTTCATCGTCGCTCGCCGACACCAGGGTCGTGCCGTCAGGGCTGAACACGATCCGGTTCACCCACTTCTCATGATGTTTCTCGGGGCCCGATAGCAGTTTGCCCGATGCGGCGTCCCAGAACACGACGGCTCCGCTGTCGTCTCCCGAAACGATCATGGCGCCATCGGGACTGAACGTCACTGGCCAAGCGCGGGCGTCGTGGCCGCCTTCCAGCTTGCGCAGCTGCCGGCCCGTCTCCACGTCCCATTGGATCAGCATCCCATTGTCGCCCGCCGAGACGATAGTCTTTCCGTCGGGGCTAAACGCCACGCTATTCGGCGCCGTCGGCGAAGCGAGAATCTTGCGGACCTGAGCGAGACGGCTAATGGACACTAGCAGACCACGGCGCGCCTCGACGCTGGGCTGGAGTCGATAGCCGGCGATGGCAAGAAGGGCTGCGGTATCGAGCGGAACGTTCACCCTCGGGTCAGCGAAAAGGATGCTCTGCGCGGCCACCTTGCCTACGAGAGCGAGGCCAGCCTGTTTGGCCGCCTCGGCGGCTGCGGCTGTGGCTTTGGCCTTGGCATTCTCGGCGGTCGTGCGGAGCTCCTTCTCTTCCTCTGCTTTCGTCTCAGCCTTCCTCTAAGGCCTTGGCTTTCTCCTCCGCTTGGAGCCCGGTCTGTAGAGCTTACTGATTTCCGTTCCGCAGTGAGCCCGCGTTCGCGCGCTGCCCGGGCGTCCAGCCACATGTAGATCGCGATGACGGCGAAGGCAATGCAGACCATCGCTGCACCGGTGACGAGTCGGCGTCCGCGCGCGCTGCCGGCGCGCCTCCCATTCGACGCGCTCGCGCTCTTGCTGCTGCCGGGCCTCTTCCTCGCGCTCGTGCGCGTGCTCCGCCGCCCGCCGGCGGTCGCGGTGCTCGCGCACGGCGCGGGTCAGCAAGTCGTGGGTCAGCTCAATCCGCTCCGCCCCGTAGCGTTCTTCGACGCGAAGCAGCCGGCGCTGGATGAGGAGGTTGAGCTGATCCTGTGTGAGCCAACCGGGGACGGCGTCCTCTTTCGCGTAGCTGTTGCGGAACCCCTTCTCGGTGATGAGATCGGTTTCAATGAAGCGGCGCGCCGCGTCGGGTAGGCTCTCGACACACGAAGCATAGTAGTCCGAGATGATGCTCTGGCCAGCGCCGACCAGGAGCGCGGCGTCAAAGTTCGGCTTGCCCTGGCGCTTGCGCTGCTCGTTGAGACCCCGGCAGAAGAGGCTGAGCAGGGCGGGCTCGATCTCGCCGCTCGACGCAATGTCGGCTGGCCCGGGATCGGCGCCCGTCATCTGCGCCGCCGCGACGAACGCGACGACCTGCCGCGCGGTCGCCTCGTCCATGAGGTGCGGGGCTGTGTCGTAAACGGCGGACAGCGCCTGCTCGGGCCGCATCGGCAGCAAGCGTACCCGCACGCGGCCAAGCGACGGGATCTCCCGCCGCCACGCCTCCAGGTCGGGCAGGAAGTCCTCGCGCAGACTCACGATGATCTTGTAAGGCATCGCGCGCAGGTCGAGCCGTTCGACTTCGGCAGCCTTGGCTTCAAGGAGCGCAGCGACCGCGGTGGGAATGCGGTTCTCGATGAGGTCGCCGAAGTCGATCCGGAACCGGTCGACGGCCTCCGGCACGCGCTCGCCGAGCGTGAACTGCTCCTCGAACTGGTCGACCACCAGGACCGGGGTCAGCTGGTAGTTCTCGGCTGTTCCACAGCTCGAGACCGGAACGATGGAGGTACTCCCAGAGCGTCTCGCCGTCCGTAAACGCGGGCGCATCCACGCGTTCGCTCTCGCAGGTCGTCCGCAGCACATCGCGCAACTGCTCGGCGAGCGGGGGCGCGTCGCGGCGGATGTCGAGGCGCACGTAGACGGGAAGGAAGTGCTTCTCGCGCAGGCGTGGGAACAGGCCGGCCTTCAGGAGCGAAGTCTTGCCGAGCCCCGACTTGCCGAAGAGCACGGTGAGAGGTGCGCCGGCCACTCGTCGGACGAGGTCCTCGGCCTCGGCGTCGCGACCGTGGAAATAGTCGCGCGCGTTTTCTTCGAAGGCCTGGAGCCCCGGCCAGGGGTTGTCCGGGTCGAGCTGGCGTTCGACCGGCGGGGCCGTGAGCGTCTCGTTCACCGGGCCTCCCGCCGGCGCGCCGCGCGGACCACGCGGTCCGCGTCGGACGAGGTGAGCCGACCGTCCGGGGCGCCGACGAAGTTGAAGTCCCGGAACATGCGGTACGCCACGTCGTAGCCCGCGGGGTTGCCGTCGAAATCGCCGTCGATCACGACCGGCACGATGAAGTCTCCCCGCGCGAAGCCCTTGTTGCGCTCGATGGCCTCGCGCCACTCCTTGAACACCTCGCCGACCTCTCGGACTTCGGTATTCCGCGAGATGACCGGCAGGAAAAGGCGGACCTGGTCGCGGATGGTCGAGAGGATCTCCTCCTGCCAGCGGACCCCGGGATTGAGGCGCCGTCTGTCGAGCCAGACGTTCCCATGCGCCGCCCTGATCGAGTCGGCGAGGCGGTCGACGGCGTCGGCATCCTCGCGCGCGTAGCTGATGAAGATGGTTTCCTCGGCCGGGCCGGTGGGCACCGACTCGGCCGCCTGGCGTGCGGCCTCCGCCTTCGGCGGCGGGGCGCGCTTGGCCCACCGCGCGTGCAACTCCGCGACGAACTCGGCCGGGTCGGCCTCGAGGACCTGGACCAACGACTCGCCGCAGAAGGTGGAGAAGAACTCGACGAGACGCGGGCTGCGGCCCAGGTCCTGGCTCACGATGAAGAACTGCTTGGTCGTGCGCGACAGGCGGTTGTCGCTTGCCAGCCGCGTGAGCACGCGCCCGACCCAGTCCGACATCGGGACACCGATGAAGAGCAGCGCGTCACCGCGGATCCGCTGGTTCAGCCACTCGGGCAGTCGCGCCGACTCCGTGAGCAGGGCGTGCAGCCACTCAAGCACGTCCTCCTCGTGCACGGCGTACTGGGGCGTGGACGAGGCTTCGCCGAACAGCTGGAACACGACGACCTCGTCAGGTGCGGGCCGGCTGGCGTTGCGTTGCTGGTCGCCGGTCGACTGGTTGGGGGAGAACCAGAGCTCGCGAGTGCGCGCGGCGCCGGCGAACCGGACGGCGTTGACGGCGGCGGCGAGCACGTGGTCGAAGGTCGTGCTTACGAACACCGACAGGTCGCTGATCTGCGCGAGCTGCCGGAGCGACTCCGGCGGCTGTGGGTTCAGGTCCGACAGGAGGTCGGCGATGCGCCCGTAGAGCCGGCGGTCGGCGTTGTCCCTACCGTGCTTAGCGACGTACGCACGTGCGGCGTCTTCGAGACTGGCCTGTGGCGTCCACTCGACTTTCAGGTCGTAGCGCTCGGCGAGCCGCTCACCGAGCAGCCGGTAGAGCGGCGCGCAGCGATCGCCGTCCTTGACGGTCACGAGCTCCGAGCCTACCACCGGAAGCAGCGTGCCCGACTTCAGGTGGCTGAACAGATCGTCCCAGAAATCCTCGCTCGCTTTCATGTCTGATTGCCTCCAGATCGCGCGGTCAAGAACCCGAGTCTGTC
>CAWHCF010000036.1:0-296826 GCA_963827655.1 uncultured Acidobacteriota bacterium
TTTGGTTCTGTGCGGCGCCGAGGTTTATTGCGGATTGAATTTGACATTCACCACCAGGGCGTCGAAGCCGCAAAGACTCGCTAAAAACTTCGCAGAGACTCGATGCCGATTTTTTTTTAGCATACCACGCAGACACGGATTGAAAAGAGAAGAACAAGGCTGGTCCTTGCGATGAATTTTATTGCCTCCATTCGTTCCGATCGGTCGCTTCGCTAAAATGGCAGACACTTTGTAGTGTTTGACACTACGCCGCGTCGGGCGGTATTCTGTCGCTGTGATCCGGCTGATTGAGTTCGACTGGGATCGATGGAACCTCCAGAAGAACGAGATCAAGCACGGTGTGAGCCGGTTGGAGGCGGAAAGCGCTTTCCATGATCCTCGTTACAAACTGTACAAGGACACAAAACACTCGGTGGCGCGGGAAGCGCGCTACATCCTCTATGGGACGAGCCTCGAAAACCGCGTCTTGATGGTCGGATTCACCATCCGGGGCTCGAGAGTCCGCGTTATCACGGCTCGCCCGGCGTCACAAAAGGAACGGCGTATCTATGAAAGCAAAGAAACGTAGGAAAGAGTCACGGCACGTGATCCGTGACTACGATGTGGCCGATACCTCGACTATAATCGATTCTTCGCGCCCACTGAAGTTCGAGGATCTCGGGCTGAGACTGCCCGACATTCCGCCGACGCAGGTTATCTCTATCAGACTTCCCTCTCGGCTGCTGAACGAATTGAAGGCCATCAGCTCGGAAAGGGACATCCCGTATCAGGCACTCATCAAACTGCTTCTGTCTGAATCGGTCTCGCATTACAAGAGACGATCGTCATCCTGATCCAAATCAGTTGTGACCACTTCGAAGGCGGCTACGCCGCGTCACGCTGCGGGCGCCTAGCGATGATTTACACCGCCAACCTCCAAGTCAGCTAAGGGCTCGTGCAGAAATAACTTCACATTCGCTTCAGCGGCTTCTTCCCGCCGGTCGACAACCCGCCGGCGGTCAACGTGGTGACCGCCGGCCGCGACACCCGGTCAAATTCTCACTGAGCGGGAACAAGGGCTTGAACATCTTCGCGGCGGGCTACCCCGTGTCGCAGCAGATCACGTGCAACAGCGGCGCGCCCTCGAGCGACATCGGGCAGACGGTCACGGCAGGCGGAAGCAGTGAGCTACGACGCGGCGACCGACACCTACACCTACGTTTGGAAGACCGAGAATTCGTGGCCGGGCACGTGCCGTCGGTTGATCGTGAGGTTGAACGACGGCAGCGATCACGTGGCGTTCTTCAAGTTCAAGTAAGGGATTGGGTGTCGGTAGCAAGCTGAGCTACGACGCGACGACCCGCAGCAGCGCTTCAAATCGAGCTGGCGTCACGAAGGTGGCGCCAGCATCGACGACAGCGCTGCCTTCGAGTGCAAGTGAGCTGCTTCACACGCGCCTCGATGTCGGCTCAGTCTCGTGATTCCTCGATGGCGGTCAGGCGGTCTGCAGGGCGCGCTGAAGCACGAAATCCACAAACCGCTCGTACGGATCGAACCCGACGATGCTCGGGGCATCCGTGACGAAATTCGACAGAGCGTTGACGTCGTAGAAATAGACTTCGCCGTCCCGCTCGCTCACCAGATACTCGATACCGCCGACGTCCAGGCGGGCCTCCTGTGCGATACGAATGGCGGCGTCGATGACATGTCGAGGCGGGCGAAGTGCCTCGATGTGCAGGCGGCGTTTGTCCGACGCCAGGCAGCGACTGAAATCCTGCGGTTCGGCGGCCGGCTGGTTCTCCTGGCAGATATCTGCCGGGCACAAATTGAAGTTCCCGTTTTGATCAGTGAAGATGCGGATCGCGTAGAGGAATTCACCACCCAGCACTTCAACCCGGACGATGGCGCCATCGGTCGCGGGCAGAAACTCCTGCAGCAGCGCGGTGGAGTCGTAACCCAGATCGATCGATGATGCCGTCGCGGCGCGCTCCAGCTCTTCGCAAGAATTGAACTTCTGAATCTTCGCCCCACTCCCTCCGATGTTGGGTTTGACGATCACGGGGAATTCGAAGCCCGCGGCCGCTTCCGGCGCGAGGGAAGCGTGATTGATGACACGTGTGCGCGGATAGCGAACCCCCAATTGCTCGAAGATCTCGATCTGCAGAGCCTTGGAGGTTTCCACAACGAAGGCCTCGTAAGGATTAATCACCGGCACCTTGATGTCTTTGAGATAGGCAAGCAGCTGGCGCGTATAGAAGATGCCGTTTCCGTGCTCTCTCAAGTAGGAGCTGGGGCTCATCCGGTTGATCACGAGCGAATAAGGGAGGATTCTGACGCGCGGATCATAAGAGTGCCGGTGGGCCTCCCATAGCTCGTACGGGATGTCCCGCCGGTCGAATTCTGCGAAAAGCGGTTTGAACCACTCTGGATGTTCGTAAAGGATCGCGATTCTTTTCTGGTCGTTGTATCTGTCAGTCATGGTCTTCAAGAGTTTTTCACGCCGCTCGGGCGTCAGAACAGGAACTTCAGTCCGAACGAGAGGACACGTCCCGGGCCGGCCGCGTTGACGGCGCCGTAGCCGCCCGTGGGCTGGCCTGCGCTGTCGAACCGGACGGTAGTATTGATCCCGGTGAAGTTCGTGTGGTTGAAAACGTTGAAGGCTTCCGCGCGGAACTGGAGCCGGGCCTTCTCGCCCAACGCGACGTTCTTGAACAGGCTCAGGTCCCAGCTCTGGAATCCGGGGCCGATCAGGATGTTCCGGCCCGAATTCCCGAACTGGCCCTGCGTCATCCGCTCGGGTGCCAGGAAAGCCTCGGTGTTGAACCAGCGCGCCGGCGTTCTCTGATCGCCGGGAAGATCGGGGTCACCGGCCAGGGTCGCGCGCGAGGAGCTGGTTCCGACCCGGGCGACATCCGTCGGAACGGTGACCGTGGTAGGCGCGCCACTCTGGAAGCTTGTGATTCCGGAGAGCTCCCATCCGCCCAGCG
Organism: uncultured Acidobacteriota bacterium; assembly: GCA_963827655.1. GTDB lineage: Bacteria > Acidobacteriota > UBA6911 > UBA6911 > UBA6911 > CAWHCF01. The sequence goes on from CAWHCF010000036.1 coordinate 2,967, forward strand.
AGTGCCGCAGAAGGCGGCTCGGGCTGTTGACAAAAAACGGCAGCGGGTAAATGTAGTGGAAGGTCATAATGTGGGCGCGGTGAATGCCCGCGAGCGAGCGGTCGGCCTTGACGTTGTAAGTGTCCTGCGGCGTGCCGCCGCCGGTGTTCTCCATGGCTTTCGAGAACGTGTAGTTCGCGCCGAAGGCAAGCCCGCTCCAGACCCGCCGGCTCGCGGCAATCTGCAGGCTGTTGTACGAAGTGTTGTCGCTGTGGTCTCGCAGGTTGATGTTCGCGTAACCCAGGAAAGGCCGAAGCGCGTTGACGTTGATCGTGGAGTTGGGCGGATTGAGCCGCGTTCCCTCGCGCAGCTGGTTCACGTTGAGAGTGAAAGGGAAGTGCCGGCTGACGTTTCCGACATAGTTCACCTCCAGGATGATCGAGCGCGGCAGCTCATGCTGGACCCCCAGGTTGTACGAGGTCACGCTCGGAGTCGGCAAGCGCTCCGGCCAGAAAGTCAGGTCCGACGGGAATTCCCGCGCGGTGCCGCCCGCCGGGTTATCGATGTTGCCGTCGAACACGTTCGCCACCCGGACGAACGGCGGGTTGCTGGCCTGGCCGGTCAGGACGTTCGAGCCCAGCCGGTCATAGAAAATGCCGAATCCGCCTCGAACGGCCGTTTTACCGTCGCCGAAGACGTCGTACGCCAGTCCGAAGCGTGGGCCCCAATCGTTCCAGTTCTCCTTCGATCCAGCTTCCGGAAGCCCGACGAACAGGCGCTGGATGGACGGGTCGTCGGCCTGGGGCAGCCGGCCCTCGGCCGCGTCGGGAAAGCTGTCGCCGAAAATCGCGATCCCGTTCCACGGGTCTCCCGTGCCGGCCACGATCGAGCCGTCCGACGGATTGATCCGCGGCGCCTTGGCCGGATCGTACAGACGCGTCAGGAACGTCGACGAGTTCCCCTGCGCATTGACGATCTGGCCGACGACGTTGTAGCGGAGGCCGAACTCGAGCGACAGACGCTTCGAGACGCGCCAGCTGTCCTGCGCGTAGAACTCGTACTGGCTGAATCGGGCCCACCAGGTCGCGTCAGTTTCGACTTCCGTGTAGTTCTGGAAATTGCCCAGCAGGGCGTCCGCGATGACGTTGCGGGTCGAGTTCGCGGCCGAAGTCGCGAAGTTGATCGATCCCTCGTCGCGCTGGTTCGTGTTCTCGTTCTTGCGGGCGCGCGTTATCTGGGCGCCGAACTTGAGCGTGTGGGCGCCCAACACTTGGCTGAAGTCGTCGCGCACCTGGCCGGTCCCGTTGCCGTTGCGGATCCGATCGCCCGAATTGTACGTGGTAAACCCGGCGATGCGAACCTCCGGCCCGACGTTGGAACGGTTGGCCGGAAAGATCTCAGGGTAGGTGAGGCCAAGGGTCGGACGGCTCATCACCGAGTTGTCCGGACGGCCGCGGATCGAGTTCTTGCTCAGGCTGACGGTAAAGAAGTTGAGGGTCCTGGGCGAAAACGAGTGCTGGATATCGAACGATGTCACGTATCCGGGGCGCGGCCGCGCGTTCGGGATGATCCCCAGGTTGGTGGTGCGGAAGGGGAAAACGATGTCCCACTTGTCGTTGATGATCCGGTAGCTCAACTGGGTGCTGGGCGATAGCCTGTAATCGATGCGTGCCAGCTCCTGCCGGTAGTCGGTGATGTTCATCCCCGAGGCGACGAAGTTGCCGCCCGGACCTAAGAAGTTCGGGAGCGGGTACGGTTCGAGAAGCAATGGGCCGTTCCTCGACCAGCGCGACTGCGGCACGACGCGGTTCGCGAAGGGCTGTCCCGTGAGCGGATCGACGGGCGCGGGCAGCGTGGAGTTGACGAAGTTGCCGCTCCGCTCCTCGGCCGTCGGTACCACGTTGACGTTCGCCTGACCCTGGCGGACAAACTTCCACTCTTCGGAGTAGAAGAAGAAAAGCTTGTCGCGCTGGGTGTTGAACTTTCCGGGGATGAACACCGGCCCCCCGATGGTCCAGCCGAAGTTGTTGAACCGGAGCGGCTCGACGCTGGGCGCGAAGAACGATCGCGCATCGAAGACGTCGTTGCGCACAAACTCGAAGAGCGAGCCGTGGAAGTCGCGCCCGCCGCTCTTGGTGACCAGGTTGACCATCGCGCCCGCCCGCCCGCCGAACTCGGCCGAGTAGCTCGAGGTCTCGATCTTGATTTCGGCGAGCGCATCCATGTTGGGGTCGACGATTGCGTTCGAATTGGCGCCGTTGTCGTGATTCTCGGCGCCGTCGATGGTGAAGTAGATCGAATTGGTGCGGATGCCGTTGACGCGCTGCTGCGTCAGGTCGAGGCGAGGATTGAAGACGTTGAGACTGGTCGCCACGACGCCCGGCACCAGCCGGAGCAGCTGGATGTACTCGCGGCCGTTGAGAGCGATCTGGCTGAGCTGCTGTTCGGTGATCACACGCCCGACGTTCCCCGAGTCCGACTGCACCTGCTCGACCGCCGCCGAAACCGAGATCGTGTCGGCGCGAGCGCCAAGTTCAAGGCCGAAGTCGATCGCACGGCGTGAGGCCGCATCGAGGACCACTCCCAGCCGCTCGCTGGTGCGGAACCCGACCGCCTCGGCGCGGAGGTCGTAGGTTCCGGCCGGAAGGCTGGCGAACACGTACAGGCCGCGTTCGTCGGTAACGGTTGTCTGCTGGAGACCCGTGCGCGTGTCGGTAGCGGTGACCGTCGCGCCCGGCACCGTGGCGCCGGAGGCGTCGGTGACGGCGCCGGAGATGCGGCCCACGTTGGTCTGGGCCAGCGCGCCGCCGGCAAGCAGGAGAACCACGCCCAAGGTAAACACAAGACGCGCGTCAGCCTTCATGATGTCGCCTCCTCGAAAAAGAAAACCACCAAGGCACGAAGAAACGCGAATAATCGAAGGGGGAATCAGCGCAATACGGCGCCCTGACCGCGCAGCCGGTAGATGGTTGTGCCTTGTGCGGGGCGCGTCCGATCGACGGGTTTCCCCGTTTCATGCGCCTCGTGCTCGAGGGCGGCCGCGTGTTCCTGCGGGGTGAGCACCAGCTTCTCCAAGCGTTCCCTGAGCCGCAACCTTGCGTCCGGCTCCGTCTTTCGGGAAGACGATCTCTCCGTCCTCGACTTTCAGGCGGATCGAGGCGCCGGAGTCGTCGCGCACCTCCATCCAGCAGCCCATCGCCTGGCAAACCGAAGTGATCTCGCCGTCGACGCGGACCGTCTTTCCAAGATACGCTTCCGGATGCTCGAGCAATTCACGGACGGGTGTGGCCTTCTCCACCGTCACCGGCTTTCCCAGGCGGGTCTCCGCAGCAAAGGCTGATGCGACAAGCAGCAGGGGCGCGATCCGGCAGATCGATTTCATCGGGTTGTCCTCCTACGGTCAGATAATTCCTTATATCACTTGACGGCGCCGCCGAACAGACGATTACCTTACATTTTGAGCGACATCCTCAGTCAGAACTCGTCCCGGTGGGAGACCAATTGGGGACCGCCCGCCCACCGGCCATCCGTCCGTACCAGAACCAGATTGCCGCCGCGGTTACGATAAACGCGACCGCGGCGCCGAGAACGGCACCAGGGTAGGCCGCGTAGGCTCCCTGCCTGGCTATATTCAATAGTTGAAGCACGCCGACGGCAATCAGAGTGGAGCCGATCGAGAATCGTAGCGCAACCAGATAGGCCATCGAAAGCAGCAGCCCCAGGATCAGTCCCGACCCAAGCCAGGCCGGTATGGCATCAACGCCTTGCATGCCTGTAACGACAAAGCCGAACAGCACCATAAACAGGACAGAGAGAGGCTTTCTTCTCATCCATCCCCTTGTGAATCGATGGACGAGCGCAATCACAAACAATGCAACCGTGGCTTGGGTGAGATAGCCGGCCACCGGATCCAGAATTTTGACCAGCAGCGGGATATAGGTTCCGAGCGGAGTATAGTCTGCCCATTTTGGACTCAGCGACGGCTCGAACCGCGAGCCTACCGCGGAGAGGCCTGCCGCAAGACTTCCCAGCGAAAATCCGACCGCCCAGGACGTCAGAGACGGAAGCCGGCCGGCCTCCGCGGTCCATTTGTGGAGGAGGCCGGCGATCAGGCCGATGCTGGCGGAAAGCAACAGCAGTCCCACGATTCCCATTCCCACAAGCATGAGCAGCTGAGTCTTGTAAGGCTGAGCGGTTGAAAACTGGGCAGTCATCATGGGCAATCCGTTCAGAAGGCCGGCGACGTTGACCACAAAGAGCAAAGTAAGAAGGAGCAGAAAGATTGCGGGAGAGAATTTCCTTCGGCTCCAGTTCAGGATTCCTGTCGCTACTCCGCCAATCACAATGGCAGCGATCAGAACTCCGCACGCAATGCCGATCACCTGGGGAATGGCACGCCGATCCCGCTCCTTTCGCGCCCATTCCTCGGGAACATGCACGAATCGATAGGCATCCACGACTTCGTCGCCGGCAATCTGGATCGCCAGGCGCTTCTCCCCTTGGGCGAGCTTGTCCGTCACGTTATCGGAAAACGTAAACAGCCAGTCGGTCCGGGCCTTGAGCTTGGAAGGAACCGCCGATACCTCTTTGAGGGTCGACGCTTCGAGCCGAAAGAGATCTTTCAGAGCCGAGTGGGCCAGCAGGCGCGCATCGCTTTCAGAAATCGTCTTTCCAGGCCGCGCTTCCGGCAGCTTGTGGTTGAATCGGAATACACCGCGCTGGTCCGATATGAACACCTGGTATTCTTCCGCCCGCTCGGCCACGTCTCCTTCGAAGCGCACGAAGCGAACGGTCCAGTGCGGTTCCTCGAGATACCCAGCCATCAAGCCCTGGTACTTTTCCTTGCCGGCCGTTTGCCAGACGAAGCGGTCTTGCTGATCGGGTTGGCTCTTGAGCTGGGTAAGAATCTCCCATGCTTTTGTGAGTTCTATGCGGCGTCCTTTGAGCGCCTCTTCGGCCCGCGCTCGCGCCTCCGAACGACTGGTCCTGACCGGAGGCGAGACGGGTTTGAAGTCGGCAAAGATGATCCAGAGGCCCAGCCCGGCGAGTCCGGCTATCGGCAAATAACGCAGGAGGGTCTGGTTGACGGGCCTGGCTTCAGCTCTCTCCTCCTCAGCGGCTTCAACGGCCTGGGACGGCTGCCAGGCAAGGTTGAGATCCCCTTCGGATAATTCGCCCCATCTCTTCGCGCGCAGTCTGGCGCCGATTACCACCCAGAGTGGAATCAGGACAAGCGCGACTACCAGTACTCGATCGACCCAGATTCCCCGCGCCGTCGAGACGAATAGAGGCAAGGCAAACCAGACGACATCAAACGTGAAATGCAGAACCACTGCCGGAAGCAGGCCGAAAAAGAGGTACAGACCTCCGAACATCAGCGACGGAATGATGAGCTCGACGACCCTCGCGTAGGCGGGTTGATTCGCGTAGCCGGCGTGTCCGGCGCCGAAGATCAACGCTTGAACAATCATCGCCCCCGCAATCCACCAGCGCCGTCCCCCAAAACGGCTGCCGAGCAGCGCGGCGCCGGCAATCGGAACCGCGCGGAACAGACTCTCTTCCCAGAAGCCGGCCTGGGCGGAGATCGCGATCGAGGAAAGCCACGGAAAGTACGTGGCCAGAACATCCGGTTGGACCAGGATATCGGAAGGAGTCCACCATCCCAGCGTCCTGGAGGTAACAAAGTAAAGGAGAACGTCGTAAGCGAAAAAGACCCCCACGAGCAGATAGCCTGCCACGGTTTGACCGAGCACGGTCCTTGAACTTGCCGGTCCGTTCGACCAGAGCCGCCACAGCTGAATATGGTCAGGAAATGCGCGCCGGGAGAGTCCTTCAGCCGCCATGAAGGAAAGGACCAGCACGAGACCCATAAACAAGAAGTTGAGCAGGATGAACATGACTTGCTGCGCCACGAATCCCTGGGCCGAGATCGCGGTGTCATAGTTCATCCAGACAAGCGGCCACTCGTTGAAACCGACGAGCAACTGAAGCAGAGCGATCAACAAGCCCCAGAACAGAGGCATGCGCCAGTTGATCCACCGGTGCCGGAGCAGGAAGAACAATCCAAAACCGCACCCTCCGATCAAGTAGAGGATAACGAGGGGGATAGTTCCAGCGACGCTGATCAGGTTGTTCGCCGAGCGCATTTCTTCGTAGCGGCGGGAGAAGGCTTCCGGAACCTTGACGAAGTGGGTGAGCTCGGTCAGCTTGTCCCCACCCACGACCAGGCGAACGCGATAGCGTCCTTCGCCGATTCTGGCATCCGATCTCTCATAGACGAATGTATGGTCAACGCGCCCGCCCGGACGAACCTCCTGAGACTTTTCTTCGAGCTGGTACTTGCCAAGATCAATGCCCCACTCATTCGCCGCCGATGTGTCGGCGATAGTTTTGGCTGAATCAGCATCAAGCGCCGCGCCCGGTTCATTTTCGGGAAGCTTGACCGCAAAACCATACGGATCGCCGCGCGGGGTGAACCGGATCCGTGTCTCTCGGGTTTCACCTGGCTTGAAATGGCGTACCGTCCATTTGTAAGCGTGGTAGAGCCCTTCGTCCGTCATCTTCTTGAAGGCTTCGGTACCACCGGCCTCGAGCTCGACAAAATTCTGCACGGACTGATCGCCTGCAAATGAGGCCGCCTGATCGAATCCGTCTGGCCCGAAGTGGAATCTGGCTTCCAGTTCCTTGGCCTTGCCCAGCGCCGTCTCTCGATCCATCTGAAGATCAAGCGCCACGATGGGGAACGCCCTGGAAAAAAAGCGAACCGCGAAGTAAATCGAGCCGGCTGAGAGCGCTGCAAGAGCAATCCAGAAGAGCGGTTTACGGAACATAGATCCTCTGAGAGAAAACCGACCGCGAAGACGGTTCCCTGCCTGCGGCAGGCCAAGACAGGAAGAAACGCTATTTCTTAACGACTACGGCGACGGCTGCGGCCGGTCGAGCTTCTGGAGCGCCGTCTTCGGCAGCTTCGCCGCGATGCTCACCTGGGTTCCCACCAGGTCGGCGACATCGTACTGAATGGCAAATCCCAGGATCATGGCCGACTCGGACGGGCTCAGCTTGTAATCCCGCTCCAGCCATCGCATCATGCCGCTGGTCGCCATCTGCAGCGCTTGATCCAGCGAGCCTGCGATCCCGATGCTGATCAGGTGCGTGTCGTTCTCGGCCAGCGGATGGCCAAACTGCTTGCCCGGTATGACGTCGACCGTGAACTGGATGTCCATCGAGGTCTCGAGCGCATCGCCGGTCAGTTCTCCGTCACCCTGGGTTGCATGGCCATCGCCGACGAACAGCAAGGCCCCCGGGTGATTGACAGGCAGATAGAGGGTAGTTCCCTCTTTGATCTGGTTGTAATCCATGTTGCCGCCGAAGCGGCCCGAGTCCGTAGTTCGGATGCTCCAGTCGCCCGGCGGCGCAACGCTCACGCAGCCGAGCATCGGCTGAAGCGGCACCGAGAAGCTGCGGAGTTTGTCGGTCGGCTCTTCGAGACGGCCCATGCCGCCTTCGCGGTCGAGTTTCCACCGGCTCTTGAATCCATCAGTCCATTTCAGGTCGGCCAGACTCCAGGGCTCGAGAGCATTTCTCATGATGGTGGTGCCGCTGACGGCCCAGTCGCGATTCAGCCGGACTCTATCGAGGCGCACCACCAGGGTGTCGCCGGGCAGGGCGCCCTCGACGTAGAACGGCCCGGTCTGGGGATTGCCTCCCCCGGAGCGACGCTTCCCCTCCTTGTCGTTCCCGCCCGCGTCCACGCTCCAGGTGCGCACCGTGTCGCCTTGATGGATGCGCAGGGCAGGCTTGATCGACGAGCTGAAGTAGAGATGGAACTCCTTCGGCTCGAAATCATGCGTCTGAGGTTGTGCCGGACGCTTCGGGAGGCGCACGGCTTTCCAGGTGACCGTACGGCCGCCGAGCGTTGCCTCCCCCTTCAGTTCACCCTGTTCGAAGACTCCCTTCGCCGGAGCGTTGCCGACCTTGAACTCGATCTGGTTCCCCTTGATCGTTCCTGTCGCGGCCCGGCTCCCCACCCAGGCGGTCAGGTTCTCCCCTTCAACCTTCAGTACCAGCCGGGTGATGTTCGGCCGTTCCGACTCGTAGATGCTGAGCATCCAATCGCCGGACAGGTCGTCCTGAGCCAGGGCCATCGCCGCCGGCAAGATTACAACCAGGATCGTCTGGATGACCGCACGCATGCCAGTTCCCTCCCATCAGGATAAGGCTTCCAAGATACGCGGTACCCGGCTGAAGCTCAATTCAATTTGGTGGCGCGTGGACTTGCTTTTTGGCAGGATTCTTGGTGTTTCTTCGCGTCTTTGAGTCATAGTGGTATTTTTGTTAGACAGCTCTAACCACGAAGACAAGAAGAAACACGAAGGGGAGGGTCCCATGAAAGTACGATTGATTCTAATCGGTACCGTTCTATCGCTCGTGGCGCTCCTGGCGCCACCGAAAGCCCAGCTCCAGCAGCCGGCCGCACCTCGACCAGCCGCTGGACAGCAGGCCGGCGGCGGCGGACCAACGCCGAAGGAACTGGCCCAGCGCCTCGCGCAGCTGAAGTCCGGTCCCCAGCTGCCCTATCGCCTCGTGGCCAGCTGGCCGACATTGCCCAAGGGATACAACCTGGGCGAAGGGACCGGTGTCGATGTTGACCGGCAGGGCAACGTCTGGGTCGCCAATCGCGGCGCCTGGCCCATCATGCAGTTCGACAAGAACGGCAAGATGCTGCAGGCCTGGAACCACGATACCGTCCGCGTGACGCCCGGCGTCGGCCTCGGCACCCACGGCCTGAAGGTCGACCCCGAAGGCAATGTCTGGCTGGTGGACGTCGACGGTCACATCCTGTTCAAGTACAGCCCGGAGGGGCGTCTCCTGATGACGCTCGGCAACCGCCAGGGGGCGTCGGGCAACAACGACAGCCCGACCGCGTTCAACCGGCCTACCAATCTCTGGTTCCTGCCCAACGGCCACTTCTACGTGTCCGATGGTTACGTCAACTCGCGCGTGGTCGAGTTCACTCGCGAGGGCGAGTACGTGCGGCACTGGGGCAGCAAGGGCACCGCGGACGGCGAATTCAATCTGGTACACGACGTCGCCGTCGACTCGAAGGGTCTGGTCTACGTCGGCGACCGCAGCAACTCGCGCGTGCAGGTATTCGATCCGAGCGGCAAGTTTCTGACCAAGTGGACCGACGTCGGGGCGCCCTGGGGGCTTTACTACGCCGCCAAGGAAGATGCCATCTACATGTGCGACGGGCTGCACAACCGGATCGTGAAGCTCAGTACCAAAGGCGAAGTGCTGGGCGTGCTCGGCTCCTACGGCAAAGCGCCCGGAATGCTCGACTTCGCCCACAGCATTGCGGTGGACGCCGAGGGGAGCATCTACGTCGCGGAGATCAAGAACTGGCGCGTGCAGAAGTGGGCGCGGACAGCGGCCACGACCAGCAGCCGCTGAACGTCAATTCTGTGCATTGCGGTCCAACCGCGAGGACGTTCCGGGCGTCTAATGCCATATGTGGGAAGATCTGAAAATCGCCATCCGCTCGCTCCGGAAATCTCCTACGTTCACCGCCGTCGCCCTGGTGGTCCTGGCTCTCGGGATCGGCGCCGGCACCGCTATCTTTTCCATAGTCGACGCCGTCGTCCTGAGGGGCCTCCCCTTTGACCGGCACGACCGCATCGCCGCCGTGCTCGAGCACGACACCAGGCGGCCCACGACTTTCGGCGGCGGGAGCACGACGTCGCAGATGTACCTGGACTGGCGCCGGATGCAGGAATCGTTCGAGGGCCTGACGGCTGTCGGGAGCGGGTCGTTCCGGCTGCGGAACGAGAGCGGCGAGCCGGCCGATGCCCAGCGCGCAACGCGTGACGTGGGAGTTCTTTCCGACTCTGCGGGTCTCGCCCCTGTTGGGTCGCGCCTTCACGCCGGACGATGAGATCGAGGGCCGCCACCGGGTCGTCATCCTGGGCCACGGCTTCTGGCAGCGCCGCTTCGGCGGGTCGCCCGGCGCGGTGGGACGACCGGTGCTGAGGGCGTGGCTTCCTCCCGGGCTACCGCGGGCCGGGGCGATTGGCATCGACGGGCGAGTGCTGGCCGCCGCCATCGGCGCCGCTTTCCTCACCGGGATTGTCTTCGCCATCGTGCCTGCTCTCCAGGCGTCGCGGCCCGACCTTACGACGACGCTGAAAGAGGGCGGCCGCTCCTCCACGACCGGCGCCGCGGGCCAGCGGCTTCGCAGCGCGCTGGTCGTCGTCGAGGTCGCGCTCGCCGTTGTGCTGCTCGTGGGCGCCGGACTCTTCATCGGCAGCTTCGTGAGGCTCATGCAGGTGGACCCCGGGTTCGACTACGGCAGTGTGCTCGCTCTCGACGTCGGGATTCGGGTTCACGCCGGCAACTTTCAGGAGGCATCAAAGCGTGGACGCCTGTACGTGCAGCAGATGCTCGAGGCGGTCGCACGCGTCCCCGGTGTCGAGATGGCCGGCGCGGTCAATGGCGGCCTGCCGCTCACCGGAAGCTGGAACCGGACGAAGGCCGAGCTGCCGGGGCAAGGCGAGCTGAAGGGAGACGACGACTCGATCGATCGGCGTACCGTGTCGGCCGGCTATTTGAAGCTGCTGCGCGTGCCGCTCGTTCGAGGCCGGCACCTGACGGAGCAGGACAGCGAGGGCGCGCAGCCGGTCGTGGTCATCAACCAGGCGGCGGCCCGGAAATACTGGGGGGATCGCGATCCGCTCGGGCAGCGCATCAAGATCAACAACCAGGAACGCACCGTCGTCGGCATCGTGGGCGACATCCGGCACCTCGGTCCGGAAACGCCCTCCCGTCAGGAGGCGTATATCCCGCTGGCGCAGGATCAAACCACGCAGGCGACGCTCGTCATGCGCACGAAGGGCGATCCGATGAGCGTCCTGCCGGCCGTGAAGGCGGCGATCTGGTCGGTGAACCGGGACCAGCGTCTGACCGGAGACATCCTCACGCTCGAGGCCTACATGGATCGTCTGATCGCCCAGCGCCGCTTCAGCATGGCGCTGCTCGCGTTGTTCGGCGTCCTCGGACTGGTGATCGCCGCCGCCGGCATCTACGGCGTGATGGCCTACCTGGTTGCGCAGCGCACGAACGAGATCGGCGTGCGCATGGCGCTCGGCGCCACGCCCCGGAATGTGCTGGCGATGGTGCTCGCGAGGTCAGCCGTCTTGATGGCCGCCGGGCTGGTCATCGGTGGCGCGGGCGCGTGGTATCTGGGCGCAGCCGTTAAGATTTTTCTGTTTCAGGTGGAGCCGAACGACGTCCGTGTGTTCGCCGCGGCACTGGCCACGCTGGCTGCTGCGGGGCTTATCGCGAGCGTGGTTCCCGCGCGCCGCGCCGCCGCAGTCGATCCGCTGATCGCGCTCCGCCACGAGTAGACCTTCCATCCTGAATTCGGTTGACGCTGGACCTCCTCAAGACGTGCGGTTAATAATGAGAATTTCGAATGCCTGTGGAAGGAACAGTTCATCGAAAAGCTAGAGCGGAAACACAAGGTCTCAACGAATGAAGTCGAAGAGGTATTCCGCAATGCGCCCCACTTCGCTTTCGTTGCCAAGGGTCATGTGGCAGGAGAAAGTGTCTATTGGGCGCTAGGGCAGACTGATTCGGGACGGTATTTGACGATATTCTTCATCCATAAGCGTGGCGGTAAGGCATTGCCGATCTCCGCTCGCGATATGAACGCCGAAGAACGGAAGCGTTATGAAAAAAAATAGAAAGAGAAAACGAGATCCTCTGCCGGAACAATTCAGCAGTCCGGAAGAAGCTGGGGAGTTCTGGGACACTCACAGTGGTGCCGATTATGAGGAGTACATGCAAGAGGTACACTTCGACGTGGAGCTGAAACGGCGGGCGCATGAAGTTCGCGTCTCGGATCGCCTGTTGCGTGAGGTGAGAAAGATTGCCCGCCAACAGGGGTTGGCAACGGAGACGCTGGTTAATCTTTGGTTGCAGGAGAAGGTCGCGGCTATGGCCAGTCGCTCGCGTAATCGGTATTGAACGCAGAACCAAGGTTTAACCGCGGCGTCCGGCTGGAGCGTTTGATTTTCTTGCCGCATTACGCGGACAGAAAGATCGAAAATAGGTCATCCTGGCATCGGTCGGCTAGGGTTCATTCGGGTAGGGTCAGCAGGCATCCCAACCAACATACGCGCCATGGTGGCACCATCGTAGTCTCTAAAAAAATCCGAAAGAAAATAACCGAATGACCAAATGACCCACATCATTCTCCGGAACGACGCACACACAAGGCGCGGGGGCTGTCGGAGGGGGCCATGCGGCCGGAGTAGCGCTTGCCGTCGTCGAAGAGGAAGTCCCACGCGGAATCCGAGCCTTCCGTCGTCGAGCTCCACACCCACCAACCGGTCAGTCGGAACGGCTTTCGGATGTTGTACTTGTTACCGCCATTGGGATCGTAGAGCTTTTCCAGTTCGTCGATCGTCGGCAGTCGCCAATCGGAGTGACCGCCAAGCCTCAAGCGTTTGGCGTATTCGTTGGCATCGTTCCAGTCGATGTCTTCGCCGTTGTCTCTTCGGGTCCACATGAGGCCCGTCGCCTTGTCAACAACGATAATCTCCTCAAGCCCGGCATTAAGGAATTCCAGAATAGCGTCAGGAGGAGGCGGCTGCTTTTGTCTTGCCCATTTCAGCGCCTCTTCCAACATTTCTCCTCGCAGGAGGCGGTCCGGATGCCGTTTCGGGCTGGAGGACTCCCACTCCGCCGCTTTGTCGGCCAGACGCCGCTCGTAGCGAAGTGCGTCTCGACTCTCCTCCAGCCAGCCTTGCAGCCTGGGCCAGTCGCGGATCAGCGCCTCGTGTGCGACCTCCACCGTCTCGTCTCCTGTCCCGCTCTCGTCCGCCACTTTCCCAACGACGACGAGCCGTGCCTCGGTCAACGCCCTGAGAACCTTCTCCGATTCTTTGCTGTCCGGCCCAGGCAAATCGGTCTTCTTTACGCGCCGGCGCGTATCCTCCGAGCGTTCACCGAGCTGGGTCAAGTCGAGGAAGATCCTCCGGGCGAGATCCTGCAGCTGCGCAACCTTCAGTTGATCAAAGACCCGATCGGCATGATTCCTCAGCGCGCCGCTCAGCCTCCCGATCTCCGTGTAGGCGTCGTGCGTGATCTCCAACCCCTTTCGTTTGTCCCATAACTGAGACAATGCATGTTCCAGCAGTGGCAGGTTGCCTGGCTCGTCACCGACGTCGCTCAGAATGGCGTCCACCAGGCCGGGCTGCGCCTTGGCTCCGGCCAACGCAAGCGGCTTTTCAATCACTTCCCGCAGGCGGTCGGCGCTGGCTCGCCGCACATTGTATTGGTTGGTTCCCATTCGGCGGGTCAGTTCGGGATGTTCCCAGCAGTGCGAATAGAAGTCGGCGCGCAGAGTGATCAGAACGTGAACCGGGCGCTCCGTCTCAAATCTGGCGGCGGAGAACAAAGAATCCACATATGCCTGCTTCTTTTTCGGCTGCACTTCTCCGTATCGCGGTCGAGCCCCCGGGTCAACGTGAACAACTCTTCGAATTGATCGATGACCAGCAGCGTTCTGGTCCCGCGCGGCACGAGAGCGGCAATCGCGTTGTCCAGACCGTCCTGGCGAGCGAGTTTTTCCTTACGTCCCTCCAGAAAATCCGCTTTCTCGGCCGCTGGCATCTGGGGATTGAGGTCCAGCAACGCCTTGGCGAGCTCACCGAACGGATCTTCGCCTGGCCGCGTGATGGCTACTCTCCAGGATTCGACCCAGCCCTTGCCGTCGTGAAACCGGCCTCGGTGCAGCGCCGGGATCAGGCCTGCCCGCACCAGCGACGACTTGCCGCTTCCAGAATCGCCCACGACCGCGAGAAAGCTGTCCGCCCGTAGCTTGTCCAGAAGGTCCTGAATTTCAGCGTCTCGGCCAAAGAACAGCAGCGAGTCTTCTACATCGAAGAATTGAAGTCCTCGGAAGGGTGGCTTCCCCGGGGGCAGAAGCGAAACGCCTTCGGCCGGCCTACGAGTGGCGCCTTCAATCAGCGCTTTGAGCTGCGCTGCGTCACTCCATCCTTGTCGAAGATCGAGCCACTGGTATTGCTTCAGAAACAGCGGGAGTTCTTCCGGATTCGAGCCATCTCCCAGAACCGGAATCAGCCGGAAATCCTGCTCCTTGGTGCTTCGATCAAGGGCGACCCGCACTTCCTGATCGACCCAATGCCGCACACCCGACTTCCCAACATAGACGACCAGGGCCGTCGCTTGACGCAGGCCCTCCTCGATCTTCTCTCCCCAGCGGTCGCCGGGCGTACAGCCGCTCGACATCCAGCCACACCTCCAGCCCGGCTTGGCCGAGAAGGCGAGCCAGTTCCTTGGCAGCCTGAGTGTCTTCGCCCGAGTGGCTCAGAAAAATGAGCGGCCTGCCCATGTCAGAAACCTGTTCGGCACAAAATCGATGCCTGCCGGACTCAATCGGCGCGACACCATGCTTCCGTAGCGTCCACAATCGATCCTGCCCAGCGAGGGGAAGCGGATTACCAGTGGGATCCGGCTCGACTCGTCGTAGGCTAGCCGCCGCTCCTCGCTGAGCCCATGCAAGCTATGCTGCGATTCACCAGCTAATCACCTTCTGTCACCGCGTCCACAAGTGGAACAACATCCGGTACTTTCTTCGCGATCGCGTAGTGCCAATGACCATAGGTTCCGTCCGCGTTTACAGCAGCTACCCAGCGTTGAGCTGCCGCTCGTTTCACCTCTTCGAGGGGGTCATAGCCTTTGGTTTCGAGGATCAGATAGCTGGGCGACGGCGACTTAAGGCGAATAATGAAGTCGGGAAGGTAGTCGTGCATTTGGCCGTTATAAAGGTAAGGGATTGCAAACCCCAGCCCAGCGTTTTTGGCGAAGGCTTCAACGGCAGGGTGTTTATCCAGATAAAACGCTGCGGACTGCTCCCATTTCTTGGTGTCCATGACGACGTAATTCAGGTGACTGTGAATGACCTCTCGCACGTCACGGCTGGTCCAAAAATCGACTTCCGCGGTCGATCCCGGCCCCCGCGTCCTCTCGAATCTGGGGACTTCGGGGACCTCTCCTTGTGTCGTATCTGGACGAATCGCATCCACTAGCCGTTCCACCAGCCAGCCATAGTATGGCGCAAGAAACAGGTCCTTCAGGTCCGCGGGCGGCAGGACATGAACCTTGCTCTTCAAGTATTCTCGAACAATTATGGCCAGTTGAGGAAACAATACATGCACCGGAATCTGAGACTGACCGTGTCCGGAGTACTCCTTCGCTAGCGCGCGGCTCAAATCAAAAATAAGTTCCTGCAAGCGTCGTTTCGAACGGAACTCCTCGAGCGTCACGTCGTCAATGCGGCCGGGACCGCTAAGCGATAACCTTCCCTGATTAGTTACGTTTAGTCCTTTGACCTCAACCTCGGGCGGAATCCGCCCGGGTTCTAAAAAAAGCGGAGGAACGCTCGGCCAGTCCACCGTAATGCGATTGCGGATCTGCTGAGTATAGCCTTCCACCCGTGGAAAGCGAATCTCGAATTCCGCCTTGGCCGGAATTGACGTGAACGTGATGCCGCTTCACGGGTGGCACAGGCGCTGGCTGCTTGGTCGACTTGAACGGTATGACCTCAAAAGGAACTCCGAAGACCTTCGCCACCTCCTCTCCGAATTTTCCGTCGTCGCCCGGTTCGTAAGCCGTCCTGCGCAGGCCGCGACCGACAACCTGTTCACACAATAACTGTGACATGAAGGGGCGCAGCCCGATGATGTGGGTAACGGTATTGCAATCCCAACCCTCCGTAAGCATCCCTACGCTCACAATGCAGCGTACATCACGCCCGGGTGGGTGGAGGGGCCGCTTCAGTTTCTTCGCTAGTGCCTCAAAGTCTCTCGGATAGATTGGTCTTCCCTGGCGGTCCGCAGGCCATGCGGTTTTTCCAACCGTGTCCAGTGTGAAGCGCATCCAGCGGGATTCGTCGCTGCGTGCTTCTCCCGTATCGGTTTCGTGGACGACCTTCGAATCAACGCGAATCGTATTGATCTTGCCGTCGCGGTTTCTGAAGCCCTCGATCTTCGCCGGGGGAATGCCAGTGGGCGCTTTGTCCTCTGCCAGCCATTCGTAAATGACTCGCGCGATCTGGGTATTCTTGCAGACGAGAATAAACACGGGCGGCCGCGGATCCACGCCGGCTTGCGCCCATTCCTCGCATTCCTTTTCCCACAAGCCGGCCAGCATAGCTATGGGATGGTGAGCGTACTTCAGAATCGCCTCCGGTTTTGGACTGGCTTTCTTTCCTCCTCTCTCCGCCGGCGTGAGTTGCGGCAAGATCCAGTGCCAGATATTGAAGTAGCCCGGGATATCGGCCCCGGTTGTGTCGCGAACCGCGAGTTGCGGAATCTTAACGAGCCCGGATTCGATCGCGTCAATCAGTCCGAAATCGCTAACCACCCACGGAAACGGGCGGTTGGTTGCCTGGCCTACTCGACCGAGGAAATAGGGGGTAGCAGAAAGATCGACGCAGAAGTTGATGCCGCGAAGCTTCTGGATGCGATCGAGCCCGTCGATCCAAACCGTCGCCTCTTTGAAGAATACCTCGGCATCTTCCTCTTCACCGAAGGTCTCGACCTCCTCTTCGTCTGCCTCCTCCCGTCTGATTCGATAGGCATGGTGCGCTTCATCATTCATTACGAGAACGTTCTGTTTCCCCCCGACCTCCCGTCCCATGACGCGATTGATCAGAGACGTATCGCTCTCCACATAGCGCACGGACTCTACCCTGACTTTAATTAGTTCACCGGCCTTGGTGCGGATTTCGCTTTGGATCTTGAGCAAACCGGCAGCAATTTGCCGGTCGAGGTCCTTTTGGGTCAGATACCGAGTGCCGCGAGCGGTAGTAGTCTTCGGTCCGATGGAGATAGTTTCCACGACGCGCACGGGTAATCCCGCCTTGTTGACTTTCGCAGTTACGCCGCCGGTCTGAATCGACTGCGGTTCGAAGACATGCCAGTTGGTGACCAACACGTGGCCCTGGGTCAAAAGGGGCATCAGGTGAGTCGGCACGAGATCGCGGGTTCGGTAGACGCTGGCTTCCCCCTCCCGTGGATCGAGTTCCCGCAGTCGGTCCCGGATCGTCACATTGGGACATACGGCCAGAACCACATCCGAGAATCGAGCGTCGCTTCGGTTGTTGATCTTGTTGAGAATACTCCAGGCGGCCAGCATCCCCATGACCGTAGTCTTTCCGGAGCCGGTCGCCATCTTGCAAGCGTAACGGAGAAATCCCGCGTATCCTTCTGCCTTCTTCTCTTCGCCCGGGTCATCACGCGGTATTTCGATCCCCTGAAGGAAGTCGCTGCGGGCTTCAATAAGAAAGACAATTGTCTCGGCAGCCTCGAGCTGCGCGAAAAACAGCCGCTGCTCCCGTCCATCGCGCCTCCACCATGACAGCAGTTCCATGGTGGTTCTGGAGACTCCAGGAAATCCTTCTTTACGCCACGAAGCCAGGCGATCCCGGATAAGCGTCACAAGCTTTAGCTCAATAGCTGTGCCCGTGAGTTTGTCCATCGCTTCTCGAGGGCTTCGCCTTCGGATCGCGGTAGAAGTAGATAGCCCTTCGCCTTCCGGGCAGCCGAACTGGCGTCTCCCCCTCCTCGATGTTCCAGTGCTCCTTGGGTTCTTCAAAGGGCGAATTGAGGATCGGCTGCGGAACTTCGTAGTTGCTCATAGCCTGAAGGCTTTCTGGATTGCGTCCAGCTTTTCTTTCGCCTCCGGGTGGATTTCTTCCGGCAGCATCAAGGCGGCGATTTCGTGGTACCGAGTGTAGGAAACCCCATGCAGGCCGGCTGCGGTCAAAGACGGGCGGAATGAGTTCCGTGCGCGCCTTGGTGCCGACCAGAAAGGCATGATCCCCAAGCGGACTCGCGCAATAAAAGCAGGAGGGGTACTTGTCTTCAAAGTGTCTTCTATAAGATCTTCAAGATGAATCCGTTGAGCCTTCTCCCCCGCCTGTCACATGCTCCACAATAACGCGCGAAGGAACCTGGATGCAGCAGGTAGCTTTCGATTTCATAGCGTCTCCAACGCAGTCGCTGGAGCCCGCTGCCCGTAATAGCTGTTGCCAGGGATGTCTGGGTGCGCGTCACCGTCCAGAAGCTCAAGACCAGGTAGATTCTCGCTCTACCAGGGTCAATGCGTCATAGTGATCTTTGGCCTTTATCCCTGACGCTCCGGCGCGGGGCTCCCAGACTGTCTTCTTCCAGAAAAGTTGGCTGACCAGCGTTTCATAGATGGGATGCTTCAATATCTTTGCCCACTCCAGCAGGATCTCGAGATCGGTATAGTCTTCAACATAAAGCACGCCTGGTGCCTGCAATGCTTGCATGATGTCTGTGTGACTCAGAACCGCAAGGGATCTCGCCAGGCGCGTGCGTTCGACAGCGTCGGCCAAAATTCTGGGTGTGCCAAGAACCATGCACAATTCCGGGGGGTCCACCGAATTAATAATGACTTCTGAGTGGGTAGCAATAATGAGTTGTGAATTCTGGCTTGCGGCGACCGAACGCAATTCACGGTAAATAGCGTCCTGCAGAATGATATGAAGGTGCGCATCCGGTTCATCGAGAAGTAGCACCGAAGCGGGCCGCGTGTGCAAAAAGGTGAGCAGCATGAGGATCTGCTGAAGACCGCTGCCGGCGCTCGCGATGTCAAGGCGGGAACCTTCGGGAAGCGAGCGGTATTCGGCGATTATGTCCGCCCCGCTTGCGTCCGGAGGAAGAACCTCACAGGCGAACAACCGCCGGATTGAGTCCTGCAGAGGAGTTCCATGCGGGCGATTGATGGGCCTGCACGAGAAGATTGCGAATGATATCTCCGGGCTTCCCCTGTCCGAGCAACTGGTCTTGTTTCGGACGCTGGTAGACCGGCTCATCTGTGCTGATGCCTGTCATAGGGGGAACGTAAACCGCCATCAGACTCGCTTCCCGCACAGTCGCAGGCTCAGCATTCGACTTGGGACGAACATATATCTGCTCGGTGCTGTCCGGGATCAACTCGATGGCAATCTTCCAGCCTTTTGCGCTCTCGATTTCGACCTCAACAGGATCCCGATATCGCCGCTCGTTCCAAAGGAGATCGAAAGCGCGCACCGGCACGGCGGCAAAGGCCTGCCGCGCTATCGGCGCCTTGGTGTATCCGCCTCCGTGTCGTTGGAAGTCGTTGAGTTGTTTCCAGCGATCGAAGGCTAACGACCAGGCGGCGATCGCCTGCAGGAGCGTTGTCTTGCCCGTGTTATTTGGACCTGCCAGAACGATATGTCCGGGGATATTGAACGTGACTTCGTCGAATCGTTTGAAGCGCCTGAGCGTCACCTTCCGTATCATTCAGCAGCTTCTTTCAGGCTCTTTACTACCAGCAGCTCGTTGCCGCGGTCGTCGATCACCTTGACGGCGATCTGTCCGTGCTCTCCGGCGGCGAAGGGTGCGCTCGTTGTACCGGCAAGATGCTCCCAGATGCTTTCTTCGTAGTCGCTTCTCAAGGCTTTGCTCAGATTCTCCCACGCGCTTGTTCGCGGGAAGAACGCCTGGCAGACATGGAAGCAGAGGCCGTTGTAGTCTGTGTCCAGAAACCATGCCGGAACGTCACTTGCTGCCCGATGTTCCACCTCCATCGTCACCGGGTCGAAGACATCCAGACCCTCGAAGACTAGCCTGATACTGAATCTCGGCCTCCTTACCCTTCGGTTTGAAGCGCTTGAGCTGAACCTCGGGAAGACCGCAAACGCTGAAGATCTGGCTGCTGCGCATGTTCTTCAGCAGGTCGCCCATCAGCAGATCCGGTGTTGCCTGAATATAAGTTGCAGGCACGCCCACTACGTCGGCGCAGTTCTCCACCAGAGCCCGAGCGTTCGGTTGAATGGCAAAGCCGATCACGTAGAGATGGGTGTAACCTTTGGCATGCGCCTCACGGGCCGCTTCGTACACGAGCTTCTCGCTCACGGCGCCGTTTTCCGGGCCAAAGACGATGGCTACCAGTTTTTGCGAGAGCGGGAGCACATTCCCACTCTTTTCCCGTGCTTCGGCGACGGCATCAGGCAAAGTCGGCGATTGTCCTGGCGCGCTCGCATCAACCTGAGCCTCTGCGGATAACGAAAGAGTCTTGGCAGGCGGCCGGATGTTTTTCAGAGTCACAGTTCGATTTCCGTCCAGCCTGCAAAACCGGGCTCTTCCGGAGTACTTCGAGCATCCGATCCACGAAGGAACCGTAATCGTCGCTGGTTACTGCACCGGAATCTTCAATGCCATCCGCTTCCCAATCGACGGGAGTCGGAATGGTGGCTTCGAAACAGAACGGCCCGCTTACCCGAACGATGCCTGTTGTCGACCTCGGGGCGATCGACCAGTACCTCCTCGGCAGGCGGTTCGTTGTTGGCGATCGATTTCAGAGTGATGTGCGGAACGATTCCTCCGACCTCTTCCCCCTTCTTGTTTTGTTTGCGCTTGTAAACAAACCCACCTGCAGGACCTCGGGACTCGTCCTTGTAGCTCGTACCATGGATATGTTGCGGTAAGCAGCCTCTGTCGCGCCAGCGCCAAGAGGTACCCGACTGGTGTCGATCGTGATCCACCGACGCCCCCACTGCTCGGCCACGTACGCCGTCGTTCCGCTGCCGCACGTAGGGTCTAACACAAGGTCGCCAGGGTCCGTGGTCATCAGGACGACAACGCTCGAAGACTCTTGACGAGCTGTCTGAACGACGTACAGCTTTCGGATGCAAAGCCTCCGATCGTCGATGTCATCCCATGAAATTCGAAAAAGGAAAAACTGGAAAGTCGTCGATGTAGCGTATGTAACAAAGGCCAGCGTACATTGCCGTCGACTCTATTCGCTTACTCTAGCGCGTCCATCCCTTCACTCGCCAGTCTTCCAGTCATCCTCGCCGCGGCTTGAAAATCTTCCCCTCAAACTCAACAGGAAAGTCTGCTGCGGGAGGCCGTTGCTCGTAAGAATATCGATCCTGTAACTCATAGCACTGGCGGAGGGATCGCTGACGGGTCTGCTCTTCTCCTCAGACGTAAACGCTCGCCGAGTTCCGTCAGGCAATTGACTATTGTGTACGCACCTGCGTCGCCGCGCCCATAAGGAGCTTCTGGAGAGAAATCTGGCGATACTTAACCCTTTGCAAGTCTCGCTCGATACCAAAGTAACAAAGTCGGTACTGATCAGGTATCAACTCACTGGTTGCGCTCGTCTTCTTGGCAAAAGCAATGAAGCCGCAAAAATTTTCTGCGCCGAACACTTCATCCATCAGCTCCCGTACGTGATGCAGATTCTCATCACTGATCTGGACGAAAATGCTGCCGCTAGGGAGAAAGCAATTCGCGAGCGAGGAGCAACCGATCGCGCATGTAGGTCAGGTAAGAATGCAGGCCGAGTTCCCAGGTATCCCGATAAGCCTGGACCATCTCCGGCTCGCGCGTCATATCCTCGTCGTCATTGTGCGAGACATCACGTTTGCGCACGAAGGGCTGAAAGTTCGAGCCGAACTTCACGCCGTAGGGAGGGTCCATGTAGATCATCTGGACTTGTCCGCCGAGGCCCTCGTAGTGCAGAAGTGAGTTCATTACAACGAGCGAGTCACCAAGTATCATCCGGTTTGTCCATTTGTCCCGATGCTCGTAAGCACGGAGGACCTGGTCGGTGATCGAATGCTGAGGGTCGGCGAAAAGCTCGAACAGCCCCATCTGCTTATCGCGTTTGTGCCCTTTAAGTGTTTCCAGGATGGCCTTGGTCGAGAGACGTTCGTGAACGAACAGAGGCAGTGTGGGAACATCGAAGGAGAGTCGCTCAGCTTTGCCCGCCCAGTTAAGGAAGGGTTTGCTGAATGCCTTGAGCTTCTCTGCTGCCTGCTTCGCCTCTTCGAGCGATCCGGCTTCGAGCGTCTGGCGAATCAGCGCCTCTCCTTGTTCGCGCGCCGGGTTCTGGCCGTCCCAGTCCAGCGCAGGAGAAAGTGAGGAATCGTATCGATAGGTCCGCGGTTTTTTCTTCTTCTTGAACTGCGCCTGGGTTCCAACATCCGGTCGCATCAGGCTTTCCGATTCCGGATGACGGTAGCCTTCCGCCACGCGCGATTCGCCGCTAAAACTCCCGTATTTCTTCATCCGCCGCGGCCCCAACGAACTGGCAACGGGTCGCCTCTTTTCAGCCATGAGCCTTCTCTTTGGGTTGATATCATCTGGCCACTGGCCTTTCGGTGCAAGTATAAAGCCGAGGTTTGCACCGACAAGCGATTTCCCGCTACTCTCCGTTTGCCCTGCTATTTCGGTGATTTGCCCCAGGCCCGGTATGCTCCTGAACGAAAGCCATGGGCGTGCGCATGGCACTCGGCGCCACGCCCCGGAACGTGCTGGCGATGGTGCTCCGAAGCGCCGGCTGATGGCCGCCGGGCTCGTCATCGGCACCGCGGGGCGCGTGGTATCTGGGCACAGGCCCGAAGACTTTCCTGTTCCGAGGTGGAGCCGAACGACGTCCGTGTGTTCGCCGCCGCGCTGGCCACGCTGGCTGCTGCCGGGCTGATCGCGAGCGACGGTTCCCGCGCGCCGCGCCGCCGCAGTCGATCCGCTGATCGCGCTCCGCCACGAGTAGACCTTCCATCCCGGCATTCGGTTGACGCTGGACCTCCTCATCACGTGCGGAAAATACTGGGAACTGTCGAACGCTCTGCTGGAACGGCAATCGTTCATCGAAATGCTGTAGTGAAACACGCCGTCCACGACTGATGACAGCCGCAGAGGTAATGCCCATGCCCCGAAGGAGCTTTCTGAATGCCCCGCCTGCGCTTCCTACGAGCGTCGACTCGTTGTGTGAGTCTCAACGTGTTACGCGAGGTACAGTACGATACTCTTCTCAGAATCCTGTGAGGACCGAGCCCCTTGAGCGACATCTTCGTCAGTTACTCGCAATCGGACCGCGCCACGGCTCGAATGCTGGCCGATGCGCTGCAACGAGAGGGCTGGTCTGTCTGGTGGGACCCGAAGATTCCGCCAGGCAAGACCTTTGATGAAGTTATCGACCAGGCGCTGGAAAGGGCAAAGTGCGTCATTGTTTTATGGTCGAAGACTTCAGTCACATCCGGATGGGTCAAAGCAGAGGCAGCCGAGGGGAAAAGGCGCGGCATTCTGATCCCGGCCAAGATCCAGGACGACGTCAAGATTCCTCTGGAGTTCCGCTACCTGCATGCATCGCGGCTAACCGATTGGGAAGGGCAATCCGACCATACGGAGTTTGGCGCACTGAGGGCCGCAGTAGCAGAACTGCTCGGCGATGCCGCAACAAGTAAAACAGTGAAGAATGACTCCGAGCCGAAGAAAACCGCCATGCTGGTCCGCAGGCGGTGCAAACCGAAGTTCCTGAAGGCGTCTATCTCGATCCTGAAACAAGGCTGATGTGGACAATCGAAAGATAACGGTAAAGACATCAGTTGGCCGCAGGCAAACAAATACGCGAAAGAATTGAGGCTTGGCGGTTACTCCGATTGGCGACTGCCCACCATCGACGAGCTGGAAAAGCTCTACGATCCCGAGGGCGGTAACCAAATACGAACGAATCCGAAAGCCATTCCGACTGACCGGCTGGTGGGTGTGGAGCTCGAACGAAGGAAGGCTCGGATTCCGCGTGGCACTTCGGCTTCGCCTTCGGCCAGCGCAGCACTTCCACCCCATGGCCGCCTCCAACGCGTCCGCGCCTTGTGTGTGCGTCGTTCCGGAGAATGATGTGGGTCATTTGGTCATTGGGTCATTTTTCTTGGAAATTTTTTTAGGCGGGGAAAAGTGCGAATCCAGGAAGAACGTTGAACGCTTGACTCACGGGATCGGTCTTGGTGCCATTCGGGGTTTTCTTCACGTACAGCTCCGAAAGCCGCCTTTGCAGAGTCCCGCCGCGCGGGGCGGGAGTTCTGCAGGATGACCGCCACCGGCACACCGGCCGAGTTCGCCAGTTCATCCAGCCGGGCGCGGCGGATCGGGAGCCCCACGCCTGTTCCCAACGACTGGCGCCCACGGCCTTTCTTCAAGCGCAGCCAACGGGCGACTTTTTTCGCCTGGCCCCGATAGAACTCGAAAAAGCAGCCCACCTGAAAGAACATCAAACAATTCCTGAACCGGCGCAGCGAACCATTTGTACTGAAGATTCTTTCCCAAAGGGGTTCCAGAAAGGCGACAACCAGATGATCGACAACCCGGTCACGAAAATCGGCGGCGAAGATCTCGCGATGTTTGGGTTTGCTGGTGATGAAAGCCGACGAAGGGGCTGGCTTGATAAGCCCGGTCCTGCAGGTCCTGGCAGAGCTGGAACAGGTTCTCTTCCAAGCGTTGCTCGAACAGCGGGGCGCACCAGGAGTTTCGCTTGCTGCTGCGGCAGTTGAGATAGGCCCGGTGCGTGTTTTCAAACGAAAAGAGAGAAACCATCATTCTCCGGAACGATGCACACACAAGGCGCGGGACTCGGGGGATCTGTCCAGGCGGATGGAGAGGCGGCCGTCGAGGAAGTTGAAGATCCACGTGGCACCCGAGCCTTCCTTCGTTGAGCTCCACACTAACCAACCGGACAGTCGGAAGGGCTTTCGGATGTTGTACCTGTTGCCGCCTTTTGGATCGTAGAGCTTTTTGAGATCCTCGATCTTTGGCAGTCGCCAACCGGACAAACCGGCCAAGGAAAGGTCATTGCAAAACTTGTCCGCCTCGAACCAAGTCAGGTCATAGCCGTTGTCGCTCCTCGTCCACATGAGTCCTGAGTCTGGATCAGTGACGATACTCTCATTGAAAAGCTGCTTCGCTTGCTGCTTCTCCTTCTCGACTTGCTGTCTCGCCTGGTACGTAGTCCAGCCCATGAAACCGACCGCCATCAAGACTGTCACCAACCCAAGTCCCACAATCCATACTCGAAGCCGTTTCGCCTTGCGCGCCTCCATCCAGGCTTGCTGCTGGCTGGCCTCGAGGAATCTCCGCACTGTGGGCGGCACTTCCCTCTCATGCCGGTGAGCCCACTCGCCGGCCTGCGTCAATCGAGCTCCAAACCAAAGCAAGCTGGTGTCTTCCTTTTTCTTCTCTTTCTCCTTCTGGTCCCGCTCCCAATCTGCGGCCGCCTCGGCGAGTCGCCGTTCGAATCGTAATTCATCCCGGCTCTCATTGACCCACTTTCTCAGCTCGGGCCACTCCCGAATCAGCGCTTCATGGGACACCTCCAGCATTTCTTTCGACTTTGAGAGTTCGACGGCCCGGTCGTCAAGGTCACCTTTGGGAGACGCTCCTTCGCCACTGCTGGTCAATAGGCGCGAGTCAGTCAGAATCTTCAAAACTCTCTCGGTTGCATCTCTACCAGAGCTAAGAGCGATCAGCTCAGCCTTATTCACACGACGTCTGGTATCCTCCGCCCTTTCGCCCAACTGGGTCAAAGAGAGGAAAATCTTGCGAGCCAGTGGACGATCCTGTGGTTCCAACTTCATGTTCAAGACACTGTCGGCGTGATTCCTCAGGGCGCCGCTCAACCTCCCGATCTCCGTGTAGGCGTCGTGCGTGATCTCCAACCCCTTTCGTTTGTCCCACAGCTGAGACAATGCATGTTCCAGAAGCGGCAGGTTGCCAGGCTCATCACCGACATCGCTCAGTATGGCGTCCACCAGGCCGGACTGCGCCTTGGCTCCGGCCAACGCAAGCGGCTTTTCAATCACTTCCCGCAAGCGGTCGGCGCTGGCTCGCTGCACATTGTATTGGTTGGTTCCCATTCGGCGGGTAAGTTCGGGATGTTCCCAACAGTGCGAATAGAAGTCGGCGCGCAGAGTGATCAGAACGTGAACCGGGCGCTCCGTTTTAAATCCTGGCGGCGGAAAACAGAGAATCCACATAATGCAGTCCTCGTTTCGCTGCGCTTCTCCGTATCGCGGTCCAGCCCCCGGGTCAACGTAAACAACTCTTCGAATTGATCGACGACCAGGAGCGTTCTGGTCCCACGCGGCACGTCAGAGCGGCAATCGCGTTGTCCAGACCCTCCGGCGAGCCGAGTTTTTCCTTCCGTCCCTCAAGAAAATCCGCTTTCTCGGCCGGCTGACATCTGAGGATCGAGGTCCAGCAACGCTTTGGCGAGCTCGCCGAACGGATCTTCGCCTGGCCGCGTGATGGCTACTCTCCAGGATTCGACCCAGCCCTCGCCGTCGTGAAACCGGCCTCGGTGCAGCGCCGGGATCAGGCCCGCCCGCACCAGCGACGACTTGCCGCTTCCAGAATCGCCCACGACCGCGAGAAAGCTGTCCGCCCGTAACTTGTCCAGAAGGTCCTGAATTTCAGCGTCTCGGCCAAAGAACAGCAGCGAGTCTTCTACATCGAAGAATTGAAGTCCTCGGAAGGGTGGCTTCCCCGGGGGCAGAAGCGAAACGCCTTCGGCCGGCCTACGAGTGGCGCCTTCAATCAGCGCTTTGAGCTGCGCTGCGTCACTCCATCCTTGTCGAAGATCGAGCCACTGGTATTGCTTCAGAAACAGCGGGAGTTCTTCCGGATTCGAGCCATCTCCCAGAACTGGAATCAGCCGGAAATCCTGCTCCTTGGTGCTTCGATCCAGGGCGACCCGCACTTCCTGATCGACCCAATGCCGCACACCCGACTTTCCCACATAGACGACCAGGGCAGTCGCCTGACGCAGGCCCTCTTCGATCTTGCTGACTCCAGCGGTCGCCGGGCTTAAGCTGCTCGACGTCCAGCCACACGTCGAGCCCGGCTTGTTCCGATATGTCGAGCCAGTTCCTTGGCAGCCTGAGTGTCTTCGCCCGAGTGGCTCAGAAAAATGAGCGGCCTGCCCATGTCAGAAACCTGTTCGGCACAAAATCGATGCCGCCGGACTCAATCGGCGTGACACCGTCCTTCCGTAGCGTCCGACAATCGATCGACAGGGCACCAGATTGTCGTAGTTAAGAGACTCGCCAAGAAGACTGCTGCTTCTCGCTGCGCCATCTCTGTGAGCCAGTCACGCGCATTTTCGGCGTAAACGACCGCGGCATCGCAAACCCCAATGCCCGCATTCGACCTGGACCCATCCGGCTGGAACATCTTTGGGCGAAAGCTGGAAACAGAAAAGGACAAGCCATGGGCCGCAGTCGAACTCCTGCGGCCGAGGCACCCGCAAAACCTACCACAACGTCTTCCCGAATCCCACCCGTAGTTCTTTGCGCCTGGGCGGAAGGGATGAAGCCGCCTTTCGGGTTGATCCACCGCTGCGCTTTGGGACACAATCTTAATGAGCCGCCGGGGAGCAATGGCTGAAACGCGCGCTCGTGGGCCTGCCACCGTCGAGGCAATCCGGGCGCTCAGGAAATGGACCAGGTCGAACGGCTCTTTCTTTCAAGTGCGAGGTTTTTCCCATGGGTCCCGCGCCGGGCGTGGAAAAGTATCACGGTCGACGCATGAGCCCGGAGCGGGCCAGGCCAGGTCGTGCGCGATCGGCACCCGGCTCCTGGCGCTGAAAATCTCCCTTCTGCTTGTCCTGTCTATCGCGTTCCACTCGATCACGTCGGCGCCGCCACAATCTCAGCCCGATGCGAACGAAGCAGGGTGGATTCCTCTCTTCAACGGCAAGAATCTGGACGGCTGGTACACCTGGCTGCCTTCCACGGGGAGGGACAACGATCCCAACGGCGTCTTCAAGGTTGATGACGGGGTCCTCCATATTCTTGATCTCCCTGAGACGGACCAGGAGCAGGAGTTCGGGTACATCGCCACCAACAACGAATACTCGAATTACCGGCTGCGCTTTCAATACAGGTGGGGTTCGAAACGCTTCGCGCCGCGCGCTCATGATCCGCGCGACAGCGGACTGCTGTATCACTTCATCGGTCCGGACAGGATCTGGCCTGCCAGCGTTGAGTGCCAGGTGCAGGAAGGAGACACAGGCGATTTCTACCTGATCGCCGGAACGGCGCTGACCACGACAGTCGAGCCGTCCGACATCGAGACCAAGAAGTACAAGGCGGACGGCGTCGCCTATGACACGCGGCCCGCTTTTGACCGTATAGTCCGGAGTGGGACCTTTGACTCGCTGACCGACTGGAACACGGTTGAGGTTATCGTCTCCGGTGCGACGGTGGTCCACTCAGTCAATGGTGTGGTCAACAATCGCGCCACCCGGATCCGCCAACCCGATCCAAGCGACCCAAGCAGATTTGTTCCGTTGACCAGAGGGCGAATTCTCTTCCAGGCCGAAGGGGCGGAAGTTTTTTACCGAAACATCGAATTGAAACCGCTCCCCTCCGATACTGACCCCTTTTATAAGGTATTGGTCTTCTCCAAGACCGCAAGCTTTCGTCACGGCTCCATTCCCGACGGCGTGGCCGCCATCAACATCCTGGGGTCGCTGAACAATTTCATGGTCGATGCCACCGAAGACGCGGCGGTCTTTAATGACGCCCGCCTGTCGGACTACCGGGCGGTTGTTTTTCTTTCAACAACCGGCGACGTGCTTGACGACGCACAGCAAGCGGCGTTCGAGCACTACATCCGGGCCGGCAATGGATACGCAGGCATCCATTCGGCGACCGATACCGAGTACGGATGGCCCTGGTATGGAGACCTCGTCGGCGCGTATTTCAGCGGCCACCCGGCGGTTCAGACGGCCGCTATTCGACTGGAAGACCGCGCTCACGTCTCGACCGCGGCGCTTCCCGATCCCTGGGTGCGGGTGGATGAATGGTACGACTTTCGAGCCAATCCGCGCGGCAAGGTTCGCGTGCTGGCTTCGTTGGATGAAAGCTCTTACACCGGCGGAACCATGGGCGACCATCCCATCATCTGGCATCACGAGTACGATGGCGGCCGCGCCTGGTACACGGCCGGCGGGCACACGTCAGAGAGCTATTCCGAACCGTTTTTTCTCCAGCATCTCGCCGGTGGAATTCAGTATGCCGCCGGGATCCGGCGCGGGAGAAGGCTCGACCGTTCCGGCTGGATCGTGACAGCGGCCCCTGGCGATGATGCCGGATATGCGATTGACGGCGACGGCACGACCCGCTGGACAACCGGCGCGCCGCAGACCAAGGGCCAGTTCTTCCAGATCGATCTGGGCGCGGCACAGACGTTCGCCGGCATCGTGCTCGACTCGGGAAACCACAGTTTCGAGAACGATCATCCCCGCCGCTATGAAGTGTACGTTTCCAACGACGGCGAGGCCTGGAGCGGACCCGTGGCAAACGGGGCGGGACAGAGCCCGACAACCGATGTCACGTTCATCGCGCAAACGGCGCGCTACATCAGAATCGTTCAAACCGGCAGCGACCCAGGGTACTGGTGGTCGATCCACGAAGTGAACGTTCCAAACCCAGTAAAAAGTAAGAAAGTGCTGAGTAAAAAGTCCGACGTTTCCACTTTCTACTCAGCACTTTCTACTTTCTACTCAGAAAGTCCTGGTGCCCGTTGACTTGAGCCGGATCTTGTACACGGAAGTCCGGGCCGTGATGTAGAGCGTGCGGTAATTGTCGCCCCACGCCACGTTGCTGGGCTTTTCCGGCGTCTCGATGGTACCAATGTGTCGTCCCTCATTGAACACCCACACGCCGCCGTGACCCGTCACGAAGATCGTGCCGTTCTCGTCGGTCTTGAGGCCGTCGGGACCGCCGGGCTGAGAGTGCTTCATCTCGGCCACTAACTTGCCGCGGGTCAACGAGCCGTCCGGCGCAATCTCGAACGCGTGGACGTTCTGGCGCTCGCTGTCGGCGAGGTAGAGTGTCTGCTGGTTCGACGATAGCGCGACGCCGTTGGCGCGCCCCATCTCGCGTGTGGCCAGCCGGACGGTCGCCGACGCCCCGTGAGGCGCCTTGATCTGGTAGACTGCGGAGAATTCGACCTTACCGTCGCCCGATGTGGCGTTGCGGGCGCGGAGATCGGTGAAGTAGATACTGTTATCAATGGCGTGGACCAGGTCGTTCGGGGCGTTCAGCGCCTTTCCCTCGAACTTGTCGGCCAGCACCGTAATCGAACCGTCCTTTTCGGTCCGCGTGACACGGCCGGCGGTTCCTTCGCAAGCCAGCAGCCGCCCCTGGCGGTCGAAAGTCAGTCCGTTGGACCCGTTTGAATTCTCCCGAAATATCTGCGCCTGCTCGCCGGGGACATACTTGTAGATGCGATTGGCCGGGATGTCAGAAAACACGAGGAAGCCGAGGCGGCTGAACGCCGGCCCTTCGGTGAACTGGTAGCCGGAGAGCACCTTCTCGACTTTTGCCCCCTGCTCGACAATGTCTTCCAGCGTCTTGATGTTTTTTTGAGGCACCGCAGATTCTCCGAGTAGTTGGAGCTACGATCCTTTCCCGTGAGCGTAGTATGACTGTGCCGGAGCGCGGTAGGCGATCTTGAGCTGCGGCGTCTCGATCCGTTTGTGCCCCTGGTGGCGCGACTCGATCAGGAACGACAGCGCGCCTGATACCAGCAGAGTGCGCTCGACCGCATAATCCGTCTTACCGGTGGTAAACATGCGTCCGATCGCATCGACCAGCGGGCTGAAGTTGTTCGAGTTCTCGGTCGGGATGTAGCACAGCGTCGAATGAATCTGCCCGCCGACTTTAGCCGCGAACAGATACTCGTTAACCATTCCGGGGAGCATCAGGCTGCCGGCCCGGAAGCCGTCGTTGTACTCGATCAGGCATAGCACGGCATTCGAGACGTCTTCGGGGCGGCCCGGGGCCGCTCTTCTGTCCCCGCGACAGCGCGGCCTCCAGCAGCTTTCGCGACCAGCGTCCGTCCGCTTCGGCTTTCCAAACCGCCTGGCCCTGCAGATGCTCCACCGCGCGGACGCCGGTCTCTCCCCCTTTACGGCGCTCGGTGAAACATTGCAGCACTTCGAGGTTATGGAAGATCCCGCCGTCCTCTACCCAGCCGCCCCCCACCGACAGCGCGTCCTCGAACGGCGCGTCGAGCGGGAAGTCCAGTTCCGGCCGGCGGAAGGTTACCGAGCACGACGAACCCGCCGCCATCGGGAACTTCAGCCGCCGCGACTGGTCGTACATCCACTTCGCCTTATCCCAGTCGTACGAGAGATGCTTGTCGTTGAACACCGGAACGGCTCTCCCGGACTTGTCATACACGTCCACGACCTGCTTCATGAACTCGTAGCGCGGATAGAGCTTCTGGCCCTTTTCGTTATTCGGGTAGTTGCCGTGTTCTCCGATCAGCAGGACGCCGTCGACGGCCAGCTTGCCAGTACCCAGGGTGAGGGCGTCGGCGATCGTGGGATAGATCTTGAAGCCGTAAGCGGCCGCCAGCCTTCGGCTGATGTCATTGGCGTGGACCTGGTCGGTGAAGAGCGAAACGACATCGCACGGCGGAGGATAGTACTTGTCATTAATCCAGTACCCCTCGACGAATCGCGTGATGAAGTTGTCGCTGTGTGAGCGTACGTGATAGGTCGTCGACAGCGCCGCGATCTTCTTTCGCGGCTGACCGGCGGCCGGGCGAACCGCCACGCCCGCCGCAACACCCAGGATGAATTCCCGTCGTGAAATCATGTCCGGCCTCCTGCCACTTCCTCGTTGCGCTTCATGACGCGCAGCAAATTGTCTCCCATAATTTTACGGATGTCCGCATCCGTGTATCCCGATTCGATCAGACCGCGCACCAGCACCGGGAACTTCGAGACGTCTTCGAGTCCCTGCGGGACCATACCCGAGATGCCGTCGAAGTCCGATCCCAGGCCGACATGGTCCGGTCCCACCAGTTTCGCCACGTGATCGATGTGGCGCAACACCATCTTGTAATCCACCGGCGGAAGCATCCTGCGGTAGCGCTGCTGGATCGCGCGCTTCAGCTCGAATTTCTTCGGGTTGCCTGCCTGCTGGATCATCAGGTCGGCAATGTCGCGATCCCGCTGATCGCGGTAGCCGGTGAATGCCTGGCTAGCCTTTGGATCCAGATAGGCGACGCTGAAGTTGATGAATATCACGCCGCCGTTTTTTGCCAGCGCCCGCAGCATATCGTCGTTCATATTTCGCGGGATGTCGCACAACGCCCGCACCGATGAATGCGACGCGATCACCGGCGAGCGGCTCACTTCGACGGCGTCGTAGAAAGTCTTGTCGGAAACGTGCGAGATGTCGAGCATCATACCCAGGCGGTTCATCTCAGCCACCACTTCGCGCCCGAAGCGCGAGAGTCCGTTGTGGACGGCGCGATCGGTGCCCGAGTCGGCCCAGTTGTTGGTCCTGAAATGAGTCAGGGTCATGTAGCGAACCCCGAGCCGGTAGTAATCGCGCAGGATCCGCAAGTCGTCGACGATCTGGTGGCCACCCTCGACGCTCAGCAGGGCCGCGATCTTGCCTTGCCGGTGGATGCGCCGGATGTCGTCGGACGTGTAGGCCACCTCGAGGTCTTTGGGATGAAGCCGTGCTGCCTCGTGCACCGCGTCGATCAGATCGAGCGTCCGCTCCACCCACAGGTGCGGCGGCTGATCCTGAGGCTGGGCCGGGACGCCGAAGAACACGGCTCCCACACGCCCCCGCCGCAGCCGCGGGATGTCGGTCTCGTAGTAGTCATGCTCAACCCCGACATCGTAGCCCTCGTCGACGATGTGCCACGGCGTGTCGATGTGGGTGTCGAGGATCAGGATGTCCTTCATCAAGCGGTCGAATCGCTGTTGCGGATTTTCCGTTTGGGCGAACAGCGTCGCTGCGACCAGCGAGCCCAGAAACTCTCGACGGGTTTTCACGGCGGGCATTCTAGCAGATATCACGAAAAATCGGTGACAGGGCTTATTTGTACCTGCGATTCAGACAGTTATCGGTATGGATGCGGCTCAGACACCTTCCGAAGCCTTGTCATTGGTCATTTTTCATTTGTCATTTGTCATTCATGGGGTAACAAGGCCCGCGTCTGCGAGCGCCAACCCGGCCCGCAGCACCCACTAATGACAAATAAATGACAGATGACGAATGAGCAATGACCAATGAAAGCTTTGTGCCACTAGGGGGCCGGACGGGCTTGATAGCCCGTCCGCACATGTATGCGAGGTTTTGCGACAGTCTCGCCGAAGCTTACTCGTACCGAAGCGCGGTCATCGGATCGACCCGCATGGCCCGGAGTGCGGGGATGAAGCAGGCGGTTGACGCGACCAGAAGAAGGATCGCGGGAACGGCGATGAAGGTGAACGGATCGCGTGCGCTCACGCCGAAGAGCAAGGTTTCCACCAGGCGCGTCAGTGCCAGAGTCGCCGCCAACCCGATCGCCGTTCCGGCGGCGGCCAAAGCCAATCCGCGGCCCACGACATCGGAAAGGATGTCTGAGGGCCGCGCTCCGAGTGCAATGCGAACGCCGATTTCCTGCGTGCGCTGGGAGACGAGGAACGAGAGGACGCCGTACAGCCCCACGCAGGCCAGCACCAGCGCCAACGCCGAGAACGCGCCCAGCAAGAGAGCCTGCACACGCCGCTGGCGCACCTCGTCGTCGAGGATGTCATCGAGGGTCGCGACATTTGAAACCGGCTGATCCCGATCCACCTCCCAGATGCGCTGGCGCGCTGCCGCCGCGAAGGTCATCGGATTGTCCGCGAGAATGACAAGGTCGCGCGGAACCATCCAGTTGTCGAGGGCCTGGCGATAGGGAAAGTACATCTCGGGCCGGGCTGCCAGGTCCAGGCCCATCTGCTTCACGTCTTTAGCGATCGCTACGATGGTTAACCATGGTCTTGACGAAGAATAATCGCCGTATTTGATTCGCTTGCCCAGCGCGTTCTGTCCCGGGAAGTACATTCGCGCCATCGTCTCATTGATAATGACCACCGGCTGCGACTGTGGTCCGTCACTTTCTTCGAAGAAGCGGCCCGCGAGGAGCGTCATACCCATCACCTGCATGTAACCGGGGCTGACGACCCGATTGTTCGCGTCGTACGGCAGCTTGTCCATGGGCTGAGGGCGCCCTTCGACGGCGAAGCTGCTCGTGCCGCCTTTCCAGACCAGTGGCAGAGCGCTGGTAAATCCCACACCTTTGATTCCGGGTAGGCTGCGCAGGTTGGCGACGACCCGATCGAAAAAAGCCGCCCGCTTGAAGCCGTCCGGATATTTCGAATCTGGCAGCACCAGGCGCAACGTCAGCACCCTCTCGGACCGGAAACCGGGATCGACCCCGCGCAGGTTAGCAAAACTGCGAATCAGTAGGATGGCGCTGACGAGCAGGACAACCGCCAGGGCCATCTCTGAAATGACCAGGAGGTTGCGCATCCGGTTCCCGCCGCTGAGTCCGCCTCTCGCGCCGCCTTTCTTCAGGGCTTCATTCACATCCAGGCGGGCGGCCTGGAGAACGGGCGCAAGACCGAACAGGAGCCCGGCGGAAACCGTCGCAACCAGGGTGAACGCCAGCATGCGCGAGTGAAGCTGCAGCGGAACGGCCGGGGAAACGGCGGCAGGAAGGAGCTGCTTCAGGAAGGCAAGGCTCCACCATGCAAGCACGGCGCCCAGCAAGCCACCGACGCCGGCCAGGAGCAGGTTCTCCGTGAGCAACTGGCGCGCAATTTGGAGCCGTCCGGCACCCAGGGCAGCGCGCACGGCGATCTCCCGGGTTCGGCCGGCCGCGCGCGCGAGCAGCAGGTTTGCGACGTTGGCGCACGCGATCAGCAGCACGCAGCCGACTGCGGCCAGCAGGACAAGGAGCCCGCGCCGAAGCTCACCGACGAATTGCTCCTTCAACGTTTCGACCCGGGCGCCCATGTCACTGTTGTTCTCGGGATAGTCGCGCGCCAGCCGCTGCATGATCACGTCCATGTCGATACGCGCCTGGTCAAGGGTGACACCGGGCTTGAGCCGCGCGATGACGTGCAGGAAATGAGCGCCGCGGCGCGCCCATTGCTCTTCGCTAAACGCCAATGGTGTCCATATCTCGGTCTGCTTGAAGTAGTGAAACTCCGGTGGCATCACGCCCACGACCGCATGCTTCTCATCGTTAACCCGAATATCGCGGCCTACCAGGCCCGGATCACCGCCGAACCGCCGCTTCCACAAGCCGTGACTGATGAGCACGACCTTCGGGCCGCCGGGCCGGTCCTCCTCAGGCGAGAACGTTCGTCCGAGCGCCGGCTTTACTCCGAGTAGCGGAAACAGGTTCCAGGCGGCCGCGTAGCCATCCAGCTTCTCCGGCTCTCCATCGCCCGTCAGGTTGAACGTGCGGCCGGCAAGCGCCGCCATATCGGAAAAAACCTGGTTCTGCTTTTTCCAATCAATGAAGTTGGCGGGCGCGGGCGTGTTGTGCGGGAAGCCCATGTGGCTGGCGTCCTCCCACACCGCTACCAAACGGTCGGGCTCAGCGAAAGGGAGGGCACGCAGCAGCACGGCATCTACCACAGTGAAGATGGCGGTGTTGGCGCCGATGCCTAGCGCCACAACGGTAATTGCGACTGCGGTGAAGGCAGGGTTCTTCCAGAGCATTCGCCAGCCGTACTTCACGTCCTGCAGGAGCGAGCCCATGGCGGTAAGAATCCCCTTCGGTTCTTAGCGTTTCTTTGAGTCTTCGTATCTTAGAGGTTGGTTCTTGTGGCGCTCGACATGCAGACCGGGATGGGCATGTTCCCGGAGGTGGCCGACGAAGCCGTCTGTCACGTCGCGATCGTTCACGGACTGCTCTTCTTCGCGCCGTCCAACGTTCGCGTTCAGCGGCGGGCGCTTTTTGCCCGACCGCTGGACCGCGTCGTTAGATGCCGCGTTGCCTCGGATATCTTGAGCAGTGATCTCAAGGCTTCGTTGACTGCGTCAGAGCTTCGAAATGCTCTCGCCACGTCTGGTTCAAGCACGACAACATTTGCCCCCTGTTTCAGGAGGCGGCGGTAGTACTTTCCTCGAACGGCTGTCGAATAGTCGAACTCGTATTCAGGCCGCATCTCATCCTTTTCTGACCGACTCTGGACCTTCATGAACCGCTCCCTCTCGCGCTACGGTCCGGGTCAACGCGGATCCAGGAGTCGAATCGCCGGCTTACGCTGGCAGCGCGCGCAGCGCCTCGCGCGCCCGCTTCATCGGCTGCGATTCCGAATCCTCCGTCCCCTTGGCATAGTACACGGTTGCCGCAAGCACGTGCGGCTGCCAGGCGGGACTGACCAGCGGGACATCTTCGATCAATGCGGCCAGGTACTTGTAGTAGTGAACCTCGTCGGCCTTCGCCCAGCATCAGGCGTACGGCTTCGGCAAGGAAAGCCTGTCGCGCCGGAAGGTCCGCTGCGAGACGGAAGACATTAAGGGCAGCCGCATCCGGGTTTGCCGGGATTCCGGCGAAGGTCTCGGTAAGGGCGCGATCGAGCTGGGGCGCTTCTCTTGCGGTTCCATGCCGGTGATCGCGAACGGCCGGAGGCCGTCCGGCCGTGTTTCGGCGAACTTGCGGAACTGGCCCATCCAACCGACCGCCTGCAGCAGGAGGAGATACCGCACCTGCGGGTCCGACGCTGTCAGGTAGGCGTAGTGCAGAGCATTGGCCGACGTGACGGCGTGGACCGCGGCGAGAGCGGCGCTCGACTTCGCGCGCATCCTGAGCTCGGCGGCGGCCAGGTGAACCGCATCCCAGACCGCGCCGGCGCCTGCGCTAGCCTTGACCAGCCGGTCTGCTACTTCGGCGCACGCTTCCTCCGGAGTCGATTCGCGCATCGATCCCAGGATGCCGCGCGTGGCCGAGGCCTGCGTCTCCTCTCGAACCCACGCCGGATTCAACCGCGAGAAAGTCTCCTTCACGCGCTTGACGTTTCCGCCGTAGCACTGGTCATCGAGAGCATATCCGTTGACTTGCTGCTGCTTCCCGAAATCGAGCATGGCTAGGGTGAGCGAACGCAGCACCGGTTCGGAGTGCTGCCAGCCCACCGCGTGCAAGGTCCGGAACGCGTTGGCCGCAAAGATCGCCTTGTGTCCGATGTTGCGGTAGTCGCGCGCGCCATATCGCCACAGCATCTCAAAGACCTCGCCGGGGCTTCGGTGGCGGGAGAGTGAAACCACTGCGCGCTCGGCGCGCTCAGGTTCCCAGGCCTCCATCGCCGCTTCGAACTCGGAGGCGGCGCGCTCGGGCGCCGGCAGTGGGTCGCGGATCGCTCGCATCGTGTAATCACCCGACGGCTGCCGCGCGTCGCGCTCCTGGGCAATCTTGAAATTGTCCAATGCGTAGAAGAGCGGCAACAGGCGCAGGTCGGCGGGAGCTTCCAGGCCGATCAGGTGCGCCGAGTGGATGACGAAAACACAATGGAGCGCGAATCCTGGCGGCCGCGGATTGATGTTTCGGATTCCAGCCAGGAAAAGGGCGCCCAGGAGCTGGCGGTAGGAGACGCCGCGCCGCAGTTGTTCGACCAGCATCTCGGCGCACCGGTCGCGCGGCGTGCGCTCAATGAGTCCTACCAGAGGTTCGACCTCCGGACGGAACGTGACAATATCAGGCGTGACCTTGGCGTCGGAGCGGGCTAACAGAAGCGGAGAGGCGAGGCTTCCGGCAACGCCATAAATCGCCGCTCCGCCCAGACGATGCAAAACATTGCGACGCGAGATCGGCATCATGGCCATCCCTCCCATGTTTTAATTCCGATCATAGCACCGGTTTATTCTCTCGGACGCACTAAAAGCGCATCCGGGAACGATGGGGGTGGCTTCAGGGTCGTGCCAACCGACCACCCTGGGCGGCTGCGTCCTTATCGTTCCCGTACGCGCGCATGCTTGCTGCGATGATGGCGTTCGAACGACTGCCTGAATTTTTCTCGTGTCCTGCGGATGGTAGTCTCGGGTTTCTCTCTGCGAACCCACGCCCCCAACGTCTCGGTCCAAATGTCCATTCTTTCCTCATTGCTGAGCTGCTGGCGCGCATGCGAATGGCCTCCTCCAGAAACTGCTTTTTCGTGATCGCCAGCCGCCGCGTCACTCTATCCAATTCATCCAGGACCGCTTCGTCGAGCCGAGCTGAGAAGATTTTCTCCATTGGGTAAATCCTTTCTTACGTAAGTAACATAACGTAAGAACATCCGCCTTTTCAGCCCTCATCCAGCAATGGTTGCGTGATGTTCTTTGACAGCGAAGCAGAAGTAGAATAGTTCTCTCGCGCCTCATTTTTTGCAATTCATCTAAAGAAATGAACTGTAATGGTTAATCTTAATGTAAACGGAGGGTAATAATGATTAAACGAAGCTGCGTCTTCTTCACCCTAGCGTTGATGGCCGCGTTGGTTACGCAGGTCGAAGCCAAAGTCGCGGATTCCAGCTCCGGCGGATTCACTATCAAGCACACCATGGAGGTCGAGGCTTCTCAGGCCGGGGCTTTCCAGGCGTTTGTCGAGAAGATCGGAGCCTGGTGGGATCCGCAACACACCTACTCCGGCAGCTCGGCCAATCTTTCAATCGATGCGCGGCCCAACGGCTGCTTCTGCGAAAAACTTCGATCTAACGGTGGGATCGCGCATATGACGGTCGTCTACGCGGATCCGGGCAGGATCCTTCGTATGTCCGGCGGTCTTGGACCTCTTCAGGCGTACGCGGTTTCGGCCGCCATGACGGTCCAGTTCAGCGAGGTTGCAAACCGAACCTTGGTCGATTTCACCTATACGGTCGGCGGATACGTTCCGCAGGGGCTGGACAAGCTGGCGCCGATCGTCGACAAAGTACTGGTGGAGCAGATGGGTCGCTTCGAGCGGTTTGTGAAAACCGGGAAGCCGGAGTGAGCCGGATCCGCGCGGTTCGCAGCCCCTCGCTGAGTCGACATTTTTGATGTACCGGTGCTATGATGTAGGCGTCAAAACCAGGCCGCAGAATGGAAAATCAGATGAATCCTGTTGTCATCAGCACGATCATCGCGGCCGCCAGCTTTACTCTCACGATCTTCAGCGCCATCTACCTCAACCAGCGTCACGTGGACAAGCTGATCGAGCAGCTCGAGAAAAGATTTGAGGCGCGCATTACCGGGACGGAGGGCCTCATCACAGGTCTGGAACAGAGGATGGAGGCGCGGATCTTTGGCCTGGAGCAGACGATGAACGCGCGCTTCGACACGGTGAACGCACGTCTTGACGCCGTGGACAAGCGGTTGTCCGGGGTCGAATCACGCCTGGATCGAATCGAACAGATTCTGTTCAAGCCCGTCTTGCCCGGCGCCTGACGGTCTCGCTTCCATGCCTCAAACCCTCTAAAATGACGCAGCCTTCACTTAGCGCGAGGCAGGCAAGCTGCTGGACGGGTCGCCCTCGATTCCGGTTTCCCTTCAAGTAGCGGTTCCACCACTTGAGCTCGTTGATCATGCGGTGCACGTTGTTCCAGTGGCCGCCGATGCCATGGGGCTGACCGGCATACTGGATCATCTTGGCCGGAATGCCGCGTCGCTTGAGGGCGAAGTACATCTGCTCGGCTTCTTCATACGGGACGCGCTGGTCGACCTCGCCGTGAACGAAGAGCGTCGGGGTTTTCACGCTTCCGGCATACGCGAGCGGCGACTGCCTGATCATGCGGTCGCGGGCCTCCTGATCCCAGGGCGTGCCGTAGAACTCGGTTTCCTTGGTCCGGTAGATGTCGGCCGTCCCATAGTCGCTGATCCAGTTCGAAATTCCGGCGCCGGTAATGGCGGCAGCGAAGCGGTCCGGGTACTGGGTGATCAGCCAGTTGGTCATGAACCCGCCGTAGGAATGACCGGTATGGCCGACTCGCTTCGGATCGATCGGGTAGTTCTTGAGGACGTAGTCGATCCCCGATACCACGTCTTCGCCGTCCTTCTTCCCCCACTCACCCCAGGTCGCCCACTTGAAAGCCTCGCCGTATCCGGTCGAGCCGCGGAAGTTAGTGTCGAGCACGAAGTATCCGTTGGCCGCGAAATACTGCTTCTTGAAGTCGAAGCTGTATCCCGTGGCCGAATGGGGCCCGCCGTGGCTTGTGACGATCAGCGGATAGGTACCCCGGGCCCGATCATATCCGTACGGATATAGCAGCCAGCCTTCGATCTCGGTTCCGTCATGGCTCTTCCAGCGCAACCGGTCTGCGTTGCTGAGCCCGATCTCCGCGAGGATGGCTTTGTGGACTTCGGAGACCCGGCGCTCGCTCGTCCCATCGATGGCGGCAACGTACACCTCCGGCGGCGCCGCGTGCGTTTCGACCGTGTAGGCCATCCGCTTTGAGCTTTTGTCGATGCTGATGCCGCTGAGCCGGCGCTCGCCTTTCGTGACCTGCTCGACGCGGCCTGCCGGCACCGAAACGCGGAACAAATTGTGCTCGCCGCCGATTTCGGCCGTGAAATAGACGGACTGACTGTCCGGCGACCAGCGTGGGCCGCGAGGCTCGAGATCCCAGGCCGCCGTCAGGTTGATCGGTTCCCCTCCCTGTGCGGGCCGGACGAAGAGATCTCTGGGGCCGCCATGATTCAGCCTCTGCTGGATTACCATGTCGGTGCCATGGCCGCGAATGTAGGAGAGATACCTGCCGTCCGGCGAGAAATCCGGGCTGCCATAGGTGTAAAGATCATCCGTCAGCCGGTTTACCTTTCCTTCCGGAGTGACGGTCCACAGGTTCGGGCACTCATACTTCAACTCGTCCCGCCAGTGGGAGTCGGCAGTGAAGGCCAGGAGCTGTCCATCGGGATGCCAGATAATGTCCGCAGGCCGCAGGTCCAGGTTTGTGAGTATCCTTTCCTGGCCCCCCGTCACGGGCCGGATCACGATCTGCGCAGCCGGGCGGGCGCGCAGGTTCGGTGCGGGAAACGGCACGCCGTCCCGCTGGAAGTCCTTCCAGTCGAAGATCACGCCTTTGAACCGCTCCTCGTGCCGTCGCTCGAATTCGCTTGCGTATACCGGGTCCTGACGGCGCTTCGGCTCATCCCTGACCACCGCGATCCATTTTCCGTCGCGGCTCACCGTGCCGGCCGGCAGGCGTTCAATCCTCAGCGGAGGCGCCAGAGGGGCGTCGGGATTCATGCTCCATTGCTGCCGGTACGCCGAATACTGGAGCCGGTCATCGGCCGTCCAGAGCGTCTCCGCCACGTCCTTCCCGTAGTGCAGAACCCGCCACGGCTGCGCCGTCCCGTCAGTCGGGACGAGGTACGTTTCGGTCCTTGTGCTGTTGTCTTCCTCGATCCGGGTCGCGACCGAGAACGCCACCCAATTGCCATTCGGCGAAATCTTGACGTTCCCTACCGTCTGGATGCGGTAGTAATCCTCGATCGTGAGCGCCCGGCGCGACCCGGCTGGCCGCTGAGCTCCGCCGTCGAGCGTCAGGCACAACAAAAGGACTCCGTTCGACAGGAAACAGAATCGGGCACGCATGTATCGCGCCATAACCTCCTCCGGTTCGCTGGATGCCTCACAAGACGAGAGCAGTATCGGCGGATCTTAGCACAACCGCCCGGCAGGTTGGGCTACCCACAGAACCCAGACGGACTGTGTCACTCCAGGCCATCCCCCAATTTTTTCACAGATGACGAGAATGAGCGGTGCTATGATGAACACCAGGAATCAGGAGTCAACCCGGGCCGCAAAAGGAAATGACATGAATCCGGTTGTCATCAGCACCATCATAGCGGCCGCCAGTTTTATTCTCACCATCTACAGCGCGATCTACCTCAACCAGCGTCACGTGGACAAGCTGGTCGAGCAGCTTGAGAAGAGATTTGAAGCGCGCATCACAGGGCTGGCGCAGACCACAGAGGCACGCATTGCCGGCCTGGCGCAGACCACGGAGGCACGCATTGCCGGCCTGGAACAGACGATGAACGCTCGCTTTGACGCAGTGAATGCCCGCTTCGAGAAGATGGAGCAGATCATGAATGCCCGCTTCGAGAAGTTGGAGCAGATCATGAACGCCCGCTTCCACGCGGTCGAGTCACGCCTGGATCGGATTGAACAGATTGCCTTCTAGCCCGCCCCGCCTGGCGCCAAGCGTGTAACACGCAATCCGTTACCACGCCACTTCCTTCCCGAAAAAAAGTGAAAGGGTAGCCTGTCACCGATTTTCGTTTCCATTAAGATGCTTCGCGTTTCTTCGAGTCTTTGCGCCTTAGTGGTTGGTTCTTGTTCCCGCGCACCGACCACGAAGACGCGGTAGCGATTTTTCCGATTGAGATCAACCCCCAAAGTCGCTAACCTCTCCCTCAGAGTAAACTCCAGTTGATTGATTCGATTCCCGCGCGACGGGTAGATCGTTGCGCGACCGGGTGGGGTGATCACACCAACTACTCGAAGGGGAGGATCCCATGATAAGACGCAGAGAGTTTTTCGCGCTTGCAGCCGCGCTGCCGGCCAGCGCGCTACGCGGCGTCGAGACCGGCAAGATTCCGGCCCGCAAGGCAGGAAAAGTGGAGACTGTCTTCAAGTCACCTGGCCCGAAGCCGAACGGGTTGCAAGCGACAAGCGACGGATTGTGGATCATCGACCAGGGCGATAACCGAGCATACCTGGTCAGCTACAACGACGGCAAGGTCCTGCGTGCCTTCGATACGGAAGGGGACAGAGCCAGCGGCATCACCTTTTACGGCGATGCCATCTGGATCGCCTCGACCTATAGCCGTGAGATCATCCAGTCCCAGGCTATGACGGGCAAGACGATAGCCAAGCACTTCACTCCCGGAGCAGGCGTCATTTACCGCATGGTTGGAGATCCGCCAAGCCGGAGCAGCCCGCTCGCCTCGGCGTCGGCCGCGGCGCAGCAACCAAGAGAGAGCCAGCAGCAAGGGCAGGGCCTGGGCTCAGGTCAGGGTTCGGGTCAAGGTCAGGGAGTCGGGGGATTCCAGCAGGGACAAGTGCTGGGGAGCAAGGCGCTCGGAACCGGCGCGCACGGCCTTGAGTGGAGAGAAGGCAAACTGTGGGTCGCTGTCCCTCCTTCGCGCACCATCTATCGCCTCAATCCCAAGGACTGGATCGTCGAACTCAAGTTCCCGACCGTAGGCAACCGCCCGCACGGAATCGGATGGGAGGGCAAATGGCTGTGGTGTGCCGACTCCAATCTGAACGCCTTCTTCAAGCACGACCCGGAAACCGGTGAGGTGGTCGAGAAGATTCAGCTCGCTGACAAGGATCCCCTGCCGCACGGCATGACGATCTGGCAAGGAATGATGTGGTATTGCGACGACGTCGGCGTAGTCTGCCGGCTCAAGATGTAGACCGTACAATCATCAAGACGGTAACACAGGGAAAGTATCCATTAGGAGGACTTATGAACCTGCCTGTAAAGAAGGTTGCAGCGCTTGTATTGTTTCTGCCCTGCTGCGCGCTCCTGGCTCAGATCACACTCTCCACGATACGTGGAAGTGCTACCGACCCCACCGGTGCCGTCATGGTCAATGCCTCGATCAGCCTGACCAACGTGGATACAGGCGCCAAACGGGACGTGAGTCACCGACCCGAGCGGGAACTTCGAGATACCGGATTTGCCCCGGGGCAAGTACCGGCTTGTCGCCAATGCGCCCGGCTTCAAGACATTTGTCGCCGATGACATTCTGCTGGAGGGGAACCAGATTCGAAGAATCAACCTCAGCTTCGAACTGGGAACGGTCGGCACCGAGGTCAGCGTCACCGCCGGCGCCGCGATCATTACCACGGATTCTGCGAAGATCCAGGGCTTCGTGAACATAAACAAACATTTTGATAACCCGTGGGTCGCGGCAGAGGCGAACCTGGACCATAGCCTGTACATCACGACTTTGCCCCTGGTTCAGCAGGCAGGCGGGGTGTGGAGCACGCGGGTCTCGGGTCAGCCGTCGAACCAGGTACAGATGGGCCAGGACGGTCACACCAACGATAACGCCGTCAACCAGCTCAACGACATCCTTGACACCCAGGAGGTGCAGGTCACGGCGGTCAGCAATTCGGCGGAGTTTGCCCGCGTCGGCTACTTGAACCTGGTGACCAAGTCCGGATCCAACCAATTCCACGGACGCTTCGCATACTGGCACCAGAACTCGGCCCTCGGGGCCCGGGAGTTCTTCGAAGGAAGCGACAAATACAATAAGTTGGTTCACACGACCAGCATCAGCATGTCGGGTCCGATCAGGAAAGATAAGACCTTCTTCTACGCCTCCTGGAACAACCTGAAGGAGCCGAGCGAGCAGTTCTATCTGCGGGACGTCCCCACGCAACAGATGCGAGGCGGCGATTTCTCGCAATTGCTGAGCACCAGCCGGCCGACCGTCGTCCGGGACCCGATGACCGGCAATCCATTTCCAGGGAACATCATTCCATCCACGCGGCTGAGTCCGCTTTCGTTGCGAGTCAACGAAAAATACCTTCCGCCACCCAACCGGGGGACCCCCGCTGACCTGTCGAGCAACCATGCGTTCGTCTTCCCGTTTCCCTATGACTACGCCCTCCGACGCGACCTCACCCAGCGGATCGACCATAACTTCACCAGCAAGAACCGCCTGATGGCGCGATTCATCGAAAACCTCGACAACTACGTGTTGCCCGGCAGCTTCGACACGCTCTCCCGAACCAGGCAGCGCTGGAACGTTCACATGGTCATCGAAGACACTCATGTGTTCTCGCCCACGATCGTGAACACCTTCCGGTGGGGCCTTTACCAGGAGAAGGTCACCGATGGGATTCCCCTGTACGGGGTGACTCCGGTCAAGGGTGACGAGGTAGTGGCGGAGCTGGGGTTGCAGGGAGTCAATTCGCAAGGGCTCAGTGAAATGGGATTCCCGCAGATGAACATCTCCGGCTACCCGATCCTGAACATTTCGCCCGGAGGTGTGCCGCAGGATGATTACAACTGGGGTTACGCCGATACGGTGACCTGGTCCAAGGGACGGCATGTCATCAAGTTCGGCGGCGAATACAAGCCG
Organism: uncultured Acidobacteriota bacterium; assembly: GCA_963827655.1. Lineage (GTDB taxonomy): Bacteria > Acidobacteriota > UBA6911 > UBA6911 > UBA6911 > CAWHCF01. Next base: position 47,716 of record CAWHCF010000036.1, read on the forward strand.
CAAAACCGCCTCGTTAACGTCGTGCCGACCGGGAACTACGGCGACTTCACCTTCAACGGGACGTTTACCGGATATGGTTACTCCGATTTCCTGCTGGGGATTCCGTTCAGTAGTGCACGGCTCGATCCTCTGACCAACCGGTGGCGCGACGACAAGGAACTCGGCTTTTTCATTGCCGATGACTTCAAGGTCAGTAACCGAGTGACCGTGAATTTCGGGTTGAGGTGGGACCGGTTCGGAGCGCCCTCGCTCCGCGATGGACTGATGTGGAACTGGGACACGGCGACCGGCAACATCGTCATTCCTTCGGGCACGGAAAGTCAGGTGCGCCCGGTGTACCCGAAAAACATCAACATCGTAGCCGGACAGGTGACTCAGAACCCGGACAACGGGAACTTCGCGCCTCGGATCGGTGTCGCCTGGCGGCCCTTCGGTGAGAACACCGTGATCCGCGGGGGTTACGGTCTCTATAACGAGACCATCGGCCGGTACTCGCGCCTGAACACGGGCGGACCGTTCGAGATCGCCGAGACCTATCTTAACTCGATCCAGAACGGCGTTCCGTTGTTTACGTTCCCGAATCCCTTTCCTGGTTCCAGCGCGACGATTCCGTCGCAGAACGTTACCGGCTACCCGCTCGACACGAGGCACGGCCAGATTCACCAGTACAACGTGACCGTGGAGCATCAGATCCGCGACATAGGAGTTCGGCTAAGCTACGTCGGCTCGCGCAGCCGGAACCTGAACTACAGTCTGGCGATCAATAAACCGGAGCCCAGTTCGACTCCATTCACACAGTCCCGCCGTCCGTGGCCGCAGTTCGTGGGCGGGACCTACTTCCGGAACGACGGCGCGGCCAATTTCAACGCGATGACCGTCGAAGTGACCAAGAGAGTGGGTGCCTTGACCTTCAACGGTCACTACACCCTGGCTTCAAACTACAACAACATGCTTAACTTCGAGAATCCCTATGGCGAGCTCGCATTCGGCCGCGATGAGTTCACGACGCGCGACCGGGCTGTGATAAGCGCAGTCTGGGAGATTCCGGTGGGAAGGGGACGCCGCTACATGTCCGATGCTCCTGCTGTGGCCAACCAATTCCTCGGAGGATGGCAACTCTACTGGATTGCCTACCTGGAGAGCGGCTGGTACTTCTCACCCACGTTCTCGGGAAGCGACCCGTCCAACACCAATACCAGCGGTGGGCGGCCGGACCGCGTCTGCAACGGCAACCTGCCTTCGGGTGAACGAAGCATCAGCCGGTGGTTCGACGCCGTCGTGCTTCGCCGTGCCTCCCTCCGGCCGCTTCGGTAACAGCGGCTCGGACGTCCTGGAGGGGCCGGGCTACCATATGCACCACATCTCCTTCGCGAAGAACTTCGATTTGACCGAGCGGCTCAAGTTCACCTTCACGATGTCGGCGGCGAACGCGTTCAACCACCCGAATTTCGCGAGGCCCAGTGCGAACATTTCAACGCAGGGGAGCGTTGGCGTAGTCAGCGCCCTGCGCGCGGGCGCGGCGGCCCGCCGCATCGAGTTTCGCGGCCGCTTCGACTTCTGAGCCGATTTCAGGTTGCGCGGGGGAGGCTGGCGCTCCGCGTTGGGCGCGAGTCCCGTAACCGGGACGTGCCCGGACGCGCCAGCGCCCCCCGTGAACCTTTACCTCAATACGTCGATATTCGCCTGCCGTCAGCGGCCGCGAGGGCTGGTAGGCGAGAGTGTACTGTGTCCGGAGATCGGTCGTGATGCGGTCGATCGTGCGGCGCAGGTCCTGGTCCGAGCGGGGAAAGAACGCCTCGGCTCCCGACTCCTTCGCCAGGCGCTGAAAGACGACCCGGGGATTGTCGATCTGCTGACCGTTGATCAGCGAGATCTTCGCGGGTCCGGTGTGAAATATCGCCTCTTCCTCCTTGCTGAAGTATCCGATGCCGTAAAGCTGAACCTGGGACTCCTGGACGGCGCGCACCACCTCCTCGAGCGTATGAAGGCTGTGCTGGTCCGAACCGTCGGAGAAAACGACCAGCGCGCGGCGCGCGTGGCTTGCGCCTGCTGCGCGCGACAATCCCACCAGGATGGCATCGTAGAGACTCGTCCCGCCGCCGAGCGTAGTCGCGGAAATCTCCTGCTCGACCCGGAGGCGGTCGGTGTGGTCGCCGACCGTGCCGCGCACCTCGTGGTCGAAAGGGAGGTACGCGAAGGCGCTTTCCGGCCGGGCAGCCCTGACCAGGGCGACGGCAGCCTCCTTGGCGCGCTCGAGCTTGGCGTTCTCGCTCATGCTCTCGCTTCGGTCGAGCAGGATGCCGAGCGCGATCGGCTGCTCCTCGTTCGAGAAGGACTCAATCTTCTGGACAACGCCGTCTTCGTAAAGGGTGAAGTTTCGCTGGCCGAGCCCGGCGACCTCACGGCCGCTGCGCTCCGCGACCCGCACTCCGACCGTAACCAGCCCCACCTCGACGCGGATCGACATTTCCTGAGCAGCCGCGAGGACGAGCACCAAAGCCGCTAATCTCATCTGTTATCGTCTTTGCGCCTTCCCGTCTTAGGGCTCGCGCAAAAATAACTTCACATTCTGGCGCGAGAGTCGGTGGTCAATCATGAACCGGTTTCTGTTAGCCAACCACGCTGAGGATCACGCCCCTTCGGGCTGCGGCCCGCAGGCCCGCTGGCTTTGTTGCTCGCTCCTCACGTACCGCACCGGGTACGCATCGTCGCTCGCGCCTCGCCAGCGGGCCTGGGGGCCTGCAGCAGAATGCGAACTTATTTCTGCGCGAACCCTTAGTGGTCACTTTTATCCGGCCCGTTAACCAGCGCATTGAAAACCATTTTGAACGTTCCGTGTGTCTGCGCCCGGTGCTGCGGCCTGAAGCCGATGAGCACAAACTTCCCGTCACCATACTGCGCCGAGACCATCGCCGCCTTTCGGGCGATGATCTCCTCACCGAGCAGCCACCCGCTCTGAAGGATGTCCCGGTCCGCGAACGTGACGATCGTATCGATCTTCTCGTTGCGGTCGGTCGGGATAATCTCATAGGCCTGGCTCCCGGCCAGGAACACCGCCAGGCCCTGTGATGGCATTCCATACGCCAGCGGGTTGGCAGGGTCGTACTTGACCTTGAGCGTCGAGCCGGGACACCAGAACTCAGCCGGCTTCCTTCCCGCCACAACGTTACGCAGCGGGAGTTCGAACTTCTCGATCGCGAGGGCGCCGGCCTCTCCGAACGCCATGAGTGTGCCGCCCTTCTGCACGAACGACCTTAATGCTTCCACGCCTTCTTTCCCGATGCCGCTGCGATACTCCGGGGGATAGACTGGCGCGCGGCTGCCGCGCTCGGGGCCGCGATCGCCTGTGATCATGCCGGGCGAATCGGAGGGCAGGATGATCACGTCGTATCGACCCTCGAGACCGCCGCTTTTGACCTCCGCGTCTTTCAAGGAGGTGTATGGGAAGCCGAAGTTCTCGAGAAGCAAGCGGGTCCAGCCCTCGTCCATGTTGCCGCCGTAATACCGCTGGTACATGCCGACCCGTGGCCGTTTGATGGCGTAGCTTCCCCGCTTGACGTCATGCTGCAGCGCATTGAAGTCGACCCCGGTCTGCCTGGCTACCTCGCCGACCACTGCGTCGGAGCCGGCAGCAACGATGAAGTCGCCCGCCCGGAGGCTCGTGTCTCCCGGTGCGCCAACCCGCCGGACCGAGACGCCCTTGTCGAAAAGAAGGTTCATCGCCCTGAAGCTGTCGTTCAGACGTCCGTCCATGGAATATCCGAAATTTCCCTTCGCAACCTTGCCCGCCAACTCAACCGGCGCGGCGACTTTGACAAGATCGGATTGGACCGCTTCATCAACCGGATCGACCCGGATCCCCATGAACTCGGCCATCGTGTCAGTCGCCATGTCGTACGGGCGAATCGGATTGCCGTCCCGGTCACGAGTGTAGCTGTTGTCCGGATAGTGGGTCCTGCCCAGCAGCCACCGGATCACCCCCATCTTGGGCTGCGCCATCGACACGACGAAAGCCCCCGGCTTGTACATGACATCGGCGGCACTGAAGTCTTTGCGGGCTTGATGGACTTCGATGCCTTGAATCAACAGCTGATTCACCAGCTTCGCCGCGGTTAACGGATCGTGCTGGTTGGCCGGTATCACATACGCAGCCGGTTTTCCCTGGGCGCCGCGCTCGGTCTGCCGCTTCGCTTTCAGGTAGGCGTTCCAGAGCACGGTCTCACGGTTTTTCGCGGCCAGGTCCAGGGCCGCCCAGGCCGAGATCTTCTGCCGTTCGATGATGTCGCGGAGCTTCCACCACCCGCCCGGCCAGGGATTGGGAAATGTCGTCTGCTCCTCGTACCTTGGAAGTCCCCTCGTCTCGCCTCGCAGCTGATCAGGATGAATATAGAGGGGAGTCGCCAGCCTGGCGTTGGCGGACTCCGTGAGCATTCCGGCGATATTGTGGAACGGGGTAATCCAATGAAATCCGAAGTGTCCCCAGCCGGAATAGATCGCCGAGTTCACGATGCCTGACTTGCCTGCCTCTTCTTCCTTGTACGCAATGTGGGAGCCGTACCAGCTGAGTTCTCTCCAAACCAGCGGATCCGCGAAAGGACGAACGGGTTCGGCGTAGGGTGGAACGTAGAGCCGGGCGCCGTAACTGCCCATGTGATGATGATCGATGTAGGCTTGAGGCATCCACTCCCGGAACAGGATCCGGGCCATGTAGCGGGACTCGATCAAGTTGGTCTGGAACGCGTCACGGTTGTTGTCGTGTCCGGCATACTTATGGTAGAGGGACGGGTAGTTCACTCCTTCCGACTCGGTCTTGAGCGTCTTCTGGTACCAGTCGGTGACCATGATCTGTCCGTCCGGGTTGAAGGACGGGATCATCAGGAAGATGACATTGTCCAGGATGCGCTGTGTTTCCGCATCGGCGCTCGAGACCAGATCGTACGCGAGCTCGGGCGCCATCTGGCTGCCGCCGATCTCTGTGGCATGGAGGCTCATCGATTGAACGATGACAGCCTTGCCCTCGGCCACCAGCTTCTTGATCTCGGCCTCCTGCGCCCCGCGCGGGTCGCTGATCCGGGCGTTCACTTGCCGCAGCTGTTCCAGTCGTCCGAGATTGGCCGGGGAGGAGATGATCACCAGCAGGAACGGGTTCCCCATCGTGCTGGGACCCATGTCCACGACCTTTATCCTGGGGCTCGCTTTCTCGAGCACTTTGTAGTATTCGACCATCTTGTCCCAGCGCGCCATCTGCCTGTCGGCGCCAAGCTGAAATCCGAAGAACTTCTCCGGCGACGTAACCTGGTTCTGTGCCTGCGCCTCCCCGGGTAGGAACGGAGAAAGGGCCAAGATCAAGACCAGGAAAACGCGAGTGATTTGAAGGAAGTTTCTTTTTCTTATCATCGGGTTCTCCTTCGAGGACCGGCGTTCGGTATGGTGCGAATACTACTCCAGTCAATTCGAACAACAAAACTTTACCGAATCTTTACACTTAACCGGTCTTAGCCCAACGAACCCTTTACATTCTTTCGATCTGTAATAGACGTTTGGTGCAGTAACCACCAAGACACGAGGACAGAAAGAAACGCAAAGCTTTAATAAGGAGAAAAATTCTATGAAGAAACGAAATCGGTTGGTTGTCGCGACGCTGGCAATTGGCCTGCTGGCGATTGGGTCGGGCTTGATCTGGGCGCAAACTACTTCAACCGTGGATCATCTGGCCCGGTTGAACCGCGCGCTTGCGGATGCCGGGGCCCCGGCGCTGACCACAACTCAGGAACAGCAACTCAACGCCCTGATAACAACCGCACGGAGCAGCCGGCAGGGTCGCGGGCCTTCTGCGGAAGTTCAGGCGGCACGCACCGCATATGACAATGCGCTGCTTGCCGGCGATACGAATACAGCGGTGGCGCAGGCCGCCATTATCGCCAGTGCTACGACTTCCGACCTGCGAGCAAGACTGGAAGCGGATGCAAACTTCGTCGTCCAGGCTCTGAACGTCCTGAAGAGTAATGGAGACCAGATCGGCGCGCTGCAAAGGAGCATCGGCAACGCGGGATTGCTGCGCCTGGTAAGCTCCCTCGCGGGCGGGCCGGGCGGGGGTTTCGGGGGCGGCCCCAGACCACGCGGCGGACGCTAACTCAAGACTTGCTGGCTTGGGTTTTGATCGGCCGGCAGGGAAATAATCACTTCCAGTCCGGACGGAACACGGTTTCGGCTCTCGACGGTGCCGCCGCATGCTTCGATGCAGCTTCGGACGATCGCGAGCCCGAGACCGGTTCCGCCGGTCCGGCGGTCGCGCGAATCTTCCAGCCGATAAAAGGGAGTAAAGATCTTGTCCAGGGCGTCCTCGGGGACCCCTGGTCCCGAATCGGCCACGCTGATCCGGATCTGATGGTTTTCTCCCTGGGCCGTGATTCGGATCGGGCCCTTATCGCCGGCATAGCGCACGGCATTCCTCAGGATGTTGGCGAAGCGACCGGATCAGGTATTCCGGGTTGGCTTGAACATGGATCGATGGATCGACCTCCACGCGAATGTCGACACCGTCGGCGGATTCCCGTCGCGCCGCCGTCCGGGCGGCGTCAGCGACGTTGGTAGGCACGAGATTCAGCGGGTTCGGGGTCGTTTCCGCCTTGGCCAGCTGGAGCAATTCGCCGGTCAGGCGCGACATCATGTCGATGTCTTCCTTCAAGTCGTCGATATGTTTCTGCGTATCGGGATGTTTGTTTCGTTCCAGTATCCCGGTTGCCACTTGCATCCGTGCGATCGGCGAGCGGAGCTCATGGGCGACGGCTCCCAGAAAACGCTTCCGTCCCTCGGTGAATGTTTCGAGACGTCCGGCCATCCGATTGATCGAGGCCGCAAGATGTCCCAGCTCGTCATGACGCTTTACGTTCAAGGCTACGTCGAAACGCCCTTCAGCAATGTGCGCGGTGGCGCGCATCATGTCTGCGATGGACTGAGTCAGGCGCCGAACGAGGGGCAGCCAGCACAACGCGGATATGAGGACGGCGGCCGCGGCGATTCCCAGCCACGGCGCGATCTCGAAGAAGAAGGAGTTGGTGAAAAAGGTCGGTGAAATCAGCATGAGAACGCTGCGCAAGGGTTCGCGGTCCGGTTCCTCGATGATGGGCATTCGAACGCCGACCCAGTATTTGATCTGCGCGCTTGTGACTGCGAGGAATGGGGGGCCCGGGGGCATGGATCGAAACTCGAACGGCTCCCGGCTCTTCCTGGGCCGCGGCGAAAACTCACCGCGGAAGCCATGGCCGCCCCGGCGCGGTGGAGGCGGCCCGCCGCGCGGCATCCGGACATCGACCTCAGGGGGCAAGGGCGTTGGGGGACCTGCCAGTTGCTCACCGGTATTCCGATAAAGAAGAAAAGTGACCCCGTGCTCGGACGAATAGCGCTTCAGGACTTCATCCCACTGCGACCGGTCCGTGGTCTGCAGGTCCACCGCCACGAGCGCGGTGATCGCCGTGATTCGATGGCGCGCCTCGTCCATCAGAAAGGACTCGAATTCCGGTCTCAACTGCAGGCGCAGAAAAATAGCGAATACAATCGCGAGAATCGCCAGGTTCGCTGCCGAAAGCAGCAGGATCTTGGTCCACAGGGGAAAGCGCGGTTTCTCCTGCATCATTCCATCTCCGGCTTCTTCATCCGGTATCCGACGGCTCGGATCGTCTCGATGTAGCGAGGCGCTTTCGGATCGTCGCCCAGCTTCTTTCTCAGTGAAGACACATGAACATCCACGGAACGGTCAAACGATTCAAAATCGCGATCGGCCACTTCGAGCAGCAGCTGCTCCCGTGTCTTCACCCAGCCCGCGGCGCGCGCCAGCGAGAGCAGAATGTCGTATTCGATCGGCGTCAACGACAATACCCTATCGCCGAGGGTGGCCTTTCGAGCGGAGGGGTCGATCCAAAGTTCGCCGACGGACACGGGCGCCTCGCGCGTCTCTTTCTGCTGCTGGACCGTCAGAAAGGAACGTCGCAAGACCGCTCGCAGCCGGGCCAGAAGCTCCCGCGTCGAAAACGTTTTGGGCAGATAATCGTCCGCGCCCACCTCGAGGCCGACGATCCGGTCCGGCTCGTCTCCCAAAGCGGTCAACATCAGGACTGGAACCGATGCATGCTTCCGGATCTCGCGCAGTACGTCGAAGCCGTTCATTCCCGGAAGCATCACGTCGAGAATGACGGCGGCGTAGCCGCCTTGCAAAACCCGCTGCAGTCCCTCTGCGCCGTTGTGGACCAGATCGACCGAATAACCCAGCGGCGCGAGGTACTCGCGCAGCAGACGGCACAGCTTCACGTCATCATCGATGATGAGAAGCTGCGTCAGCGCTTCGTGTCCGCTGCTGTCAATACTCGCGCTCATGAAATGATCTCTGTCTCGATTATATCGACTCGTTCTGGCCGTCCGAACGGACTTTACTGTTTTTTTACACTTCAGCGGACTTCAGCCAACGAACCCTTTACACTCTCCCGTCTGATCAGACTACAGTTTTGGAGGATGTTTTGGGATCAGAACAAGAATCAACCACTAAGACGCGAAGAAAAACTAACACTAAGAAAGGCAAACGAACGTGAACCAGACAACGGATTATCTGTTCTCGAATCGACGGCAGTTTCTTACGCGCCTGGGACTGGCCGGCATGGGCAGCCTGCTGTTTAACGAGCCCGGAGCATTTGCTCAGGAACTCGTGCGCACGCCCGATCAGACCGAGGGGCCCTATTATCCTACCAGCCTTCCTTTAGACACGGATAACGATCTACTCGTGATCAATAACAGCATTACGCCCGCCGTAGGCCAGATCACGTATCTCAGCGGTCGTATCCTCACTCCGAGCGGGGACCCCGTCCGCAACGCGACGATGGAGATCTGGCAGGCGGACAATTCCGGTGCCTACATCCATCCTTCGAGCATCGGTTATGCGAACCGCGATCGGAATTTTCAAGGGTTCGGCCGTTTTCTGACGGGGTCGACGGGAGAGTACTTCTTCAGAACCATTAAGGCGGGGCTGTATCCCGGGCGGACGCGGCACATCCATTTCAAGGTCAAAGTGTCCGGCATGCCGGACTTGACCTCGCAGCTCTATTTCCTGGGCGAGCCGCAGAACGCTATGGACGGCATTCTGAACGGAATTCAGAATGTGCAGGCACGAAACTCGGTCGTCGTTCCATTTGTTCCGATTGAAGGCTCGACCATCGGCGCCATCGCCGCGCGGTTTGACATTGTGCTTGGGATCACTCCGAGTTCGGTTCCTGTCCTGACCCTGCTGAACACGACCAATCTTGCACGCAACCCCGCGTTCCACGCAGGCGATAGCTGGCGGCTGGACTTGCAAGACGCTTCTCCCGCTTCGCCGGTACACCTGCGTTTCTGGAGAGACAACGTCGACCTGGGAGTGTCCGGTCCTTACGGAAGCGCTACGGACAGCAATGGCGCATGGACGCTGTCAGGCAGTTTCGGCGCGTCGGAAGTTGGATCCTGGCAATTGCAGGCCGTGATCGGCAGCGCCACCGGGAGCGAAACGTCGGCTCCGGTCGCCCTCCGGATCTCAAACGTGTAAATTGCTTCCTCGGGGGCCGCGCAAACTCCAGAGCGGGCGTCCTCAGCCTGGTCGGGCGATCAAGCGGGCGGGAAGAACTCTGCCAGCGGAAGATGGAAGCCCGGCAGGACATCCTCACCATCGAGGTCGTCGCTTTCGTGCAGAAGCCGGGCCGAGCCGCCGGCGCGATAAACGGTCGCCGTGCGCGATTCAGGCGACAGAACCCAGACTATGCGCGCGCCCGCCTCGAGCAGGTCGCGCACTCGCTGCTCGACCTCGACCACGCGATCAGAGGGCGAAATCACCTCGACCGCCAGGTCAGGAGCGCCGCGCAGGTATTTCTTCGGGAGCTTTCCCCCTTCGAACCGTGACTCCGAAACGAACGCCACGTCGGGTCCTCGGACCCGGTCGGGATCCTGTGGAAGTTCAAGGATGCAGCCGCTTCCTACGACCACGACGCCCGCTCGGCTTCGGTCCACAAAGTCCGACAGTCTATGCGCCGTGCGGGCGACAACGTCGCCGTGAAGGAAGCCCGGCGGCGGCATCTTTATGATCTCTCCGTTGACCAGCTCGTAGCGGTGGTCCCGGTCGGAAATCTCGAAGAGATCGTCGGGCGTAGCCCGTGCCTTCGTAGCCATGATGCGCACCTCTGGTTCGTCGTTCGTGCCGAAGAAAACCAGATCATACCTCTATTAACGGACGGCGGTCAATTTGAGCAAGTATTTCTAGCGAGCGAGCTTCACAGGGCGGAGTGCACAAATACCACTAAGACTCAAAGACACGAAGAATTGCTACTTGTAGATTGGTTCGAGGGTCTCGCGGATGTACTTGCGGCAGCGGCTGAAGCTGTGGCTCGGGCTGACCGGCGTGTAGTGGTGATCAATAGTGATCCAGCCCTTGAAGCGAATCCTCCGCAGAACCCGGAGAATCGCCGGCAGGTCCACCTCGCCGTCGCCGTAATCCTGGTTGCAAAGCATGAACGTCGCCCCCTGGGTCTCGGCCTTCTCGACCTTGCCGTTGGCGAGCACCAGGTCTTTGGTGGCAAAAACGTACTTCGCGTCGACCAGGTCCATCGAAAGCAGCCGATGGGCGTACTTTTCGAACAGCCCGGTAATATCGCAGCCGCCGAGATAGAGATGAATCGTATCCGGCGACCAATGAAAGCGTTTGGGATCGGTGAGCTTCAGCATCAGCTCGACCTCATCCTGACTCTCCACCAGCTGCCCTTGCGAGTGGTTGTGCTGTCCGGCCCGGATGCCGTAGCCGGCGCACAGGTCGCCCAGCCGATTCCAGAACTCGCAGGCGATTCGCATGTGCTCGCGCACCAGCACCTTGTTGGGCCGCCGCGGCGAGAACACGGTCAGTACGTCCGAGCCGAAGTGCTTGAGAAACTTGCAGGCTTCGTGGGCGGAAGCCTCCAGCTTCGGATGCTCGGCCGGTTCGCTGGCCTGACCGCCCCAGGACATGGTTGCCACCCGGAGATTGCGCCGGGATAGTTCCTTTTCGAGCACCGGAACCTGCATCCCGTATCGGTCGAGCGACTGTGGCCAGCCCGTGAGGCGGAAGCCGTCGAATCCGGTGTCCTTGATCACGTCGAGCATGTCGGTAAACCGAGCCGAGCCGTCTTCTTTCCACTGGGTGGAGGTCCACAGGAACATGCTCACCGACCAGAGGATATTGCGGTCGCCGGACTGCGCGGCAGCTTCGATACGGCCCCTCAGTGCCTCGAGGGCGGCTGCCATAGCTGCCAGGAATTCTCGCCTCCTCATAGCTCGTTTCTTCGTGTCTTAGAGGTTGGTTCTTGTTCCGCCGTGCTCAAAAAAACGTGCGGTACAGGTCCAAGACCGAGTAGCCGTCGTCGACCACGGGAATGACGCGCCACTTGTCGATGACCGTGCACGGGTGCGAGACGCCGCAGACGACGCGGTCCCCTACGTCGAGCCGGACGCCGCCGGCGAATTCGAGAAATGCGTGCTGGTCGTTCGTGCCGGTCACGCGCGCTCCCCGAAGCGGGCGCGCGCGCTCCAGCGGCTCGCCGGGCGCGAGTGCCCAGAGCGGCTCGGGCAGCTCCATGTCGTAGGAGCAGTCGCGTTTGCCGAACGTCAGAATGGCCCAGTTCGGGTCCGGTATCGACTGGACGTAGGACCAGAGTTCGAGCGCCGGCCGGAACTCGGGTATTGCCTCGGCACCCGAGCGCACGCGCGCCTCGGCGTGTTTCCGGATGTAGAAGCCGTGGTCATGCGTGACGTAGCATCCGCTTCGCACCAACGGCCGGTAGGGCGCTTCGACAGCCGTGAAAGCGTCGGCGACCAGATCCATGTATGCCGAGCCGCCGGCACTGACCAAGAGGGTCTCGCCCCCCGGCTCGGCGGCGAGCGCGCCGGCAAGCCTCAACAGTCCGGCCAGGAACTCGCGCACCTGATCCGCTTCGCTCAAGTCCTGTCCGGCCTGCGCCAGACCTTCGAAGCCCTCGACTCCCACGAACTCGAGCTCGCGCGGGTGAGCGAGAATAGCGCCGTGTACGCGCCGGCCGTCCTCGATCGAGCGGACGCCGCCGCGCCAGCCGGTTTGCCCCCATTCGACAAACACTCTCACCGGCCGTGCCAGGCCGACGGCCGCGAGATGCCGGGCCAGATAGTCGGTGCCGGCAACACTGTCCACCAGGCAATAGACTTCAAGGCGTGGATTCGACTGGAGCGCGGCGGCTATCGAGGCGATGTTGGCCTTGCCGACAAGCTGGTTCGCGATCAGCACGCGTTCGATGCCGGCGCTCGCGCATACGAGCGCCTGCGACGCATTGGCAACCGTGATTCCCCATGCGCCCCGGTCGAGCTGACGGCGGTAGATCTGCGGGCACATGGTCGTCTTCCCATGCGGGGCGAACAGGAATCCTCTGCCGGCGCACCAGCGCGCCATCGCATCCAGGTTATGGTCGAGGGCCGAGTCCTTTAACACCAGGAGCGGTAGATGGAGGTCTTCGTCGAGAAGATTCCAGCCTTGCCGGGCGGCGCTCGAGGCCGTAATCTCGACGCCGGCCGGGATGCCCTTCTCAACACTTGTGACGGTATCGGTGATTCGATTGAGGTCGATCATGATGGCGCGAGGATATCAGAAAAAAAAGCCCGCCGCCAACTCCACAGGGCGAGGCTGCGAGAAGCCGGATCGAGTTTTGCCCCGCGGCCACAAGGCGATGCACCCGGGGCCGAAGGCTGGCGGCGCATCTACTTCTTGGTTGCCTTCCCTTCCATCATGACGTTATAAGGCCCGCCGTCCATCGAGAGCTCGAACTTCATGGTATAGGAGGTGGGAGAGAGCTCCTTCATGGAAAAGCGTCCCTTATAGGGCTTGCCTCCCATTTTGTCTTCGTTCGTCCAGGTCCACGTGTCTCCAGAAACCGTCCCGCGAGCGGAGATCTCCGTCCCCATGCTGTCGATCATATGAAAGGTGTAGGCCTTGTGCTCTGTACTGTACCCCATCATCGAATGGCTTTTCATCGCACCCATCGTCCCCTTCATGTCGGAGTGGCTCACGACAAAGAACCCGCCGGGGAACCACTCGATCGTCTCGGTCCCGGTAAACTTTCCACCCGGGGTGAACGGGTTCGGCTTCTCGTCCCCCTCGAAGCTCCACTTCCCGACAAAGTATTCGAGCCGCTTGTGCTCGGGCCCAGGCTTAGGCGGGCCGGAAGGCGCCTGCGCCAGGATGGGGGCAGCGATGAGAACGCACACAACAATTGCCACGACGATTCTCTTCATTTGACTCTCCTCCTTTGTGACGGTGTGCCGGTCATTCTATTCCAGACCAGGCCGGAAGCAAGCGATAAGCTGTGGCGAACGAGCCGGAATTCCCACTTGCTCGCCGATTGACATGAGCGGTTGAAAGCCCGCGTCGCAGCCACCCGTTCGTCAAGTGGCAGCACACCGGCGAATCGCAGGGATTAACGCTCGCTGCATTTCCGCTGCCGATGTGAAGCGATCCTTGGCACTTTTCGCGAGACATTTTTGGAGTACTTCGTCCAGCGCGACCGCATCCGGCGCGCGGCTCCCGAGGTGAAACGACTGGTGCAGAATCGAAGTCAATAACTCAGCGTAGGTCCTCCCTGCGAAAGGCCTTTTCCCGGTGAGCGCTTCAACTGCGAATACGCCGATTGAGAAAAGGTCACTGCGCTCATCAACGGCCGCCCCGGTCAGTTGTTCGGGCGACATGTACGCTAACGTGCCCATCACTGTGCCGGGCGTCGTCATTGGTGCCGCTTGAGTTATCGACTCCTCCGCGCCATGTTGAGTAATTTTCGCCAGCCCGAAGTCCAGCACTTTAACGACCCTCTGTCCCTTCTCTCCTTCTGCAATGAATATATTGTCAGGCTTTAGATCGCGATGGACGATGCCGGCCCGGTGTGCCGCTTCGACGGCTCCAAGCGTCTGATCTAACCAATCGGCCGCGACCTGCGGAGAAAGACTCTGCTCCCGTTTGAGAATGGAGCCGAGCGTTTCGCCCCGCACGAGTTCCATCACAAGGTAGGCACCCTCGGTCTTGAGCACCCCGTAGTCGTAGACCGTGATGATGTGCGGATGGCTGAGCCCCGCCGCCGCCTGCGCTTCGCGCTCAAATCGCCGCAGCGCTTCGCTGTTGCCAAACGAGGTACCAGCCAGGATCTTTACTGCGACCTTGCGATACAGCCGCGTGTCGGTCGCTTCGTACACGGCGCCCATCCCGCCACGCCCTACCAGCCGGTCCAAGCTATACCGATCTTCAATGGTCCGCTCCACCGGCAGCGAAAGCGTCAGTTCGCTCTGATCCTCGGTGCAGAATTGCACGGAGTTGTCAAAGCAGGCGCCGCACGTCGGACACTCTCTGAGCAGGTTAATGTCCTGTTTTTCGATTCGGGCCAGCACCTCGGTCTTGATCTTTTGCTCGTGCGCGACGCGCTCTTTGAGCTGGACATTCTCGTAGATGACGGCGATCTGGCTGGCGACGGCCTCTAACAATTGGCGGTCAGTGGCCGTGTATGGAATCTCTGATCTCTTGTCGCCGAGCAGGAACAGTCCACTCAATCGTCCGCCGGTGCTGATGACCGGCACGATCAGATTAGTTCCGAGCCCGGCGAGCCATGCTTTCTCGACCAAGGGGAGGTTGTTTTTCGGCGGAAAATCTACCGCGCGGGCCTGCGTCTCCATGAAACGGAGCAACCGGAATTCCGCCGGGATGCGCAAATCGTGCGGCGCGGACACGCCGGAACTGTAACCGAGCGAGAGATCATGCCTCTCTTGCGCCCGGTAGAAAAGATAGAGGCGCTCGAGATGCAAAGCCCGTTCGACCTGATCGCTAACGTGTTTGGACATTTCCTGAAGCGAGTCCAGATGCTTGAGGTCGTCGATCAATTCGCGCAGGATCTTCTCCTGATGGTAAGCCTCGCGGAAGAACTTGCGATCAACCCATTCGCTCAATCGGCGGCGGAAGATCAAGACGAAGGCAGCGATGAGCAGAAAATAAAAGTATATGGAATTTTGAAAGAGTATCTCAGAAAGAGTCCGGTTTGGGTTGGCGAAGACTGTCACAAGGAGTCCGAGGATGGGGAGCGCCAGAATGATCCGCAACGCGTTCTTGGCGAGCAGGTACTTCACGCTGCGGCGGATGATGAAACTTACCGGGATGACCTGATGGCGCGCGATGGCGTAGGCGAACGACAGCGGGAATAACAGGAGTGTCATCAACACGGCGGCGATGACTGCCAGCCAGAGCGGGGTGAGCAGGCCGGGCGACGGCTTGACGATGACGACCAAAATCCTAAACAAGCTGCCGGGTATGAATGCCGCCATGGTGACGACGAGGATAAGGCGCAGCTTGCGCCGGGACACCTGGTTGCCCTTTCGATAACTGACCAAGAGCGACAGAACCGCAACCAGTAAGAAAATGGCGACGAGGGCGACAGTGACAGTCAAGAGCCATTGAAAATCTCCCAAAACACTGGAGATCCGCTCCGGCGCCGTAGCCAGTCGAAAGGCGGCGATCGCGAGGAAGGGGTATGCCGTCAACAGAAACAGTGGGTAAAGGTAATACTCCAATCGAGGGAACCGGACCAGCAGTGGGGAACGCTCCGGGAAGACAAGGAAGAAGTGTAGGACAACCGGCCCCATACCGAACCCGACGAGGAGAGCGGCAGCCATGATCCCGGCCAACCACCACGGTAAATCCTTAACCAACAGTGAGAACGGAGGCCACCCCCCCACGAAGAGCGCGCCGAGCATGAGCGCCAGGAGCAAAGCCCGCTTGTCATCGCGCTTTAAGAGGAAAATTGCCAATCCAATTACCAGCCAAGTAGCCGGAAGTACCGGCTGAAGGAGGAAGAAAAGGGTTCGAATCCCGAGGTGGTAAGACGCCGTGCGGAGTGCAAGCTGCTCTATCCGGCCGTCGCGCCGGACGACTATCGTGTATGCGGTGCCCGGCGGGAGGCGCGCGAAGGTCTCGAAATAGTGACGAAAGTTTTCGAGCTTCTGACCGTCGAGCACCACCACCTCATCGCCGTCACGCAGCGCCGACACGTCTGCACCGGAAACGCCGGCATACGTCCGCACACGACCATCGGGATACACGAGCCAGCCGGGATCCCCCGCATTACTGAAATATGAAAAGCTATGGTAGCTGTTTACTCCGATGCCAACAGACATCAGAGCGAAGAAGAGTCCGACGAGGATGATCCGTCGCCGCCCGGTCGAGCAGGCCTTCGTATCGTGTTTTACGTCATTTCCCGAAGCGACACGTGTGCGAGGCGGCAGGGTTGGAGTAGCTGAGAAATCGTCTCCCCTGTTTAGAGTACCCCCGATCAATTGCGCCACCGCCTGTTGCGCCGGCACGTTGACGAAGCTGCCTGTCTTTTCGTATGCCACCAGGAGTGACTCGACTTCCTCCTGTAACGACTTATCATCCGCACAGGCTCCTTCCAGATAAGCTGCGCGGGCGCCCACCTCCAGCCCCACGGCCGACTGAAAGATCACCTCGATCTGCTGCCATCGGTCATCTTTCATCTCAGTCGCGCCCCCCAGCTTATGACGAAGCAAAGCCTTCGCTAACAGCACATCGCGTGGAAATTCCTCCATCGAGTTCCTAGCGTCTTCGCGTCTTCGTGGTGGGCTTTTGTTTTCAAACGCTAACCACTATGACACGAAGACGCGAAGAAATGCTAAGCCCTGTTACTGTTCTTAGGATTCCAGATTGGCTGTGTGCGCGGCGACCACCTGCCAGCCAACCTGTCGTTTCACCCAATCGCGGAGTTTCGGAAAGTCATCGCTCTGGTCGGTGGCAGCGCCCCTATCGAGACCAGTGTCAAGGCCTTGATGGGATACGCCTACGCCCTGTCTGGAGATAGAAGCCAGGCCATCAAGCTGATTGATGAAATATCCGATCCAAGTCAGCCGGAGGCACCGCCCTATTCGATAGCGGGAATCTATGCCGCCCTTGGTGAAACCGATCGGGCCTTCGAGTGGCTCAACAGGGCATATCACGGTCGCAGCTTTCAACTGGTCGGTCTGAAAGTGGATCCAATCCTGGACAACCTGCGCTCCGACCCACGATTCAAGGATCTGCTTGATCGCATTGGACTCGCACATTGAGCACGATCGCGAACTGCAAGTCAGTTTTGACGGCTCTCGGCGTGGCAGTTATTTGGTTGCGGGCGAGCGTAGCGTCGTGTTTCTTCGTGTCTTTCGTGATATTAGTTTCGCGGGACTAGGGGCGCACTCGGATATGCGGCGGAGCGAATGCATTAACGAATGTGATTGATACTCGGGATCCTTTCCGAACATTGTTGACCAGGGCCGGCCGAAAACACGCAATACAGGTACCGCCCTGGTGGCGGACGCTCGGGTAGACAATACCAGCCGACCCTCCGTCAACAAGCTCCCTCGCCAACTGCTGGGAAGCGGCGTAGCTGTCCGGAGCCAGACACTTTCTGAACCGGGAATCTTCACGAATGTCGTGAAATTCACCTCGGAAGTCTGCCAGGAAGTCGACGAAGACGAATGTTTCTTTGTTGCGCCAATTGATCTCTTGCAGCTCTCGCGACTTGTGAAATGCAACCTCCTGGCTCGATGTTTCGAGCGACAAGGCCGCGTACCACGCGCCGCGGTCCGGCCCATTAAAACGGCTTCCCAGTGGGTGCGGATGGGTGAATGCGGCATTGACAATGTGGCAATAAGAAAGTCCGAACACGAGCTCCCTTACCGAAATCCCGGGCAGAAGCCCTGCTTCACCCTGAAGACGCCCATTGGTCGCCCCCTCCAGTTCGAACAGAACGCTTAGCTTTTCGGGGTCGCTGGTGAGCCGGTTGAGGACACTTTCATTGGCATCGGTGAATGCGGCAGCAATCAGACGATGGGTATCGTCTTGAAGAAGACGGGAAACGCGGGGACGCACTTAGCGGCCGCCCCGACGGGCATCCAGAAGCTGTCGCACGCGCAGCATCGCAGGTAATCCGCCTCTGATCAGGTAGACCAGCGGAGGCTCGCCGCCAAACATCGGGTTGGTATTGGGCAGCCGGATCCACCGGTCAGCCAGGTTCCTGCTGTAAAGAATGTTCAGCGCTTTGAAGATTCCCGTCAGCAAAGAGATGCGGGTCAGCCTATCCTGATCCAGTACTCTTCGGACGCCTTTCTTCAGCTCGTAAAACGCTCCGTTCGACATACCGCCGAGCAGCTGCCGGGCATCTTCGTCTCGCAATTCCCAGAGCTGTGCGATTTTCAAGAAGCCTTCTACCGCCGGAGGGCTCAGCCGTTTCAGGACGTTCTTGTTCGAAAGATCGACCGGAGTGTCCCATCCAATCCCCGCCAGAGGTTTCGCCATCGTTCCCGTCGAGCTCCAATGATGGAACAATATACATCCAATTATGGAGGACAGCAAGCCCTGGTCTTGCGCCGCCCATTCTCAATCATCAAGGAGCCTTAGTTGATGCGGTCTTCTTTCCAATATTTGCGGTGGCACTGCTGGCAAACCTCATACACCTGGCCGCCTGCCTCGAAGAGCGCCTCCGGGTTTTTCGCCTCCGCGGCCTTGAGCGCGACCACGCCAACATCCACCAGCGCCTGCGACAACTTCATCCAGTCGCCCTTGTCCCGAGCGCGGTCACCGATCATGAGCAGATTCCCGGATTCTGCCAGCGTCATAGCGTTATGCCGCACGGTGGCCCACTCCTCATCGTTTTTCGGGGCAATCTCTTCCACGCCGCTGAACGAGATCACGGTTCCGACTGACTCGAATAGAACTTCGGCAGCGGGGTGAATCGTCGATTCCATGAGCTGCTGCACGTTGGCAACCGGCTTGAATTCGGGCTTCGGGGCGCATGCCGATGAGAAGAACAGGACCGCGCTCACCGGAAAAAAAAGATAGATCGTTCGCATTGCTTTCACCTTTCGGTCCTCGCCATTTTAACCGGTTTGCCGGCGACGAGATACAGCCACGGGGGCCAGCCTTGACAAACTAAATCGTCCGGGTGTATCAAACTCGAACGGGAGAGGATCGAGATGCGCAATCTGCTCAGAGGCGGGCTGATGGTCATCGCTATGGCCGCTGTGGCAGCCCTCTTCGCTCCGGCCACAGCCCCCTGGCTACAAGGCCCGTCGCACAGCTGACGGCAAACCCGACTTGAACGGTATCTGGCAGGCGCTCGGCTCGGCGCATTGGGACATCGAGGGTCATGCCGCGCGGCCGGGAGCGATAGTCGCGCTCGGCGCGGCCGGCGCAGTTCCCGCGGGGCTGGGGGTGGTAGAGGGGGGCGCGATTCCTTACCAGCCGTGGGCGGCGGAGAAAAAAAAGGAGAACCTCAAGAACTGGCTCACCGCCGACCCGGAAATCAAATGTTATATGCCGGGTGTGCCGCGTGCCACGTACATGCCTTTTCCCTTTCAAGTGGTTCAGACTCCGAAGCACATCCTGATAACCTACGAATTCGCGGCCGCCAGCCGCATCGTCCACATGGATAGACCGGATTTCGAGAGTCCCATCGATACGTGGATGGGGCATTCGCGAGGCCGCTGGGAGGGAGAGACGCTCGTCGTCGACGTTACCAGTTTCAACGGCCAGACCTGGTTCGACCGGGCCGGAAACTTCCACAGCGATGCCTTGCACGTGGTCGAGCGCTACACCGCCATCAGCCCTGACGCCCTGATGTACGAAGTAACCATCGAGGATCCGAAGGTATTTACGCGGCCCTGGAAGATGAATATGCCGATCTACCGCCGTCTGGAAAAGAATATTCAGCTCCTGGAATTCAAGTGCGTGGAGTTTGTTGAAGAGCTGATTTACGGCCACCTTCGCAAGAAGCCCGAAAAGTGAAAAGAGAGGAGGATTGAGATGAGGTATCGATTTCTCACTTCCACGGTGGCGCTGGCAGCCGTGACCGCGGTCGCAGCGCTTGCGCCGGTGCTTGCCGCGGGCCAGGCCACGACGGGCGAGGCAAAGGTGAAGGGCGCAACCAGGACCAAGACGGCCAGGGCTGACGGGACTCCGCCGCGTACCCCGTGGGGCGCGCCCGACCTGCAGGGAACATGGGATTTCGCAACCATTACGCCCTTGGAGCGACCCAGTGATCTTGCCGGGAAAGAGGTTCTTACGGCGGAGGAAGCCGCTGAGTTCGAACGAAAAACACTTCAACAGCGCAATCCAGATCGTCGAGACGGTGGGGCGCAAGCCGACGTCGGACGCGCTTACAATCAATTCTGGTGGGACTATGGAAACAAGGTCATAGGGAGCAAGCGAACTTCTCTGGTCGTGGATCCGCCGGACGGCAGGGTTCCGCCCCTTTCGCCGGAGGGACAGAAAAGGGCTGATGCCCGTTCAGCCGTCAGGCAACGCCCTGCTGCCGGTCCGGAGGATCGGAATTTGTGGGAGCGTTGTATCATGGGAGGCAACGCCGGACCGCCGATGCTTCCAGGTCCCTACAATAACGTCGTTCAGCTCTTCCAGACTCCCGGATACGTGGTGATTCTCAACGAGATGATCAACGACGCTCGCGTCGTCCCGCTGGACGGGCGTCCGCATCTGCCGCCGAGCATTCGCCAGTGGAGAGGGGACTCGCGTGGCCGCTGGGAAGGCGATACCCTGGTCGTCGACACCACAAACTTCACCGAAGAGCCGAATTTCAGAGGGGCCAGCGAGGCTTTGCATCTGGTCGAGCGTTTCACTCGAGTCGCAGCCGACACGCTCCTTTACGAATTCACGGTTCAGGATCCGAAGACGTGGACCAAACCCTGGTCAGTGGCCGTGCCCATGACCAAGAGCGAGGGTTCCATCTATGAGTACGCGTGTCACGAGGGGAACTATGGCATGTTCAACATGCTCGCGGGAGCCCGCGCACAGGAAAACGCCGTCGAGCAAGCCCCGAAAAAGTGATGATGATTACTGCGCCGGACGTAAAGTGGCCATGGGACTTAGAAAGCGAGAGGTAATTCCGATGCGAACCAAGCTATCCGTGGTTGTTGCCGTCGCCGGGCTGATTCTTGCGGGCGCTAGCCCTGCGTCGGCGCACCACGCATTTGCCGCGGAATTTGACGCGAACAAGCCGGTCAAGTTGAAGGGTATGGTCACGAAGATGGAATGGATCAATCCCCATGCCTGGATTCACATCGACGTGAAAGGCGCCAATGGCCAGGTGGAAAAGTGGATGATCGAAGGTGGCACTCCGAACACCTTGCTCAGGCGAGGCTTCACCAAAAATTCCCTGTTGCCTGGAACCGAGATTGTCGTTGACGGTTATCAGGCCAAGGACGGATCGATGAAAGCCAACGGCCGGGATCTCACGTTTCCCGATGGGCGAAAGCTTTTTTTGGGCTCGTCCGGCACTGGCGCGCCGAAAGACGGGCGAGATCCGACTGAACCGAAGCGATAGACTTCGAAGACTACCCCGAAAACCCGATCCAGCGTCCTGAGGCGGCGACGACGGTCCACAGAGTGACTGAGACCAGGGCCACCAGTTTCCTCCAGAGCGGCCGCACTCGCGTCATCATCGGCCGCGGCCACGCGGCGGCGCACCGTGAAAGTAAAGACGATCGCCGGGAACAGAAACGTCATCTTGGTCATGAAGGCAGCACTGTAGTAGCACTTGACGGCCTCCGACAGGAATAGCAGTATCCCGGAGACCACCATCACAACAAGGCCGCCGGCCAGCCACGGTTGGGCATCCCGCGCCAATTGCGCCACCGGCTGGCGCCGCAATCCAAGGCCGAGTAAACGTAAGTCAACCACCAGAACAGCTCCGCCGATCAAGGCCAGCGCCAGGAGATGGAAGGACTCGACGACGGGAAAAAGCCACAGCGAGCCGCGTATCGCGTTGCCCACGGCGGTGTTTTCGCACCACTCAAAGACAGGCAAGAGAGACGCCAAGAAAGTCCTCCTCTAATGGACGCCGGGCGGGTCGAACCAGTTATACGCGATCATTCGTCCCGCGACGACGATGCCGGCCCATAGCAGGAGAGAGAGCGCGGCCGCGACTCTCGCACCTCTTGGCGGAACGGGGTCCAGATCCCATTCGGCCACCCTGCGATACACCGTCGAATGAAAACACCAGACATTAAGACCAGACAATATCAACATCACAACCTTGATCCGAAAGAAGATATTCAGGTAGGTCCTTACCGGAATGGCATAGAACAGAAGCGCCCCGCTGATAACCATCAGCGCGAATCCCGCCGCAGTCCAGGGCAATAACTGCCGCGCGGCCTCCGACACCGGCACGCGCCGCATGGTCACGCCCAGGAGACGCAGGTCCAGCATCACAGCCGTTCCGAGAAACAGGCTCAACGTCAGCACATGGAGCGACTCAACAATGGGATAAACCCAGAGCGATTCGTGGAGCGCAATACTCCACGGTGTTTTCTCCAGCCATTGGCAGAAACCAAGCAGTGACATTCCGGGACCTGAGCGCTCGAGAATCATAACCGAACCGTCTCTAGAGAGTCAATGAATCGAAAGTTCTTGAAAGACCGTTTGGAGTGCGCAACCTTGCTTGCCCCATGTGCCGCGAACCGGCCAACTCCTGGAAGCGAAGCAAGCTTCGCCAAATTAAGGCGATAGCAAGCTCTGAACCTTACACGCATCTTTGCATTGGTCCAGAACGAACGGTTACGCCAGCTCGCGCCCTGAAAGGGCGAAGGAAATTAGCCGGGGGCAAGCGGAGCGCTGCCCCCGGTCACAGACAGGCGAAGAGACGCGCCCCGGAGGGGCGCTGGACACGGCCCCTCAATGCTCCGGCGCCCCTCTCAGGGCGCACAAACTATAAACCCCTAACCCCGGGCTGCGCTTCGCTTGCCCCGGGGCTAATTTCCGTCGCCCCCTCCGGGGCGAAATCGCCGAGACCGATGAGATGCGTGTAAGGTCCGGAGCAAGCTACCGCACTCCAAGACACAAGCGGAATCACGCCCTGTGCTCCCGATACAAGAGAGACCTTGCGTCCTCTGCCGACTCTTACTACACTGATCCCACCGCGTCCGGGAGAACTACCATGAAAACGAGCCCTTTCCTTAATTTGTGCCTGCTGCTGGCGTTCCCGCTCAAGGCGGCAGATACAGTTCGCATCATCCAGACCAACAGCGCCGGCGACAACATCCACATCATCGACCCCGCAACCAACAAGGTCGTGGCGATCATCGAAGGCGTTGAAGTAAACCATGGCATCGCCGCCGCTCCCGGCGGAAGCCGTTACTACGTCAGCAATGAAGCCGATACCACACTCGACGTGGTGGATGGAAAAAGCCTGAAGGTCTTCAAGAAAATACCGCTAACGGGCCGCCCCAACAATGTTGCCATCAGCACGGACGGGAAGCGGGTCTATGTCGCGATCAATGTGGCGCCAGGCGCCATAGATGTGATTGACACTGCTTCGCTGGAGAGAGCGAAGAGCATCCCTGCGAAGGGGGGAGTCCACAACACCTACGTAACGCCGGACGGCAAGTATGTTATCGGCGGCTCCATCACGGGACGCATGCTGACGGTCATCAACTACCCAGCGGAAACGATCGCCTGGGAGCTTCCAATGGAGTCCGGTGTGCGACCGATGGCGTTCTCGCGCAAGCCCGATGGGGCGACCGACAAGCTGTTCATGAACCTCTCCGAGCACCATGGCTTTGTGGTGATTGATTTCGATACGCGCAAGGAGGTGGCGAGGATTACGCTCCCGAAACCAGACCACACTGCTGTGGCACACATTGCGGGTACTCCGTCTCACGGCCTGGCAGTCGCGCCCAATGGCAAGAGCGTGTGGTGCAATAGCTCGCTGAACAGCTCGGTCTACGGCTATTCGCTCCCGGATCTCAAGCTGATCGGAGGCGTCAAAGTCGGTGTGGTTCCGGATTGGCTCACCTTCTCGCCGGAGGGCATTCTTTACGTAGCGAATGCAGGCTCGAACACGACATCTGCGGTTGACATCAACAGCTTGAAGGTCAAGGCTATCATCCCGGTTGGGCAGGTTCCCAAGCGCAACATCACTGTTGTTGCGCCTTGAATCGAAACCTGATCCTGCAACCCTCCACACGGCGCAGGGCGGGAATGGCGGTAGCAAGCTGCCCGTACCCCGAAACGTGCCGGAAGTCATCGACTGTCGCGCAATCCACTCAGACAGGGTCAGAAACTCCGGGTCATTCTGGGAGATCCAGAACTTTCCTCCCGTGTGCGCCGGGCTGCCCCCGGCTTCCGTGGCGAGAGGGTGCACCAGGAGCCGGCTCTTGAGAGGCTGTCCCGGAACGATAAGGCGCGTGACAGTCTCGAAATTGCGGCGAGATTGCTCCTCGGTCCACGTCTTGCTGCCGGCGGTCAGAGGCTGTAGACGCATGGGCGTGGCGAGGATCGTGTGGCAGGCAAAGCACGCCACGCCGCCGGCAGCGGCGCCCCCGCCCTTCCGAGGATTGAGGAAAATCGGCTCCACCCGGGTCCGGTAGAAGTCAAAATCCAGGACCTGCGCCGCGTTGGAAGCGTCCGGTGCTCCCGTGCGGACCCACTCCGCCAGCGTCTGCCATTCGGGTTCGCTCTGGGAATACCAGTGCTGGCCGCCCGAATGGTAAGGGTCGCCGCCGGCCTGGGCCGACAGCGGGTGCATCAGCAGCCGGCTCGCCGTTGGGTCTCCGGGAACTACGAATTGCGAAGCCGCCCGGTAGTTGACGCGGGACTGTTCTTCATTCCAGTTCGTGGCGCCTGGCGACAGGCTCGCCAGAACAAACGCCGTCCGACCCACATGGCAGGAGACGCAGCGGGCATTGCCCTTGCGCTTATGCAGGAAGATGGGCTGAACCCGGGCCTTGAAGAATTCATAATCCACAGGCCTTCCCGAAGAGGACGCCGTCTGCGTCTTCGCGGGAGTCGCGCCTCCTTGGGTAGCGGACGACGCTCCCGGGACAAGCCCCAATGCAAGGATATACACCGCTGCGCATGCGAGCAGAGCTACTCTCATAACGATGCCCTTCCTCCAATTCTCTCGTCTGACGACGCGCTCAATCCCCTGCCGATAAGACCCAGTGTACGATTTTTGCGCCGGTCATTGTCAAGTACGGAGCAGTCGGGCCGGACTAAGGCTCGCCCCGAAATAACTTCACATTCTGCCGCGAGAGCCGGTGGTCAGTTTTTTTAGTCTTCCGTTTGCTCCGCAGCCTGACACTCTCCGCGCCTTTCGGGTGTGAACCTCAGATAAGGCGAAATAAGCTTCGCACTGGAGTTTGGACATTTCGCTGGCACAGAAGATGAGCGCCGTTAGACCCGATTTCCCCGGCATTACGAGACTGTCTCAAAACGTCCCGATCCATGTGCGGACGGGCTATCAAGCCCGTCCGGCTTCCGAGGGGGCACAACTGAACTGTTAGGCTAAGGCGTACCGATTACGTTACGTGCAACGGTCTCATCTGGCCCGTCGCCACAGGGTGCTCTAAAGAATGTCTGAGCCACACTACCAGGGAAATCTGAGTTTGAGACAGTCTCTTACGGCCGGAGTTACGCTCTGTCGGCTCCACAGGAGCGCTTTGGAATGCGCAAGCTTGCTTCCTCGCTTCCGGAATGGTCAATCTCAGGCCCTGCGACCACAGTTCCAGGTGTATGATTCCGTGCTCCGTTGATGATTTACGTAACGAGGAGAAAAGGTCTGAGACAGGGTCCGTGGAGTTGGCAGGGGACAGAAAAGTCCTTCCGGAGTCTCGGCAAGAATCGTCGTGTGTGAACGACATTGACCTTCGCAAAGGCGCCAATTGAGCCCTGGAGTCAGCCGCAAGTAGCGCGAAAAGAGGTTTCCGTGTTCCTTCATTCGGCCGTCACTCGCGACGAGGGGGTCCCCCGGTCGCCCGTCCTAGAGTCCGGCGTCGTGCCGCCCGTTGATCCCGCGCCCGGAAGCGCGCTCGAGAGCGCGCGCCGCAAGGCTTATCTGCGCATCATCCCGCTGGTCTTCGTCTCGTACGTAATCGCATACATCGATCGCACCAACGTCGCGCTGGCCCAGCTCACGATGGGAAAGGATCTGGGATTCGACAACGACGTCTTCAGCACGGGATTCGGGATCTTTTTCATTGGTTATATCCTGCTGGAGTGGCCGGGTGCGCTCATTGCCGAGCGGTGGAGCGCGCGCAAGTGGGTCAGCCGGATCATGATCACGTGGGGAATCATCGCCGCGCTCACCGCAGCCGTGGAGACGCACAGGCAATTCTACGCTGCCCGCTTCGCCCTCGGGCTGGCGGAGGCCGGGTTCTTTCCCGCGATCGTGGTCTACCTCCGGCATTGGTTCCCGAAGCGCGATCGGGCGCGCGCGCTCGCCTACTTTATCATGGGGGCGCCGCTGGCTCAGATCGTCAGCGGCCCTCTGTCGACGCCGCTGCTCAAGATCGGCGCCGAGGAGACGATCGGCGGCGTGCTCGTGCGGCGCCCCGAGCTTTATGGTCTGGAGGGCTGGCAGTGGATGTATATCGTGTGGGGGCTACCCGCGGTCGTAATGGGGGTGGTGGTTCTCTTCGCGATGACGGACCGGCCGGCGCAGGCCCGCTGGCTGACCGCCGAGGAGCGCGAGGCGCTGGAGGCCCAGCTGGCCCGCGACCGCGCCGAGGTGGAATCCGCCAGGCACATCGGGGCGCTGAAGGCGATCCTGCACCCCGCTGCGCTCCTGCTCGCGGCTGCGAACTTCGCGGTTGTGATCGGGCATTACGGCATGGACTCCTTCCTGCCTAGCATCCTCACGCGCTGGTACGGACTAAGCCTGGACCAGGTTGGGTGGGTGATCGTGCCGCCGTTCGTCGCCATTCTGCTGGCGCAGCTGGGTGTGAGCTGGTCATCCGACCGCACCAGCGAGCGCTGGTGGCACACGGCGGTGCCCCTGCTGGTAGGAGCCACGGCGCTGGCGGCGACACCCCTCACCCGGGGAAGCCTTCCCCTCACGGTGCTGGCTTTTTGCGTGGCCGGCGCCGGTATCAGGAGCTATCTCCCACCGTTCTACGCGCTTCTGGGGCGGCTTCTCGAGGGAACCGCGGCCGCCAGCGCGATCGGGCTCATCCAGACCGTCGGGAACCTCGGCGGGTACTTCGGGCCAAGGATCGTCGGCAAGCTCGACGTTATTACCGGCTCGTTCGAAGGCGGGATCTACGCGCTCGCGGCCTCGAGCTTTCTGGCCTTCTTGTTCATCATGATCCTGCGGCAGATTCACCCGGAGGCCGGGCGAGTCGAACACCCGGCTGCCCGGCAATAACGAGTCGATGCGCGTTGCGCGTTCAAGTATGATTGAGCCCTGATCAGGCAATCCCGTACCACCAACCATGTGTTCGACGAGACCACAGATCTTTCTCTTGTCACCCGCCAACTGCGCGGGTAATCGCGCGCGCATAGTCATGTCCGAGCGCGCGACATTTGACCTGGCGCTGCGTTTGCGCAGCCAGGGCGCTCCCGTTGGGGAGGTGTTCGCGTTTATGAGCGGGCTGTACTTTCGCGGCAAGCTGGCCTATGCGCGGGCGTTTGCCCGGCCACCCGATCCGGCCTCGCCCATTAGCGGCGCGGGCGCGTTCGTGATCACGCCGGCGGCGGGGCTGCGCTCCGTGGACACGGTCGTGGGGCTCGACACGCTGCGCGCATTCGCTCAGGTGGATGTAGCGCTCGACAACCCAACGTATCGGACGCCGCTCCAGGCGAGCGCCCGCGTAATCGCATCCGATATCGGTTCGGACTGCGACGTCGTGCTGCTCGGCAGCATCGCGTCGTCCAAATACGTCGAGCTGCTGCAGGCGATCTTCGATGATCGCCTGCTGATTCCGGCCGAGTTCGTCGGCCGCGGCGACATGAGCCGCGGAGGGCTGTTGCTGCGCTGCGTGGCTGCGGGCGAAGAGTTGCGCTACATTCCGGTTGCCGGCGCGGCGCGGCGTGGTCAACGACCGCCCAAGCTGGATCCGGCCACACGGGTTCGACTGCCGTGACGTTCTTCGAGTCTTCGCGTCTTAGAGGTTGGTTTTTGGTTTCTTGCCGGCTCACCATTGCAGGCGCAATCCGAAACGGACCTGCCGCTGATCTTCGGTGGCGCTCAAGACCTGCATGAAATTACCGGCGTTGACACTGTTGCCCGGGTTCGCGAAGTGCGGCGTGTTGGTAGCATTATGTGCTTCGCAACGGAACTCGAGCGCGAGTTGTTCAGTAATCGGGAACTTGCGGAAAGACCCCGACATCGAGGTTCACGACCCCCGGGCCGCGCAGCAGGTTCCTGCCCGAAGTGCCAAAACGTGCCTCATTGACCGGCGCGAAAGCAGTGCGATCGTAGTAGAACTGACCGGGGCCCACGCCGCCGAGTTTCTCGACCGTAGGCTTGACCTGGTCGGCAGTCTGGGCGCTGCCAGGGGCGTTCAGCCCCGCACCCGAAGCCGTAACCGTGAAGGGCCGGCCCTGATAGGCGGCAAAAACGCCGTTGAACTGCCAGCCGCCCAGAACCCAACTAGACGCCCCTGAGTTGGCATGCTTCTTGCCCTTGCCGAACGGCAGTTCGTAGACAAAACCAAGCTGGAGCATGTGCGGGATATCGTAGCCTGCCTGGGCGCGGTTGCGTTTGAAGGCAGACTCGTGGTTGAACATCACGCCGGTCCAGCCGTCTTCGTCGGTCCAGTTGATAGCCTTGGAGTAGGTATACGATCCCTTGAGCAGCAGCCCATCGCCAGCGCGGCGATTCAACGCAGCTTGAAGCGCATGATAGTTCGCGCTCAGGTATCCATTCCAGGCCCACGTTTCTACCGTGCGGCCATGGCGGGCAAACAGCGGGCGGCCGGCGGTACCGGTTCCGGGGGCGGCGGCGTTGATGTCCAGGTCGGCGAAGCTGCGCGTGGTCTGGGTTCCGACATAGGCCATCGATACAATCGTCTGGCCCGGGAACTGCGCGCTCGATCGTGAGGTTCCAGGACTGCACGTAGCCGCGGTTCAGCTCATCGCTGGGGATGTAGCGCATGAGCGCAGTCGGCGGCAGCGGGACGCGTCCCGGGCTGAGGTCGAGCGGCACGATTGCGGGGACCCCTTCCTCGATGGGGCGAAACGGGGTGTAGGGGTTGGGCGAGGGGAAGCGGTTGGAATACGAAAGCGGGAAAAAGCCGCGCAGAGGGCGGGCGAGCGGCATCGGATTGTAGGTAAGGCCGTAGCCGGAGCGGATGACCGTGTTGTTGCCCATTCTGTAGGCAAAGCCCACTCGTGGGGCGAACAGATTCTTGCTGGTGGAAATGCCGAGGCCGCGAGGGAATGCCGGCGAGCCCGCCGAGCGAAACCAGGTTCGTCTCCGGATCGTAACCTTCGATTCCGCCACGTCCCGCGCGGGTTTGCAGCGGGAAGAGCTCGTAACGGAGACCGAGCGACAGGGTGAGGTTCTGCGTGACCTTCCAGCGGTCGTGGATATACCAGGCAAACTGGTAGTTGTAGGCGGTCATGTTCTCGGTCTGGATGGTCTCGCGCATTTCCTCCGGCAGGCCGAGCAGGAACGCGGCGTAGGAGTTGTACTGCGTCAGCGCCGGACCGGCGCGGAGCCCGGTGATCGACTGGGAGAAGATGAACATCCCTTGCGGGCCGCCGCCGCCGCCGCCATCCGGCGAGTAGTGGTTGAGGTGATGCCGGACGCCTTCGAACCCGAAGCGCAGCTGGTGGCGCGATCGGTTCCAGGAGAAGTTCTGCTGCAGGGTAAATGAAGTATCGTGCATGAAGAAGGGCCGCGTGTCGGTGTCGCTGCCCAGTCGCGTGTAACCGGGGATTTCAAAAACCGGGACACCGCTCTCGCGTACGTCAGTGCCGTTGCCGTTGGTGCCAGGAATCCCCAGGACCTCGCGCCCGACGAACTCGCCGTAGCGGAACCCGGTAACCTCCTGGCCCTGACGAGTCCAACCAATCGCGCCGTCCCAAAGGAAAGTGGGGGAGAAGGTCATGGTGTGGCCGATGGTGGCAACCTGCGTGCGGAGCTCGCCGTTGCCGATATTGCCCTGGCATAGAGGCGCGCCGCCAGCCGGGCCGAGCGCCGGGTCGCAGCCGACGTTGGCGTTCATGATGGAGTATTTGCCCCAGACCGTGTGGGTGTCGCGGCGATTCCAGTTGATCTTCAGGTCGAGGTTGTCGCGGTCGAGCCGCTGGCTGCCGGATGCCGAGTAGTTGCCAACGGTGCCGGGACGGTTGGGCAGCGGCACGAGATCCTGGACCTTGCGTGTGATGGAACTCTGGCGGTTGAGTGGAATGATATTGCCCGGGAAGGGCGTGCGGCCGGAGCCGTCGGCAGTGCCGGTCAGCGGATCGTAAATTGTCGCGTTGTAACGGCTGAAGTCACCGCGGCGCTGGTCTTCGGTTGGGACCGTCAGATAGCTGGGTGAACCCCAGGCGCTCGCGGTTGCCTTCCCATCCACCGAAATAGAAGAGCTTGTTCCGAACGATGGGACCGCCGATGGTGAACCCGTCGATATTCTGATTGTGGGTGGGCTTGGCGCCGTTATTAAAGAAGTTGCGCGCGCGAAAAACGGCGTTGTCGTTGAAGGCGAACACCGAGCCGTGCAGGTCGTTGGTGCCGGACTTGGTGATCACCGTGATGGCGGCCCCGCCGGCGAGGCCCTGCTCGGCGTCGAAGTCATTGGTCGAGATATTGACGGTCTCGATGGTTTCGGCGGGAGGAACATAAGCCGTATGGTGCGGGAGCCAGAGAAAGACGCTGAGCGCCCCGTCGATCCGGGTGGCGTTGTTGTTCCGGTTGACGCCGTTAACGTTCGTGGACAGCGCGCGCGCCGGAGCGGCCTGAATCGAGTTTTGATAGACTACCCGGCGTGGCTCCGGGGACCAGATTGATGAGACTCTGGTAGTTACGGTAGCGCGGCAGCGGAAGGTTACGTCACTTCCCTGGAATCAAGTTCCGTATGCAGATCCGTCTTCTCCGTCTGGAGGGATACCGCGGCGGCCTGAACGGTGACGGAATCAGTTACCTGCCCGAGTTCGAGGGTTACGTCCTCGCGCCGCACCGTGTTGGCTGTGACCGCGATATTGACCCGCGTGAAGGGGCGAAAACCGGTGGCGGAGATCTTGAGCTCGTAGACGCCCGGTATGAGGCCGGGGAAGATATAGTGGCCTGAATCACTGGTCGAGGCATTGAGGGACTGGCCGGTGCCGGCGTTGGTGACGGTGACGGCCGCGCCGGGAACGACGGCGCCGGTTGAATCCTGCCACCGTGCCGCTGAGCGAACCGTAAAGGACCTGAGCAGACAAGCGAGGTCCTGCTAGAACCAGGAGAAGCAACACAGAAATCGCGCTTCGTGTAATCATCGGAACCTCCCGTCAGTCAAGCAGGCGGAGCATTTGTGGGACTTACTCGCCGGGACAAACCATCAGAATCCTTTTAGGCGAGTTCGTGCCCCAATGTAGCCGTGCCTCTCTCACGAATGTCAAGCACTTGGGATACTTCGCGTTTCTTCGTGTCTTGGAGTCTTCGTGGTTAGTGCAACCTCCAAGACACGAAGTCTCGAAGAAACGCTAAGAACCCGTCTGTCTGGTGTATGATTTCAAGCGCTCAGGCAAACCTCGCCTCGATCGAAGTATCTGAAAGAGAGGGTCCATGGAAACATTGCTCCAAGACATCAGGTTCGGGCTCAGAAGACTGGCGAAGAGCCCGGGGTTTGCTGCGATCGCATTGGTTTCACTGGCGCTCGGGGTTGGCGCCAACACCGCGATATTCAGCCTGGTCAACGCCGTTTTGCTAAAGCCGTTGCCGGTCGTCAACCCTGAGCAGCTCGTGGCGGTGGGGGTCCGCGGCAAGGGCGATTCCATGCGCGCATTCTCCTACCCGAATTACGTCGACTTCCGCGATCGCAACCAGGTCCTGTCGGGTCTGTTTGTCGAACGTATCGCGCCCATGAGCCTGAGCCGCGTCGGCAACAATCAACGAGTCTGGGGCTACCTGGTGTCGGGCAATTACTTCGACGTTCTGGGGGTTCGAGCGATCAAGGGCCGGACCTTCGCACCCGAAGAAGACCAAACCCGGCTGTCGCACCCGGTGGCAGTAATCAGCCACGGTTGCTGGCTGCGGCGCTTCGGCGGCGCTTCGGACCTGGTCGGCACGGAAGTGCTCCTCAATGGTCACCCGTTCAAGATCATCGGCATCGCGCCCGAAGGTTTTACCGGTACCGAAATCATCTACACGCCGGAGATCTGGATTCCCATGAACATGCTGGGATGGATCGAGCCCGGCGCTGACTGGCTCGACAAGCGCGACACTCAGAACATTTTTGCTGTCGGCCGGCTCAAGCCTGGGGTCAGCATCCGGCAAGCCCAGGCATCGCTGAGTCTCCTCAACGACCAGCTCGCCCGCGAATATCCGGACGACAACGAAGGTCAGACGATCAAGCTATTTCCTCCCGGCTTGATAATCCCGGATCTGCACGGCGCGGTCGTCAGCTTCAGCTGGGTCTTGCTGGGAGCCGTCGGGCTGGTGCTCCTGGTCGCTTGTACCAACCTCGCCAGCCTCTTGCTGGCACGTGGGACGGAAAGACGCCGCGAGATCGCGATCCGTCTTTCTTTGGGCGCAAATCGTTTTCGCCTGATCCGCCAGCTGGTGACCGAGAGCATGCTCCTTTCGCTGGCAGGCGGCGCTATGGGCGTCGTGCTCGCTAACTGGATGACGGGGGCGTTTGTCTCCTTAAAACCACCCCTCGACTTCCCGCTGACGATCGGGCTTGTTCTCGACTGGCGGGTGATGGTGTTTGCGTTGGCGGCCTCGCTTGTGACCGGCATTCTTTTCGGCTTGATGCCCGCGCTGCAGGCGACCAATCCCGATCTGGTCGGGGCGCTCAAGGACACGACGTCGCAGGCGGGTTTACGCCGGTCGTATTTGCGCAGCGGATTGGTTGTAGCCCAGTTTGCCTTGTCGCTGGTTTTCTTGATCGGAGCTGGCCTGGTCGTCAGGGCCTTGCAGCAGGTTCAAACGATGAATCCCGGTTTCGATCCGGAGAATCGGCTGATGATGTCGGTGGACCCGGGGCTGCAGGGATACGACCAGCCACAAGGGCATCGGTTCTATCGCGACGTCGTCGAAAGAGTTGAATCACTTCCCGGCGTCCGATCTGCGGTGGTGACCACGTTCGTGCCTCTCAGTCTCAGCTTCTCGAGCAATGGTGTGTTCGCGGAAGGACAACCGGCCGAGCGCGGCGCCAATATTCCGACTGCGATGGTTGCAAACGTCGGAGATGGTTACTTCGGCACCATGGGGGTTGACTTGCTGGCCGGCCGCGAATTCACCGCCCAGGATGGAGAGAAATCAACCGCAGTGGCCGTCGTAAACCAGACCTTGGTTCGGACCCTGTTTCCCGAGGTGCGTACTGCCGCAGATGCGCTGGGCAAGCGGGTCAGCTTTGACGGCCCTCAAGGCCCGTTCATGCAGATCGTGGGCGTCGCCCGGGACGGCAAGTATTTCAACATCGGCGAAGAACCGCGCTCATTCATCTATACCCCGCTGCTGCAACGCTACAACAGTAGCGCAAGCCTCGTGGTTAGAACGGCAGGCGATCCGGAGCCGATGATCGCTGCGGTTCGCGGCGAAGTGCAGTCGCTTGATTCGAAGATGCCGGTTTTTGACGTCAAGACCATGAACGAGCACATGCGGTTATCGCTCTTTCCGGCTCGAATCGCCGCGACCATACTGGGCGGATTCGGGGTGCTCGCCCTGATTCTTACGGCTATTGGAATCTACGGGGTTACCTCCTACACGGTGGCTCAGCGGACTCGCGAGATCGGAATACGCATGGCGTTAGGCGCTGACCGCGCCGGCGTGGCGCGTATGGTGGTCGGTCAAGGAATGAAGCTGGCTGCGGTCGGCCTGGCGATCGGAGTGGTCTTCGCCCTGATGTTGACCCGGCTCATGAGCGGTCTGCTGTTCGGTGTGAGCCCGAGCGACCCGATCACTTATGCCATTATTCCAGCCCTTCTGGGTGGGGTAGCGCTGGGAGCCTGCCTGGTGCCCGCGCGCCGGGCGACAAGCGTCGATCCGATAGTCGCCTTGAGGCGCGATTAAACTAAAGTAGAAAGTGCTGAGTAAAAAGTGCTGAGTAAAAAGTGGAATGTGCTGATCGTGATGAGCTCTACCCGCACTCTCCACTTTCTACTCAGCACTTTCCACTTTTAACTGGTCAAGGTTCATGAAGTCACAGAGTCTCCGGGCCACGGCGCTGACCGTGTTGCTGGTTTGCGCGGGCTACTACGCCGGCGGGGTCGTCGGCATCGCGCTCACGTTTCCCTTTTCCGGCATCGCGATCATCTGGCCGCCCAACTCGATTTTGCTGGCAGCGCTGCTGCTCACGCCGGCCCGGAAATGGTGGTTGTACCTGCTCGCCGTCATTCCGACCCACATCCATCTGGTCGCGAATTTCCAGGCCAGTGTGCCCGTGGTGACGATGTTCTGTCAGGTACTGGCGAATATAGTTCAGGTAGTCTTTGCCGCGGTCGCCCTGCGCCGTTTCGCCGGACGCTCCGCCCCGGTTCGATAATCTCCGGAGCATGACCGCGTTCATCTTCATCGGGGCCATTGTTGCTCCCGGTGTCGCAGCAGCCCTGGCATCCTTCCTTTTTGTCCTGAGCGGCTGGGTCACTGATTTCTGGACGACATGGCAGCTGCGGTTCCTCGCGAACGTTTTCGCAACCTTCACGATAACACCACTGATCCTGCAGACGGTCACCCGGGTGGCAGCGATGCGCGAGGCGTCATTGAGCCGATGGGCGGAATTCGGTCTGCTGATCATCGGTCTTTTCGCAGTCGGTATTACAGCCTTTGGTCGTGAGGTCTCCAGGTCCAGGGACTCTATCGATTCTGCTCTACACTCCGCTGCCGCTGCTCCTGTGGGCAGCCGTCCGTTTCGGGCCGGGCGGGTTGTGTCTGTCGCTGCTGGTGGTCGCGTTTCTGTCCCTGTCGAACGCCAGAGACGGACGAGGGCCCTTCACAACTCAGTCGCCGGGTGAGAGCGTGATCTCGCTGCAAGTTTTTCTGATCGCGATTTCGCTCCCGCTAATGTTTCTGGCGACACTGATCGAGGAGCGGCGACAAGCAGGGGATGCGCTGCGCAAGAGTGAACAGCGCTTCAGGACGTTCATGGACAACAGCGCCGCGATTACGTTCATAAAGGATGGGGAGGGTCGGCACCTCTACGTGAACAGGCTGTTCGAAAGGCTGTTCAAACTTTCGACCGATTGGGGCAACAAACTCGATTCGGAATTGTGGCCCGCCGACGTTGTCGCGCAGTTGCGGGCGAATGACCTGAAGGTGTTGTCGACGGGCCAGAACCTGGGGGCCGAGGAGGTGGTGCCGGCCATTGACGGGAGTTTGCACTACTGGCTGGTTGACAAGTTCCCCATTGAATTGGACGGGCAAAGGTACATTGGGGGCGTGGCGGTGGACATCACCGAGCGCAAGCAGGCGGAAGAGCGGGTCAGCCTGCTTCAGACAATCACGATGCAGGTGGCGGCGGCGAAGGATCTTTCTTCTGCACTGGAAGTCGTGGTCCGGCACGTTTGCCAAAAAACTCGGTGGGCGTTCGGACAGGCATGGGTCCCGCGGCCGGATGGAACCGTCCTCGACTGCGGTCCGGCATGGTTTTCGGGCGGCGCCGGGTTGGAAGAATTCAGGGCCGTTTCCCAGGGGTTTACCTTGCCGCCGGGGCTCGGTCTTCCCGGACGCGCCTGGTCTTCGAAGCGGCCGGTCTGGATTCGCGATGTCACGCGGGACCCGAACTTTCCACGGGCGAACGCAGCCCGAGAAGCCGGGCTGAATGCGGCGCTGGCAGTCCCTATCCTGTCGGGCGACGAGGTCATCGCGGTGATCGAGTTTTTCCTGCGCGGACCGCGCGGCGAGGATGAGCTGCTGGTCAAAGTAATCACGGCGGTCGCCGAGCAATTGGACCTGGTCATCGAACGCAAGCGGGCGGAGGAGGCGCTCAACCAGCTCAACAGTCAGCTGGAGCAGCGCATTCGTGAACGCACGGCGCAGCTGGAGGCGAAGACACGCGAATTGGAGACCTTCTCTTATTCCGTCGCTCACGACCTGAAGGCGCCCTTGCGCGGCATTGACGGCTACAGCCGCCTGCTGCTGGAGGACTATGCCGCCAAGCTGGACGAGGAAGGGCTGGCCTTCATCAGCACCATTCGCAGTTCGGCCGAGCGAATGAATCAGCTGATCAGTGACCTGCTCGCCTACTCGCGGCTGGAACGTCAGGCGATCACCCCGCGTAGCATCGAGTTGACCCCTCTCCTCGAGGTCCTTGTGGAAGAAAAAGAAGCTGAGATGGAAAACCACAAGGTCCACCTCACGATGAACGTCAACAACATGACCGTGGTTGCCGACGCTGAGGGCTTGACGCAGGCCCTACGCAACTACCTGGATAACGCCATCAAGTTCAGCCGAGGGGTTGCGGAGCCACGCATCGAGATCGGGGCCGAAGAGATAGAACGGAGTTGCCGTGTGTGGGTGCGCGACAACGGCATCGGGTTCGACATGACCTACCATGATCGCATTTTTGAAATCTTCCAGCGTCTGCACCGGGACGAAGACTATCCCGGCACCGGCATCGGGCTGGCCCTGGTGCGCAAGGCAATGGAGCGCATGGGCGGCCGGGCCTGGGCCGAAAGCGCCGTAGGGAAAGGCGCGACCTTCTACCTGGAGATTCGTGGTGTCGAGAAAACGCAGTAGGCAGTAGGCAGTTGGACCAGTGCCGTTTTTCCGCCTACTGCCTACAGATGCTTCGCATTTCTTGGTGACCTGGAGTCTTCGTGGTTAGCGCTAAGACACGAAGAATTGCCAAGAACCTTGTCAATCGTCAATCGTAATCGTAAATCGTCAATCCATTTTGACTTCCTCACCGATAGATTGATACCATGCCGCTCGCCCAAACGTAGACGACATTGCGGAACATGGCCGGTGAGAATCAGTCGCGCCGTTTCCGCATGCTGCTTCGACTGAACCCGACGGAATGGGTCTGGCGAATTCTCGGACCTGCCTAGCGGACCCTTAGCCAGTTCTCCGAAATAGGAGGAAGTTGATGGAGAGCCACCGGTAAATGGCGAAACCGGTTGAAATGCCTAAACTGGGCAATACGGTTAACGAGTGTATCGTCACGAAGTGGCGCAAGCAAAAAGGGGAGCGGGTTTCCGCCGGAGAGGTGATCGCGGAGATCGAGACGGACAAGGCCATGTTCGAGGTCCCCGCCCCCATGGATGGCACGCTCCTCGAGACGTTTTTCGATGCGGGCATGCTCGTTCCGGTTTACACGAACCTCTTTGTCATTGGCGAGCCGGGTGAGGACGCCGACATTTTCCGGCCTTCATCGTCCGCAGTGAGGGCGGCTGGGTCTTCGGCCCCCGGCGCCGCTCCGGCGCTCGCGCGGGACTCAAAACCCGCCACGACGCCGATCGAGCCTCAACCTCTGCCCGCCCCGGAGGCAACTTCGAGGGCTCTCAGCCCGCGGGCGGGGCGGTTCGCCGACGAGCCCGATATTCATCCTCCCGCGGTCACCAGTTCAAGTCCGGGAGCCAAAGTCTTCGAACCAGACCTTCGCCGAGAGCATGATTCTTCAGCGGCGCCGTCCACGGCGAGAAAGCCCCTTCCGGAAAGTGCCCAAGTTCGGAGCGAGGATTCGAAACCGGCCGGCATGATTCGCGCTGCGGGCAGGGGCCCGGCACCCGCTCGCATTTCGATCATCCGCGAAATAATCGCCCGCCGCATGCGGGAGTCGCTGGCCACCACGGCCCAGTATACGCTCAATACGTCGGCTGACGCGCGCGGACTCCTGGCTCTGCGCGCCACGATTAAGGCTTCCACGGGCGTGCCGGACATCAACATCAACGACCTGGTCACCTTCTGCGCCGTGCAAACTCTGCTGCAGATGCCCGACTTGAACGCCGAGTTCATCGACGGCAAGATTTATCGGCATGCGGAAATCCACATCGGAATCGCATGTGATACTCCGCGAGGATTGATGGCTCCCGTGATCCGGGATGCCCATCGGCTCACGATTGGCGAATTGGCTCTTGCGATGAAGGAATTGACGGCGCAGGCGGTTCAGGGGACGATCTCCGCTGATCGCCTGTCGGGAGCGACCTTCACGGTCAGCAACCTCGGAGGTCTCGACATCGAATCTTTTACTCCGCTGCTCAACCCGCCGCAGGTCGCGATTCTCGGCGTGGGCGTTATCTGCGTCAAGCCGGTGCGCAGGCAAGGGAAGCTCGAATTCATCGATGCCATCGGATTGTCACTCACCTGCGACCATCAGGTAATCGACGGCGCTCCGGGCGCAAGGTTCCTGCAAATCCTCAAGGAGAAGATTGAGAACGTGGAGTCGCTGTGCTCGATTTGAGATCCCAGGGTTTCTTGCGTCGTCGCGTCTTAGTGGAATTTGTTCCCCCGCACTAAACCACGAAGACGCAAAGACGCTAAGGTTCGTTCGGGGACTTCGCCCCGAACGAAGGCCCCTTCTGAACGACAACATGTTGGTTTGAACGTTTCGCCAAGCGCCTAAGAAAGCGAAGCATTTACCGCCTCCGGTTACTTTTGCCGCTCCTTCGTTGGCTCGTGGGGCCCGGCATTGACTTGCTCCGGGCCAGCACCTAACATGACGGGTTACTATGATCGGTACCTCCCTCGCCCATTACACCATTCTCGAGGAGATCGGCGCCGGCGGGATGGGCATGGTGTATCGCGCCCGCGACACGAGGCTCGACCGATTGGTCGCAGTCAAGGTTCTCACGACCCAGTTCGCGCGCGACGAAGAAGCGTTGGAGCGCTTCCGGCGCGAGGCTCGCCTCGCTTCGAGCCTGAACCATCCGCACATCTGCACGATCCACGACTTCGGTGAAGAGGGCGGCCATTTTTACATCGTGATGGAACTGCTCGAGGGGCAGACCCTGCGCAGTCTCATGCATTCCGGCCCTCTCGAGATCGACCGGGCGCTCGAACTGGCCATACAAGTCGCCGACGCCCTGGATGCCGCTCACGACCGCGGCGTAGTGCACCGCGATGTCAAACCGGCGAACATCTTCGTGAACAGCCGCGGCCACGCCAAAGTGCTCGACTTCGGGCTGGCCAAGATGAGCCAGACAGCAGCAGCCGGTGACGGGACCCAAACATCGACCACAACCACATTGACTCCCGAAGACTCCACGCTGACGCGGCCCGGTGCCGCCTTGGGCACTTTTGCTTACATGTCGCCCGAGCAGGCGCGGGGCGAGGAGCTCGACTCGCGCACCGACATCTTTTCGTTCGGCGCCGTGCTGTATGAGCTCACCACGGGCCGGCAGGCGTTCTCCGGAGCAACGGTTGCGCTCGTATTCGACGCCATCCTGAATCGTCAGCCCGAGCCGGTCGCCCAGAAGAACCCTGCCGCACCGCGCGAGCTCGAAGCCATCATCCAGCACTGCGTGGAAAAGGATCGCGACGCGCGCTATCAGAGCGCTGGCGAAGTGGCGGCGGACCTCACCGCGCTCCGGACCAGCCTGTTGTCCGGCCAGTCGCTTGCAGCCAGCGGGCGGTTTCCCAGGTGGCGCAGGCGGAGCTGGAGCCGGACCATGAAACTCGGGCTCGCGGCCGCAGCGGTGGGCGTGGTCATTGCGGCTGCGCTTCTTGTGCCGCGCTTCCAGACAAAGCCGGGCGTGGCGCTGTCCGAGAAGGATTCGCTGCTCCTGGCCGACTTTGAAAACCGCACCGGCGACACTGTGTTCGACGACACCTTGAAACAGGCGCTTGCCGTCCAGCTCGGCCAGTCTCCGTTCCTCAACATCGTGCCGGCTGCGCGTGTGCTCGAGACGATGGCGTACATGAACCGCAAGCCGGACGAACGCGTGATGGGCGAGGTTGCGCGCGAGGCCTGCCAGCGCGTGGGCGCGAAGGCTATGATCGAGGGTTCGATTGCCGGTTTGGGTTCTCACTACGCCATCACGATACAGGCCATCCAGTGCGGCAACGGAGACGTAATCGCGCGCGAGCAGGTCGAGGCGGACAACCGCGAGCAGGTGCTCCAGACTCTCGATCGAACAGCGTCGAGCCTGCGGCGCAAGCTGGGAGAATCGCTTCGCTCCGTCGAGCAGTTCGACGTGCCGCTGCGGCAAGCGACGACACCGTCGCTGGAGGCTCTTCGGGCATTCACCCTGGGTAGCCTGAAGCGCGCGGCGGGCGCCGAACTCGAGTCGGTTCCGTTCTACACCCGCGCGCTGGAGCTCGATCCAGACTTCGCATCGGCCTACAGCGCGCTGTCCGACATCTATGGCAGCCTCGGTGAGCTTGACCTGGCTGAGGATTACGGGCGCAAGGCTTTCGAACGCAGCGAACATGTGAGCGAACGGGAAAAGCTCCACATCCAGTACCAGTATTACAACCGCGTAACCGGGCAGCTCGAGCGGAGCATTGCCGCCCTGGAGCTTTGGAAGCATTCGTACCCGCGCGATTACTCGCCTGCCAATGCCCTCGCGGTCACCTACAACCGGATCGGGCAGTTCGAAAAGGCCGTTCCGGAGGCGGAAGAAGCGCTGCGCCGCGATCCCAGACATCCATTCCCGCACTCCAACCTCGCCTTCGCTTACCGGGGACTCAACCGCTACAACGAAGCTCGTTCCGTTGCGGAGGAAGCGGTCCGGCTACGCATCGAAACTGCCCCGACGCGCAGGCTGCTCTATCAGATTGCAACGATGCAGGGTGATCTCACCGTCGCCCAGGAGCATCTGGCGTGGTCGCGAGGGAAGCCGCGGGAGTACGACATGGTGGCGGCACAGGCGCAGATGGCGGCCTTCTCCGGCAAGCTAAGGCGGGCGGGAGAGCTTTATCGGCAAGCGCGCGACATGGCCGAGCGCGGGCGTCTTTCGGAGACCGCTGCTTCGGTAGCCGCGTCGGAGGCAGCGACCGCGGCGGCGTTCGAAGACGTCGAGCACGCGCGTCGCGCAACGGAGGCAGCCCTCGCGCTCGCCTCGGGCCGGATGGTGAAGGCGCGAGCTTTTGCCGCGCTTCCAATGGTCGGCTATGGCGGCGGCGGTCAAACCATCCTCAACGAAGCGCTCCGGCGTTACCCCGACGACACGCTGCTGGTTTCGTTCTTTGAGCCGCTGGTTCGCGGAGCGGTCGAGCTGCGCCGGGGCAACCCCCAGCGTACCATCGAGCTGCTCGAGGCTGCCCGGCCTTACGAACTGGGTCCGATGCCGTTCTGGCCCGTCTACCTGCGCGGTCAGGCGTATCTGGCGCTCCGGGACGGAGTCGCGTGCCGCCATCGAATTCGGAATCATTCGCGACCGCCGCGGCGTCGATCCTTTTTCGCCTCTCTACCCGCTGGCCCATCTCGGGCTTGCGCGCGCACACGCCCTCGCCGGTGACCGGGCTGCCAGTCTCAAGAACTACGAGGAGTTCTTCAAGTTCTGGACTGACGCGGACGCCGAACCTGCGTCTGCTCCGCGCTGCAAGGGTGGAGTACGACCGCCTGTCGGCTGCCGACCGGCGCAGCCCGCAGTAGCGGGCACATTGACAAATGGCCATTTGTCATTTGTCATTGGTCATTATGTCATTTGTCATTCTTCGAGATCGGTCCAATGACAAATGAGAAATGACCAATGACCAATGACCAATGTTTCTTTCTAACGGTAGAAGTTCGCAATGCCGAAGGTTATTCCTCCGACGAATCCGGCTGGCAGGCGCATCGTGAGACAAACCGAAGCGAACCCCGGCGTCGAGGACCATGCGTTTGTTGACTTGATAGGTGACCGCTGCCAGCGCGAACAAAGCCCCCGGCTCGGCATCGTTCCGGCCGACGCCGCTGATCTCACCCTGCAGGCCGAAGCGCCTGGTCAGGCCGTAGGAAGCCGCAAACGCTGCCTGTCCGCTGGATGAATGTCCCGGATCCGAGGTCCGTCCAGCCAACAAATAGACCGCATTGAAATCGAGGTCGACCCGTCCGAAGGTCCTGCTCGTCAGAAACAGAAAGCTATGATCGACCCGCCCGGTCCCGAGTCCTTTGGAGCTACTCGCCGTAGGCGCCTTGAAGAAGTACGAGACAGCAATTCCGGGTCCGCTGTCATTCTCATGCCGCAGCACCGACTGAATTCCGAACTGCAAGTCGCCCACGCTGGATACTTTCATGCCGTCGTCCGGAGTATGCGAAATGTAGCCGTCGATATCAAATTCAAGAAGAATGCGGCGGCTGGCGGCAAAGCGCAGCGTGAACGGCATGTCCTGCACGGCACGCAGTCCGGGTACAGCCAGGTCACGGCTGTACCCATATTGCATTTGAAGAACGCCGGGCCGGTGAAACTCGGCGGGATTGGAAGTCGTCGGACGAGCTGGAACAATGAACTCCGGGTCTCTGGCGGATTGAGATGAATTAGCCTGAGCGAAGGAAGCGTCGCCGAAACCGGGCGAAAGGGCAAAAAGCAAGATCGCCATCGTGCTCCACGGCCACCTTCTTCTCGAAACCAATCGCCTCATTGAACGCTTCTCACCGGGGCCGGATCGCAATCACGGCCCGCTTGCGGTTCATCAACTTGCTGAACAGGTCACCCAGGCTCTTGAGCCAGTATTTCTGATTGAGAAGCCTGTGGCCGTGTTCCTCTTCGCGTCCCTCGACGATTCGGGCTTCGGCGTCGACCCATGGGCCCTTTACCACGCCACGAGCCGAGCACGGAGCGATGCGAACGCGCGGATTGTTCCGGATTC
Organism: uncultured Acidobacteriota bacterium; assembly: GCA_963827655.1. Taxonomy (GTDB): domain Bacteria; phylum Acidobacteriota; class UBA6911; order UBA6911; family UBA6911; genus CAWHCF01. The sequence continues at coordinate 90,417 of CAWHCF010000036.1, forward strand.
GTTTCACTTTTCCGGCGTCTGCCAACGAGTAGACGTAGAACAGATCATTGTCCTGGGCAAACCATACAGGCGTGGCAACCGCCGCACCATTCTTCCGGTAGGTTTCGAGGCTCAAATAGCGCTGCGCCTGGAATTGTTCCAACTTGACTGATCCTTGAGCGAATGGGCGAACCGCTTCATGAGAAGAAAGCAGCAACGGACGGAATCAAATCATAAGACAAGCGATGATTGATCACGCAACAGCCTTATCCGGAGGGACAAAGGACATGAGCCGGTGATGAGATCTTCGGGAGAAATGGCTGCGGTCTGCCCGCCCGGGCAGTCACGCAGGACTGACCTCGCAGCATGCCTTCATCCCGTAGGGCCTCCAGGCCAGCCTACCGAACGCGGTAATGGCCGCAAGGCGCGCCGGCGTCTCGCGCGCGAACTGTGGATGTGCGCCGGCGCTACTGAGGTGTCTTCAGTTTGTCGCGAAAGACCTGGCGAAACTTTTCGACCTTCGGCCGGATCACGAACTGGCAGTAGCCCTGGTTTCCGTTCTGGTTGAAGTAATTCTGGTGGTAGTCCTCGGCCTTGTAGAAAATCGTGTGCGGAACGATCTCGGTAACGATCGGGCTGCCAAAAGCCCCCGAGGCATCGAGCTCTTTTTTGTAGCGCTCTGCCAGACGCTTCTGTTCGTCGCTGTGATAAAAGATCGCCGAACGATATTGCGTTCCGACGTCGTTCCCCTGGCGATTGAGCGTCGTCGGGTCGTGCGTTTTCCAGAAAACTTCAAGAAGCTCCGGAAAGGAAACTACACCCGGGTCATAGGTGATCTGGCACACCTCGGCGTGTCCGGTCGTGCCGGTGCACACCTGCTTGTATGTGGGATTCTTGGTGGTCCCGCCGGTGTAGCCCGAGACCACGGACTGCACGCCTTTCAAATCCTGAAACACCGCTTCCACGCACCAGAAGCAACCCGCCCCGAATGTTGCCGTTTCCATTTTCGCCGCCGTCCCGGTCGTTTTCTGTCGTTCCTGCTCCGAGGGGAAGACCGGAAATCTCCCCTCTCGCGCCCCGAGATAGAGGGCTCCTGCAAGAAGAAATCCCACCGCACCCAATGCTATACCTTTTCTCATAGAGACCAGTTCTAGCCAAGGCTCAGGTTTTTCGTAGTCGGTCACGATGCCGCTTCGCGATCCGAGCTGATCTAATACGTTCCGTCACAGCAACTTCTAAGATAGGCGGTCCTGGAGAGGGTTTCAATTGAATTCACGGTTAGCAACACTCAAGAAGCCACCGGGTGTTTCTTCGTGTCTTGGTGCCTCGTGGTATTTCTCTTGGAGGGCTAACCACGAAGACACGAAGAAACACTAAGGTTCGTTCGGGGACTTCGCCCCGAACGAAGGCCCCTTCTGAACGACAACATGTTGGTTTGAACGTTTTGCTAAGCGCCTAAGACTGCAAGACCCCGACTTGGAGGTCCGAAGGACACCGCGCCTTGATCAGCCTCCGTCAAAGCAAACGATAGACGAAATCGAAGCCGAAGATGTTATCTTCGTTCTCGGATCCCTAACATCCACATCAAGAAAGGGCCCAATTATGAAGCAATTCCGCGAATTCGTAGTGAACACGTTGGTTGGCGGCTTGCTCGTCGTCGCTCCGATTTACATCGCCGTTTTGCTGCTGCTCAAGGCCATGCAATCGTTAGTGGGTCTGGTGCGGCCATTCGCCACGTTGCTCCCAGAATGGTTCCCCGCTGAAAATGTCTTTTCTCTTCTGCTCGTGTTGATTGTCTGCTTCCTCATCGGTGTGGCCGTCCGCACCCCGAGAGGGCGAGCGATTCGGGAGCGAATCGAGAGTTCTCTATTCGAGAGACTCCCCGGCTACGCACTCTTTAAGAGCCTTACCCAGCGACTGGCTGGCGAGAGTCAGGAGAACGTGTGGAAGCCAGCGCTGGTCGAGATTGAGGAGGCCCTCGTCCCCGCATTCATCATTGAAGAACTTGAGGACGGGCGCTTCACGGTTTTCGTTCCCTCGGTGCCCACGCCTCTCGCTGGAGCCGTCTATATTCTCAGCCGGGAACGCGTGCACCCCCTGGACGTCCCATTCACACAGGCGATCAAGTCCGTCTCACGGTGGGGATCAGGTTCAAAGGATCTTGTCGCAGCCATGAAAGCAGGGCGCTAGTAATGACGGTCTCGAGCGAGCTCGGTCGTCCGAGAGATCACCGTCGCCCCGGAAGCTCGTTCGCTTGGCGGGATGGCGCTCTTCTACGGCTTCTTCGTCATCCTCTCGCTGCGCAGCTTCTGGTAGTGTCTTGGCGTCTTCGTGGTTAGTGTGCCTGAACAAGCCACTAGCTTTATCTGGAAAACCGGCCGATGAAACCACCGCCGGCCTGAAGGTCGATGCGAAGGGATTCGCCGCGGCTGTAGGCGCTGTTTTGTATGTCTACCGCGTCCGCGGCGCTCGCGCTGTCCCGCACCAGGACCGCATTGTACTTACCCGATCCGAGAAACGAGAGCGGCACGTTTACGGTCCTTGCCGCCGGTCCGTTCAGAATGGCAAGGAACCAGCGATCGCCTCTGCGTCGCGCGAGCGCGGCAATCTCGCCGATCTCAGACATCGGCAGTGCGATGGTTTCATCCCACACGCTCGGGATGCTCTTGATCACATCCACGGCCGGATGTTGCAGCAGCGTCCTTGGATGCGCGCCGTAGGTCAACAGCGGCGAAGAGAAGACAGCGGCGCTGGCCACCTGGTGCGCCCATGTCGTGTCGTTGCGCCGCTCGCCGAAGAGCACCGGCGTGTAGTCGGCGTGTCCGGCCAGCATTCGCGTGAACGGCAGCGTGGCGTCGTGCTGCGCTCTGAGGGTTTTGCGGCTCTCCATGCCGCGAATCGCCTCGCGGGTCAGTTCATTGGGAAACGTACGCGATTCGCCGGTCGGCTTGTTGGCGCCGTGAAAATTCACCAGCAACTTGTACTCGGCCGCCTCCTTCAGCGACGCCTCGTACAACTCGACGACCTCCTTGGCCTCGTGATCGTAGAAGTCGAGCTTGACTCCGGCTGCTCCCGCGTCGCGGCACAATTGGAAAAACTTGCGCCGGTTCACCGGGTCTCTGAGGTCCCGGCTGTGCTTCCAAAGCCAGATACCGACACCCTGACTGCGCGAGTAGTCGATAAGGTCTTTCAACTCGCTCTGGCTCCACTTGGCCCAAAACCCCTCGACAACCTGGTATTCGAATCCCAGTTCTCCGGCGAGGCGTGAAAATTCCTTGACGCCCTCGAGCGTGTTCTCGCCCCCGTCGAGGTACCGCCAGACCGCGCGCCCAGGTTTGATCCAGTCGGTCTTGATGCCTTGCGGAAACAGCTTCGGATCCGGCGGCGGTGCAACGTCGTGGACAATATCGCAGTTGACCAGCGTATTCAGATCCAGAGCTGCCATCACGATCCTCCACGGCGTCGTGATGACGCCGGCAACCGAAGCCGGCCTGGCCATCCGCTCGATCTCGTCTTTGAACCGCAACCGGAAAGGATACGAAGGCGGGTGGGAGTGACCGAGCCGCGCCTCGAAGCCGCCTTTGCCGTCGGCTTGCAGTCCCATGCCGGGGTAGTGCAGCAGCGCTCCTTCGGTGATGGAGGCGTAGCCGGCGCCGTTCGGCAGTTTCACCGTCAGCGGCGGAGCGGCCCAATCGAGGGCGGGCACTTCCTGCAGGCTCTTCCGGACGTGGGCGCCTTCGTAGTGTCCTTCGAAGTCGTGGTACCAGACGGTGCTTCCGGCGGGAAGACGGAAGGTTGTAGCCTCGTCGGGAACGCGCGATTTCCCTTCCGTGCCGGGCACGATGAAGCGAAACGCGATGCCGTCGTTGTACGCGCGCGCCTCCAGCGTGTAATGCGTGCCTGATTTTTCGTGCGTCACCGCTATCCGCACCCCGTTGGCGCGAACGGCGACGGTGGAATGTACGCCGTGCCAGGCATAGGTCTCATTCACCTTGTAACGATCCGTCTTGCCGACCTGAGCGCCTTGCGCAAGGTTGACGCCGTCCACCACGATACCCAGCGGCGATGTCTCGATCGCGGTTTTTCCTCTCAGCGTCAAGGCATATGCGAGCGAACCCTGCTTCTCGAGCACCAGGCGGAACTGGACATGGCCGTCCGGGCTGTTGACTGATACCGCATCGGCCGCCAGCGCCGGAAGCGAAAAGGACACGAGCGCAACGAGAAGCCTGGTCATGTTCGCGAAATGACTTGATGCAATTGAAGGCAAGCAGTATTTCACAGGTTTAGAATTCCCGTCAAACCGGCCCAAGTCCCGGGTGGTCATCTTGAGCGCAATAGCCTATAGACGCCAAAAAGGATCGGGATGAGGACAATAACAACCAGAAACAAAATCTCAATAGCTCCAAAACCAGACATTATTTTTCCCCCAGACATGACCGCGCATTCGCATTCCAAAGGCGCGGTTTGGAATGCGAATGCAAGCTTGCGCCTTGTTCAGCGGCAGCTTGCTGCCGCGCCACGGAATCGCCAAAATCCACGCGCTTGCGCATTCACAAATACGTTAACCTGATTGCGAACAGCAGTACTAAATTTGAGTGGGCTTTCCAACCGGGCGCTTCCCATCTTCGACCTTGCGGCGCCGGGACTCGGGCGGCAACTCGACGGAGTAGGGGCCGTTTCCGGCGCAGATGAACTCGGTCTCTCCAGGCGGCGGGCCGGAGAGACTGTTGCAAAACTCAGCCGCGACCCCGCCGAGTGGCTTAGACAATTTCAAGCATCTGTGGCGACGGCTCATCAGAGCCGTCGCAAATACCACGATCGGAATGATTTACCCTTAAAGAGATTGTTGCCATCGGGGGCCGGACGGGCTTGATAGCCCGTCCGCACATGAACCGGGCGAGTTTTGCAACAGTCTCTGGAGAGTCGTGCATGGTGGCGCAGACGTTGAGCCAGCTCGAGCACACGCGCGTCGGTGCGCCGGGTTATCGTGGCTGTAGCTGATGAAGACTCGCGCATGTGAAGCTCGAACAGCGAACATCGATCGGAATTATCAAGAGACCGAATGGTAGCAAAACCCGGGTCTCGCCACCAAGAGTAGTGGGTATTGATATTCCAGGCAATCTCCTTGACTGCCTTCGAGCCTGCACACTAAAATCGCAACTCATGAACAGACACCTCTCGCTTTTCGCTTTGCTTTTCTCCGTCGTCGCGCTCGCCTTTGGCCAATCTCCTACCAAACGCTACCTCTACCTCAGCATGCCTGATGGGGCTCAGGAGGAGGGCCGTTCCGGCACGGGCATTCTCATTTTCGATATCGATAACGGGCACAAGTTCGTCCGGCGGATCGATGTCCCGATCTTCAAAGAAGGCCTGCGCGGCTTCACGGGAAACCTCAAGACGCGCCGCGTTTATTACTCCACAACCAATCGCCGGTTGGGATGCTTCGATCTGGAAACGGAGAAAGTCATCTGGGACCAGACGTATCCGGCAGGCTGCGACCGGTCCGCGATCACTCTGGACGGCAAGAAGATCTATGCCCCCACGGGATGGTGGTACAAAGGAGACGACAGCGGTTTCCTCGTCGTCAATGCGGACAACGGCGATCTGATCAAGCGGATCAACGTGGGTCCGCAGGCCCACAACAGCATCGTCAGTCTCGACGGGCGGTTTCTTTATCTAGGCACCACGACGATGCTGACCGTTTTCGACCCAACCAATGACAGCATCATCCGGCAGATCAAGGACGTAGGTGAACGAGGCATCTTTCCCTACACCATGGACAGCAAAAACCGTATCGGCTACATCTGCCTCGGCAACCATGTGGGTTTCGACGTGGTAAACCTGCAAACGGGAGCGGTTCTTCACCGCGTTTTTCCGGCCGGAGAGCGGATTCCTCACCGGACCCACGGAGCAGGCCTGACGCCGGACGAGACGGAGTTGTGGATCAGTGATCAGGTCGGCAAGAAGCTGTTCATCTTCGACGCCACCAAAATGCCGCCGACGCCGAAGGGACACGTGGAATTGTCCCAGGGGGGGCATGGCTGGGTGTGCTTCAGCCTGGATGGAAAGTATGCGTGGTCCCACACGCCCGATGTCTTCGACCTTAAGACCAAGAAGCTGGTCGCAACCTTGAAAGATGAAAACGGAACCCCGGTCAGCAGTTCAAAGTTTATCGAGGTGCATGTTCGGGACGGCAAGGTTGTGCAGATGGGACATGAATTCGGGCTGGGACGCAAGTAGCCTAGTTCTGTTTTACGGTTACCGCCTCAGCTCGCCCACCCGTAATTGCGAACAGTAGTATCAAGCACTATCAGATAAACAGGTCTGCCGGCACTCTGAAGAAGGCGGAGAGAGCCTTCGCCTGCGCCTTGCTGATCTGGCGTTTCCCGGCCAGCACATCGGAGATACGACTCCGCCCGCCGAACAATGGCGCCAGGTCAATCTGTTTCAACCCGCGATCTTCCATCAGGATCTTCAAGACGGCCCGCGGCGGGGCTTCTCCGATCGGGTAAGCTTTCTCCTCGAAGTCTTCGACGAGGCGCATCAGTATTCTCAGGAGCCAGCGCTCCCCGGAGGTAAGCTTCTTTTCGCCTTTACTCATCAGGCGGTTGACGATCTCCAGAGCCCGCTCGTTCTCAGCTTCGGTTTCGATGGGCTTGGGCAGCGCCGCCGTCAGTAATTTTGCATATCTTTGCGCCGCCGCCTTTCTGGTTTTAGCAATTGCAGTCATCTTTCCACTTCTCCCAGCCGTATTCGGAGTGCGTCAATACAAATCGAATCAGGACGGTCTGGTCCTCGTAGTAAATTTTGGTGATGAGCCGGTACTTATTCCCGCCGATGTTGAAGATCGTGCATCCACGGTACAAGTCGGCGTGCCTGAACATCTCTCTCGTTTCGGCAAGGTTCCGCCACGCAGCTCTCTTCGTGATGCGATACCAGCCATCCAGTGCTTCCTTTGCATCCAGGTGTTGCTGCCAGAACTCCCTCAGTCTCTTTCTACTGATGATATGCAAGGCGAACCTTTTGCTATTTGATGCTGCCGAAATGGTAACAGAAAATCAAGCTCGTTTTCCGAGAGGGCGCTGAGCCCTTCTTTTCTGTCACAAAACGTCCTAGAGGTACTACCTCATTTGTATGTCAACTGGGTGAATTCAGCCAATGATTCGTCGCTGGCCCGAAAGCTGACCGGACTGAGGCGGCGGGCGGAGCGCCTCGACATTATCATCGCCACGCTTAGCGGCGCTGGCGTAGAATGGCATCTATCATGCGCTATTCAATTCCGTTTTCGCTGGTTCTGGCGCTGGGGGCATTCGCGATCCGCGCGGAAGACTGGCCTCAGTTCCGCGGTCCTACGGGGCAGGGACACTCGGCCGAGCGGGGTTTGTCGTTCGAGTGGAGCGAATCGCGGAATGTGACCTGGAAAACGCCTGTTGCGGGCCTGGGGTGGTCCTCGCCGGTGATCGCCGAAGGGCGGGTCTGGTTGACCACGGCGATCGATGAGCGGGGCGCGGCCGCGTTTCGCGCCATTGCTTTTGACGTGGAGACCGGACGGGAAGTCGTGAACGCCGAAGTCTTCCGGATCAACAACGCCCGCCTGGCCAATCGCAAGAATAGCCACGCCTCCCCTACTCCCATCGTCGAGGGGGACCGCGTGTACGTCCACTTCGGCGCCGACGGCACGGCAGCGCTCACCACCTCCGGCGATATCGCGTGGAAGACCAGGCTTCCTTACCAGTCTCAGCACGGCAACGGCGGGTCTCCTGCCTTGTATCGAGACCTGCTGATTTTCAGCTGTGACGGCGCCGACGAGGCGTATGTTGTGGCGCTCGATAAGAGCACGGGCAAGGTTCGCTGGAAAACGCCGCGGCGTCAGCCGTGGGACCAGGCGTACTCGACCCCGCTGGTGATTCGCGTCGGAGACCGGGACCAGGTTGTCAGCATCGGCGCCCATCGCGCGGCCGCTTACGATCCGCAATCGGGAAAGGAAATCTGGCGCGTCAGCTACGGCGACGGTTTCTCCAACGTGCCCCGTCCTGTCTACGGTCACGGACTCGTCTACATCGCAACCGGATTTCACCAGCCGTCACTACTCGCGGTACGCCCGGACGGCGCCGGCGACGTAACCAGGACTCACATCGCCTGGACCCTGCAGCGTGGCGTGCCCCTGACGCCCTCGCCGCTGCTTGTGGACGATGAACTTTATCTCGTGAGCGACAACGGCATCGCCACGTGTCTGGACGCCAGGACGGGGAAGACACACTGGCAGCAGCGGATCGACGGGAACTACAGCGCGTCTCCGGTGTTTGCCGACGGGCGCATCTACTTCCTGAGCGAGGAGGGAGTGGCGACGGTCCTTGCCCCGGGAAAAGAGTTTCGACGGCTCGCGACGAACTCGCTGGATGGCGCGACGCTCGCCTCGATGGCGGTTTCGAACGGGGCGATCTTCATCCGCACCCAGAGCCACCTGTACCGCATCGGCGCGCGCTAGATCGGACTTGAGATCGCACCGTTGCAGACGGCGGCCGGCATACCAGTCTTGCTGCGCGCAGTCAGTATCATTTACCAACCTGTGTGCCAGAGTACCGGCCTGAGACCGAGGCAACCCATTGGCCCGAACCGCTGCTGAGCAACCCCAAGTCCAGACTGGCCGCCGCCGCGAACCCCGGAACCGGCTTCCGGTCCGGTACAGCGTGGTGGCCTTTGCGGTCTCGCTCGCGATGCTGACATACCTGGACCGAGTCTGCATCTCGGCCTTGTCGTCCGCCATCATGGGAGACCTTGCTCTGTCGCGGCTCCAAATGAGCTACGTCTTCAGCGCTTTCACGCTGTCGTACGGCATCTTTGAGATTCCCACGGCCTGGTGGGCGGACCGCGTCGGCAGCCGGCGGGTGATCGCACGGATCGTAGCCTGGTGGTCCGCCTTTACCGTGGTTACCGGAGCGGCGTGGAGCTACGGGTCTCTGCTCGTCATTCGATTCCTGTTCGGCGTGGGCGAGGCCGGAGCCTGGCCCAACGTCGCGCGGGTGTTCTCGCGCTGGATTCCCGCCGGCGAGCGCGGCACGATGCAGGGAATTTTCTTTGCCGGCGCTCACCTGGCCGGCGGCCTTACGCCGATCCTGGTGTTCACGCTCAGCAAGTGGTTGGGATGGCGGGCAATTTTCGTGATCTTCGGCCTGATCGGATTCCTCTGGGCCTGGTGCTGGTACCGGTGGTTCCGTGACGAGCCCGCAGAGCACCCCTCCGTGGGCGAGGCCGAGCGCCGCAAGATCGAGGCCGAGCGCGGCCTTCCTCCGCAGCATCACCTCGCCGGTTTCCGGTGGCGCACTCTCCTGGGCAACCGCAGCGTGCTGGCGCTGTGCGCGTCCTATTTCGCCAACGGATATGGCTTCTACTTCGTGATCACGTGGCTGCCGGCGTACCTGGCGAAGGCCCGCGGCTTCGAGAGCGTCGAACTGGGCCTGTTTGCCGGGCTGCCGCTGATCCTGAGCGTGGTATCGGACATCGGCGGCGGGTGGACGACGGACCGCCTGTGCCGCCGATTCGGCTTGCGGCCGGGTCGCTGCGCCGTCGGCTCGGGTGCGAACCTGCTGGCCGCCCTTGCCATGCTCGCGGGCGCCGCAACGGCCGACTCCAGAGTAGCGGCGCTCCTGATCGCTGTCGCCCTCGCCTCATCTATGTTCACGCTCGGTCCGAGCTGGGCCGCATGTATCGATATCGGCGGACGAAGCTCCGGCGTCGTCAGCGCGGCTATGAATACGGCAGGCCAGGTCGGCGGGATCCTGAGCCCGATTGTCCTTGCCCTTGTCGTCGACCGATTTGCCAACTGGGCCATCCCCCTCTACCTGATGGCCGGTCTCTACCTGATGGCGGCCATTGTGTGGCTCGCGGTGCGTCCGGACCTCAAGATTGGAGAAGGCGCTGCAACGCCTTCCTCAGGCCCTTAGGCGCTTGGTGAAACGTTCAAACCAACATGGTGTCGTTCACAAGGGGCCTTTCGTTCGGGGCGAAGTCCCCGAACGAACCTTAGCGTCTTAGCGGTCAGCGTAGCTCCCCTCATCCGGGCTTTGCCAGCGGGCGCAGCTCGAACTTGCGAAAGAGGATCTCGAACCCTTCCGCTTCGAGCAGAATCTTGCCTGCTCGTGGAAACACGTCGTAGCACTCGTTGACGGTCACGCCGTTTACGACAATCGTAATGCGGTCTTTCACGCAGATACACTCCACGCGGGTCCATTCTCCGAGCGGGCTTTCGACGTCGAAGCGCCCGCGCGTATCGATGAGTTCCTTGAATTCAGGGTCATGCTGCGACCACCAGAATTGCCTGCCCGAGTAGATAGTTCGCGTTCCCCCCTTTTTCCAACGCGTGCGGCCGTCGGGACCGATCTCGGTGTCACTGGTGATTGTGACCGGGATCGGAGCGCCATCTTCGGACTTGCCACGAATCACAATCAGATCGCCCACACACCCCTGGGCCAACTGGCACTCTATCGACGACATCCAGGGAGATCGATTGCCGTCGGGTCCGATGGCATGCAGGAGAATCCCGGAATTGCGCACGGTCTTGCTGGCATTGGTCTGTGAACCCCACTTGTATTCCACCGTGAGGTGATAGTCGCTATATTCCTGCCGGGTAGCGAGGTAGCCGAAATCGTCACCGGAGATCCGAATCATCCCGTCCTGCACCGTGAACACCTTGAGCGGATCTTCGTAGCGGGACTTCCGCAGCCAGGCGTAAAGGCCGGTGAGATCCTTGCCGTTGTGAAGCTGGATTACTTCCTGGCCGCGCGCAGTACTGCGGGCGATCGACGCGCCCGAGAGTAGAGCGGCTGATCGGCGGAGAAATCGCCGGCGTGAAAACCGATTTGGGTTACATGAGGTCCGGACGGATGTCACGATCATTTCTCCTTTGTCTTAGTGGTTAGAGCTGTCTAACAAACACCACTAAGACTCAAAGACACGAAGAAACACCAAGAATCTTGGTTTCCAATATAGATGCGCAGGGCCCCTGACCTCAACCGGTTTCGCCTCCTGCTGCTGCGGTCAGGATTGTGTTTCCTGGGCGCGGCCTCGGATCTCCATCACATCCGCGAGAATAATCTCCGAGATGGCCTGACGTCCCGAATGTCCCTCCACGAACAGGTCGCCACGCTCGCGGGTCCGGAATATGGCTCCCTTTCTCGCCCCGTCGAGAGCATAGAAAGGAGAGTCTTGCGCGACGAGCTTCGGCGCGACACTGAGCCGCACGCGCCCCTGCCACACCCGGGCGCGGCTCAGAAGGCGGAGTCTGCGTTGCGACGCGCGCGCGGTTTGCGCCAGTGACTCGGTTTCGGGACCGATCCCGATTCGAGCGACGTCGTCGAGCCTGGCCCCGGCACCCATCCAGCGGTTGGCCAGAATCACGATCTTGCAGGCTGCATCCCAGCCCTCGATGTCCATTCGGGGATCGGGTTCCGCAATGCCCAGGCTCCGGGCCTCAGCGAGGCCCTCGTCGAAAGTGAGTGAACGCATTTGCATGGCAGAAAGGATGTGGTTGACGGTTCCGTTCAGGATGCCCTGAATCTCGACGGTCCGGCAATCCCGCAGTTCGGCCGGGGGTTGAACTCCCGTCGCGCCGCTGCAGACAAGTTTCGCCCCGCCGGCACGGGCAGCTTCCTCGAGTTCCACCCATGCATGAACCAAGGGACCTTTGTTTACCGTTACGACCGCGATTCCGGCGGCGAGGAGACGGCGGAGCAGGGAGAGGGCGGGCTCTCCGTCCTCGAGGCGGTTCGGGAGTGATTCGACCACCGCCTGCACACCCGAGTTTCGCAACGCTTCGAGGAACGCGTCTGGATCAGCGATACAATCTTGCGGCGAACAATTCCGGAGGCTGAGGCCGCTCTCCTTCATCTGGATCAGCCGATTGAGGCGTTCCCGGGAAGCGAGACACACCCCTCCAGTGCTGTCGGCAATCGCTCGGATTTCGATTTCCCCGGCAACCGGGGATTCACGCAAGAAACGCGCGAAGGCTCGGGCGACATTGCCGAACCCCAACAATGCGACCGGAAAGGGCGGGAATTGACGATTTACGATTGACGATTGACGATTGGGTGGTTTGGAGTCAGGTGCCGTTGACGTTGAGATTGACCACTCACCAATCGTCCCTCCGGGTGATAGTGACCAGCGATAGCGACGACTGACAAGAGGGACCGCCAGGATTCAGCGACTCGATTTTCCCTGCAGCCCCTCATGGTCCAATGTCGCGCCACCCATGGCGGAAGGCGCGCCGCTGTCTCCAGTTTGTTCGGCGTGGAATGGCTTCGCGCCGGACTCGTGCATGCTCACGGAGCTGGTGTTACCTCCGGGCATCGGTCTTGGCCGGCACTGTCCAGTAATAGATCATAACGCCGTTCACATTGTCGCTGCGCTCCGGCTCCCAGTCTCCCATCCGGAATGCGTGCGACACGATGCGGGTACCCGGTTTCAGATCGCGCAGGAGCTTGGGGCGTAGTTTTTCGTTGAGTGATTCGAGCAAGTAGAGGGTCACGACCGTGGCTTCGCTGATATTCGCCTGAAAGAGATCTTCGTTGCTGAACCGAACCAGGTCTGTGACCCCGGCGGCGCGGGCATTTTCTTCTGCCTCCCGTATGCGCTGCGGGTCGATGTCGATGCCGACTCCCCGCACCTTGTGCTGCTTCGCGGCCGTGATCACGATACGGCCGTCTCCGGATCCAAGATCGTAGAGCACATCTCCTTCTTTCACAGCCGCCATGCGCAGCATCTTGTCCACGACCTCCGGCGGAGTGGGAACGTAGATCACGTCGGGTGTTCGTACTTGCGCGGCCGGCGCCGGTTTCTGCTGGTTCGCCGAACTCCGGGATTCTTGTTTGGCCGAGCCTGCTTGCGGGCCTGCCCATGAGGTTTCCACCACGGCGATGGCAAGTGTCAGCCAGAAGACAGATATTGTTTTCAAAATGAATTCCTCCGGGTCTCTACAGAGTTAATGTTCGGGGGGGTCTCGCTGTTTGCGCTCGAAGTGGCCGCTAAACATATGAAGGCACCGGTCGAACCAGCGCCCTGGAAGGGTCCTTCTAGGTTCATCGCCGCGATTATACATCACGGCCGCGCTAACCGTGTCCCGATAGGGCCGGGTGACCGAGCGCTCTACGGATGAGAGCGGCGGCGGCGACTGCCGACCAGGTACCTTCCAGTACCACGAAGGGCATGAAGTCGATCAGATACGAGGAGTAACACGCCAGCGCGCCGCCGACAAAGTTGAGCACAATATAGATGTAGGCCTCGGAGCGCAGGAACTTGAAAAGATTGAGAAAGAAGGCGAGCAGAAGAAGGCTGACTCCCAGAAACCCAATCATGGTCGGGACGCTCTGGTGTTCCATGACACACTCCCATTTCCACAATTTTTCGTACCGTGATGAGCAAAACCGGAGACCGAACCGCCGGCGACTCGTCAAAGAGAGACTGCCGATCACGTCCACGGCGTATTTCCAGGACCATGGATGGGCTCGCTCACGCGCGTGTACGCGTTCTTCCGAGATTCTTTCGAGCGGGCGAGATTCGGCAAGGCCTGCTGATCAAGCCGCAGTCTGGTCTTCGACGGCGGTGAATTCCCGTCCTCGAGTTTCGGGCCCCAGCCAGATCGACAGAATTACGATCAGACCCGACGCCGCGATCAGAGCGCTCATCGCGGTTGTCAGAGCGAACCCTCGATCCTGAAGCCTGCCGATGAGAGCCGGAGTCACCGAGCCGATAGCGGCTCCTGCATGATAGGCGAAGCCGGAGCCCACCCCTCGCACAACGGTTGGGAACCTCTCGGTGAGGTAGCTGGGGACGACACCCCACATGCCGGGCGCCCCCATCCCCATCACGAGCGACCCCAGGAAGAGAACGGTGGGATTGCTTGTCAGAAGATAGAGTGGAATGGAGAGGATGCCCATCAGCGAAGCCACGGTAATGGCGCCGCGCCGCCCCAGGCGCGTCTCCGACAGGCGGCCCCAGAGGGCGGCGCCTGCAATCCCGCCCAGGTTGAGAGCTACGAGATAGCGGAGCGGCTCCAGACCTGTTTCGCGCAAGAAGGTCGGATACCAGAAAGAAACGGAGTAGTAGGAGAACATCAGCGCGCCCATAAGAAGGCAACACTGCACGGTAATAGCCGCGAGATCTCCCCGGAAGATATGAAGGAGCGATACTTTCTTTCTCTCCGGTCGCTGGCGCAGATGACGCTGCCGGTCGAGCCAGACGGGACTCTCCGACACTCCGGTGCGGATCCAGAGCACGAGGAGCGCGGGTATCACACCGACCCAGAACATCACCCGCCACCCGAGATCCGGGCGATGATCAAACAGAGGGTAGACATAATGAAATATCAGCGCCGAGAGAATGAAACCCCAGGAAAAGCCTCCCTGAAGCAGACCCGAAGCGGTTCCCCGCAGATGCGCCGGCCAGTGTTCGAGGGCCAAAGGCATGCCGGCCGCCCATTCGCCTCCCATCCCGATTCCGAAAAGCGCCCGGAAAGCAAATAGCATCGCGTAGGAAGTGGAGAAGCCGCTGAGAAAAGCAAAGAGCGAAAACCAGAGAATCGAGAGCATTAGCGGCAGCTTCCGTCCCCATCGATCGGCCACCGCGCCGGCTGCAACGCCGCCGATCAGGCGAAAGAACAGAGTGACCGTCCCGAGCGCTCCGGCCAGGGCTTTGTCTACCGCGAAGCTCTGCTGGATGTCGATGAGGACGAAGGTGATGATCGTGGCATCGAAGCCGTCGAGAACCCATCCAGCGAAGGTGGCCAGAAAGGCCTTCCACTGCTCGCGATTGACCTGTCGATACCATGGAAGAGCCCGGTTCATGGATTCCAATTTCGAGTTTTCCTCAACCAGTGCGCGCGAACCTGTCTCATTCATGCTCAGGGAAACTCCATGGCCGCCCGGAAAACCGCGTGACGGCGCCAAGTGATCTGGCTTTCATCATAAACGACTGAGTCTCTCTTGCGAGGCTTTAATCTTCCCTCCCTCACTCAACGGGAATGATCGGCGAGCGGCTGGTGCGGCCGCAATTCTAGGAATGGGAAGCGTGGCGCTCGGGGAATCACTCGCCCGTAAGATCCGCGCTGCGATGGCACACTCGCCCGACTTCACGGCGCGAAGGTTAGATGGCTTCCCAAAGCACCTTCGCAGGATTGCCGACCATGGATCTCGTGCGATGATCTTGAGGATTAGTATCGCCGCCCGACTCGAAAGCGAGAAACCAGCCGAGACGCTGGAACGAAGCCATCATTCATTGAGTCAGGCCACGGTCAACGCAATCGAATGCGGTCACCGTCCGACGTTGTAATTACCCGGGAGCCCAGCCGGGATTTTGCGAACATAGATGAGACCAGATACCGCGCCCCTCATTGCCTTCCCAATTCCGCCAGCCAGATGTTGCCGGTGATCTCGCCCATGCTAAAAACAAGCTGGTCGTGTGTTAGAGACATTCCAATGTTGCCCAGTCTGGGCAAGTTGAGCAACGAGCGACGGGCGCTGTGGATGTGATACACATCCGTGGCTGATCCGATCGGCCGCTTGGTCGCGACATCCAACGGCTGAGCCCAAACGCAGGTGAAGCCGTCACGGTCGGACAGATAGTAAAGAAGGTTACCGGCTGGCGACCAAAAGGGGTAGTAGTCGATCCCTGAACCGTCGCTCACATGAATCCAGTCGCGCTCTCCAGGCACCCCTTCTTGGCGGAGAGGCGCGAGGAACACGGGAGAGCGTCTCACATCAATGGGCACATGAAAAGCAATCCAACGCTCATCAGGTGAAATCTGACCTCGATTCAGGTCATACTGCGGGTGTTGAAGGACCAGCCGGCTCTTGCCAGAGGCGACGTTGAGCAAACCAAAACGAATTGGTTGACCCCAGTAGTGAAGGATCTCGGTTCCATTTGGCGACCAGCCCAACATATTTCCGCCGCTCTCGCAGATCTTCTGAGCTGGGCCCCCACTGGACGCCACTATGTAGAAGTCCTCTTTCCCACTCTCGTTCGCCTGATAAGCCACTTTGGAGCCATCTGGGCTCAGAAGAACCCGTCCTTCTCTCAGCGGACCGTCGGTAAGAGCTATTTCCTTACCCGTCTTCAAGTCTTTGATCCAAACGTCCGTGTGCCCCGATCGGTTGGAATTGAACGCCAGTTTGTTTCCATCCGCTGAGAGAGAAGGATTGATATCAGCGGCTGCGCCCTCGACCAGAGGTCTTGGCTCGCCAAGAACCTTCCCCTTGTTAGCTTCAATGGGCAGACTCCAGACATCGCTGTTTGAAACCAAGCTGGCGAAAACCAGCAGCCCATTCGCCGTAAGAGAGGGGGCCACATCCAGGCCTGTCCCGAAGGTCAGCCGTTGGGGAGTGCCAATGAGTTGCCAGTTCTTGGGCGAAATACCCACCTGCCACAGATTACTGGTATCCCCTGATCCAGCAGGAAAGATGATGGTATGGCCCTTCTGGCCGGCCACCCAACTCTCCGGCGACAACTTCGACGAAAGACCGTGCTTGCGAAGTAAGCTGGACGCCCCTGTCGGTAGTGCCGCTCCGCCGTCCAATGGAGTTACCCACCAGTCATACGGAGGATTTTCGGTTGGAACCAACGGTGGCCTCTCAGGCGAACCGACAAACAACAGGTGCCTTCCATCTGGAGACCAGACGGGCCGATCAGCATATGCGAATTCCGGCTGTAGTTGCCGGAGTGACCCGCCGTTGGAAGCGACAACATAGATCTTACCGTCTACGAGTCCGCTACCCTGGATACGAGATTTAAAGGCGATCTGCTGGCCATCCGGGGAAAACCGAGGGTATCTACCTTGGCTGACGATCAGTCTTTCATTGCCACCGATCGCCGAAATAACGTAGATCCCGCCTCCGTCTCGCTCCGAGCGAAATGCGATTTTGGTACCGTCAGGCGAAAATGCGGGCTCATGGTCATCTGCCTGGTGACTTGTCAAGCGCACAGGCTCTCCACCGGCAACGTGTTTCACCCAGATGTCGAGGTTCCCCGCCCCACTACGGTCGGAAGCATAGGCCACCCGCTTACCGTCAGGCGAGAGTGCCGGCTGATAAGTCAGGCCGGTGTCCGATGTTAATCGTGTCAGAACAGGCAGTCGAGCTGTCGCCGGAGATCTGGTCAGCCATAGAGTAATGCCTATACCAGTCGCTAACAACAAGCCTCCAACTGCTATGGCCGTTCCAACGTGCTTCCGTCGGTAATTGCTTTGCGCAATCGGCGTTGTAGAAGCCGAACTTTCTGAGGGAGTTTCAAGCTGAGTTCTGGTCTGCAGCTCCTCGTGATCCTTTTTCTGCCGGGCCAGAAAAGTGGGGACGTAGCTTCCCTTTGGGAAGTCTATCAATACGACGTCGTCCCGTCCTTCACTCTCGTAATAATCTTTGAGTTTAGAGCGAAGCCGGCGCGCCTCCACCCGCACGATCGTGTCGGTCCGCGGGTCAAAAGACGATGTTCTGTCAAACACCTCCATTCCAATAACCGACTCTTTAAGCTGATGTGCTCGACCGTGAAGAGACTGCTCAACCGCAAAACGCAAGAAACGGGTCATGCGGTCCGAGTGGATAAAGCCTTGGCTGGCGGAAATCCTTTCGAGCTGGATCTGTATTGCTTCGATTGAGATCCCAGGCACGAGCTCTGAGCCAAGAGCATTCTTGCCCTGTTTGCTGTCGGTTGGCGGTAACCCGCGATTCATTGCTTCTTTCTAACTTACCAAGTACTGGATTGGAGAAGAGTATAGGCCACTTTCTAACCGACCGGCTAATGAATTTCTAAACCTGCCGTGCGGCGAAGGTCAGCAGTGCCTGGTAAAAGGGAGCGAAACGACGCGAGGCCGATGAATGGCTGAAAGGGCGGCAAGCACGCCGCAAGTTCCTGTTAGCCATTAGAATTAACGGATTGGATGATGTGACTACACATCAAGCATGTGTATACTGACACAGATCAAAGGAGAGACCACGATGCACCAGCGGATTAATATCACGTTGCCGGAAAAAACTATCCGGCTGATTGATCGCGTGGCCCAAAACCGCAGCCGCTTTATTGACCAGGCGGTCAAGCGATTACATCCAAGAAATAGGTCGAAACAAACTCAGACAGCAGCTCAAAGAAGAATCCATCCAGTGGGCTGAGCACGATCTGCGCATGGCCGAAGAATGGTTTCCACTGGATGAGGAAGCATGGCAGCGAAGCGAAAAATAGCCTATCCCAAACGGGGTACTCTCGTGATGATTCGTGCATGCTCGGTCTTTGGACTCATACTCAGTCTCATCCTGGCGGCCCCGGCCCAGGAGTCCTTCGACGTGATCATCCGGGGCGGCAAGGTGATCGACGGAAGCGGGAATCCCTGGTTCCGGGCGGATGTCGGCGTTCGGGGAGATCGCGTCGCGCGCATCGGCGATCTCTCGAACTCCTCCGCAGCTCGGGTCATCGAGGCCAGGAACTACGCCGTCGCGCCCGGCTTTATCGATCCCCACACCCACGCGCTCAGCGGGATATTCGATGTGCCGACGGCTGATAATGCGCTGCTCCAGGGTGTCACGACCCTGACGGAAGGGAACGATGGATCATCCCCATTTCCGATCCGCGCCAATCTGGAGAAAATCGCGTCCACCCGGATCAGCGCCAACTGGGCACTGTACGTAGGACAGGGGACGCTGCGCCGGGAAGCCGTCGGGCTGGCAAATCGTGCTGCGACTCCTGAAGAGATCGCAAAGATGAGAACGATGGTGGCTCAGGCGATGGAGGAAGGAGCGTTCGGACTTTCGACCGGCCTGTTCTACATCCCCGGGAATTTCACAAAGACCGAGGAGGTGATCGAGCTGGCGAAAGTGGCCGCGCGCTACCACGGCATCTACATTTCACATATGCGCAACGAGGCCGACGGACTGCTTGATTCCGTGCGTGAGACGATTCGAATCGGCGAGGAAGCCGGTCTGCCGGTTCAGATGACGCATCACAAAGTCATTGGCAGCAAAATGTGGGGGAAGAGCGCCGACAGCCTCCGGTTTGTCGACGAAGCGCGGGCGCGCGGGATCGACATCACCATGGACCAGTATCCCTACACGGCTTCTCAAACGTCGCTCACTGCGCTATTGCCCCAATCCTATCAGGAGGGAGGACAGCAGGAAATCGTGAAGCGGCTGCGCGATCCGGCGATGCGCGCGAAGATCAAGCAGGGTATCGTCGCGAACATACTCTATGACCGCGGCGGCGGCGATGCGAAGAACATCTATATCGGGGTGTGCTCGTGGGACCGCTCCTTCGAAGGAAAGAACCTCGCGGAGATTGCCCGGCAGCGTGGCCTGCCTCCTACGCCGGAGAATGCCGCGGAGGTTGCCATGGATATTATTGAAAAGGGCGGCGCGCGTGCCATTTATCACGCAATGTCAGAAGCGGATGTCGAGCGGATCATGCGACATCCGATGACGGCCGTCGGCTCGGACGGCGGCATTTCGATTTTCGGGCAGGGCGTTCCGCATCCGCGCGAATACGGCACCTTCGCGCGCGTCCTCGGACGCTACGTGCGCGAGAAGAAGACGATTCCGCTCGAAGAGGCGGTTCGCAAAATGTCGAACGCGACCGCGCAGCGGCTCGGCATCGCCGACCGCGGATTGCTGCGCGCCGGGTTCTTCGCCGATATTGCGGTGTTCGATCCCGAACGCGTGACCGACAACGCGACTTTCGAAAAGCCTCACCAGTACGCCACCGGCGTCGATTACGTGCTCGTCAATGGCGAGATCGTCGTGGAGCGCGGAAAACACACGGGCGCGCGGCCGGGAAGAGTCCTGTATGGTCCCGGGTACCAGAAGCGGTCGCAGTGATGGCTTCACCCTTACTCCCGCGACAGACTCCGAAAGGAATAGCGCTCGTAGAACCTCAATGGCACTGCAATGCTCGTTCCCGTGTCGTGCGTGCTTACGAGTGCCTCGCAATCACGCCAAGCTTGTTTATGAATCAGTTGACGCCTGACAAGACCTGACCGATCGCTAGACGCTGCCGTTGCGCGAGATTAGGACGTACGTTAAGGCGCAGTGCCGACGGTTGCGACACAGAGGTGACGCCGGTCGCTGGACCTCAGTAGGCGGGCATCTCGAAGACCAGGCCCCTGAAGGTACGGGCTTCGCACGCACGTGGCCTATCGGCCGCTGGTGCATCAACGTGCCGACCACACACGCCTGACGATCAAGACACTGAACCGTTCGCCTTCGAAGACGACCTGGCTGAAGGCATTGGAACGTGAGGCTCGGCGGACGAACCGTCATCCAAAGGCCGCATCGTGCAGCGACGCGCTGAAGGACTCACCTGGGCAAGGGACGCACGGAGCGCGCTCGAGGCGCTCAAGAAATACGCGGGCATCATCGAGGGTCCGACGGATCTTTCGACTCAACAAGAAGTACCTCGCTGGCCTCGGCGACAGCTTGTCGCAAGCTTTAAGGATGAAAGCGGCCATCCGGTGAGGAGGTTGTACGGCGGTTCACTGGTCCAGCAGTAACTCGTCAGCGGTCCAGTAGTCCGTGCGATTCCGGGTCGCGTCGCGGACGCGGCGCACGCCGGCTGGCGCAATCGGCTCTGTTCGACCGCCCCAGCTCCCGCGAACGAACGACACGACGGCAGCGATATCCTCGTCCGTCAAGACCTTCCCGAATCCGGGCATCTCCAGGTTGTAGGTCTTTCCGTTCACTTCGACCTTTCCCCTCATGCCGTGCAGCACGATCTTGATCAGGCGCGTCTCAGGCCCCCTCACCCAGGGGGAGCCCTGGAGCGGCGGAGGCCCCCCTTCCGTGCCCCTGCCGTCGCGCTCGTGGCACGATGCACACTGGGCTTCGAACTGGACACTTCCTCGCTCCGCTATCCCCCGTTTGCGTGGCGGAGCTGGACACAGTCTGAGCCAGGACGGCAGCCGTCAGAGCAAGAACAAGCGCCGGCGCCAGAAATGTCAGCTTTCTCCTGATTCGAGGGCATGCCATCAGTGTCTTAGTGTTTCTTAGGCGCTTAGCGAGACGTTCAAACCAATATGTTGTCGTTCATAAGTGGCCTTCGTTCGGGCGAAGTGCCCGAAGTACCTTAGTGTCTTCGTGTCCTGGTGGTATTTGTTTCGCATCCAACAAGCAGAGAACCTGGTCGAACGATCCGTCCTGGCATCACCGCGAAGGGACTTTCAGAAGCGCCTCGATTTTTGACTCGATGGCGGCGGCTTCATCCGGCGTGTATGTGCCACCCGGGTGGATGTAGCGAATGATCCCGCTCTGGTCCAGGAGGAAGCTGACCGAAGTGAAGCGGCGGTCGTGACCGTCCAGCCACCAGCGCCTGAGAGTGCGCCAATCGGTATCGATGGCGACGGGAAAGTGGAATCCGAACCGCCTGGCGAGATCGGAGACGTGCTGGCGCGTAAGAGGCTTTCGCGATTTGTGATGGTAAAAGCCGACAACGACCAGGCCCTTTCGGTTGTACCGGGAATGCCATGCGTTCAGGTAGGGAGCCGATGACCCGCAGTAGGGGCACTCGGGACCCGTCCACCAGCGCAGGAGTACGACGCGTCCCCGCAGCCCATCAAGCGTCAGCGGCCCGCTCTGGATCCATTCGGCGTTGTCCCATCCGGGCGCCGCCTTCCCGAGCAATTCCGATCCCTCCAAGCCCGGCTCGAAACGCGACGAGAAGGGCCAGGGCGGCGTAATTTCCCAAGTCATTCGATCCTCCCGGATCAGGATAGATGGCGCGGGAAGCCAGGCGCAACGTTAATGCACAGACGGTCAGGCCGCCCTCAGGAAGGGACAATTCGCGAAGTAAGCGCGGACCATCAGCCATTGGGCGCTCAGAGAAGTCGGCTTGCAAAGAAACTCGTGAGTTGCCCGATCGAATCAAGTTGACGCATGCTTCGACCACTCAGGGTTGCCAGGCGAACTTCTGCACCCTTTTTCCTCGGATATCGCCGGCGTAAAGGTTTCCCTTCGAGTCCGGGGCGATCGCATGCACCCAGTTGCACTCGCCCGGCTTCTCCTGTCCGTCCGTGCCTTTGGGGACGACCCAGAGCTGGAGGAGCTTACCCGAGGGATTGAACTTCATGAAAACCTGGTCCTTGGGCGGGATGCCTGTCATCCCCTGTTCGTTGGCCTCGCGCATCGGCGACGAATCCGCAAGTCCAGATCTCGTCCTGCGCCGTGATCCAGATGCTCCAGGGAACCAGGAGGTTCGTCCATTGAGCCAGGAACTTGCCGTTCCGGTCGAAAACCTGGATGCGAGCGTTGTTCCGGTCCGCCACGTAGAGCAGCCCCTTGGAATCGACTCCGATTCCATGCGGGAGATTGAACTCCCCCGGACCGCTTCCTTTTTTCCCCCAGGCCTTGACGAACTTTCCATTGCGGTCGAAATGAACGACGCGGTTGTTCCCGTACCCGTCGGAAACGAAGATGTCGCCCTCCGGAGTGATGGCCATATCGGTGGGCCGGTCAAAACGCCGCTCGTCCTGGCCGGCATTCTTCGGCGTCCCCAGACTCAAGACAAGCTTGCCGTCAGGCGTGTACTTTCGCACGGTGTGAAGTCCTATGTCTGCGAGCCAGACGTTGCCCTGCGCATCGAACTTGATATGGTGGGCGCTTCCGTATTCCATTTCCCTCCAGGCCTGGACGAACTTGCCGTCCGCCGCATAGATCTGCACAGCCGGCACGGCGCGGGTGAAAATCCAGATGCGATCCTGACGATCCACCGCGACCCCCGGCATGTCTCCCCAGGCGACGTCCGCGGGCTTTTGGGGCCAGGCCGGGTCGACCTTGTAGCCGGGCAGGCGTGTCTGGGAGGAAGCGAACAAGGGGAAGAGCAGAAGCAGGGCGGCAAGTGCTCGTTGTCTGTCCATAGGGTCCTCACGAAGGTAGCCCATGTTAGCGAAACACCGCCGGCAAAATCCAGGCATTATCACGCGCCGCCGCGCGGCGGGTGCGTCGGCAGAGAAGCATGAATCTGCGCCCACTCTCTGAGGGCCACGAATTGCCGGAGCATCTGTTCGTACGTGAAGTGCGCATTGCGCCCGCTGGGATTGGGGACCACAAACACGGAGATTCCTTCGATTGACTCGTCCTGCAGACCGCAGCGCAGAGCGCGGCGGGTCTGTATCATTTCGCGGAAGACCATCAGGCCCACGGCAGCAATTATCTGAGGGCGGTGCTTCCTGATTTTCCGCAGGAGAGCGCGGCGGCCGCGCGCGAAATCTTCAGGCCGAAGATCGCCGGCGCCGGCAGTCGGGCGGCTGACCAGGTTCGTGATCCCAAGGCCGTAATTGGGCAGGTCTTGGTCGTTCGCGAAGCCCGCGCCGCGTGGAAGGAAGCCGGCGCCGGACATCAGGCGCCAGAACTTGTTCGTGTGGCCCGCGAAGTGATGCCCCACCTCGGCCGAGCGCAATCCCGGATTCAGCCCGACGAACAGGATGCGGCAATCGTCAGGGATCCAGTCCGGCAGCCCAACTTCTTTGAGTCTTCGTGTCACCAGTCGGTATTCTCTCTCTTAATTGGGATTCTTGGTGTTTCTTCGTGTCTTCGTGTCTTGGTGGTATTTGTTTCGCTGCGCTAACCACGAAGACGCGCATAAAACGAAGTGGTACACTGCGCGCATATCGATCTTGAAGGAGGGCCCGCAAGGTGAAGCCAAGAACCGTCGCAGTGATCTGGATCACGATTGGAACAATACTGGTCGGAGCGCGCGCAGCCGAGACCCCCAGGAGCGTGCCTGGGCAGGCCGCGGCCCCGACGTCATGCAATGCGACCTCTCCGGGTATAAGGAAGCGCCCGGACTGAAGGCCGAAATGAGCAGCGGCGCGCTGCGCGTCACCTGGCAAGGCTCCCAGGGACAGGAGCTGCGTGTGATTTTCAGTCTGCTCAACGGCGCGCCGATCATCAGAGAGATGGCGGTCCGGCGGCAGGGCGCGCAGTGGGTCGTGCTGGGACGCGACCTCAGCCCCGAGTTTCATGTCACCGCCGGGCGGCGCCGCATTTCGGAGCAGCAGCTCGCACCGCTCCGCCAGCTGGGCCTGGACCGCGACCCGGAACTGCTCGAGCGTGAAAAGTGGAAGGTCTTCTGGGATGCGCCGCTCGTGATTCCGGGGAGCAGCGGAACCAACCCCGGGCTTCCTCGCAGCCCGGAGGAAATCCGCCGTTCCGCAGCGACCTACAACTCGACCGGGTGCCAGGTGAAGACGGACGGCGCGCGGCTGGAAGTGACGTTCCCAGGACTCTCGATGGGAATCTTCTCGGGGCGCCTGCAGTTCAGCGTCTACAAGGGAACCAACCTGCTGCGCCAGGAGGCGATCGCAAAAACCGACGAACCCTCGATCGCTTATCACTACCGCGCCGGACTCAAAGGATTCCGGACCGACACGGCCAGGCGTGTCATCTGGCGGGACGTCGCGCGCGGCTGGCAGAAGTATGAGTTTGGCGGATCGCCCAATACCGACCCGGTGGCCCTCCGGGCCCGTAACCGACTGGCGATCGTCGAGACTGCCGGCGGCTCGGTCGCGGTGTTTCCCCCTTCTCACAAGTTCTTCTTCGGGCGCGAAATCGAGCTGAACCTGGGTTACGTCTGGTACCGCAAAGACGACGCCGGCTCGTTCTCGGTGGGCGTGCGCCAGGCCGATCGCGAGGAGATGTACCGCCCCTTCGGCTTCTCGGATGATCTGTGGCAGCGGCGGTCGCGGCAGGCGCGCAGCTTCGCGATGGGGAACTTTGCCCTCTACAACGCGCCTCCGGGGACCTGGCAACGAATGGCGGCTTACTACTATCTGAGTCCGGAGCCTGGTCCCGCCACCCAGGAAACGGTAATGCAGTTCACGCACGACGATCGGTACAAGTCGATCCCCGGCTTCCAGGTGGCTGTCAGCCACTTCCACACGCACTTCCACGAGCAGGTGCTGGACGCCGGAGGCATCGACTCCCAGCCGCCGTGGATCCCCACGTTTCGGGCGCTCGGAATCAACATCGCGATGATGTCCGATTTCCACGGCGATGGCCACCCGAAGGATCCAGGACCGCTGCGGCTCAAAGAGCAGAAGGCCTACTTCGATGCCTGCCGCCGCCACTCCGATCGGGAATTTCTGATCATGCCCGGCGAGGAGCCGAACGCCCACTTCGGCGGACACTACACGACAGTCTTTCCTCGTCCGGTGTACTGGACTCACGTCCGCCAATCGGGACAGCCGCTGGTCGAGAACCATTCCGAGTACGGCAAGGTGTACCACGTGGGGTCTCCCGCCGACGAACTGCAGATGCTGACGTCGGAGAATGGGCTGGTGTGGCAGGCTCATCCCCGGACCAAGGGCTCGAGCGGCTATCCCGATGCGCTCCGGCAAACGGATCATTTCAAGAGCGATCGGTTCCTGGGCGGGGCATACCAGTCCCTCCCGGTCGATCTCTCCGAGAGCCGGCTTTGCGAGGTCCGCTGCCTGGGAACCCTGGACGACATGAATAACTGGGCAGGGCCGAAGTACCTGGTGGCCGAGGGCGACACGTATGCCAAATTCCCGGACGACGACAGCTATCAACACCTGATGGTGAACTACATCAAGCTGGACCGGTTGCCCGCCTTCGACGAAGACTGGATGCCGATCGTGAAGTCGATGCGGGCCGGCGACTTCTTCGTCACGAGCGGCGAAGTGCTGTTCAAGAGCTTTGGCCTGGAAGGCTCGGGCGATCAGCGAACCATCGTGGCGGATCTGGAGTGGACGTTCCCGCTGGAATTCGTCGAGGTAGTCTGGGGCGATGGCCAGAAGACCGATCGCAAGATCATCCCGGCCACCGATCAGCCGCCGTTCGGCAGTCACCGCTTCCGAATTCCGTTCGACGCGGCCGGGAAGAAGTGGGTGCGGTTTGCGGCGTGGGATTCCGCCGGCAACGGCGCATTCTGGCAGCCGGTGCACTTGCGGCGTAGGTAACCACGAAGACGCCAGGACGCGAAGAAACACCAGGAAGGCTCAGAACGGCATCCGCAGGAACTGGATGATCTGACTGAGAGCGAGAAGCTTCAGCCTGGCATCCGGGAGCGACCGGACGTAAGTTAGTGCGCCGGCGAAGTTATCGCGGGCATACTCGGCAACCAGCATCGCCTCCAGGTGGTCGGCCGGGCCCGCAGGAAATCGCGTAGGGACCCATGCCTCCTTGGGGAAACGGAACCATGCCTCCTTGGGGGAAGGGACCCCCGGAAACGCCAAAACCGAAACCCGCAGCCTGCCCCTGTTGTTCTTCCCGCAGGTCGGAGGCCAGGATGAACCCTTCCTTCAGGAGTCCGGGATCTACCTCACCGTCAACCATGCGGTAGGCGCGGACGAGCATCTGCAGGTTCGTGGCTCTTCGGGTCTTCGGCTCGATTTTCGGCAGGAGCGCGCGTGCGGCGTCCAGGGCCATCACGGCAAGATCCGGATCCTCCCAGTTTACCCGCTGCGCAAACTGGATGAGGGCGTCGGCGCTCGCGGGGTCCTGGGCGATCTCGGCGATTTTCTGGCGGCCCGCGGCCGGGTCGCGCCGGGCTGCGGTGCGCACTTCGTTATAGAGCTGATTCGAGGGGTGACTGGAGGAGTAGGTGTTCGGACCCGCTGGTCCGCCTGGTGGCATCCCACCGCCTCCCCAGCTCCGCGAGCCCATTCCTGCGCCGGTTAGGCTGACACGCTGGCCGCTCGAGAAAACCGTATCGATGCCCCCCATCCGATCGAGCTTTGCCTTCAGATCGGGAGCCTGGGCTATGAACTTCGAGGCAAGATCGAAACGGCCTCCCGACGCCTGGACCGCATTGAGAAGCACCGTTTCCCCGGCAGTGAGGTCGATGCTCCGCTCACCCACGGTGAGCCGACTGCCTGCCTCCTGGTTCATGCCGGCCGCGCCTCGGGCCAATGACGCGAAGGCCTCGGCTGCCTTGGCCGGGTCGATTGCCGCCGTGTGCATCATGAGCTGCCCGTACTCGTGCGACTTCTTTATGTCGAGTGTCGATGCGGCCAGGTCGCGAAGGGTCTGGTCCAGGATCTTTGAGGCTTGCTCCTTGCTACCCGTGGCAGCCAGGTGCTGGGCGATGCGTCCTCGGGCGGCCCAGCTCTCGTCGCCCCCCTCCGCCAGGAGCGCCGCGGCCCGTTCCGGGTCGCGCATGGCGAGCGTGTTCAGGGCCTGCTGCCGGAACTGCGATTCCATCTCACGCCGGGCAGCCTCGCCCGCCTCGCCGGCGCGCGACGGGGGCGCCGGCCAGGTTCGGATCAGCTCCTGGGCCCGGTCGAAGTCGATCTCGGAGTAGGCGGATGCAAGCGACTGCGCCGCCTGGGTCGCGCTCTGGTACCCGCGGGCATCCTCGGCGTTCCCCGCCGCAGTCCGCAGCGCCCGGTAGAGTTCCTCCAGGTTCGGCTTCGCCTCGGGGCGGTTGATCTGAACCCAGCTCTGGGCAACGGGACCGATCAGCAAGGCGCTTGCCGCATCGACCCGCCGGGCCAGCTCGGTGGCCTCACGAAGGGCGAGGCGCATGTTCTGGAGCCGCTCGGGCGTGACACGAAGCCGATGGGCGGCGCGCTTGAGCTCGCGAGAGCCCGGCGCCACCACAGCCACCTGGGCCCAAAGTGTCGATGCCACAACCAGCACAGCGATTGTGCCCTGGGCGATGGAACGGAAGGTATGCATAAGTCTCCTCGGACCGGTAAAACTGATGCCATTATAGACGCCGCCGACTGCCGTTGTGTTCCGAATCTGCTTCCTTGTGTTTCTTTGCGTCTTTGCGTCCTGGTGGCATTTTGTTTAGCTGTCGTACCACGAAGACTCGAAGACTCTAAGGTTTGTTCGGGGACTTCGCCCTGAACGAAAGCCCCCCTGTGAACGACAACATGCTGGTTTGTACGTTTTACTAAGCGCTAAGAAATACGAAGATGACCGAACGCCTGCCAATCTACGAAATTGAGAACGAATCATCGCCATGACGGAGGCTGCTCTGCCTATCATTCCCAATCGCGAGAACACGCCTGCCGATCTACGAAATCGAGAACGAAATCATCGCCAGATTGAAGGCGGCCAGGCGTCTTGTGCTCCAGGCGCCTACCGGCTCCGGCAAATCCACACAAGTACCTCAGATGCTGCTCGAACACGGATTGCTCGACAACGGCCGGGTGGTGATTCTCCAGCCACGGCGGCTTGCTGCGCGATTGCTCGCAGCGCGCGTGGCGCGCGAACTGGAGGTGGAACTTGGGCGTGAGGTCGGTTACCAGGTGCGATTCGAGAATGCGACCAGCGAGGCCACGCGCATCAAGTTCGAAACCGAAGGAATTCTGCTGCGCCAGTTGATCCAGGATCCGGCCCTCACTCGGAATTCAGGCGTTGATCTTCGACGAGTTCCACGAACGGCATCTCTACGGCGACATTACCCTGGCGCGCGCGCTGGACATCCAGGAACAGAGCCGGCCCGACCTGCTCATCATCGTGATGTCCGCCACACTCGATGCAGGGGCGCTGGAAGAGTATCTCTCGCCCTGCGCGGTCCTGACCTCTGAAGGGCGGACGTTTCCGGTAAACGTGGACTATCTGCCGCAGTCGACTGGGCAGCAATGCGCCACCCGTATGGGATCTTGCTGCCGATGCATTTTCAAAATACGCGCGCGCTGGCGACGGCGATGTCCTCATTTTCATGCCGGGCGGATACGAAATCAGCCGGACCATCGAAGCCATCCGACACAAGCGGGAAGCCAAGGGCTACATTCTTCTCCCCCTGCACGGCGAATTGCCGCCCCGGGATCAGGACGCGGCTGTGGCGCGCTACACTCAGCCGAAAGTTGTGGTCGCAACCAATGTCGCCGAGACATCCATTACCATCGACGGCGTGCGGTTGGTGATCGATAGCGGCCTCGCGCGCATCGCGCGCTACGATCCTAATCGCGGGATCAACACCCTGCTGGTGGAACGGATCAGCCGATCCAGTTCCGAGCAGCGGGCCGGTCGCGCAGGACGCACGGCGCCGGGACAGTGTTCGAGGCTTTGGTCGAGGCCCGAGCAGGAGGAAAGGCCCCAGCAGGAATTGCCTGAGATCAAGCGGCTCGATCTCTCCGAAGTGATCCTTACGCTCAAGGCGACCGGGGTAGAAAACCTGCGTAAGTTTCGCTGGCTGGAAGCGCCGAGTGACACGGCTCTGAATCATGCCGAGGAGTTGTTGTGCGATCTGGGAGCCCTGGCGCATGAAGCACACCATACCGTGATTACCGAACTCGGCCGCCGCATGCTCGCGTTTCCGGTCCATCCCCGCTACGCTCGCATGTTGCTCGCGGCGCAGGAATATGGCTGCGTTTATCAGGCGTGTCTCGTGGCGGCGCTGACTCAAGGACGCGACCTGCTTCTGCGGAATCCGAGCAAGGATGTGTCGGCGGCGCGCGAGGATTTGTTTGGCGACAAGAATTCGTCCGATTTTTGGATTCTCATGCAAGCGTGGAATTACGCCTCGAGGAATCAGTTCCGGATGGATGCTCTTGGCAAGCTCGGCATTCACGGTGTCACGGCGCGGCAGGTTGGGCCGCTGCACTCCCAATTCCTGCGAATCGCCCGTGAGGAAGGTCTCGACATCGAGCAGCGCGAGATCAAGGATGAGGCCCTGCGGAAGTGCATTCTCATTGGTTTCAGCGATCGCGTGGGGCGGATCGATCAGGACACGCGGCGGTGCGAACTTGTGCATGGCCGGAGAGGCACGCTGGCGCGGGAAAGCGTGGTGCGACAGAGCTCTCTCATCGTGGCGGCGGAGATTCAGGAACTAGGCGGTCGCCCGGGCGAAGTGAATACGATTATCTCCCTTGCCACTGCGATCGAACTCGAGTGGCTGCGTGAACTTTTTCCGAACGACATGCAGACGGAGGTGCGGGTCGCCTTTGATTCCGCAACCAGGAGGGTACAGGCGCACGATTCTCTGCGTTTCCGGGATCTGGTGGTGGCTGCCAGGCGCGTGGAACCGCCGCCGGCCGATGCCGCCGCGCGGTTACTTGCAGAGGAGGTCAGCGCCGGGCGACTGCGGTTGCCGAACTGGGATCACGGCGTCGAGCAATGGATCCTCAGACTGAATCTGCTCGCGCAATGGTGCCCGGAGCTCGAACTGCCGCCAATTCGAGTGGAGGACCGGCAACATATCGTCGAGCAGATCTGTCTCGGCGCACTGGGCTACAAGGATATTAAAGACCGGGACGTGAAGCCCGTGGTCAAATCCTGGCTTTCGGCCAGTCAACGTGCACTGCTCGACAAGCACGCGCCCGAGCGGGTCACTCTTCCCAACGGACGGACGCCCAAGGTGGCTTACGAGGCATCCGGGCCGCCCTATATTTCATTGCGAATACAGGAACTGTTCGGCGTGACAACAACCCCCAGAATTGCGCTGGGCCGGGTGGCGCTCAGCGTCCACATTCTGGCCCCAAGCATGCGACCCGTGCAGGTTACCCAGGACCTGGCGAACTTCTGGCGCGAACATTACCCTCGGCTTAAGTCCGAGCTGCAAAGGAAGTATCCCAAGCATGAGTGGCGCTGATCAGGGATCAGGATGTGCGACATTTCTTCGCGCGCACTTGAATTCGGGGAGTGCTCCTACCAGTGGGTTCATTTGTTCGACGTGTTTTTTTTCTCGAAAATG
The DNA here is from genome assembly GCA_963827655.1 of uncultured Acidobacteriota bacterium. Lineage (GTDB taxonomy): Bacteria > Acidobacteriota > UBA6911 > UBA6911 > UBA6911 > CAWHCF01. The sequence continues at coordinate 121,017 of CAWHCF010000036.1, forward strand.
AGGGCATCAATAGTAACCGAGTGAGCCGCAGCCCGATTCGCAGGTTTTGCCAGAATCGACTCTGCGCGTGCCTCCATATCCTTGGCCTCGAGCTTTCGCCCCATTTCCCGAAGGACAACAGCGTAGTAGCTCAGACTCCTGGCCACGTCGGGGTGTTCAGGTCCCAGGGCGCTCTCCTGGATCTCCAGCGCTGCCCGCAAACATCGTTCAGATTCGGAGAACCGGCCTGAGTCGTAATAGACAGACCCTAAGCTGACAAAAATGGTTGCGATTTGAGGGTGCGTGCGCCCCAAGACTTTCTCCCCGATGGACTTCGCTCTGAGGTAAAGTGTTTCTGCGTCAACCAGACCTCCTCTCTCATAGACGAGCGTCGCCAGGTTGTTCAGAATGGCGACAATGTCCGGATGCTCGGGCCCAAGACTCTTCTCCTTAATCTTCAGTGCTTTCTGGTAGTACGATTCCGCCTGTGCGAGATCCCCTTGCGCGTGCCGAACCGCAGCCAGATTGTTCAGACATGGGGCAACGTCGGGATGGTCCGCGCCCAGTGCATTCTCGCGAATAGCCAGGGCCCGCCGGTAGAGCTTCTCGGCCTCGGGATAAAGTTTCTGGAGTCGATAAAGCTCACCCAGATTGATTAAACTCTGGCTTAGCCTTGGATCATGCAGCCCCGGAGCGTTTTCAAAAATCGAAATGGCGCGCCGGAGCATGCTCTTCGCTTTCGCATACTGGCCCTGAGTGCTGTAAAGCAGGGCCAGGTTGTTGAGACTTTCCGCGACGTCCGCATGGTCTGCCCCATGAATTTTCTCCCGGAGAGCGAGGGCTTGCCGGAAGAGTGGCTCCGCCTGGGCGTATTGGCCCTGGTCGTAAGCCAGGGCCGCCAGATTATTGAGCGTGGTCGCAACATCCCTGTCTTCTTTACCCCGAGTCGCCTGCAGAATTCCCAGGACGCGCCGATAAAGCGCCTCAGCCTCACCGTATTTGGATTGGGCTTGATAAACTGCTGCCAGGTCATTCAGGGTGCTGAGTAACCGCGGATCCCCCTCCCCAAACGTTCGAGCCTCCTCAAGGGCAATCAAGTAGCTTCTTTCGGCTTCGGCGAATCTTCCTTGCGCCGTGAATTTCTTGCCGTCATTCATGGATTCCTGCCAGAAGCTTTCCTGCGCCGCGATTGTCAAAGCGGCGAAGGCGAGATAGAAGCCTCCCCGCAGCAAAAAGCATCCCAAGAGGGCCTTGGAGCTCATCATCGGTTCCCCCGCTCGTTTGCCGCGCTTTTTTCCTGGGCCCGGCTGAAGAGTGCCGGACCCGTATAGAAAACGGGCGGCACAGAGGCCCTACACTGCTGTTTAGCGATTGGGCTCCACAAGTGAGAGGGGGTAATCTAACGGTGAACTCACGTCGAAGCAGCGGGTCTATGTTGTTCCAAGGTCGTAAGATGAGGTTGGAGTAAATATGGACCGCACTGTACTGCCGGCGAGTAGTACGGACCGGCCTGCTGACGTCTCGCAACCGATCTCAGTTGAAGCAATGCGAATGCAGCTTGAAAAGATTCTGGCCAGGCGGCCGGTCGGACCGGCAAGGAATGTGCATCATTTTCACAGCGTCGCGCGTCGTTCGTTATTCAAAGTCAATTCGGGTTACCTGGGAATGTCTCTCACGCGCGACCAGCTCGTCTTCAGCATGGGCGAGATTACCGGCAACATTTGGATGGCGGAATTTGGGAGCGGTCACGCGGCCAGATCGCTGACTCACCGTCGCAGCGGACAGGATTCTGGCGTTTCTTGGTGTCTTCGCGTCTTGGCGGTATTTTTTCCGCAGCACAAACCACCTGAGAATCCGAAGAAGACTTGGTTGGGGCCGGTGGCTTCCTACTCAGACGGCTTCGGGGCCAGGTCTCCAAAGAGATCGGTGTACAGAGCCTCCACGCGAGTTGCTTCTTCCTCGGTCAGCGCTTGAAACTCCTTCTCACGAGCGCGTCTTGACAGATGTCCACCGCCTTGCGCGAGAAACCCGCGAAGCCGATCGACTTCCCGGTCCGGCATCTCGACAATCTCCTTTACCGCTGCCGAGAATTTGTCGAATCTTTCCAGGAAATGGACTTCTTCCGGGAGATCGTGCTCCACGGTCTGCTCGACGCATGAATAGAGAAATTCGGCATGCGCGGTTGCGTCGAAATAGCGATAGTAATCGGCTGTGTCGTTCATGACTTCCACGTTGCCATCCGTTGTGGCGCGCCATTCGATGAACGGCAAAAGGGCCGCCGAGTACGACTCGAGCACAGCTCGATACTCATCGAGCCGCCGAAGAATGGCCGCACTGATCGGAAACACGATGCCGGGCGGGTTGTACCCCGCCGTGGCGAGCACGTGATGAATCAGCCACCGATGCAGGCGGCCATTGCCATCGACGAACGGATGGACGTAGACAAATCCGAACGCCATGGCGGCAGCGGCAGCAACGGTATCAACACCACCCGAGAGTGAACGGCCATCATATTCAATAATGCCGCCGAGCAGATCTCTGAGATCCTGCGGCCGCGCGCTGATGTGGTTAGGGACGGGTTCCTGTGTGTCCCTGTCGTGTGTCCCGACGAATCCGTTTTGATCGCGGAGTCCGAGCTTCACAAAGCGTGCATCGCCAATGACGATACGCTGAAGCCGTTCCAATTCGTCGATCGTGATCGGGCGAACACCCGCCTCGCCAATCGCGCGGGCCCACCGCGCGGCTCGGGCGCTTGACGGACGTTCACCCTCGATCGCGAAGGAGGATTTTGAGTCGCTGAGAAGAAGAAATGCCGCGGCCCTTGTAACGAGGTCCCTTCGTGTCCGACCGATGATTTCGTGGGCGCGGGAGTCGAGTCCTTTCGCGACGGCTGCTCTAAGCGCGGGCGTCCATCGAATCATGGGACAAAAGCCGCGCGTTCCAGGCAGATTGTCGATTATCTTGTGGCGCGACGATCGTGCGCCCTTCTTGAGAGCGACCTGCTGTTCCGGGTCGACGATTGCTATAACGCGAACCTTGCCAGGATCTGGCAGGTCGAGCTCACGTCCGGTAAGCCACTCATAGAGAAACCAGATCCTGCGCGCGAAAGCTCCCGTTGGCGTTGCCCGTACAACAGCGGCGACCTCTTTGGGCTCCACGACCTTGAAGAGAGCTGCCAGGACACCGAGAGCGACACCTTCCCACTTCAATGCGAAGACGAGCTGTCCCCCGAGCGTATCGGGAGGACGATGACGCGGTGTCAGGAACTGCCAGGACGGGTTCGGTGCAGGGTGGTGTCGCTCGGCAATGGCGGTCAGCCGGGGAGGCATGGGAACTGCCAGGTCGAAGCGTTCTATGAGTGCGGCATAACCTGCGGGAATCCCAGGTTCAGACAGCGGTCGTCCGTGAAAATGATTCACCAGCTGCGAAGGCCAATCACTCATCGTTCTCTCAGCGAAAAATCGTCATCACAAGCCGAGCCGACTAGTCTCAGAAGTGCGAATTTGTTTCACCATTTGCGACATACTATCACAATTGTCGATGAACGCGAAAATAGTTCACCGAGTGGTGTCCGGAACGATCAATGAGGGGAAGGATCGCGAATGAGGGTCTTTTGATAAGGGTGGAGGAAGCGCCGACAGAACCACTCAACTGGCTGGCGGACGCGGGAGCGCTACTCGGTTGAGAGAACAGCTACATTTCACAGGCACGCATCACGGTTTCCTGCACAAGCAGGTCTTCCTCCGGCGTCACCGAAAGCGGTTTCTTCAACCGCACCGCCTCTTCCAGCTCCGCGAAGTCGTCCACGAAGCGGCGGTAGGAACGCACGGACACCGTCTGCATCCCCTCCTGGTACGGTCCGGCAGCCTTTGCCAGGTCGATCGCCAGCGCCGGAGGTTCGATGGGCCGCACCACGGCCGTGCCGTTCGTCCCCAGAATCTCGAAGAACCGGTGCGGCCAGGCATTCGGCTGCAGTACCGCGGCGGTGATGATGGCCAGCGCCCGCGGATATTCCAGTACCGCTACCGTGTTGTCCATCAGCCGATCGTCAAACCGTCCGTGGCTGCGCAGGAATGGCGTCACCTTCTGCGGGCGCCCCAGGAGGCGCGCCGTGATGTCGATGATGTGCGAACCTTGCTCGAACATCTGCCCGCCTTTGAAGCGCGCCCATTCAGCCCGTGCCCGGGGCGCCACCAGCGTGTTCATGGTGCCGCGCACAACGTAGATCTCGCCCAGCCACCCCTTGCGCCCGGCCTCGAGCGCTGCGTTGATGGCCGGATTGTAGCGCCACATGTACCCCATCTGAAGCAGCAGGTGCTTGCGCTGCGCGGCGTCCACCATGGAGCGGAACACCGCCAGGCGGTCGGCCGGTGGTTTTTCCAGGTGCACGTGCTTGCCTGCTTCGAGAGCCGCCTCGCCGTCGCGGTTGTGGTCGCGCACCTCGGATTCCACGGCGATCACCTGGATAGAGGAATCGTTCAGCACCTGGGCGCGCGAAAGCAGCGGGATGCCCGCTTTCTCATACGGCGCCCGGAACTCCGGATCGTCTTCGCTCACCCCCATCAGCTCCCAGCGTGGATTCTCCATGACCACTTTCGCTTTGTCGAAAGCGTGCGAGTGGCTGCCACCCAGAAATGCGATGCGGGTCCGATCCATGCGTCTAACAAATGACCACGAAGAACTCACAAGACACGAAGAAACACCAAGAGTCTTTGCCAAAAAACAAGCAGTCACTCTTAGCCTGGCGCCCGCGCTCGCTTACCAGGAGAGCAGCAATCGAATCTCGATCTCGCGGGTGGCTGCGCGCTCTAGATCCCCTTTGACGGCGGTGATCGTGCCGACGGTATTTGGCGCCGTGATATTCGCGTTCGGGTTACGGAAGTTCGGCCGGTTGAAAAGGTTTCTGCCGGCAAAGCCGAGTGTGAACTCGAAATCCTCGTAGAGCTGGAAGACCTTGAACAACCCGAGGTGCAGCGCGGAGAGCCCGGGTCCTTCAAGGATGTTGCGCCCGGTACTCCCGTAGCGCCCGGCGTTGACCGGCGGCACCGCAAACGCGGCGGCGTCGAACCAGCGATCGGGGGTCGGATCTGACAGGGCGCCGTCGGACAACCGATCGGGCCGGCCCGTGAGCACCCCTGTGTTCGAAATGTCGCGCCCCGTGAACGTCGGGTGGAACCAGGACCCCGACTGAAGGAACAACGTCCAGGTCGTTTCCCAGCCACCGAGAACGCCGTTGACCAGGCCCGATGCGTCTCCCAGGAAACGGCGTCCCTTGCCGACCGGGATGGGCCAGAACGCGGTCCCGGTGAAGCGGTGCTGAAGCGCGTACTCCTCGCGCCCGCGCCACGCCCGGCGGTCAAACGGGTTTTCCAGCGAGGGTGCGACTTCGTCGCCCAGGTCGGGCGCGTCGGAGATCGTATTCGACCAGGTGTAGCCCACGTCGAACGAAAACGCCTGCAGCCGCCGTCGCGCCTCGATCTGAAAGCCGTGATAGGTGCTATTGCCGCCCTGGTCGAACAGCGTGATGTCGCCGTAGAGTGGATAGGGTCGCCGGCCCTGGCTGGCGGGCGTTGCGCTTGGAAGCGGGACGTTGATGTTGCGGCGGAACAGGAGACGCGTCCCCTTGGTCCCGATGTAGGAGGCTCGGAACCCGGTCTCGAAGTACTCCTTCTCCACGCTCAGGTTCCACTGGGAGACATACGGATTCACGAGACCCGGTATTATCGCGTTGAGCGCCGGCGGAGTGGTCGACGGCCCTGCGGCCGTGCTGGTGAACGGCGTCGGGAACTGAAACAGTGGCTGCCCGCCCGTGATCTGGTTGACGAAGCGGTCGAGGCCGCGCGTGAAAGGCCCGCCGGTAAAGCTCGAGGCAACACCGTAGCCGATAAGGTCGTAGAAGGTGCCGTAGCCGCCCCGGACGACGAAGTCGTTTGACGCCGAAGGGCGGAAAGCGAAGCCGACCCGGGGTGCCCAGTTGTTCTGGTCGGAGTGCCAGAGGCTGTCGAGCGGGAAGGTCTCGCCATCGGCGACCACGATCGGAATCGTCGGGTTGAAGAGGGGGCTGACCTGGCTGAGCGCGTCTTCCGAGGCCAGGATCACGCGGCCACTGGCCGGATCGAAGTTGTAGAGCGTATTGCGTCCATGCGTTGTCGGCGTCTGGTACTCGTAGCGGAGGCCGAGTTGCAGGGTCAGTCGCGGGCTGAGCTTGAAATCGTCCTGTACGAAGAAGCCCCACTGCGTCTGGCGCCGGAAGTCGTTCGGAGGCGGGTAGGCGCGCCGCGACTCCTGCGGCAATCCGAGGAGAAAGTCGCTGTAGGTGTTGCCGCTCAAGCCGCCCGTGAACAAAAACTGGCCGTACGTCCCGACCGGGATGTCGTTGTCGTACGGCAGCGCGCGCCGCACGTCCAGCCCCATCTTCCACGTGTGGCGGCCGCGCACCCAGGTAAGCGAGTCGGTGAGCTGCCCCTGCTGGTCGATCAGGACGGCCTGCCGGGTCTGCGTCAGGAGCTGAACCCCCCCTGAGCCGAAATCGAACACCGGCATACCGAACGCATCCGGCACATTCCCGATCCCCTGAATGCCGGCGTACGCGAGTACCTCGAGTCCCTTCTGTGGTCCGATGAACGGGTCCTGGCTGCGCACGAATCCGACCCGGAACTCGTTGACCAGGCGAGGCGTGAACGTATGGGTGTCACTTAAAACAGGGTTCCAGAACGTGCGCAGGCGGCTGAGAAAGCCGATCGTGGGAAGGCTCGACTCCATCTGGATCACCGGGAACTGCTGCCAGCCGAGCCGCGCGTAGAGCGTGTTGCGCGCGCCGATCTTCTGGTCGATCCGGACGTCGTAGTGCTCGTACTGCCCGGTGGCGTCGAACAGGATCCGGTGGTTGAGGGCGGTGAAGACAGCCGTGTTGCCGAAATTGGGCATCGGATAGAAGCGGTCCTGGATTCTCAGCGACTCGGGGCTGATGCGCGAAGCCGGAATGCGGTTTCCGTCGAAGGGCGCGCCCGTGAGCGGGTCTCGAATCGCGCCCAGACCGCTGAAGTCGCCGGCCCGCATCGCCGCCGTCGGAACAGTCGCGTTGGCCTCGCGGTTCCCGGGGGTGCGCCCGGCTTCGTACGAAACCAGGAAGAAGGTCCGGTTGCGTCCATCGTAGAGGTGCGGCAGGACGAGCGGACCGCCGGCGGAAAAACCGTATCGGTGGTTGCGTCCCTTGGGCCTCGTCGGCGAGAAGTACGGCCGCGCGTTAAGGACAGAATTCTCGTGCGAGTACTGGATGGTTCCATGGAACTCGTTCGTTCCGCCGTGCGAGATCTGCTGATAGATCCCGGACTGCGAGTACTCGGCGCTGTTGTTGACGGCCAGAACCTTCAGCTCGCGCGAGGCGCCGGTCGTCATCGAGGTCGAGCCCAGCGGCGTCCCCCCTCCGGAGCTTGCGATGCCGTCGATGTGGAATTCGTTCTGGGCGCCGCGGCTCCCGGCGATGGTGTAGACGAACGCGCTAGCGCCCGACGCGAAGGTCGGGACCGTTATGAGCGCCTCCCATGGCCGGTTCTGCGGGCTGTGAGCGGACTTCATCTGGACCTCCCAGTCGATGACATTTGCGATCGAAGGGGTCTCGCTCTCGACCACCGGCGAGTGGGCCTCTACCCGCATCTCATCGCGCAGTTCCCCCACCTCGAGGGCGACGTCGATCCGCACCGTCCGGCCGCTCTCCAGCACGACGCTGGGGCGCACAAAACGCTTGAAGCCGGCCAGCTCGGCCGAGATGGTATAGGTGCCCGGCACGAGGTTCGTCACCTCGTAACCGCCGTCTTCCTGGCTCAGGAAATCGCGCCGCCAGCCGGTTCCGTCGTTGGTGACGACAACCAGGACGCCGGGGACGGCACTTTGCGAGGGATCCCGCACGGTGCCCAGGATACGGCCCAAGCTGGTCTGGGCCCAGACAGTAGCGCTCGAAAGAGCCGCAAGGAACACTAAAATCCGAATCATTGCGCACATCATAGAGGTTCTCCTGTGACCGCAAGATTGCGTGGATATTTACGCCAGGGTAGAGATTCGATTTAAATAGCGGTAAAAGGCTGGACATGTCAAGGAGAAATCCTAACGGTGCTGGTTCAGGGAACTGTCGCCGTTTTTGTCTTCGCGTCTTCGTGGTGAATGCGGCCGGCATGATACCCTGGAGACCATGACGCGCCATTTCTCGATGATCCGCGACTTCCACTTTGCGGACCTGCTCACTCTTGCTAACGGCGCCTGCGGGACGGCGGCGATACTCCTGGCCATGGACTACATGCGAGAAGGCTCCTCCGCCAAGCTGTACGCGGGCGGCACCTTTGTGGTGCTGGCCCTGGCGTTCGATGTGGCGGACGGACGGGTGGCCCGCTGGCGCCACCGCGCCTCGGCCATGGGCCGCGAGCTGGACTCCCTGGCCGACGTGATCAGTTTCGGCGTGGCGCCTGCCGCCCTCGGTTTTGCCGCCGGTCTCACCAGCCTGCTCGACGCGCTGGCTCTGCTCTACTTCGTGTGCTGCGGCATCAGCCGCCTGGCCCGCTACAACATCACCGCCGAGGCGATGTCCGCCGAAACCGGCAAGGTCTCGTACTTCGAAGGAACGCCGATCCCATCCAGCGTCCTGCTGGTGGTCCTGCTGCTGGCGCTGACCTGGGCAGGCTTGAGCGGCCCGGACCTGCCGGGCGGGATCGTAAGGGTCAGCGGCTACGATCTCCATCTGCTGTCGCTGCTGTACGTTGTCTCCGGCTCTCTGATGATCAGCAAGACGCTGCACATCCCCAAGCCCTGAGACAACCGCAATCGCTCGGGGTTTTCACCACGTGAGCCAGGGTGCGCCCGAACGAGTCGGCTAAGCAGTCACCCAAAGGGATCCTCCCAGCAAAGCGAGTCGCTTCGAGAATATTGCGTGCGCCATTTCTTGATGATCCGCCTTTACGGCTGGAAGCTCGCCCTCGAGCGAGGAATCGAGCCGGAGCTTCAGGCGGTGCTTGGCATTCACGTTTAGCAGGCGAACGGTCGCCCGCCCCGTTGGCGCCAGCCCCAGAATCATCCGCTCCTCGTATCGTGAAATGGTCCAGCCAAGTGTGCTCGACGAGCGGTGGAAAAGAGTCACATTAGCCTGCGTCTGCGGATCAATACTGCTGAGATTCGGCCGCTTTGTATAGGTTGCAGCGATCACAGGCCAGGCAGAGATCGACCGGATTGTCGCCGCCGCCATCCTGCTTCGCGATGATGTGCTCGACGTGTGAAAGGAATGTGGACGGTATTCTCTGGCAGTCTGCAGTATTCGCAACAGCCACCGGCTCGCTGTCGGATCCAAGTTGCGAGCCGCGGGGTCCAATACGACGTGTAACTCGGCGAGGAATGTCCTCGCCTTTGCCTTTAGAATGCCTACGCGAGATCAATGCTCTCGACGAACTCTTCGTACATCGGCCCGTTCCGCGATCGGAGAGTATCGCACTGTCATTGGCTTTCGTCGCCGCAGTTCAGTCGATGCGGGCCTGCGTTGCCGCATCAGGTCGGAGGTCGGCAACCCGCCTGGCAACCTCGGGTGGTCAGACACTCCGTGAATGGGTCAAGCGAATCGGTCAAGAACAGTGGCAGATGAACTTCATGATGTGAGTATAGCATGGGCAGGCAGGCTTGCCAGGGAACAGTGCAGGAGACTCGAGAGCATTTCAGGTCCCACTGACAAAACCCCACGCGCCTCCCACTGCACGATGTTCCGCGCCGTATTGAAACCATCGATGGATCACACTGCGATAGGCGCACCCGAGACTTTAGCATCGAGTTCTGAATCTGCCCGATCGCTGGAGATCTCGCTCTAAAAAACCGCGACCTGATTTTGCACAAGACTGGAGAACTCGTGTAAGAATATTCTATCCGCTCAAATCGTGGGAGAGGACATGAGATGACTCAAAGCCAGACCTGGAATCCTGAGCGTTACGCGCGGAACGCGCGCTTCGTTTCGGACCTCGGCGCACCGGTGGTCGAGCTGCTCGCGCCACGAGCAGGCGAGCGGATTCTGGATCTCGGCTGCGGCGACGGCGCCCTGACCGTCCAGCTAGTAGCGGCCGGCTGCCGTGTCGTGGGCATGGATTCGAGCGCATCCCAGGTGGAGGCTGCGCGCGCGCTCGGCCTCGACGCCAGGGTCATGGATGCAAGCGACCTCCGCTTCAAGGAGGAGTTCGACGCGGTCTTCTCGAATGCCGTACTTCACTGGATAAAGGCCCCTGACGCAGTCATCCAGGGGGTGTGGCGGGCTCTGGTTTCCGGAGGCCGCTTCGTGGCGGAGTTCGGCGGTCATGGCTGCGTGGCAACGATCGTCGCCGCCCTCGAGGCGGCGCTCCGGCGTCGAGGCATCGATCCGGCGCGCGTGCATCCCTGGTACTTCCCGAACGTCGACGATTACGGTCCGCGTCTCGAGCTGGCTGGTTTCACGGTGCGCTATATCGCGCTCATCCCGCGCCCGACGCCGCTTCCAGGCGACATTCTCGACTGGCTTGAGACCTTCGCCGAGAGCTTTACGGCCGCGCTTGCGCCTGAGGAGCGTCTGCCGTTTCTCGAAGAGGTGCGTGAGACGCTGCGACCGTTGCTCTGCAACAGCGAGGGAAAGTGGACCGCGGACTATGTTCGGCTGAGGTTCGCCGCCGACAAGAGGTAGAAATGCCTTTCAGAAGCGAAGCTATTTTCACATCGATGCCGGATGCAGACGCCTGACAAACCTGGCGGCCCGGGACCTCACTAGCAATTGCGCCGACCGAACGCGCGGGCCTATAATGCGGCCCAACTCCCCCAGGAGGTCTTCGATGACAATCCCAGCGCGTCGAATCTGCCTGGCAATCACTCTTGTCATAGTTTCCGCGGCCGCCGGCCGCGCACAGGTCGCCTCGCGGATCAGCGGAACGGTTCGCGACAGCTCCCAGGCGGCTCGTTCCCGGAGTTACCGTGACGGTGCGCGAGGCCAACCGCGGCACGACACACACCACCATCACGAACGAGGTCGGCCGCTACTCTTTCTCCAATCTGACCGTTGGAGACTACGTGGTGACAGCCGAAATGGCCGGGTTCAAGCGGGCTGCGACCGGCAAAACCAAGCTGGACGTGAACCAGTCACTCGAGGTTGACATCACGCTCGAGCTCGGCGACGTGACCCAGGAAATCGAGGTCACGAGCGCGGCCCCGCTCCTGCAGACCAGCGATTCGCAGGTCGGCGGCCTGATCGAAAACAAGGAAATCGTCGAGCTGCCTCTCGCGGCGCGCGACTTCATGCAGCTCACGCTGCTCGCGGCGGGGGTCGTCGAATCGACAGGCAACAGCCGCCATCAGACCGAACGGGCCACCTGGGTCGGTTCATTCAGCGTCCACGGGCAGCACGCCACCTTCAACCAGTATCTGTTCGACGGGATTCCCGGGAAGGAAGCGGCGCACCAGACCAACATCTTCGCTCCCTCGATCGACGCGATCCAGGAGATCAAGATCGAGACCAGCAACTACAACGCCGAGTTCGGCAGCGAGGCCGGCGGGCACGTCAACGTGGTGACTCGATCGGGCACCAACACCCTGCACGGCACCGCGTTCGAGTTCCTGCGTAACGACAAGCTCGACGCCCGTGAGAAGTTCGCCGACCGCCGCTCGAAGCTCAACCGCAACACGTTCGGGGCCACGCTGGGCGGTCCGATCCGTCGCGACCGGACCTTCTTCTTCGGCTCCTGGGAGTCGATGCGGCTCCGCCAGGGTTTTACGCAGGACACGACCGTCCCGACGCCGGCCTTCCGCGAAGGGGACTTCTCGGCGCTGCTCGGTACGGACTCCTCGAGCCCGCAGCCGATCCTGATCTACGACTGGACGACCGGGCAGCCGTTTCCAGGGAATATTGTTCCGCGCAACCGGATGCACCCGCTCCCGACCCGTTTCCTGGGCGAGTTCGTTCCGTTGCCGAACCGGGCCGGGCGCGGCGGCATCCGGCCGCTTTCAAACTACCAATCGCTCGAGCCTCAGAAGACCCATACCGATCAGTTCATTCTGCGCCTGGACCACGAGTTCAACCCGACCAACCGCTTCTACGCCCGCTACGTCATCAGCGATACCGACACGGTCGGACCCCCCGTCTGGCCCGCCTTCAGCTACAGCCACCTGCTGCGAGGGCAGCACATCGTGCTCAACTGGACTCGCACCCTGAGCCCGACCCGTGTTTTCGAGCTCCGCACGGGCTACAGCCGTTTCAATCAGAACGAACTGGTCGAGAGCGCCTTCACGCGCGATGTCTCGGAGGAGCTCGGCCTCAAGGGCACCTGCCGTGACCCGGCCTGCTGGCACGCTCCCTACTTCGTGGCCACCGACTTCAGCACGATGGGGAATCCGAACGGGGCGACGCTCGGGCAGGGAGTTTCCGGGCCGCGCGGGTGGAAGGACGAGATCTACCAGTTGCACACGACCATGTCGCTCGTGCACGGCCGCCACACGATCAAGTTTGGCTTCACGGGCAACCGCTACCGAGATACCTTCCCGGAGGCTATCCGGCCCGCCGGCCAACACGAGTTCAACGGCCAGTGGACCCGCGGCGCCGGCTCGGCGGGCTTCGCGCTGGCCGACATGCTGCTGGGATTGCCGCGCAGGATCCAGGCCAGCATCGACATCTTCGACCCGAATTTCCGAAACAACCAGATCATGCCCTGGTTCCAGGACGACTGGAAGGTGACGCCCCGCCTGACGCTGAACCTCGGGATGCGCTACGAGTGGATGGGACGGCTTGTATCCAAGTACGACGCGATCTCGAACTTCTTCCAGACCGGGCCGGCGACGGCCGTCATCATCACGCCGCAGGACACCGGCAAAGGGCACCCGTTCGTAAAGGCGCCGCCCGAGCTGGGCCGCAGCCTGCTCGAGAACGACAACAATAACTTCGCGCCGCGGGTGGGCTTTGCCTACCAGGCGCGCCCGAACACAGTCGTGCGCGGGGCTTTCGGCCTCTTCTACCAGCGCGAGTCGTCGCAGCCCTGGATCGGCCTTTCACTCAACCCGCCTTTCATCCGGACCGGTGACGTCACGCTCGAGGCCAATGCCCAGTCGATCCGCGACTTCCCGGTCGACGACCTGACCCCGGTGATCAACTTCGTCAGGCCCGGAAGCCGGCCGGCTGTGACCGGGATGAACATCGACTGGAAAGAAGCCTACGTGATGCAATGGAACCTTTACGTCGAGCGCGCGTTCGGCAAAAGCCTGGTCGTCAAGACCGGATACGTCGGCAACCACGCGGTGGGGCTGCCGCGCAACAACGTGTCGCCGAACGAGCCTCCGCCCGGCCCCGGCGATGTCCAGGCGCGCCGCCCCTTCCAGGACATCGGGGTCGTGACGCTGCGCTCAACCTCAGGCCAGTCCACCTACCACGGGCTCGAGGTCGAGGTCCAGAAGCGTTACAGCGCCGGCCTTTCCTTCATCTCCGCCTACACCTGGGCGAAGACCCTCGACAACCGCTCGATCCTGGACCTCTGGTTTGGTGGCAGCTCGAAGGCGCTCTCCTCGCTTCATGTCGCGCATCGCTTCAGCTACGCCGGGATCTGGGAGCTCCCGTACGGCCGCGGGCGCCGTTATGGCGCAGACGCGCCCGCCCTGGCCCGGGGACTGCTGGGCGGCTGGCAGGCCAGCGGCATCCTGGTGCTGCGCACCGGCTTTCCGCTCACCGTTGGAATACCGGGTAACGTAGCCAACACGGGTGGCATCAGCCAGGTTCCAAACCGGATCCACGAGGCCAACCTGCCGGACTCCGAACGCACGGAAAACCGCTTTTTCGACACCGGCGCCTTCGTGCTCCCCGCGGCGTTCACACTCGGAAACGCCGGCATCAACCCGCTCATCGGCCCCGGCTTCTGGAACCTGGACCTGTCGCTGGGCAAGGTGTTCACAATTCGCGAGGCCCTGAATCTGCAGTTCCGGGCCGAGATCTTCAATGCGTTAAATCACCCGAATGACGGATCTCCCGGGACGACGCTGGGGACCGCCTCGTTCGGGCGGATCACCTCGACTTTCGGGGATCCCAGGGTAATGCAGTTTGGTCTCAAGCTGGTCTTCTGACCGTGCGTGGCAAGCCTTGGTGTTTCTTCGTGTCTTTGAGTCTTAGGGCTCGCGCAGAAATAACTTCACATTCTGGCGCGAGAGTCGGTGGTCAATCATGAACCGGTTTCTTCGCTAAGCACGGTGAGGATCGCGCCCCTTCGGGCTGCGGCCGCAGCCCGCTGGCTTTGTTGCTCGCTCCTCACGTACCGCACCGGGTACGCATCGTCGCTCGCGCCTCGCCAGCGGGCCTGGGGGCCTGCAGCAGAATGCGAACTTATTTCTGCACGAACCCTTAGTGGTTGGTGGGATTTGCCGGCCGAACTTACTTCCGTTTCAGCTTGTCGCGCAGCCGCTTGAGGTCGACTCCAGAGTCGCGCAGGAGCTTGGCCGCCGGCGAGCCTTCGTACCTCAGGAGAGCGAGCAGGACATGCTCGCTGCTGGCCGACTTGTGGCCAAGCTGCGCCGCCTCCTCCATCGCATACTTGAGAATCTCCTGTACCTCTGCTGACAACCCGAATGAGCTCACAAAACCGAAGCCGAACGGTTGCTTGGTTACTTCCACCTCCTCGGCTTCACCAGGCGGGGCTTCGAGTTCATCGCGCAGCGCCGAAATATTGACACCCGTTTGCTGCAGAATCCTGGCGGCCAGACACTCTCCGTCCTCCAGCAACGCGAGCAGGATCAACTCGGGGGTGATCGCGTTCTGTGCCCGCTCTTTCGCTTTCTGCGCGACTCGCCCGAGCGCAGCCTTGGAGGCGTCGCTGAAAGGGAGGTCGATATTTATCGGAATCTCTTTTTCGTGCCGGGGAACCTGCGCCCGAATTTGATCGCGAACTTCATGAAGACGGAAGAGAATGCCGCGGCTCTCCCGCAGGATTCCCAGCAGGAGGTGTTCCGTGTCGATTGTCGGCGAACCGAACTCACTGGCCTCGTAACGCGCGAAGAAAATCACGCGCCTCGCCTTTTCAGTGAATCGCTCGAACATAATCGTTCCTTCAGACAATGGTTCCGCGTGAATCGGGCAGGACGACCGGCGTTATCGTCCACAACGACGCTCATTATGAGGGAAGTAACGGATCGACTATGCCGAAGCCGGGATTGTATCCCACTTCGATGCCCAGAAAAACCGCGTCCCATGCTGAACGAGCGGTCTATGAGGCGCTCTCGAAACAGCTTCCCAAGGGGTGGTACGCCTGGCACTCGGTCCGAGTTCGCACGACTGCTATCGGTGATGCCGAGGCCGACTTCATCGTTGCGGACCCCAAGCGAGGAGCGCTTATTCTTGAAATCAAGGGTGGCAAGATCGAGCAGCGTGATGGTCACTGGTATTCGAACAGCCAGCCCCTGAAATGCGCCCCCCGAGAGCAGGCCTGTCGTTTTCAGCGTGCTTTGAAGGACCGCCTCCATTCAAAGAAAGTCTCTCCGCCAGCGCTGGGTATCGTGACGGTCTTTCCCGACACTTCATTTTCGGATCCGCCGAGCGGAGGGGATCTTGAAGAGTGCGTGCTCGGACCGCGGGAATTGAAGTGGCTCGACAGCGCGCTCCCTGAAGTGATGACCAGGTGTTTGTCGCCTCGATCAAAACCCCAGGGTAGATGGCTTCAGGCAATCCACGATCTCTGGGGAGAGCGATGGGTTCCCCGCCTGAACCTCGGTGATTTCACAGAAGTGCGCCGCGACGAGTTGCTGAAGCTAGACGCCGAGCAGCTGGAAGTCCTGCTGCGACTCGACGAGAACGATTCTGTGCTCGTGACAGGTGGAGCCGGCACAGGCAAGACGGTTCTGGCCTATTCCATGGCGCTGCGGCTCGCAGAACGTGGCCAGAAGGTCTTGTTCCTCTGCTTCACCCTGGCACTGGAGCACTGGCTTGTGGAGCAAACGTCAAACCCAAACCTGACTGTGCGGGCAATCAAGAGTTACGCTGTCGACCTTTTAGAGCTTGCCGGCAGGCAAGTTCAGGTTCACGAAACGCCGGAGTTCTGGGGTGACGTATCTCTGGAGGGCAGGAACCGAGGCTTTGCCTAGAGTTCAAACAAAATGGGATGCAGTGTTCGTCGATGAAAGTCAGGACCTGGCGGAGGATGACTGGCTGCTGATTGCAGAGTTGTCGCGCGGGCGCCGACTCTGGGCTTTCTGCGACCCGGACCAGACATTCTGGGAAGATAGAGAGATACCCAAGGATCTCTTCAAGGCTCGATACCGGCTCGACAAAGCCTATCGCTGCCCGGACCCGATCCTGGCTCTGGCAAAATGCTATGTCCGGAGCCAGCCTGATCCCGATGCATTCGCCGATGTGCCTGAAAGAAATGCGGTGACTGTGAGACCGTGCCCGAGCCGGAGCTCGGTGCCCGAAAGGATTGCGCTGGAAATCAGCAAGCTGCTCGGCGATGGCTTGCAGCCCGGGCAGATCGCCATCTTGTCGCTGCGGGGCGCTGCCGAGACGGGATCCATCGTCAACCTGGAAAAGCTCGGCATTCACCGTGTCGTTCCGGCCGTCGATCCGGAAAGTAAATCGCACGTTGTGGTGGAGACGTTCCTGCGGTTCAAAGGGTTGGAGCGCCCGGCCATCATCATCACCGATGTCCACCTCGCGATCGAAAAAACAGATTATGCGAAGCGGATGTACATCGCACTAACCCGGGCGTTAGCGACGGTGTGCATAATCGACAGTCGTGACGCTCTGCTTCGAGATCCCATCCTCCGCCCGTTGTGGGAGCATAGCTGAAGAATCTCAGTCTGGGCGGTGGGCATTCGGACCGATGAGAAACGGGAAGGTTATGGTTGGTCTTTGTGGCCGTTGCTGAAGTAACGCTCGACGATATGAATCAGGGCATTGAGGCGTTCGTCGATCCGGCGACTCTCTTCATCGCGCCGCCGCACTTCTTCTCTGCGCTGCTGCGCTTCCTCCTCGATCCGGCGTTCGGTCTGGCGCCCCTGCTCCTCGACTACCCGCCCAGTCGCAGGATGAAACTGCCTACCTCGGCAATTTGGGCCGAGTGCTGCGCGATCTGCTCGGAATGCCGGCGGCTGATCTGCTGCAATTCCTGGAGATCCGCCCAGAGCTGGGCCTGGTTCCCTGCCAGAAACTCGAGCTTCTGCTCAATGCGGGCGAATCGTTCTTCGTGAGTCATGGACACATTCTACACCCATCTCCGCGTATCGATATAGTTTCCGAAACTGGACTCCTATTTCATTGTTCCGTCCGCTTTTTCCGCTAACCACTAAGACGCGAAGACACGAAGCAGTGCGCGAACCACGCTAAGAACACCCGGCAGCGCAAAATCGTGACGGCGAAGGGCGTCCGAATAAAAATTAACAACTTAGACATAGATTAGACACAAAAACACGCCAAACCTGCTTGCGTTGTCTAACGACAGACCATTAACATAAGAACAAAGAGTGGGCATCTACGTCGCGGAACGGCTGAAGGGACCGCCCCCGACTATCTCGGCTTTCAAATGTTGGACTCGGGATTGACCGAGTCAGGATCGGCTTTCGAGCCCATGGGGGAAGAACACGAATGACACCTCACCGTTTAGGGAAAATCTTGGTCGAACGCATGCTGGGTCTCGGTTTGGCGCTAAGTTTGGCAACGGCAACGGCCATGGCGCAGACCGGCGCCAACACCGGCTTGCAGGGAAGGGTCATGGACCCGTCGGGCGCCTCCATTCCGGGTGCCGCCGTTACCCTGGTTCGGGTGGAGACCGGGGAACGGAGAGTGGTGACAACCAGCGAGGAGGGCAACTGGGAGGCTCGCTTCCTGACCCCGGGAAACTATCAGCTCATCTTCGAGCAAACCGGTTTCAAGAAGCTGGTCCGGGATGGACTCTCGGTGTCGACTGCCGAGATGGCCACCGTCAACGTCGAGCTGCAAGTGGGTGACGTGGGACAGAGCATCGAGGTGGTCTCCAACGCCGAGATGGTTTCCTCCAACTCGGCCACGGTGGTTCGCACGCTGGATCGAGTGGAACTGGAATCCCTCCCGACCTCCTCGCGAAACTTCACGCAGCTTCTGGTGATTGAGCCGGGGGTGTCGGCGGATATCAGCGAACTGCTATCGAACGATAACGCCTCCATTTCGCCGAGCGTCAACGGCGCCCGCACGACCAACAACAGCTTCGTGTTCAACGGAGTCGACGTCACCAACCTGCTGTGCTGCAACAGCCGCATCAACGGCGCCAGGGGGACCATAGACGAGGGCGGAGGCTCACTTTCGCGCAACGTGGCGCCGGCCCTCGAGACCCTGGAAGAAGTCAAGCTCCAGACCAGCCTCTACGATGCGGCCACAGGACGCAACGGAGGCGGCAACTTCCAGCTGGTCTCCAAGAGCGGAACCAACGAGTTTCACGGCAGCGTCTATCATTTCTTTCAGAACGACGCGCTGATCGCCAACGACTTCTTCTTCAATCGCGCCGGCCTGGAGCGCCCGCTTCTGCGGCGCAACGAGGGCGGCTTCACGGTGGGAGGGCCGATCATCCGCAACCGGACTTTCTTCTTCGGCTCCTACCAGATCACGCGCGCCAGAACCTCCTTCGTGGACGAGGCCACCAACACGCGCCGGCTGCCGAGGGCCCTCACCGATGATCGCTCGGACGACGGCATCAACCGCTTTGCTCAGGCCGTCTGGGCCACCAACGGCGGCCCGGTGAACTTCGCCATGATCAACCCTATCTCGAGAGCCCTGCTCAAGGCCAAGTTTCCGGATGGCTCCTACATGATCCCATCGGGCTCCAACGGAATCGACTGTGCCAGACTAGCCAACCGGATTGCCGAGAGCTGCGCCGTCGTCTCGGTGATTCCGGCAACCTTCGACCAGGACCAGTTCAGTGTCAACATCGACCACCAGCTCACCCTGGCCAACAAGTTCAGCGGCAAGTTCTTTTTCACTAACCAGCCGAGCGTGGACCCGCTGGCCAACGGCAATGCCCTGACCCTGCACGAGCGCAACGAACAGACGGCACAGCGGACAATTTCGCTCACCGATCTGCACGTGTTCGGCCCGCGGGTGGTCAACGAGTTCCGCGCGGGGTTCTTCCGCAACCGGAACAACAATGAGGCGGTGGCGTACTTCACCAACGCCGAGTTCGGCA
Source organism: uncultured Acidobacteriota bacterium (assembly GCA_963827655.1). Classification (GTDB taxonomy): domain Bacteria; phylum Acidobacteriota; class UBA6911; order UBA6911; family UBA6911; genus CAWHCF01. The sequence continues at coordinate 140,156 of CAWHCF010000036.1, forward strand.
TCCAGAACCCGCTGGCATCCGACGTGCCGGACCTCTCCCAGATCAACATAGCGGCCGGGGGTAACAACACCACCGCTGTGGGCGATCCGATCCGCTTCGGAACGCTGGCCGACGGCACGCGCATCTTCGACGTCCAGAACACCTTCATCTATGCCGACACGCTCTCCTGGACGAAGGGACGGCACTCCCTGAAGTTCGGGGGCGAGTTCCGCCGGCACCAGTTGAACGGCAACCTGCAGGAGGGCCGCAACCGGCGTCACAACCTGCGCAGCTGGTTCGACTTCCTCACGGTCGGATACCTGCACCCGGGCGATGCCAACCGGGCCAGGCAGATTACCGACTCCAGCTTGAACTACGGCGAGACGGTCCGGGGCTACCGGATGTCAGACTGGAACTGGTTCCTCGCCGACGATTGGAAAGTCACGCGCAGCCTCACTCTCAACATCGGCATCCGTCATGAGATCTTCGGCTATCCGTCGGAAGTGAACGGATTCATGGTCACCTACGATTACCCGGCGGCTCTGGCTACCGGCATGGTCCAGGACGGGTTTCTGTTCGCCTCCAACTTCGACGAGAATTCCGTTCCCGGCGCGGCCGGGCTGGGACTGAAGAAATCCGACAGCAAGAGCATCATTCCGAGCGACTACAACAACTTCATGCCGCGCTTCGGATTCGCCTGGTCTCCTTTCGCGAGCGGCAAATTCGTGATCCGGGGCGGATACGGAATGTTTTACGAGCGCATCACGAGCGGTTTCGCCAACTCACTTCGGCAGTCACCGCCGTTCTTCCGCGAGCTCCAGCTCAACAACCTGGGCAACTGGAACACCTACCCGCGTGATACCGGGTCTTTGCCTCTGCCGCCGATGCAGATCGGGTTCGATGACGGAGAACCGATCCTGGTCTCGACGCTGGACCCCGGTACCGAGTTCGAGGCCTTCGAGACCCAGATGATCCCGCCCGGACTCGCCACTCCTTACACCCAGCAGTGGACCCTCAATACGCAATGGGAATTCAGGACCAACTGGTTGTTTGAGCTCGGCTATGTGGGGACGAAGGGGACCAAGCTGCTGACCGCCATCAACGCCAACCAGCCGCTCGACATCGACACCGTCGGCTTCCTGCCCCGGCCGGGCGTCCCCGGCGGGGGCTTCATTGGAAACTACTACACGATCGTCAACGATCAGTTTGTCAACCTGCGGACACCCCCGTCCGGATGCGACCTGACCGACGATCCGGGCGAGTGCACCATCGCGGCCGAGTTGCGGGGAGCGCTTCTGGGACTCGACGAAGACGAAGGGGCCAACACCCTGTTCTCCAATGCCAACTCCATCTACCATTCTCTTCAGGCCGGACTGACCAAGCGCTACAGCCGGGGAGTGCTGGCGAACGTGAACTATACCTTCTCACGCTCGCTCGACACTTACTCCGACGAAGGCAAGTACCAGGTCGAGCACGATCAGACCAGGCCCTTTCTGAACCGCGGACTTTCGGATTTCCATCGCAAGCACCGGCTCATCATGAGCTGGACCTGGGATTTACCGTTCAGGGGCAACCGTTTTGCCGATGGCTGGCAGATCTCCGGCGTGGGCACCTTCCAGTCCGGGCCGGCCCTTTTCGATCATCGACGGCGACTTCAGCGGCTTTCTGTTCGCATCGCAGAATCCCCGGCCGAACCTGGCGCCGGGCGCCACCCATGAGGATCTGGTGACGGAAGGGTCCGTCACCTCGCGGATAAACAATTACCTGAATCCGGACGCCGTGGCGTTTTCGGGGGCTCAATTCGGCAACCTGGGGCGCAACGTAGTCATTGGTCCCGACCAGCGCCGAGTGGACGTGAGCGTATCGAAACGGACGCGCTTGACCGAACGGACCTCGCTGGAGTTTCGCACCGAGGCATACAACATCACGAACACGCCGTCGTTTCGCAATCCCGAGCGCAACATCGTGAATGCGTCGTTCGGCCAGATCACCAGGACTCGGGGAGGACCGCGAGTGATTCAGTTCGCCCTCAAGCTGCGGTTCTGAAACGCGCTCCACTGATGGCTGCCTACGGATGGAATCGGTGAGCGGCGAGTCTCCGTGTCTAGGTACGCAGCGAACAAATACCTCCAGGACGCAAAGACACGAAGCAATATTTGCCAAAAGACGTGCTCGGTGCTTACCTGGGGAGGAGGAACAGGACAAGCTGCGTCCACCTCCTGAAACCGCGGTCGAAAGTCACTAACGTGGAGGACTGACGGACTGCGAACGCGGCGAGATAGGCATCAGTCCACGAGGTACCCGCGTTTGGATGGTTCATCAGATCAACCCACAGGCCTCCAGACCGGCCGGCTCAGTTACGCGGCGTGATGCTCGTGCCGTTCGGACGCCAGTGCCAGCCACACGTTGGCATCAATCAAGAAGGTCTTCGATCTCGGCATTGGTCATCGATTTGATCTTGCCTGGATGCTTGGATTTCAGCAGTGGAAGTTTGACCTGGTAACGCCGTTTGGCAGCTTGGCGGGTTCGGGCTACCTCTTTCTCGATTGCTCTCACAACGAAGGATCTCAGGCTCTTGCCGCTCCGGGCGGCCAGAGGCCTTCACCTCACGGAACATCATGTCCGGTATTTCGATTGTCGTTCTCATAGAGTCAAATACCGCAAAAAGGCGTATTTGCGTCAAAAAGGCGCGTGCTTTCTGGCAAGATTCTTGGTGTTTCTTCGTGTCTTTGAGTCTTAGTGGTATCTGATTAGACAGCTCTAACCACGAAGACACGAAGAAACACTAAGGGCACTTTGATTGCGGCCTCACGGCTTCATTGTGTCTTGAGATAAAGAAGCGACTCCCCTTCAAACGGCGCTTTGAATTGCTGTGCCTGGCCAGTCGACTCCACGGAGCCGGTACCCGCCGCCACATTTGTCGCGGGATCGATCCATTCGTAACGATACTTGCCCGCTTTCATTTCCACCGAAAACGTCTCTCCCGGTTTGGGCTGATAAATCAGGTACTCCAGACCTGGGTTGGCCAGGCAGTAACCGGTGGACGCAAGGTCGGGGCGTGGCTGCAAGCGGGCGAGGTTGACCCGTTCCGCCAGGCGGCGCGCGTGCCCCAGCGCCAGGCGAATCGGCTCCCAGCGGGGATCGGACGGCTCTCCCAGGACTGAACCATCGTAGGGATCCATGAATATCGGATTGTGCCCGCGAAGAAAGCTTCTCCAAACCCAGGCCGCGCTGCCGCCAACGCCCCAGATGTGGTCCGTGTCCAGGAGGCTGACCTTCTTGCCGTCCCAGGCCGGAGGGTCTTCGCCGTAGCCGTCCACGCGTCCAGGCGAGATCCAGTCCGCCGTGCTGGCCAACATGTCGGCCAATCTCTCCGCGCCATGACCCGTAAGCCCGACGGGGTGCTGTTTGGGCTTGGTCCGCTGGTAGGCGCGAATCGTGTCAACCACCCACCAGTCCCATTCCTTGTGACCACCTTCGTTGATCACCTCGTAGAGCACGTTGTCGAATTCGTTGACCGTATCAACCACCTTGCTGATGTAGGTGGCCTGAATCGCGCTGACAGCCGGGTTCTTCAGGCTGTGGACCTGACCGCCGATGCCCTCGGGATCCGTGCCTGCATCGATGCCATTGACGTTGTTGTCAGGGTGAAACGGATGGGCGCGCCACGCCCAGCCGGCCGGCGCGGCTCGGCCGCGGTTTCCGTGCATCAACCCCCAGCCCTCGAACAGCATTACCGACACATGAATTCCCCGTCGTCCCGCCGCGCTGACTCGCGCCCGCAGCCGATCGAAATAGGCAGGATCGAACTTCTTCAGATCGAACTTCGGCTTGCCGTCGCGCGCCTGCCCCGGCCCGGTCCGCGCCCAGGGGAGTGGAGCGACGTGATGCACGAAGTCTTTGCCCAACCGTCCGTTTGCCCGCGTGTCCCAGAGTGTCGAGTCCCATGCCCAAAGCCGGATGAAGTTGTGGTGATGGCGCTCGAGAAAATCCAGGTAGGCTTCGAAGTCAAAGCCGGACGGCGGATCGTCGCGCGCCATGTCCACCAGATTGTTCCAGGTATGGGAGCCGGTCAGATATACGACCTTTAAGGATCCGTCCGGATTCCTGGTTCCGTCGGTGAAGTAGCGCGGATTGTCCGGGTGGATACGCAGAGGCCCCCGGGCGGGCGCCGCAGCGACAACAGCGCACGAGATCGACAGCGCCATGGCTATGAGGATTCGAATCCACCGGGTGTATCTGGGGTTCATATGCCGCCAGTGTTTCTCAAAACGGGAACTCAGTCAATCTCCTGTGAAGCGATGGTGGAGTTCCACTGGATGCCTTGCCGGCCCTGGAAGGCATGCTGGACCTGGGGCCGATGCTTTTCCCGATGTGAAATGCTTCTTGAAACGGAACCTTAAACGGAATACATTTGGTATTCTCTTGAGGATGAATGCATGGGCACCACTAAAGTATCCTTCTCGATTCATCACGAGCTCCTCCACTCCCTGGATGCGCTGGCTGGCCAAATCGGATCGTCGAGGAGTTCCTTGATCGAGGAAGCAATCCGTCTTCATCTCCAACGAGTTAAGGGTTTGGAATTCCGTCGCCAAATATCGGAGGCTTATGCTGATGGACTGGATAAGGTCGAACGGCGTCAGCTGGCCGGGATGAAGCGGAAGGCCCGGAAGATAGCGAGTCGGGAGAAATGGTAATCAATCAAGGCGACCTGTTCTGGCTCGATCTTCCCGAAGCCAAAGATTCACGTCCCGCCTATTCGCACCCTTGTGTGGTGGTCCAGAATGACATCCTTAACCACAGCCCGATCCAGACCACAATTGTATGTTTCCTGACCTCCAATCTGCGCCGAGCCAAGAGCCCCGCCAATGTTCTCTTGGAGGAAGGCGAATCCAATTTGCCAAAGTCTAGCGTGGTGGTGGTGACTCAGATGCTCACTGTGGACAAGGCAGACCTCGTGAATAAGATAGGGTCGCTATCGTCTCATCGCTTGCAGCAGATTATCCGAGGCGTTCACTGGATTCTGGATACCGATCCGACCTTTCCGTGAGCTTGCGTCTATTTCATACCCGCGAATTCGGTCTAGCCCATGTTCTACCCGGAATAGTCTTTTCTGGACCATAATGCCTGGTGAGAGCCGGAGGCACGTGAGCGTGTGAAGACCTATCGGAGAAGGACCAGCGGTTTGCGGGTCACAGTGCTGCTGATCGCCGTTGCCGTGTGCTCCTGCGGACGGACAGCGCCGGTCGAGCCTGCGCCAACGCCGCGGCCACACGCCCTGATTCCCCTTCCGGTTTCTGCACAGTTTGACGCGGGCCGGCATTTTTCGGTCACAGATGCCACCACAATCTTCGTCAGCCCGGCCGACGAAACGGTAACCCGCATAGGCCGATTCCTCGCGGAGGTCATCGGACCGTCGCCGGATTCGAATCCACGGGTCGAGCCCGCAGGCGCTTCGCTGCCTGCCGGAAGCATTTCGTTGTCGCTGGGCCGGAATCCATCACTCGGAGAGGAAGGCTATGAGTTGGCGATTACGACCGAGAGCGTGAGGCTGGTCGCCAATCAGCCGGCCGGCTTGTTCTACGGCGTGCAGACCCTGCGCCAGCTTCTTCCCGTGATGGTCGAATACGAAGCGGCGCGCCGGCCCCAGCAGCCGATTTCACTGCCGGCGGTCCGAATCGCGGACTATCCCCGGTTCGAATGGCGCGGCGCCATGCTCGATGTCGCGCGGCATTTCTTTCCGGTCGAAGAGGTCAAGCGATATATCGACCTGATGGCGCTGCACAAGATGAACCGCCTGCACCTTCACCTTTCGGACGATCAAGGATGGCGCATCGAGATCAGGGCCTGGCCGAACCTTACGACGCACGGCGGGAGCACCGAAGTGGGAGGCACTCCCGGCGGGTACTATTCGCAACAACAGTACGCGGAGATCACGGCGTATGCCGCTGAGCGCTTCATCACGATCGTGCCCGAGATCGACCTGCCCGGACACACCAACGCGGCGCTCGCTTCGTACCCGGAGCTGAACTGTAACGGCGCGGCGCCGCCCTTGTACTCCGGGATCGACGTCGGGTTCAGCACCCTCTGCGTCGATAAGGACGTGACCTACAAGTTCCTGAACGATGTGATTCGCGAGATCGCAAGCATGACGCCGGGTTCTTACTTCCACGCCGGCGGAGACGAGGTCAAGAAACTCACGGCCGAGCAGTATCGCCGTTTCATCGAACGCGTGCAGGATATCGTAAAGGCGAACGGCAAACGGATGATCGGGTGGGATGAGGTCGCCGCCGCCAAGCTTCTGCCCACTTCCATCGTGCAGCACTGGCGTCCGGACGCGAGCGCGTCGAGCCTGTCAGCGAGCCCCTGCGCTGATCCTTTCACCCGCAAACCGCGTTTATCTCGACATGAAGTACGACGAGCGGACGATTCTCGGGATTGGACTGGGCGGCGCTGATCGAGATCCGGGATGCTTACGACTGGGACCCGGCGACGCTCATGACCGGTGTCAACCCGCGCGCCCTCCTCGGCGTGGAGGCGCCTTTGTGGTCGGAGACGCTGGGCGATATCCGGGATGTCGAGTTCATGGCGTTCCCGCGGCTCGCGGCTGTCGCGGAGGTCGGCTGGTCGCCGAGACCAGGACAGGAACTGGAACGACTTCAGAGCCCGTCTTGGCGCCCAGGGGCCCCGCTGGACGGCGCTGGGCATCAATTTCTATCGCTCGCCCCAGGTGACGTGGCAATAGAGGTGCTGCCGTGGCCCGAAATGGCCAAACCTCAGCAGGCGAAGCAAGCTGCCGCACTCCTAAATACGGAGGAGAGGTTCACCCTATGATCAAGCATTCGATCACAGGTTCCACCATCCAGATCGAAACCGATGCGCTCAGGGCAGAGATCCGCACGGAGGGTTATGTCTCGGGGGTCGCGGGGGGTACCCTGCACGACAAGAAGAGCGGGGCGCGCGACCTGGGACATGGACTCAGCATCGTGGACTTCCTTCTGGAGCCGGCGCCGGCGGGCGAACGCCCCGCCGAGGGGCAGTACCAGTTCGGGGCAGGCGCGATGCTGCGCTTTCATGGACGCATCCCCAAGCGTTACGTCGAAGGGCCTCAGATATGCACGAAGGCCGGAAAGCTCCCTTTCGAAATTATCCAGGGAGAGGGATTCCTGGCCGTCCGGCAGTGGTTCACGTGGCATCAGGCCTATCCTCCGCATCAGGCGGGGTCGCGCTGGGAGCAGATTCTCGTATTTCCCGAAAACACTCGATATTTTTTCAGCGCGGATCGCGTGACCACCGTCAACACCTCGGATTCGCTCTTTTTTCGCGTGGACATGCCAGGCCACATCAAGCACCGTTCGGGCGATTTGTTCGACCACATCTATCTGAGTTACGGCGATATGACCATTCCATCCACGGAGTTCACCGCCGACTTCCCCCCTGACGGCCGTTTCCTGTATCAGCGAGGCAAGCAATCGCTGCCCGATCGATTCATTCGAGCGTATCAGGTCGTTCTGGCTGGTAAACCCGGTCCGTGGCTCGCCGGAATGACGCTCCAGCCCTCGGATGTCTATGAAGCGTGGTGTCACCAGCGCGGCTATGTCTGTCTGATCGAAGAGTTGGGCGGCTGGTCTACCAAGCCGGGCGACACTCTGGGGGCCGCCTATATCGTCGGTTGGTTCAGCGACGTCGCCGAGATGCACTCCGCCTATGACTCCCACCGCGGCTGGAGCGGGATCGCGCTCGACGGGCCGGCCCAACGTCCCACACGATTCAGGGGCCTGAAACAAAAAGAACTGCCGCCGGTAAACAGCCGGTAGCCCTTTCGACCAACCGGCGGGCAGTGGTCGATCTCGCAGCACCACCCTGGGCGCTGGTCTTCGCACTTTTGCACGTCGTTGAGTCATCATCGGCCCACGCGAGCCCAACTCACTGTTGCAAGCAGTGGGGTCTCAATGAAGGTACTCAGCTTCGGCTCAGCCGCCGGAGTTCAGCGTCTGGCTGGCTTAATTGTCTTCGCCGTAGCACTCTTTGGATGTGTGCTGGCGGTGGCGCAGGCCCAGGAGCCGCCTGCCTGGGCTGATACATTTGTCTCCCGGCTTGAGGCGCTCGCGCTGATGCAGAGTCTCAATGTCGAGATTCTCAGCAGCTCGAGCGCCACACTGAGTCTCGAGAAGTGGTGCCGCGATCACAGGCTTGCCGAAGAGCCCAAGATTGTCGCACGCCTGATCAGAGGTGTCGACAAGGCGCCCACCGCCGAGCAGCGGCGACGGCTTCAGATCACAGGCCGGGAACCAGTGAAATATCGGAGAGTGCAGCTCCGATGCGGCAACCAGGTCCTATCCGAGGCCGAGAATTGGTACGTGCCGAGCCGGCTGACCGCGGAGATGAACCGACTCCTCGAGACGACCGACACCCCATTCGGAAAGGCCATACAACCGCTCGAGCCATATCGACAAAACCTTGCCGTCAAGATACTCTGGTCGCCGCTGCCCGATGGCTGGGCGCGCGATTCAAGCCGCAGGTCAACTGACGTCACAACCGACGCGCTCGCGATCCCCGACGCACTATTCGAACACCGCGCGATACTTTACACCCGTAAGCACAAACCTTTTTCTGAAGTCCACGAGGTCTACCAGCGGCAGATTCTGGCATTCCCCCAGCCCCGACCGTACTGAGACGGGGCGAGGTCGAGCAGACCATATCTCCCCCTTCTTGGTGTTTTCTTCGTGTCTTCGTGTCTTGGTGGTAGAGCTGCCTAACAGATACCACTAAGACTCGAAGACACGAAGCGGAACTACCATTCGAGCCGGAGGCTGGCGCGGAACGCGCGGGGCCCCGACGCGTCGAGGTTCGAGACGCCTCCGACACCGCTGATCACGCCGACCTGTGCCGCCGATGTGATGGACGTGTTCGGGTTCGCCCAGTTGGGATGGTTGAAGAAGTTGGTCGAGGTCAGGTCGGCCCGCAGCCGCATGCTCTCTCCGAGAGAGAAGCTCTTGCCGAACCCGACATCAACGATGTTCGACCCGGGCCCCTTGATGACGCCCTTCGCGGAAGATCCGTAGAAGCCGGGTGTCGGCGCCGCGAACGCGGTTGGATCGAACCAGCGGCTCCGTCGTGCGCTCATCGGACGGGAGGTTCGGGTCGTGGAGCTGGTTGGGCCGGATCGTGACATTCGCCGGAGTGCCGCTCGAGGTGAATGCCGTCCCGGTCGGGTCGGGGCCGGTCCAGAGGGGGGTCAGGAACTGACCCGAGTAGTACTGGTAAACCGTCGAGATGTCCCAGCCGCCGGCGATGGCCCGAACGACCGGGTGGGCGTCCGAAAGGTAACGCTGTCCCTTACCGAAGGGAAGCTCGTAAATCAGGTAACCCGTGGTCCGGTGTGTAGGGATGTCGAGCCAGACGGAACGCTCGCGAGCGCGGTCATACGCGTTCTCAGGCGTCTCGGCCCGCTCCAGGTCGCCGATGTCGCGCGCCCAAACCCAGGAAAGCTGGTAGGCCAGACCCTTGGCGAAGCGGCGATCCATCTCGAGCGTCATCGAGTGGTACTGGTGCCCGGCGCCGTTGGTGAAGTAGTTGATGCCGGGGTAGTTCGGGAAGAGCCGCGGCTTGTCGATGTAGCGGCGGGCGTCAGGCAGGGGCTGGTTGATGTTATAGCCCCACTCCCCCTGGCGCGTGTTGGTGCTGATATACGAGGCGCGGAATCCGGTCGACCAGCGCTGGTGCTCGATGGTGAAGTTGTACTGCATGGAGTAGGGTGTGCGCAGATCCCGGCGCACAGCCTGCGGGAGCGTGACGGTCGCGGGCCCGCCGGAGCTCGCGGGGTAGACACGGGGGAAGATCACCGTGGGAGCGTTCGCGGGGTTCGTGAACGAAGGTTCGTTGACCAGGAAAGGCACCGGGGCCGTTCCGCCGCCCAGCGAGCGCGGGATGATGTCGTAGAAGATCCCGTAGCCGGCGCGGAGCACCGTGGAGTTGCCCCACGGCCGGTAGGCGATACCGATCCGGGGCGCAAAGTTGTTGATGTCGGTGTCCACGAGGCCTTTGCCGGAATACCCCGCCTGGCTGGCTTCGACCACGTCGACGTAGCCCCGCGGCATGAGCGGGCTGATGTTCCCCGACGTGCCGTCGGGGATCACGATCTTGCCCGAGTCGACATCAAAGATCGCCGTCAAGCCGTTGGATTCGATCCAGGTCGGGTGCAGCTCCCAGCGGAGCCCGACGTTGATCGTCAGGTTGGGCCGGAACTTGTAGTCATCGGTCACGAAGAGATCGTAGCCCCACCGGACGCGGTCGACGCGGATGGGCGGGAACGCGCGGTTCGAGGTGGTCGGGATCCCGAGAAGGAAGTCAGCGTAGGGAAAACCTGTGAATCGGTTCGAGAAGTTGACATTGCCGAAGAGGTTGGCCGATGCCTGGTCGTCCGAGAATCGCACTCGGTTGACCAGCAACCCCGCCTTGACATTGTGACGGCCGTGAGTCCAGGAGAATTGATCCTGATACTGGTGAACGAAGTTGAGAAAGCCGGGATGGCGCCATTCGGTCTGGGTGATGCTCGTCAGCCCCAGGCCGGAAAAGCTCAGGTTCAGGACCCCGTTGATGTCGGGCAGGTTATCGGCCAGGCCGACGAGTCCCAGTTCGCTGACGACCTCCTTGCCCAGCAAGGGCCCGTTGCGCGGGTTGTCGTTGTATGTGATCCCGAACCGGGCCTCGTTGATCATGGTCGAGCTTAGCGTATGGGTGTAGCTGGCGTTGAAGTTCCGTGTGTCGCGAGTCTGCCAGCGCTGGCCGATCGTCGGCAGGTTCGCCTCGTAGTCGCGGCTGTGGCCTTGATTCCAGGTCCAGCGGGCCAGGAGGAACGAATTCGGCGTGAAGCGGTGATCCCCGCGGATCGTGTAGTAAGTCGCCGGGTCGAAGGAGCGCGACTTCTGCTCGCGATAGTTCTGGCTCACCAGGCGCGACGTGTCGCCGAAGTTGGGCAGCGGGTAGAAGCGCTCCTGGATCTTCTTCGAGACCGGGTTGATCATCGAGTCGGGGATACGGTTGCCAGCGAACGCGGTGCCGGTGAATGGATCGCGGATGGTTCCCGCCGCCTGGTCGGAGAAATCTCCGGCGCGCCAGGATGCGAGCGGGACGGTCGGGTTCAGGAGCTGCTGGACCACGCTGCCGCGCGACGTCTCGAACGAGCCGAAGAAGAACGTCCGGTCGCGGCCGTTGTAGAGCCCCGGGATGATAACAGGGCCGCCGGCGGCCACACCGGGCCAGTGCCGCACGCCCGAGCCGCGCTCGGCAGCAAACGGATTGCGCGCGCGGAAGAAGGGCGTCTGGTAGTAGTCAAAGACACTCCCGTGGAACTCGTTCGAGCCCGACTTCGATATGATCGTGACCTGGCCGATCGAGCCATACTCAGCCGTGTTGTTGGCCATGTCGACCCGGAATTCCTGAAAGCTGTCTACATACGAAACCAGAGGGCTGATCTGGGTGCCGTCCTGGCCATTACTGACTGTGATGCCGTCGATTGAGGCGTCGGATTGATTTGCGCGACTGCCGGCGAAGCGGCGCGTGGAAGAGCCGGCGCCGGCCTGGACGACCCCGGGGGTCAGGCTCAGGTAGGTCCAGAGATCGCGCGTATTGAGCGGGAGAACCTTGATCGAATAGGCGTCCTTGGCATCGCTGATCCGGGCCGTCTCGGTTTCGATGAGGGTGGCGCCGGCCGAGACCTCGATGGTCGTCTCGGGTTGTCCGATTTCGAGGCGCACATCGATGCGCCTCAAGTCGTTCGCGACCAGCTGGATGTTCTGGACGACGAACTCCTTGAAGCCGGGCATCTCGATGCGGAGGACGTAATCCCCTTCGCGCAGCTGCGCGAGCGTGTAGGCGCCCACCTGATTGGTCACGGTGGTGTATTTGTAGTTGCTCTTGACGTGGGTCGCTTCGACTGCAGCGCCGGGTACGACGCCGCCCGCGCTGTCGTTGACGATGCCTGTCATGGTCGCGAAGGTCGTCTGCGCAGCGAGGGGGAGGACGGCCAGGCAAGCCAAAACAAGGACTACAATTGAGAAACGCACGAATTGCATAGGAAACCTCCGGGTTTGGCATCACACTAACAGAAGAGCCGGAGCCAAGTCAACGCCGCCCTATAGGCTTGGGCTCAGTGTGCGCAAGGTTCTTGGCGTTCTTCGAGTCTTCGTATTACACGCCGTAATCTCTTGGCAAGTTCTCGTATTCTTCGTGTCTTTGAGTCATAGTGGTATCTGTTAGACAGCTCTAACCACGAAGACACGAAGGCACGAAGAAACACGAAGAGCACTTTGAAACTTTGCATCGCTTGTAATTGTATGGTTAGCTCGACCGAGTTCGTTCGTGGCATAAGGAGAGGTGAGATGATCGATTATCGCATCATAGAGCAGCGGCTCTTCGAGGTCCTTGGCCTCCAGCGGCGTCCGGTCGCGGTCGCGTTCCGGGAGAGCGCTCCCGCCGGCATATCCAGGTTCACGGGAACGCAGCCCTCCGGGTGCAGCTTCTGGCGCATTGCTGCCGGGGGACAAACCTTTTATACAGTCCCGAGTGATCATTACAACTGCGCGATTGGCAGCTACACCCATAACCTGACCCTCCAGCAGGATCGCGCGCAGGAGCTCGATCAGACGCTGTCATTCATGACCGGGCTCGGGTACATCAAGATGGAGGAGGTTGCAAACATCCCGCGGCTGCCCCAGCCGCCGGGTGTCGTGATCTATGCGCCTCTCGCCGATGCGCCGGTCGAGCCGGACGTGGTGCTCTTTCCCGGGCCGGCCTGGACGCGTAATGCTGCTGCAGGAAGCCGCCTTGCGCGCCGGCGTCGGCGCGCAGGTTCCCCTGTTCGGGCGCCCCACCTGTATGGCGCTTCCTGCCGCCCTGGCCTACGGCGTCGTTGCCAGCACGGCGTGTATCGGAAACCGCGTCTACACCGACATGGCGGAGGACGAACTGTACGTTGCAGTTCCTGGAAAGGACCTGCTCAGAATTGCCGAGGAGGCACAAACCATCGCCGGCGCCAACGCAGCGCTGTACGAATACCACCGCCAACGTCGGGAAACGCTGGCCACGGAGTGATGGGTCCCCGTTAATATGCTTGGCGGTTCTTGGTGTCTTCGAGTCTTGGCGGTTAGTGGAAGCGCAGTTGTCGATGTGGAAGGAGAAACCCTGGGCGGCGCCATACTACCGGGCCGGGGTGAGTGGCGATATACCGTGCTTTTCCTGGCGTCTTCGTGTCTTGGCGGTCAGTAGAACCTTTATGCGCGGCGAGACGCGCTTTGGACGCGATCGGCCGCCGGCTTCAGGATTTCCTTCAGCCGCTGGGCGATGATCTTCTCCTCTCCCGGTTTCAGCGTGTTGGATACGATCGAGATCAGACGTGACGGCTCGCTCGATTGCGGCTTCTCTTTGATTGGCGGAGGAGTGCTCGCCGGGCTCTGCTGGACCATCTCGCGGCTCTGGCCCCCGACTACCTCGATCTGAGGCTCGCCGCGCCGCAGCGCTTCCACGACATCCTGCTTGGTCAGCCCGAATGCCTGCTCATCCCACCGCACGGCCGCGTGGGGCACCTCGTTACCGATCTTGCGATAGTACATCTCGGCTTCGACGCCCGGGATGGTGGAGAGCGTCTTGACAATGTGCTGGATTCGCGATTCCCAAACACGGCAGTCAGCCTTGTAGTCGCGTTTCGAGGACCACTCGACCGCCGCAAGCACGCCGACGATCTCCTCTTTCCCCACCTTCATGGGCCGGCAGATCGAGCCTTCATAGGGCGAGCCGTTGCGCAGGGCGGCTTCGATAAGCCCCTTGCGGCCAAACAGGATCCCGCTGCACTGCGGGCCGAAGAGCCCTTTGCCGCCGCTTACGCAGAACATATCAGGCCCGAGGTTCGCCAGGAAGCGCAGGCGTTCAAACGGAGGACACATGGCTGCGGCGTCCAGCAGGAAAGGCACGCCTTTGCGCTTGCATACCGCGATGGCATCTTCCAGCTTCACCGGTCCGGAGTCGCCGTACTCGTACTCCATCATGGCGGTCTTCTGGTTGATGGCAGCTTCCAGTTCGGCGAGGCTTTTGACGACCACGAGCTTTGCGCCGGCCAGGGCGATGCTGCGATCCCAGACGCTTCGGTGGGTAAGGATTACCTCATTCTTGAGACCTTCGGTATCGGGCAGGCGGGAAATCTTCTCCGGATCGGTCCCGGCGATGCAGCCGGCCGTCGCCTGGGCGATGCACGCAGCCGATCCGCTGCACACTACGGCGGCTTCGGTGCCGGCGAAGCCAGCCAGGCGGGCGCCCACTGCCTTTTGCAATTCCACGATCTCCACAAAGTGATCGGAGGCGCGCTCCATGGCGCGATGAACTTCAGGCGGCATCAGAGTACTGGAATAAAAGGTCGCCACGCCTCGTCCGTTGATCAGCGTGCGTACCTTCAGTTCGGCGTAAATGCTTTCCGCAGCGGCACGGGTCTTGGTTCCCTCGCGCGCCGCTAGCGCCGCAGGCGCTCCCACGGAAGCCAGACCAGTGACGAACGGGCTCATTCCGGCGCCTTTCAAAAAGAGACGGCGACTCCAGTCAGATTTCTTTCTTTTCATAGCGGCCTCCCCAACCGGGCGGATTATACACCTATGGTACAGATTCTTGGTGTTTCTTCGTGTCTTTGTGTCCTGGTGGTATTTGTTTCGCATCCCTGACCACGAGGACGCCGTGATTGCGCGCTTTACCGGGCAAGCTGTATGATGAGCCCAGCGAAAACCCTCCGGGAGGAAAGATATGCCTATCACCAGGATCCTATTGCCGTCCGTTGTGGTGTGTTTTCTCGTGGTCCCCGCTGTCCTTGCCCAGACCTCGACAGGTGCCATCCATGGGGTCGTGAAAGACGCCAGCGGCGCGATTGTGGCCGGCGTAAAGCTGACCTTGACGGACCAGGCGACAAACCAGACGCGCGAACAGATTTCAGGTTCAGAGGGAAATTTCGAGTTCCGAGCGCTGCCGCACGGAGTCTACTCGCTCGCGGCGGAACAGCCGGGTTTCAAGAAGGAGGTCATCACCGGCATCCTCTTGCAGGTGGCGCAAACCCATCGCGTGGATGTCGCGCTGGCAGTGGGCGCAGTCACCGAATCGGTGGAGGTGGTGAGCAGTGCCGGGTTGTTGCAGGCTTCCGAGCCCACCCTTTCCCAGGTGATTGACCAGAAACGAGTCCTGGAACTTCCTCTCAACGGCCGGAATTTCATGGGGCTGGTCCACCTGTCAGCCGGAGTGATCACCAGCGGCAGAGCCAGCGCCACCCAGCGGCAAGCCAACTACGGGGCCGGATTCTCCGTCGGAGGACAGCGGGAAACCTCGAACGTGGTGCTCCTGGACGGACTGGAGATCAGCGGCCAGGAGATCATGAACTATCCGCTGGCCGTCCCCTCGCTCGAGTCCGTGGCCGAGTTCCGGGTCCAGACGTCCAACTACACGGCGGAGTTCGGCGGTAACAGCGGAGCTGTCATCAACGTGGCTTCCCAGAGGGGCACGAACGAGTTCCATGGGGACCTGTTCGAGTTTCTGCGCAACGACGCGCTTGACGCGCGGAATTTTTTCAGCCCGAGCCCCGTGCCTCTGAAGCGGAACCAGTTTGGGTTCACATTGACCGGTCCGGTCCTATTGCCGAAAATCTACAATGGCAAGGATCGAACCTTCTTTCTCTACAGCCACGAGTGGATCCGCCAGCGCAACGCGATCAGCAGCACGGCGCTGGTCCCGACCGCCGCCGAACGCGCGGGAGATTTCAGCTTCGTGCAACAGGCGGGATTCGCCATTGTCGATCCCTTCAGCAAACAACCATTTCCTAACAATATCATCCCGCGGAACCGCATCAATCCGGTAGGACAGGCGTTGCTCAACATGTACCCGGAACCCAATAGCGCGGACCCCGCGCGCAACTATGTCGGCAATCCGCGACGGATCATTGACAACGCCATCCCCACGGTGCGGATCGATCACCGGTTGAGTTCGCGCGACAGCCTGTTCGGACGTATTACCCTCAACTCTCCTTTGGACCGGAGTCCGGGGCAGGCCTTCACCCAATCGTTTCCGGGCTTTGACGCCATTCAGGATGATCTCAACCTGCAGAGTTCCATCGGGCTGACCCACACCTTCAGCCCAACGGTCTTGAACGAAACGTTGATCGGGTACGTGCGGTTCAGTCGAGATCGGGTCTCGCAGGACGCCGGACAGCGCAACTGGGTTGAGGAACTGGGCATTCGCGGCTTTTCCCCTGAGGAGCTGGCGTGGGGGGCGCCTTCAATCACTCCCACAGGCTATCCGGAAGTGGGCTATTCCACCAACAATGCGGTATTAAGGTGGATCACACAGTCCATGCAACTGTCGGACAACCTATCGATCGTTCGCAGCAAGCACACGGTCAAGCTGGGTTTCAGTTTGCAGAGCAAACGCCTCAGCCAATTGCAGCTATCCAATCCCAACGGCGCCTACGGCTTTTCCGGCATGTTCTCGGCCCCTCCGCCGGTGACGACCACAACCCGCTTCCACTCCATCGCCGATCTGTTGCTGGGATATCCCTCGTTTTTTCGGGTCACTACCCAGGCGCGAACGCCGGATCTGATTTACAAAAACGTCGGCGCGTACTTTCAGGACGACTGGCGGGTCACGACGGATTTGACGCTCAATCTGGGGATCCGCTGGGAATATTCGGGCCGACCGGTAGACCGCTATGATCGCATCGCCAGCTTCGACCTGGCGACCGGCCGGCAGTTGTTCGCCGGCCGCGACGGCGTGCCCCGCAGCCTGGCCGACCAGGACTACAACAACTGGGCGCCGAGGATCGGATTTGCCTGGCGGGTCGGGGGAAGCAATCGGCTGTCGTTGCGCGGAGGCTATGGTCTTTTCTATTCGCCGTCCTTCGGGCTGAGCTGGCGGCAACAGGCGTTCCAGGATCCCTTCGGGCAATCGTACGACCGGGTGGTGCGCCCGGCCGACCCGAGCAATCCGCTGCCCATTTTCTCGGTGGAGGATCCTCTGGCGGACTTGACCCAGCAGGTCTTCCTGGACCGCTGGGGGGTCGAGCGCAAGTTTCGCGACGGGTACGTCGGGCAGTGGAATCTGACGGTTCAGTACCTGATCACGAGCAACACGCTGCTCGAACTGGCTTACCACGGGTCGAAGAGCACTCGCTTGCCGAGCCGCTTGAACTATAATCAGACCGATCCTTTCCCACCGCAACCGCCTGATTTTCGCCTGATCTTTCCCTATCCGACCCTGGGACCCGTATCCATACTGGAATCTCGTGGAGCGGCCAACCACAACGCGCTCCAGGGGCGCCTGGAACGGCGCTTCGTCGATGGCTTCACGCTTCTGGCCTCCTATACCTGGCAGAAGACCCTTGCCGACATCGACGCCAGCGATGGGGGCGTGGCCAACGGGGCCGGCCCCTTCGGGCCGCAAACCATTACCAACCTGAAAGCCAACAAAGGACCTTCGGTCTTTGACCGCCCCCATCGTCTGGCCTTGAGCAGCCTGTACGAGCTGCCCATCTTCAGGGGCAGGGGAGGATGGGCGGAGACTGTCCTGGGGGGCTGGCAAATCGGCGCCATCGCCCTGTTCGAGTCCGGCGCGTACC
Organism: uncultured Acidobacteriota bacterium; assembly: GCA_963827655.1. GTDB lineage: Bacteria > Acidobacteriota > UBA6911 > UBA6911 > UBA6911 > CAWHCF01. The sequence goes on from CAWHCF010000036.1 coordinate 157,773, forward strand.
TGACACCTGGCGTTTTCGGAGTTCAATTCACCGGATCGCGTCCCAATCTATTGGGCAACCCGAATCTGCCGCGCGGCGAGCGCTCCATCGACCGCTGGTTCGACGTCAGCATGCTGGCTAACCCGGCTCCCGGACAACTGGGCAACGCCGGCAAGGGAACGATCCAGGGCAGCGGGCACAACAAGTGGGACCTCACCATCCAGAAGAATTTCAAAATCACGGAGACCCAGAGGATCGAATTTCGCACCGAGTTTTTCAACGCGTTTAACCATCCCCAATTTGACGACCCGATTCTCTTCCCCGGGACCCATCCGCAGGCCGGCAGGGTCACCTCGGCCAGCGATTTTGGATTCAGCCAGACGGAGCGGGTCATCCAGTTCGGACTGAAGTATCTTTTTTATTCGAGTGGCTTTGGCGCGCAAAGATTCTTGGTGTCCTTAGTGGTCTTCGTGGTTAGCGCAGCGAAACAAATACCACCACGAAGACACGAAGAAACACCAAGAACGCGCTGGGTGCAATTCCGGGGATATGCCATTTCCTGAGTCATGGTACAATCCCCTTAATGAATAATCCTTCAGGGTGGCATATGAGCGTCATGAGCACCAGAATTACGCAAGGGGGGCGAGTGGTTATACCTGCGGAATTTCGCCGCGCGCTGGGACTCGAAGAGGGAGACGAAGTGATCCTCAGGCTGGTCGATAGTGAGTTACGCATTACGGGACGCTCGGAGGCAATCAGGAAAGCGCAGGCGGTAGTCAGGAAGCATGTCCGAAGAGGCAAATCCTTGGTTCAGGAACTGATCCGGGAGCGCCGCCGGGAGGCTGCCCGTGAGTAAGTACGTGCTGGACGCGCCAGCCTGGAATTGCTCAACGCTGGAGAGTAGATTCCGTTCGATGCCGAAATGGCCTGGTGACACGTGCTGCGTGTCGAAACTGTCGATGAAAACAGGCATCAGCGTCGAGGTCCTCCGATGAGTTGGCGAGCTCCGGCAGGCGCCCTGGTGTTTCCTGGCGCCTTCGTGTCTTAGCGGTCGGGTTTGTTCATGGCAATTCCCACCCCGCCCGGTAGCGGCCCTTGAAGATGGCCTGGGCTTCCGGCTGGCCAGGAGTGCTCATTGTGGCGGGATCCCAATAGAGCTTCTTGCCGGTCCGCAATGCGGCGACGCCCAGCAGGACGATTTCGGTCAGGCGAGCGGCGTACTCGAATTGCGAACTGGCGGGTGAGCCGCCCTTGATGGCGTCCAACCAGTCGCGGTGGTGGCCTTTGGAGCGCGCCAGCGTGGCGGCGGGCTTCTTGTATTCCTCGGTCTTCTCGAAAGGCAGCAGGCGCGGCCGCCCGCCCGCCGCTTCACAGAGCATCTTGCCTTTGTCGCCGATGAAAAGTACGCCGCGTCTGGGAAGGCCGGTTCCTTGCGGCAGTTCCTCCGGAGCATCCGGCAGCAGACCGCCGCTGTACCAGACGATCTTCAGCGCCGGCTTGTCACCCCCGCGCGCGAAATGGTAATAGCCGATCTCACCATGGGGGACAATATCCGCGTCGCCGCCGCCGGCGGGGCGGACTTCGACCGATTGAGGGGCCCGGAGGTCGAACGCCCAGCAGGCCGCATCCAGGTCGTGGCATCCGAAGTCCCCCAGCGCTCCGCAACCGAAGGCCCAGAAATCACGCCACGACACCGGCGCGTAAACCGGGTGATACGGGTGGGGCTCAGCCGGACCCAGCCACAGGTCCCAGTTCAATCCGGCCGGCACGGGCTTCGCATCCTTCGGTTTGCCCGTGAGGCCGGCGGTCCAGCGCGAGGTCGGAACCCAGGCGTGCACTTCGCGCACCTGACCGATGGCTCCATCCCAGATCCACTCGCAGGTCTCCCGTATCGTGTCCTTGGAATGCCCCTGGTTGCCCATCTGAGTGGCCACGCCGGATTCCTTGGCCACCCGCGCCACGAGCCGAGCCTCGGCGATGTTGTGCGTCAGCGGCTTTTCGCAATACACGTGCTTGCCCTTCCGCATCGCCAGGAGCGATACGTACGCATGTAAGTGGTCAGGTGTGGCGCACAGGATCGCGTCGATCGCCTTCTCCTTTTCCAGCATCACGCGAAAGTCCTCGTATTCGGCGCAGCGGGAATTGGGCGTCTTCTCTGCGAAATGCTTCTCGATCTCCGCGCGCACCGGCCCCCGCCCCGCCACCCCTCGAAAATAGAACGCATCGAGATCCCAATTCTGCGCCGGGTCCGCTACTGCGATAATCTGGGCGTCGGCGTGACGCATCAACTCGCGGGCGTTCGTTCTTCCCTGACCGCCGGCGCCCACGATCGCGATGTTTACCTTGTCACTGGGCGCTACGACCCCACGGCCCCCCAGCACGTGGCGGGGCAAGATGGTAAAGGCGGCCGCGGGCGCGGCGGTGCTGAGGAACCGGCGTCGGCTGGTAATCATAAAGAATCTCCCGCTGCTTGATCCAAACAGGCTCTTGGTGTCTTCGGGGTTAGAGCTGCCTTACAAATACCACTATGACTCAAAGACACGAAGAAACACAACAGCACTTGGGTTGTGAGATATCTCTTGGCTCGGTACAAAGCCCCGCAGTAGACTCAGGGCGGCGCGGAGCGCTCTTACCAGGAGGGTAACTAATGGCTGCTACATCATCCACAATGCTCGAGCTGGGAACTCCAGTGCCCAATTTCGAGCTTCCGGACCTGGACGGGAAATCGACATCCGCTGAAACCTTTGCCGCATCCAAAGGACTCCTGGTCGCCTTCATCTGTCCTCATTGTCCATACGTCAAACATATCCGGAGCGAATTCGCCCGGTTCGCCCGCGAGTACCACGGATCGCGGCCTCGCCGTGATCGCGATCAATTCCAACGATCCGGTCGCGTTCCCCGATGACGGCGTCGCGGGCATGAAACAGGAAACCCGCGAAGTGGGTTACTCCTTCCCTTACCTGGTCGACAGCTCTCAGGCCGTTGCAAAGGCGTTCAATGCGGCGTGCACGCCGGACCTTTTCCTGTTCGATCGCGCTCGCCGTCTCGCGTACCGCGGCCAGTTCGACGCCAGCCGGCCAGGCAATCAGGTCCCGGTCAGTGGCGCCGATCTCCGCGCCGCCGCAGACGCCGTCCTGGCGGGCACCCCTGTTCCCGGCGACCAGAAGGCCAGCATCGGCTGCAACATCAAATGGAAGCCGGGCAACGAACCCGAGTATTTCAAGTAGCGTCCAGGACTCGAAGTCGTCACGGCTTTTCCAAAGCGACTGTTAGGCGGGTGGCCGCTACGTGAAGGGGCTCGACTTTGGTCTGGCGGCTTGCAACGCCGGCCCCGCGTCCGCGTCCGTGCGGGACGCGTATGCTATGATGCGGTCGTGAGAGACAACGGGGCAAGTGGTCAACCAATCTCCGAGGAGTGGCTTCGTGAATTCGACGCGGCCGCCCGCAGGCCGCTTCCCGTGCGCATGAGATATGCGTTCATCCGCACGTACAAGCCCGTCCTCGACGACGCCGCGTACCGTGCGTTCGACACGATGGAGGAGTACCGCAGGTGGTGCGAGACCTGTCTTCCCGATTGGCTCGGTTATGGCCGTATTTGACTATCGCCAGGCCGAGGAGCTCCGCACCGTCCTTGGACACTACCAGGTCCGCTATCTCTTCATAGGAAAATCCGCCGCCATCATCCTCGGCTTTCCCGACACGACTCAGGACGCAGACTTATTTGTCGAGCGTTCCCCGGAGAATCGGCCGGCGGCTCGTGGCTGCGCTCCGAGATCTCGGCTTTAATCTGACAGAGCAGCAGTCCGGCGAGATCGAGCGCGGAAAGGCTTTAGTTCAACTCAAAGACGGCCCGTTTGATCTGGACCTCGTGTTCGCACCTGACGGGATCGAAAGTTTTCGCAAGGCGTGGGACCGGAGAGTCGAGGTCGAAGGATACCCTGTCTGCCACCTGGATGACGTGATTGCCAGCAAGGAGGCCGCCAATCAGGTCAAAGATCGCGAGGTCTTGCCGAGACTGCGTTCATTTCGCGAGTACTGGTTGAAGAAAAAGCGCTGAGCATTGACCCTTCTCTGCTTTCGCTGCCTGATCACCTGGCCGAGCGGATCGGTTCAACGCCTCGAGAATGTCGAAGCGGACCAGGTGCTCATGGTCAAGGAGCCGCTGTAGCGACTGCGCCGAGAAGCTAGGATGATTACATCGGAGCAACTACTCAACATCGCGTCCCACCGCACCGGTCTGAATGATTTTGGCGCTCCCGACTTCCGAGAACCCTTGGATATTCTTCTTTATTCGCTGAAGGAAGAAGCCAACCTCTCAACGGTCGGATGGTCAAAGCTGGTAGGAATCATGCTTCACAAGCTATCCACTCGACTCCTGATACAGGAGGCGCTTCGAAAGACCCCGGAAATCGCAAAGCAGTCGATTTCCGCACCGCTGTTCATCGTAAGTTTGCCACGGACCGGTAGTACGCTCCTTTTCAACCTCCTCGCCAAGAATCCACAGAACCGCGCGCCAGAGTTGTGGGAGCTAGAATTTCCCACTTATTCACTGGGCGAAAATGACGATAAGGTCAAGTCAAAGATCGAAGCTGTAGAGAAGTTCCTCGAAGGCGCCCATGTCGCGGTACCCGCTTTAAAGGGCATTCACTTAGCTCGTGCTGAGGATCCAGAAGAATGCACGTTCTTGTTTCAGACATGTTTTCGATCCCCCTCTTATACGATTTACGCCAATACCCCCACTTACACCGCCTGGCATTTCTCTCACGATATGACGGTTGCGTATTCCTATTACCGCACTCAACTGCAAATTCTTCAATGGCATCAGCGTCATCGTGGCAAACAGTGGATCCGCAAGTCTCCAGACCATCTTAGATGGCTTGAGTCCTTGCTAAAAGCCTTTCCCGATGCTCGGATCGTGATGTTGCATCGGGAGCCGCGAGAAGTCGTTGCTTCGTTTTGTAGTTTGGTACTTAACTTCCGAAGTGGATACAGTGAATCGGTCAATGCTAAGTCGATTGGAAGGGACGCCTTGAGCCGGTTAAGCGACAACATCGAGAGAATGATGATCGCTCGTGCGGCGGATCCCTGTCCAAGCAGGTACTACGACCTACAATATAGCGACCTTCTCGAGAATCCTGTGGATGCTGTCCATCGATTATGCGATTACTTTGGCTTATCGGTGAGCGGTGCTTTCGAGACGGAGTTGCGCGCCTATGCAACAGAGAAACCACACCAAAAGGATAAGTTCGGCGGTCATCAGTATTCTGCGGAGAGCTTTCGACTCGATTCTTCACACGTTGATTCACTATTTCAATTCTATCGGGAACGTTACATCAGCACCGGGTGCAGAAATGAACAGCTTTAGTCCAACTGTTCGACCATTCCTCGGATTGTTCCGGAGCCAATGGAATCTCGACCTTTCGCACCACCGTCACGTAAAACTCCTGGAGCACTTGCACCGAAAGGCCGAAATCCTCCTTCTCGAAAGGATCCAATGACTACGGAGGCTTACGCTGTCTCTCCGATGGCTTGCTTCACGGCCAGCTCTTTTTTCCTGCGCATCGGCTGCCTCTTCCAGTAAGTCAGCGAACGCCAGCACCACTCGAGCGGCCCGAAGTGGAAATGCCTTAGCCAGATGGGACTCCACAGCAGGTTTAACAACCAGATCAGCGCCACGACGAAGTACAACTGGTACCTCTGGAGCCGCCCAAACATCCCGAGCCCGTAGCCGTAAAAGACCAGACTGCAGATCAAGGAATGCGAAATGTAGTTGCTGAACGCCATCTGACCGATAGCTGCCAGCCGCCGGGTCAACCAGCCCAGCGCGCCTGCCTTGACCACCATCATGATCACTGCCAGGTGCGCCAGCGCCACGGCCACGCGGCCGAAATGGTACGTGGCAAAGATGAACGGAAGTCGTACCGGCTCGAAGTTCACCTGGATCGACTGCCAGGCCGCCAGGGCGTTCACCGGCAGGCCCAGGAGATACCCCAGCAGGGCCATGGCAAAGTAAAAGCGCCAGGACCGCCCGGCCGTCAGCACGTCTTTCTTCATGAATGCCATGCCGATCAGCATCAGGGCATACATGTCGGCCATGCCCGGGAAGTAGAATGGCTTCGAGTGCCAGCGCATGGTCATTTGCGCGCGCCGCTTGAGAGCCGAGAGATAGCTGCCGCGGTAATCGTCGATTTCTTTCTTCACCTCGTCCGGGGGCGGCTGTATGTCTTTGAGCGCGTCTTCCCACTCTTTCTTCGCTTCTTCGTGCTCCCTGGTAAGCTTCCTTCCGGCCTTCGCCTCGCGCTCTGCCTCCAATGCTTCGGCGCGCATTTCGCGGAACTGATAGCCCTGCCAGATGCTCATTCCCGTAAGGACGGCAACCAGCAGCGCGGCCGTGATCAACAGAAATCGAGGCGAAAGCTTCCTGAAGGGAAACAGGACGAGGCCGCACAGGGCGTACGGGTACAGGATGTCGCCAAACCAGATGAGGTACGCGTGGAGGATGCCGAACAGCAGCAGCCATAGAGTGCGCCTGTAATACACATCGGCGATTCCTATCCCAGCCCCTCGTTTTTCTCCGCGCGACGTGAGCAGGATCACTCCCGCGCCGAAGCAAAGCGAGAACAATGCCCGCATCTTGCCGTCAAGAAAGACATACTGGATCAGCCACGCCGCCAGGTTCGGCCCCGACGATCCTCCGGCAACGGTCGGGTTCAGATAGGCCGCAACCGGCAGACCGAAGGCGAGGATATTCATGAGCAGAATGCCGAGCAGCGCGCAGCCGCGCAAGACATCGAGCGCAGAGATGCGCTCAGCCGCTGGCACCGGCTCCATGATCGGTGTCGGCGCCGCGTTCGCGGCGTGAGGCGCGGTCTCCGGCCCCTGATTGCTTTCTGGTTCCATCTTTCTGTTTGTCGGCGTTCCGGGGTTCGCGCAGAAATAAGTTCACGCTCTGGCGCGAGAGTCGGGGGACAGGTTTGAACCGCTCCTCGCTGCTGCGAACTCCGGCACCCTCAGATGCGCTCTCGGGCTGTGCCACCTGCGCCAGAATTCTAATCTCTGCGCGAACCACTGGGCGCCAGGTGGCGTGTCCAGCGATTACTCCGCCAGGCGCCGAACCTCCTCGACACAATCGTCGACCTTTACGCGCCACTGACGGAGAGAATCCCGGTCGCGAATCGTGACGGTGTTGTCCTCGAGCGTCTGGCCGTCGACCGTGATGCAGTAGGGTGTGCCGACCTCGTCTTGTCGACGGTAACGGCGCCCGATCGAGTCCTTCTCATCATAGGAGACGCTGAAGTGCTTTTTCAGAACGGCGTAGATCTCTCTGGCGACGCCGGACATGCCGCCGTGCTTGACCAGGGGGAAGATGGCTGCTTTGAGGGGTGCGATGCGAGGGTGCAGCTTCAAGACCACACGGGGTTCCAACTTTCCGCCTTCGTCCGGCGCCTGGTCTTCCGTGTAAGCCTCGCACAGAAAGGCGAGCAGCGCCCGATCCACGCCGGCGGAGGGTTCGATTACGTGCGGCGTGTAACGTTCGCCGGAGATTTCATCGCGATAGGTAAGATCCTTTCCGCTGCCGCGCCACTTGGGTTTGCCATCGGGTCCCAGTTCGACCTGGAGCGGGCGCGAGCGCGGGTCGAGTTTCCCCTCCATGTGACTTCGCAGATCGAAGTCGCCCCTATGCGCAATTCCTTCCAGCTCTCCGAACTCCCCGGCCGCAAGGAAGGGGAATGCATATTCGATGTCCGCTGTCCCGACCGAGTAGTGGCTCAACTCTTCGGGAGTGTGCTCGCGCAAGCGCAAGCGCTCACTCGCCAGCCCCAGATCGGTGTACCACTTCATCCTGCGGTCACGCCAGTACTGATACCAGCTGTGCGAAGACTCGGGGTGGCAAAAGAACTCGATCTCCATCTGCTCGAATTCGCGCGAGCGAAAAGTGAAATTGCGAGGGGTGATCTCGTTCCTGAAGCTCTTTCCAATCTGCGCTATCCCCAGAGGGACTCGGACGCGCGAGCTGCTGAGGACATTCTTGAAGTTCACGAAAATGCCCTGGGCGGTTTCGGGCCGCAGGAAGGCCGCACTCTGTTCGTCGGCCAGCGCGCCGATGTGGGTCTGGAAGATCAGATTGAAAGCGCGCGGCTCGGTCAGCGTTCCGAGCGTTTTGGCGTCGGGACCCAGGACAAGCGAGCCGTCCTGCACCTCGACCAGGGAAAGAGACTGGCCGTCCCACTTGAGCTGATCCGCGTGCTTTTCGCGAAGGTTGAAAAACTTCAGAGCGCGCCTTCGAGTATCTTCCTCCTGCTCGTCAGGCTCGGCGGCCGTTGCCACGAAGATTCGCTGGCTCTTGGCTTCCACCCAGCGGCCGCGCACCTGGTCGTACCGGTAGCGGCGTTTGGATTCCCGACAGTCAATCATGAGGTCGGAAAACAGGTCATAGTGCCCCGAACACTTCCAGACCTGCGGATGCATGATGATCGAGGAGTCGATCCCGGTCATGGCATAGGCCTCGGGAGCCCCCTCGGGCGGATTCAACTCGTTATGGCGGGTGACCATATCGAGCCACCAGGCCTCTTTGATGTTTCGCTTGAGTTCGACTCCCATGGGACCGTAGTCCCAGAAGCCGTTCAGACCGCCGTAGATCTCGCTTGATTGAAAAATAATGCCTCGCCGCTTGCAGAGCGAGACCAGCTTATCCATCTTCATGATTGATCCGGATTAAAGATAAAGTTAGTGCGGCGGAACAAAAATCAACCTCTAAGACACGAAGACTCGAAGAAACGCGAAGAAACCGTTGTTCAGGCGAGCAGACCCTTCACGACCTTGCCGTGCACGTCGGTGAGACGAAAACGGCGTCCCTGGTAGCGATAAGTAAGCCGCTCATGATCGATGCCCAGCAGGTGCAGCAGCGTAGCTTGAAAATCGTGGACGTGCACGCCGTCTTTCACCACGTTGTAGCCGAATTCGCAGGTTTCGCCGTAGATGGTGCCAGGTTTTACGCCTCCGCCCGCCATCCACATGGTGAAGCAGCGCGGGTGATGATCGCGGCCGTAATCGTCGGCCGTAAGCTTCCCTTGCGAATAGTTCGTCCGTCCAAATTCACCACCCCAGATCACCAGCGTGTCCGCGAGCAGACCGCGCGACTTGAGGTCTCGAATGAGAGCGGCCGCGGGCTGGTCGGTTTCTTTGCATTGCGTGCGGATTCCTGATGGCAGATGAAGATGCTGGTCCCACCCCTGGTGATAGAGCTGGATAAACTTCACGTTCCGTTCGGCCAGGCGCCGCGCAAGCAGGCAGTTGGCCGCGAAGGTACCCGGCGTGCGGGAATCCGGACCGTAGAGTTCGAAGACCTGGTCGGGTTCCTTCGACGTATCCATGGCTTCGGGCACCGAAGTCTGCATCCGGTAAGCCATCTCGAATTGGGCGATGCGGGTATTGATCTCTTCATCGGCGACGTTTTCGTACTGGATCTCTTCCAGCTCGCGCAGACGGTTTAGCGCGAGGCGCCGACTCTCGCTGGAAATTCCCTCGGGGTTGTTGAGGTAGAGCACGGGATCCTTGCCGGAGCGGAACTGGACGCCCTGATGGCGCGATGGGAGAAAGCCGCCGCTCCACAAGCGCGCATACAGGGGCTGGTCGGATCTACCTTTTTTTGTGATCAGGACCACAAAGGCGGGAAGATTCTCGTTATCGCTCCCCAGGCCGTAATTGACCCACGCGCCGATACTGGGGCGGCCCGAAAGCTGAGACCCGGTCTGGAAAAAAGTGATGGCCGGGTCGTGATTGATGGCCTCGGTTTGCATCGACCGGATGATGCAGAGGTCGTCCACGATTTTCGCGGTGTGAGGGAGGAGCTCGCTCACCCAGGCGCCGGCCTGGCCGTGCTGCTGGAACTTGAAGAGAGAACCCGCCAGCGGCAGGGTGGCCTGATTCCCGGACATGCCCGTGAGACGCTGGCCCATCCGCACCGATTCAGGCAGCTCCTCGCCGTTGCGCTGGTTGAGCAGCGGCTTGTAATCAAAAGTTTCAAGCTGCGACGGCCCGCCGCTCATAAAAAGGTAAATGACCCGTTTGGCCCTGGGCGGGAAATGGGTCGCTCCAAGCGCGCCGCGTCCTCCGAGCAGGTGCGCGACGGCGATCCCGCCGAGCCCGAAGCCGATGCGGTTGAGAACCTCCCGTCGGCTGAATTGGTGACAGGCTACTCTTTTCCCAGTTTCCATCATCGTTTCATCACAAACTCATCGTGGTTCATGAGGGTGCCGGCCAGCACCGCCGTGGCCGCCACGTCAGCCGCCGGCAGTTTCGTGTCGCGCGGGTGTTCACCTGTGGCCAGATATTTCCCGGCTGACTCCGGGTGGGCCGTGAAGTACGTCAGTTGATCGTCGTAAAGCCGGCGCAGGACTTCCCGTTCCTGTGGCTCCGGCCGGCGACTCGTAAGCAGGCGAAATGTGTCCACTATGCGCGCGTCGATGTCGGCGCCGCGCTCGCGCACCAGTCTTTCGGCAATGACTCGCGCCGCTTCCACGAATTGCGGGTCGTTCAGCAAAACCAGCGACTGGAGCGGAGTCGAGGTCGTTTCCCGCCTGGCAATGCATGACTCGCGCGACATGGCATCAAAGCTGAGCATCGACGGCGGGGGGGACGTCCGGCGCCAGAACGTGTACAGGCTGCGGCGATAGAGACCCTCGCCTTTGTCCGGCTGGTAGGTCTTGTGCGTCCCGGATTCTTCCCACAGTCCCGCCGGCTGGTAAGGCTTCACGCTCGGGCCGCCGATCTTGCGGACAAGCAGACCGCTTGCCGCCAGGGCGTTGTCGCGGATCTGTTCGGCCTGCAGCCGATGCTTCGGACCGCGCGCCAGCAGCCGGTTTTCGGGGTCGCGGGCGAGCAGGTCGGGGCTGACTCGCGACGCTTGCCGGTAAGTCGCCGATGTCACAATGAGCTTGTGAAGCATCTTGCGATTCCATCCGCCGGTCATGAACTCTCCGGCCAGCCAATCGAGCAACTCGGGATACGTGGGCAACTCGCCCTGGCTGCCGAAATCCTCTGCTTTTGCGACCAGGCCACGCCCGAAATGTATTTTCCAGACCTGATTCACCGCCACGCGGGCGGTCAACGGATTGCGGCGATCTACCATCCATTGGGCCAGGCCCAGCCGGTTACGGGGCCATCCGTCGGGAAACGGCATCACGTGCTCGGGGGTGCCCGGCTCAACCCGTTCCCCTGGAGCGTCGTAGCCGCCGCGCTTGAGCAGAAAAGTGGCGCGCGGCTGCGGTAGTTCCTTCATGACCATGATTTCACGGACATCGTTGGCCAGGTTGCTTTCCTCCTCGCGCAATCGCCGTAGCGCAGCCAGGGCCGATTGATACTCGCGATCATGACGGTTGAGGTAATACTCCAGCAGTTCCTGATCCGGCTTTGTGGCCGCGGGATCGGGCTGCAACGTCGAGGCGTCCGCAAGGCATCTGGCTTCGAGTGACGTGAGGCGTCGGTCGAACACCTGGAAGTCGTCGACCAGGCCGTTCTTGAAACCCGAGTCCCGGAAGCGCGCGCCCAGCGTGAGCTCGATTTTATCGATGTCCGTGTCGCCCCATTCCTTGCGGTGCACGATGTCCTTGAACAGGTTGTCGCGCACGACTTCGAGCGCCATCGGCCGGCCGTTGAGATAGATACTCAAGCCCGCGGCCCTGCTGGAACCGTCGTAGGTGACGGTGAGGTGAGACCAGACATTCGGGGGGATCGCGTCCTTGGCGCGCACAGAGACTGCGTTGCCGGGCCAGAAATGAATCAGGGCAAAGTTGGGCCTGCCGTCTTCCAGCACGAGCTCGTAGCCGCGGCTGCCGGAGTCGGTCCATGCGCGAGAGTGATGGAAGATGACGGCGCGCGCTTGTTGCGCGGCGGGCTTCAGCCACAGAACGAAGCTGAACGGATCGGTGCGCTTGAAGGCTCCACTCCCCTTGCAGATGACAGAGTTGTCGCCGCTGAATTTGATCGCACTGCCTTGGCGCCCTTCCGCAAGGATGGGACCATCGACGAGTTCGGCGGGCAGGCTCGGGTTAATCGAGTTTGCTGTCTTGTTGCCGGTGATTTCATTGAAGGTGAAGGCGGAGACTCCCCCTTCAGCGGAGAGATCCTTTCCCGCGCTGCGCCGCCATTCTTCAAAGCGGCCGCGAGCCGCGGCCTGGATCTTGTCGAGTCCAGCTTCGGCCCCGGCAATTTTGTGCCTCAACTCTTTCTGTCTGGCTTCGACGCCGTCGCGGTACAGCAGCAGCGTGGGCGAGGGCGTGGCCTGGGTGAAGTGCGAGTACAGCCCGGACTCGTCGATGTTGTTGAAGAAGGCGAAGAGACGATAGTAATCCTTCTGGCTGATCGGGTCGAACTTGTGGTCGTGGCAGCGGGCACACTCCAGCGTGAGCCCGAGGAACGCCGTACCCATCGTGTGTACGCGATCGGCGACGTATTCGGTGCGGAACTCCTCCTCGACGCTTCCGCCTTCGTTAGTTTGGCGATGCAGGCGATTGAATGCGGTGGCCAGGCGTTGCTCGTGAGTCGCGCCCGGGATCAGATCGCCGGCCAGCTGCCAGAAAATGAACTTATCGTAGGAAAGATTCTCGTTGAACGCGCGGATGACCCAATCGCGCCACGGCGACATGTCGCGGTCCACGTCCGCCTGATACCCATAGGTGTCGGCATAGCGCGCCAGGTCGAGCCAGTCATTGGCCATGCGTTCACCGTAATGAGGCGAGGCCAGGAGACGATCAACCAGCTTATCGTACGCGTCCGGTGACTTGTCGCCGACGAACGCATCTATGTCCGCCAATCCCGGCGGCAGGCCGGTGAGATCGAAGCTGAGGCGGCGAATCAGCGTCTCCCGCGAAGCCTCCGGCGAGGGATGCAGAGTCTCCGGCTCGAGCCGCGACAGCACGAATCGGTCTATGGCATTCCGCGGCCATTTGCGATCCTTTACCTCCGGAATCTGTACGTTCTCCACCGGAATGAAGGACCAGTGCGGCTTGAACTCGGCCCCTTGCTGGATCCAGCGGCGGATCAGGTCGGTTTCTTCCGGACTCACCGCGAGATTGCTCCAGGGCGGCGGCATCATCTGGGCCGGATCGGTTGAAGTGAGCCGGCGTATGACCTCGCTCTTGCCCGGATCCCCGGGCTTGATGACGAACATCTCTCCGGCGAGAGCCTTGAAAGCGGTTTCTTTCGAATCGAGCCGCAGCTTGGCCATGCGCGACTTCTCGTCCGGGCCATGGCAGGGGAAGCAGCGGTCGGAGAGCAGCGGCCGGACGTGGAAATTGAAGTCCACCTTGTCGTCCTGGGCGGTTCCCACCCGGGGCTGCAGAGGAAGCAGGGCTAAGAACCCGCAAGTCGAAAGCAGCAGCCTGATGATCGTCGCTGGTTGTACGGTCGGCACAATTCAGAAGTTACCATGATGGCTTGGCCTTTGACGAGCGTCATCTTGCCCTCTGCGGCGAGCCTGTGAAATCCACCGCCAGGACGCGAAGACTTTACTCCGATTACGCCTTTTGGAGTGCGCAAGCTTGCTAGCGTGCGCCTTGTGGTACGGCTGCTTGCTGCCGCGCCCGCGGAATGTACAAACCCAACGACTGTTGGGACAAGGAAGTGTGTCTACCGAGGCACCAAGTCTTACATGTATACTTGCCATTTTGATAGGAAATATTTATGGCTGGCAAACGCACGCATGTCGTTATTCCCGAAGAGGTCGTTGACGAAATCGACAGTCTGGTTGGGAAGCGGGGTCGCAGTGATTTCCTGGTTCGTGCGGCCCTGACAGAAGTTAAACGGCTGCGCCTACTCAACGCTCTTGAAGCTGCAAGCGGAAGTTGGAAGGACGAAGACCACCCTGAACTGAAGGGCGGTGCTGCGAGCTGGGTTTCTCAGATCCGGAGGGAGGATGACAAACGCCGCAAAGGGCGGGCCTAAGCTGCCATGGCTATGTACCTTCTCGACACTTCCGTGATCATCGATGCCCTGAACGGCAAGCGGGATAGGAAAGCGCTGTTAGCAGAGCTCGTTCGTAAAGGAGACATGCTCGGTTGCTGCGGTGTCAATGTTACCGAGGTCTATGCAGGGATGCGTCCGCACGAGGCTAATCTCACGGAAGAACTTCTGAGCAGCCTCGAATACTATGACATTACCCGCCAAATCGCACGGCAGGCAGGGCTACTCAAGCGTGAGTGGGCCCGGAAGGGTAAAACGCTTTCTCTGGCTGATGTCACAATTGCTGCTGTCGCGATGGTCAACAGGCTTGTGCTCGCCACCGACAACGTGAAGCACTATCCGATGCAAGGGATCGAAATCTATCGACTCCCAGAGTGAAATTGGACTCCGCTCACCGCAATGACAACCTGACACCGCGATAGCGTTGCCCTGATGCAGGTCATTGCCGATGCCTCACGCTAATCGCGCTGCACCCTACCGCGTAAGTCAGCACGCGGAAGCGGCGTCCTGTAGCTCAAGTCGTCCCCTTTCGCCGAAACCTCACTGCCCCGTGGCGATCAAGTCGAGTTGGCGGCCCCGTCCCGCACATCCTAAATGATACAATCAGCAACAAAACGTGCCATCAGTGCCCAGTAGATCCATTTTGCTTTCTGCTGTACCTTGGACGTGATGAAGCGGTCAGGTTTCCGGGCGGAAACGCGATTGTTGAAAACCGCACCACCTGAGATCGCGCCCTCATTTCATGCATCGCCACGGGGTCTTTCGCGAGCAGAGGGAGGTGTCATGCAAACAAACGACCGGCGAAAGTTTCTCAAACAACTTCTCTCTTCCGGCGCGCTGCTGGCTGCGGAACCCTGGTCAGCCAGTCTTGGCTACTCCCAGACGAAGGGCCGGCGCGAGCGATCATCCATTCGGAAAGACATCGATCCGACCTCGATCGACGGCTTCTGGGCGCCTTCCTGGAGCATCTCGGGCGGGCCATTTACACAGGCGTCTATGAACCCGGGTCGAAGCTCGCCGATAAAAAAGGGTTTCGCACCGATGTAGCCGCGGAAATCAAGAATCTCGACGTGCCGATCATGCGGTATCCCGGCGGAAATTTTGTTTCCGGCTACAACTGGCTGGACGGAGTCGGCCCGAAGGACAAGCGGCCAACCGTCCTGGAGCGCGCCTGGAATTCGCTTGAGACGAATCAATTCGGGACCAACGAATTCATCGAATGGTGCAGGTTGGTCAACACGGAACCGCTGCTCGGCTTTAACCTCGGTACCGGGACGGCGGAAATGGCCGTCGCTTACGTTGAGTACTGCAACGTAGACCGAGGCACAAAATGGAGCGAGCTACGTCGCGCGCACGGCTACGATCAAGGGCACAACGTGCGTTACTGGTGCCTGGGCAATGAAATGGATGGCCCCTGGCAGATGGGACACATGACCGCTCGCGAATATGGCCGCAAGGCGCGGGATGCCGCGCGCCAAATCCGAGTCATTGATCCATCGCTTCAACTCATCGCCTGCGGATCGAGCAACACGATTCTGCCGACGTACCTGGTGTGGGATCGCGAGGTCCTCGAAGAGTGTTACGATCAGGTGGACGGAATCTCGCTGCACAATTACTACGGCAACACGGAGCAGTTGACCGGCAACAGCACCGAGCGTTTTCTCGCCATGAATCTGGACATGGAAAGACAGATTCACGAAGTCGGTGCCGTTTGCGACTATGTGCAGGGACTGCTGAAGTCGCCCAAGCGTCTTTGGCTTTCATTCGACGAATGGAATATCTGGTATCGCGCCCGGAGCGCCCCTTTCCGGGACGGCAAACGGGCTTTTGCGCCAAAGTTGCTGGAAGAAGTGTACAACCTCGAAGATGCCTTGCTGGTCGGCGGGTTTGTGAACACGTTGCTACGCCAGGCGGAGCGTGTGCGCGTCGGGTGTATCGCTCAGATCGTCAACGTCATTGCGCCCCTGGTAACCAACGAGACTTCGGTTCTGCGCCAGAGCATCTATCATCCCTATGGGTGGGCGCTCAAGCACGCTCAGGGGAAGGTTCTCGATGTGCGCGTCGAATCTGAAACCTACCGCATCAAACCCGAAGGGCTCCGGGCCGATTTTGCGCGTGACGAGCAGGTGCCGTTCCTCGATATTGCCGCTACCATGAACCCGAAAAATGGTCAGATCACGTTGTTCATGCTGAATCGCGACCTGCAATCGGAACGCGAGCTGATGCTGGATTGGCGCGACATAACCCCAACGCGGGTGCTCGGCTGCGAAACCCTGACGGGTTCGGATCTCAAAGCGTTCAATACTTTTGAGAAACCCACTCAGGTCGCGCCACAACCGCTCGACCCTCCGAAAGCCGGCGCGAAAATGACCCTCAGGATGCCACCGCGCTCCTACAGCATGGTCAGGATTGCGACGAATTAGTATGAAGCTCGCAGGCCGCAAGACGAGGCCTTTGGGGGCGGACGGTGATTCGTTGCGGGGGTTTGGCGGCTTTGGCGTTCAGCCGCGATGCATCTGTCGCGCCCCAGGGCTGCGGCGACTCGTTTGGGTCTCCCAGTCGAGGAATCGGGATTCGGTAGGCTTTGCGTCTTTGTCTCTTAGAATCGGTTACATCGCTCTTTACTCTTTACGAGGCATCGGTCGGGCGGTATCAGGAAAACCCTTAGCGAGCCCGCGCAGTCGATCCTTACGACTTGGATTTAGCTCGCGCGCGGCTCGTCGGCTGCAGCGCGGTGTTATTCTCAGTCAGACCCGCTGCAAATTGTTCGATCGATGTCACCGCCTGTTCCTTTGATCTTCTCTTCAAGAATCTCATGAACTTTTCGCTGCTACCTAATTCAGCCACTTCTCGGTCAAACTCATCAGCTTCCTCCAGCACGAAGGTCGCACCATCCTTAGAGACCAGCAATACTGACTTCTTCCGAGCCATCGCCAAAAGCTCACCCACTGAGGGTGATTCTTTCTTTAGGTTCACGGTCTTCACAGTTGCACCTTCTTTCCTTGAATAAAGAGGTCATTGTGCTCCTTATCGTCCGACGGCAACAACTTTCACACTATTACCCCCTTCAATTGAGTAGAACACTCGGAACCTCTCGATTCGGAGTTCCCATGGAGCGATCGGGTTCGGTCTCAACGGCTTCTTCCTTCTTGTTCTGGTTTCTGCATCCGTCTTTAAGTGAGCGATGATCCCGGCTACGATCAGGCGTTGCTCATACGTTTCGAAGTGAGCGATGTCCTTCTTTGCACTCTCAGTGAGCGAGATCCGATATTCCATTGATGGATGGTATCGGGAAAATACGCTCCTCTCAAGGTAAGCGTACTGAGAAGTACGCATAACATGCGCTCAGCGTCGGGCCGGCGGTCCCAACGAGTTTATCCAGGGCAGTCGTGATCGCAAGGTGGAGCTTGTCGAGATTTTGTAACTCTGCCGGCCAGAAGTCTCCGATTCGTTGTTCATGGATCAGTCAACCCCCTTGTCGCCGAGCCCGCATGCTTTGGGGGATGTGTTCAAGAGGACGTTGCACCCGCGCAACTCAAAGACGTATGTTAATTGCCCGGCTCAAGCCAGTTTGTGAACCTGGACGAAGTGAGCCCGGTTGATGCCGTTCGCTTCCTCGGCAGCCTGTGAGGGCCCAAGGCAGAAAGGTCATCAATTGCCCAAAGGAAAGACAAGCGCTGATGCGGATTTTCGAATCATCAAAAAAACATGGAGGACGCGATGAGCAGAATCGTTGTCGGTCAGGAGAATTCGCAACCTATCGAGCTCTACTACAAGGACTGGGGAACAGGACAGCCCGTAGTCTTCAGCCATGGCTGGCCGCTGACGGGGGACGCATGGGAAGACCAAATGCTGTTCCTGGCCTCTCGTGGATACCGGTGCATCGCGCATGACCGTCGCGGCCATGGCCGTTCGAGTCAACCGTGGAACGGCAACGACATGGATACCTATGCCGATGACCTGGCGAAGGTCATCGAAACGCTCGACCTGAAGAGCGTAATCCTTGTTGGTCACTCGACCGGCGGCGGCGAAGTCACTCGCTATATCGGCCGTCACGGCACGAAACGAGTGGCCAAGGCCGTACTGATCGGCGCGGTGCCGCCCCTGATGCTGAAGACGGCGGCCAATCCCGGTGGCTTGCCGATCGACGTGTTCGACGGCATCCGCGCTAACGTCCTGAGTGACCGCTCGCAGTTCTTCAAGGACCTCACCACTCCCTTCTACGGCGCCAACAGGCCCGGCGCCAAGGTCTCGCAAGGCTTGCGGGATTCGTTCTGGCTTCAAGGGATGCAGGCCGGTTTCAAGAACGCCTTCGACTGCATCAAAGCATTCTCCGAAACGGACCTCACCGAAGACCTCAAAAAGTTCGACGTGCCGACCCTTATCATCCACGGTGACGATGATCAGATCGTCCCGATCAACAACTCCGCCATGCCCTCTGCGAAGCTGGTCAAGAACGCGCAACTTAAGGTCTACAAGGGTGGGTCCCACGGACTGTGCTCGACCCAAAAGGACGAAGTCAACGCGGATCTGCTGGCGTTTTTCAAAGCGTAATCGTAGCGCTTCGGGACGAGCAGGTCCGACACACCGCGTTCATCAACAGCAACCGTAGTCAAGGTACGCGTGACGCTTTCAGCCTTCAGCTTTCAGCGATCAGCTTCACCAAAGCTTCTTTGCCAGCGCGAGAGAAGTCACGGTGAAAGAATCTGAGGAAGATTGGAAAGATAGACGCAAAGCACGATTTTACGATATGAGAGATGTTAATCTTGAAAACCCCCCTGACCAGAGTCGTGAATGATTGGGTAAACTGATGGATGAATAATTTCCCCACCTATGAGAGGAGATGTCCATGAGTTCCGAGTCCAGAAGAATGGCGGGAATCCTCCTGGTAATTTTGCCGACCGTCATGATCGGGGGTGTGAGCATCCTGACATTACTCATCGGGACGCCCGAATACATGGCGAACAAACTCCGGCAGGATCTCTGGCGGGCCGGTCACGCGCATGCGGGCGTGTTTCTGCTCCTGTCCCTTGTAGCGCTCCGCTATGTGGACGAAGCGGTTTTGTCGGCAAGAGCCAGGTGGTTTGTGCGAACGAGCCTACCGGCGGCTGCGATCATCGTGCCGTTTGCGTTCTTTTTCTCCGTCCTGTCGCCGGATGCCACGAAACCGAACGGTCTTATCCAGATTGCCTACGTCGGCGCGGCGGTTCTCGCGCTGGGTGTGATCACGTTGGGAGTCGGCCTGCTGAGGACGAGACCTCCGTTGAAAGGCGCCCTCTAACACCACCGAGAATTCAGCGCGGCCGTCGGCATGAGTTCCGATTGCTATCGAAGCAGATCCAGGATTCGCTGAGCGCGAGCAGCTGATGGCTCCGCTGTCCGGGGCCGTGCTTCCAGCGGGCTGCTCGCCACGTTCAGCCGCTCCGGCCTCATCTCCTACATGGTTGCGCGCAGGAAAGAGAGCAAGTTTACAAATCCTTGACATCTTTTTACCTCCCCTTGACACATCTCGACATGCAACCGGTGTATGCTTCGTTCGTATGCCGCAGGGTTTGCGGCTGAAATGAGGTCGAAGGGGTCGAGGAGAACCGGATGGGCAACTGGGTGAAAAAGTTCTGGAGGGGCAACAACCGGTTCCGGCTCATGCTCACGCTGGAACTGGCGGTCATGCTGCCGGCGGCGGCGCTCATCTATGTCAATTTCCACCACTTGAAATCCATCAAGCGCGACAAAGCGCTGGAGGCCGCCATTCACCGTGACTTCCAGGACATGCTCGCCATCTCCGAGAAGAAGATGAATCAGAAGGTTTACACGATGACGGAAGAGGTGAGGGATCTTTTCCCGTCTCCGGATAACGACACGGAGCCGGACAAGAAAAATAAGCTTGACCTGAAAAATAAGCTTGACCTGGTCTTGTCCAAGGAGTCCCTGGCTGGCGCACGTGTTCCTCTTCGACGCCCAGAAAGGCTTCCTGTTTCGTTCACAGCCGCAGCAGATGCATAACCACGACTTTCATGAGGAGCATGAGCGCCTTTCCAGAATGTTCGGTGGATGGCTCGGCATCGACGCCAAGATGATCCTGGAAGGGATCCACAAGAGGAACCGGCCCATGTGGTGCTACAGCTTTGAAGCAAAGCGGGCCGGGGGCGATGCTTTCATGACCACAGTCTTCTTCACGTTTGCCGCGGCTTTCCAAGGACCGGATCGTATTAGGCGGCGCCGTCTTCGAACCCAATTACCTGAAACAAACCTTCTTTCCGCAGATGCTCGAGGAGCTGATCGCACCTAAATCGACTGAGGAAGGCGGAAACCGGCTTGCCATGATGGTCTATCCCGTGGACCACGAGGGAGGGCGCCGGAGGCAAGCTGCTCGCCGCTTCGGCCGGCTGGAAAGAAGGGGAGCCCGAGGTCACGCGCAACCTCGAAGATGTTTTTCGTGGGCTGGCGCTGGGGATCAAGTACGAGGGTACGAGCGTCGATGCGATCGGCCGGGCGTTGGTTCAGCGCGGTTTTCTCATCCTCGGCGTTCTTTCCTTGCTCGTGGTCGGCGGCCTGGCGCTGACTTACCGCAGCGTCAGCAAGGAGGTGGAATTGGCTCGCCTGAAGTCCGATTTCGTTTCCAACGTGTCGCACGAACTACGGACTCCGCTGTCGCTGATCCGGCTTTACGCGGAAACGCTCGAACTTGGCCGCATCAAGACCCAGGAAAAGATGGAAGAGTATTACCGCATCATCCGCAAGGAAAGCGAGCGGCTGAGCGCATTGATCAACAACATCCTTGATTTCTCCCGCATCGAGGCCGGACGCAAGGAGTACGACTTCCGCAAGACCGACATCGCCGAACTCGTGGGCAATACGCTCGACGCGTATCGCTACCAGATCGAACAACAGGGTTTCTTATTTGAGCAGAGCATCGACTCGAGCATCCCACCGGTGCGTGTGGACCGGGAAGCCATTGCGCGTTCGCTCGTCAACCTGATCAACAACGCGCTGAAATACTCGAGTGACGAAAAGTTCCTGGGCGTGAAACTGTACCGGGCAGACAGCGTTTTGAAGCTCGAGGTCATGGATCGCGGCATCGGCATAGCGCGCAGCGAGCAGTCGAAGATTTTCGAGAAGTTCTACCGGGCCGGCGACCCGCTGGTGCACAACACAAAGGGAAGCGGCCTGGGCCTGTCGCTGGTCCGCCACATCGCGCACGCGCATGGTGGAGAGGTGGAGGTGGAAAGCGCACCGGGGAAAGGCAGTAAGTTCACTCTCTCGCTGCCGCTGGCGGCGGCTACCCAGCAGCCGGCCAATGGGGCAGCATCAGGGGCAACGGCATGACAAAAACGAGAACCGACTTCTCCGGGCAACCAAACGGCCGCCCGACCGGCGCCCGATCCGGCGTTAGCCAAGCCAGCGCACAGAAGCGATACGGAGCGCGACTTCGGGCAGGAAAACCCGCATTTTGATCGTCGAGGACGAACCCGCCATGGTGGCCGGTCTGCGCGACAACTTTGAGTACGAGGGCTACGACGTGATCAGCGCCGACGACGGAGAGTCAGGGCTCGAGCGCGCCCTGGCGGATGATCCCGATCTCGTGGTGCTGGACGTGATGATGCCACGAATGAGCGGTCTCGAGGTTTGCAAGCGGGTGAAGGCCAAGCGGCCGTCCGTCCCCATCATCATGCTGACCGCGCGCGGCCAGGAAATCGACAAGGTTGTGGGCCTGGAGCTGGGCGCCGATGATTACGTCACCAAGCCATTCTCCATCCGCGAACTCATAGCGCGCGTGAAAGCGGTGCTGCGACGCGCCTCGCTGCAGGCGCGCGCTCCCGAGATGTATCGGTTCAGCGACGTCGAGGTCAACATCCGTGGCAATGAAGTGCGACGCGCCGGCAAGCCCGTCGAGCTCTCGGCGAAGGAGTTCGCGCTGCTGGTCTACTTCATCTCCCATCCTGCGGAAACGCTTAGCCGCGACCGCCTGCTGGATGCGGTGTGGGGCTACGAGAACTACCCGAGCACGCGCACGGTCGACACCCACATCGTTCACCTCAGGCAGAAGCTGGAACCGAATCCCGAGGAGCCGCGGTTCATTCTGACCGTGCACGGCACCGGCTACAAGTTCGTCGAATGAGGTCAACGTCTCATGAGTCAATCAGGATTCTTGGCAGGGCAGGCGGGCGATATCCAGGTCGTCTCCGCCCCGACGCCAGATCTCAGGTAATCGGGGACGCTACCGGGAGCTGGAGCTGAAGCTCGCGGCACTGCAGAAGGATTACGCCGATCTTCACACCGCACTCTTCGAAGCTGCGCAGGTGCACCGGCGCCTGTGCGCCCCGCGTCTGGTGCGGCACGGCGACTTCGACATTGCCAGCGAGATTTTTGCCGTTCGCTACTTGCCCGGTGACTTTTTCACCCTGGAGGAGACAAGCGGCGGCACCATCCTCGCCCTGGGTGACATCTGCGGCAAGGGTCTGGCGGCAGGGATGTGGACCACTTATCTGGTCGGGCTGGTTGGCGCGCACGCGGCCGCAAGCCCTGAGCCCGCAGGCAATCGTCGACCGGCGTGAACCGCGAGCTCTGCCGGATGTCATCCGGCGCGCCGCTGGCCAGCTTGTTCCTGGCAGTGCTCGATTCAACCACGGGAAGGCTCGATTACTGCAGCGCCGGCCATCCTCCCACGCTGCTGTTGCGCGCGGACGGTCAACTTGAGTTGCTTTCGGAAGGTGGAACGCTGCTGGGCGCAGTCCCTGAGGCTTCCTTCGCCAGGGGACGCGTGGAACTGCGCGCCGGCGACGTGATGCTGGCTTACTCCGATGGGATCCTCGAGTCACGCAACAACGCCGACCAGGAATTCGGCTATCAGCGCATCGAGGCGCAACTGCGCCTCGCGCGCACCGGCTCGGCCGATGCCGTGCTGTTTTCGGTGTTGGGCGCGGTTCAAGATTTCGCCGCTCCCCGCCACTTGATCGACGACACCTCACTCGTCGTCGTGCGTCGCCGCAATCCACAAGGTAACGCATGAGGAGGATCGTCGGGAACAACCGGGCTCAAGTAAAAAACGAGGGAATCATGTGTCTTGGATACTATGACGAGAAGGAATTGGACAGAATGCCCGAAAGCGAGGACAGCACTTTTATGGAAGAGGGCTTCGCCAATGACGATGGGCTTCGGAAGAGCGGTTACTGCGGCAAAGCGATTATCATGGACGGCCCATTCGCCGAAACCAAGGAATAGTTGGTGTCTTCGGGTCTTTGTGGTGTTTCGTTCGCAGCGCTAACCACAAAGACACGCCAAGAACCTTGTCGAAAAAATCGCTTACTCGAAGCGAAGGGCTTGAATCGGATCGATGCGGCTGGCGCGGTTGGCTGGGATCATCCCGGCGGCCGCGGCGACGATCGCGAGCATCATGATCGTGGTGCCCACAATCGCGGGATCGCTCCCCTGGATGCCATAGAGCTGGTTCGCTACAAATCGCCCCAACCCCAGGGCCGAAGGAACTCCGACGCCCAATCCAATCACCAACAGCAAAAGGACTTCCTTCATCACCAGCCAGATCACCGAGCTCCGCTGCGCTCCCAGGGCGAGCCGCACGCCCAGTTCCTTCGTGCGTCGCGCGACCACAAACGCCATGACGCCGTAGAGGCCGATGGCCGCGAGGGCAGTAGCGAGGAAACCGAAACCGGCCGACAGCAGCGCGATCAGCCGTTCGGTGAGAAGCGTTTCGTCGAGCTGCGCCTCCAGTGTTTTCAGTCCGTACACGGGCAGGGATGGATCCAGCTTCTTCACTTCGTTGCGCATCGCCTTGTAGGCCGATTCCGAACCGGTGGCTATCCGCACATAGAATCCCACGGAGCCGTTGCCCCAGTTGGGGAGGAAGACCTGCCGCCGCACACCTTCCCGCGGACCTTCGTAGAGGCTATCCGCGACTACTCCAATGATCTCGATCTCGAGCTTCGTGTCGGGACCGCCGCCCCACCCCAGGTGACGCCCGAGGGCGCTCTTTTCGCCAAAGAAATGTCGGGCAAAGCGGCGGTTGACGATGGCGACCTTGGAATTCTCCTTTATGTCACGGGCGTCAAAATCACGCCCTTCCAGAACCGAAATTCCCATGGTCTGGAAATAGCCCGGCGACAAGGCGTTCATGAACGCCTGCATGTCTTCCCCATCTTTGGCCTGATGCCCCTGGACGGACATGGTGCTGTCCCACTCCCATCCGTGCAGCACGGGCACGGATGCCAGACCCGCGGACTTGACGCCCGGGAGCGCGCGGATATTCTCCAGAAGTTCGCGATAGAAATGCACCGTGCGCGGCCTTGTCGTATCCATTGAGCGCCGGCGCCAATTGAAACGTCACGAGATTATTCATCTGGTCAAAGCCGGTGTCGGTGGTCTTCAGATTCTGAAGGCTGCGCACGAAGAGTCCGGCGCCAAACAACAGCAGGAAACTTAACGCCACCTGCGCGGCAATCAATCCCTTGCGCAAAAACAAGGAGCCACCGCCCGACCCGGCAATGGACCCGACCGTGTCTTTCAACGTGGTCCACAGATCCGGACGGCTTGCGCGCAGCGCGGGAACCAGGCCGAAGATCAATCCCGTGAGAACGGTTACCCCCACCGTGAAGATCAGAACGCGCGCATCCGGTTCCGGCCGAATGAGCAGCGGATTCCCTTCGACGGGAACCAGCGCCAGCAGTCCGCGCGTCATCGCAAACGCAAGCAGGACGCCCGCCACGCCGCCGGCCAGCGACAACACCATGCTCTCCACCAGTAACTGGCGCACCAGACAGCCGCGGGACGCGCCCAGCGACAGCCGCACGGAGATTTCTTTCTGTCTGGCGAAGGCCCGCGCGATCAGAAGATTGGCGACATTGGCGCAGGCGATCAGAAGCACCAACCCAACCATACCCATCAACACCATCAGCGCTCTCGAGAAATCGTTGCGCAGATTGGAATATCCAGTCGCGGCCTGCTCCACATGCAGCGTGCCTTTCAGAAACTGTTCGCGCGAGTAGGCCGACCACTTACCGGCGGCCGGAAGCGTCATCTCATATTCGCGAATCTGCCGAAACAACGCCTGCATGGGCGCCTCTGCCGACTCTGCGGTATAGCCGGGCTTCAATCGCGCAAACACCTGCACCCAGCGCGCCCGGCGATCATCATGTTGCAACCAGGTCCATTCGGGCACCATCACCGGCTTCATGAGAATCGGCACCCGAATCTGGGGTGATTGCGCCGGGTCGAGGCCGGCAAAGCCTGCCTCGGACACCCCCACGATGGTCATCGGATAGTTATTGACCAGGATTTTCTTGCCGATGACCGCCGGATCCTTGCGGAAGCGGGCGGACCAGTAGGCATAGCTCAGAACCACCACTGGATGTCCCTGGTACACGCGGTCGTCTTCCTCTGAACTGAAGACCCGCCCCGCCGCCGCCTTCACTCCCAGCATAGTGAAGAAATTGCCAGAGACCATTTCGGCATCGACGCGTTCGGTTTGATTATCAACGCTGACCGACGAGTTCATCAGCCGGCGGCATAAAACCTCGGCCAGCGGCGCGCCCTTCTGCTGGTAGTCCTGATAGATAGGGTAGGAGTGCATGCGGCTTCCCATGTTGCTGCCGTTATGCGGCCCCCGCTGGTACAGCATCACCAGGGTCTCCGGGTCTTTCACCGGCAGCTGACGCAACACAATCTGATCAATCAAGGTAAAGATCGCCGTATTTGCGCCGATACCCAGGGCCAGGGAAAAGATGGCGACCGCAGCAAACAGCGGACTGCGGCGCAGCGTGCGCAAGGAGTAACGGAGGTCCGCGAGCAGATTTGTCATGTTCCTATAGACTCTCGTTTCCGGGTTTGGTTACCCAGAAAATGACGATAGTCCCCGGGTCATCCAGAATGAATCGGGCCACACCTGAAACAACCTCTCTACCCCTACCGCTCTTCACTTCTTCGGGTCGTTGGCATCGATGAATCGGACGACGCTCTCGAGATATTCCTTGGGCATGTAGGGCGCCGCAATAGCCGTCAGGTGCGATTTTCCCGGCAGTATCACGTTCGTGAAATTCTGCAATTCTCGCCACATGCGATAGGTCTTGGCATAGGGCCGGTCAAACTCGCCGTTGATGGCCAGCACCGGAATCGTGATTTTCGTGAGATCGATTTGCGGAGCCGTGGGCCGGGGAGCGGCAGACGGAGAAGGGCCGGCCGGCGCAGTCGTGGCGGCTCCCGGAGTTCGCGGCGGCTCGGCCGCTCGCTTTTCAGCCTCTTCGCGGCTCATCCCGAGATCCATGGCTCGACGGATCCGAAGGTTGCGACTCGCCTCATCCTCCTGCGGGTCTCGACCTTCCTTGTCGGGGGGCACCTTCGCGGTCCATGCGGGATCCGTTTCGCGAATGCCCGATCCACCGAAGCCGGCCGTTATGAAACGATCCGGGACCAGGGCCAGGAGCCGTCCCACGATTCCGCCGCCCATCGAGTAGCCGTGGAAGTGAGCCTTCGGGATTTTCAGGTGATCCATGAGCTCGATCACGTCTTCGGCCCGACCCGGCCCGCCCGGCTGGGGCTTGTCGCTCCTGCCGTGGTTGCGGCAGTCGAGCGCAATAACCCTGTGGTTCTTTGCCAGGGCTTCGGCGATGCCGTTCCGGAACCAGTTCCCTTCCGCGCTGCCGGTATAGCCGTGAATCAGAATGACCGGCGTCCCCTTTCCCTGGACCATGTAATGAATCTTCACGCCGTCCGCGGTCGTAAAGTAGTCATGCGAAGCCTTCTCCTCAGCGAAGGCCGTGCACGTCGCCGACGTCAGGCAGAGCAAAACAGAGAGAGTGATTCGTCGGACCATGTCCGTTCCCTCCAGGCTTGGGTTGAGTGACAAACGCCGTTTGAGTATCAAGAAACTCAGACATATACTACGCGAAGATGACCCGGAGTGCGCAAGCTTGCGCTGAACCTTACGGTAATTAGTGCGGCCCCCTTCGGCGTTCACGCCTCTTTTCAGCTGTTTCACGCAGCCGCGGTATGCGCAAGCGACCGCACTCCAGACGCTTTGGAGTGCGTAGCTGGCGCGGTCTTCAGAGACTCGTCGCGTGGACTTTGGACATTTCACAGGCCAGAAGCTCGGGTGCCGGTAGCCAGGGCCGAAGGCCGTGCAGTGAGTAGCCACGCCCGTCAGGGCGGGGCATGGACTTTGGAAATTTGGCAGAACAGAAGCTCGGGCGCCGTTAACCAGGGCCGAAGGCCCGGCAGTGAATAGCCCCGCCCGTGAGGGCGGGGGACTGGAAGACCCCGAGTCCGAGGTCCGAAGGACCGGCACTCCGACTGTGCCGCACCTTCGGCGCTCATGGTTGTGAGACCCGATTTTCCCCGGCCTTACGGCCGGGCTACGCTCTATCGGCCCTACGGGCCTGCCACGCCCGGCAGGGCGTGGCTTGTGGTGGAGATGCATGGAGGTCCGAAGAACCGGCACAAAAAACCTGTGTCGTAGTGCCGCCTTCGGCCCTCGAACTACGGGTCTTGCTGCCTCCCGGCCTCTCAGGCCGGGATTTGGTGAGCGCTGGCGGGGCACATGTTAATAATGAGGTCGCTGCCGACCTATGTGTAGGGTTAAGATGTTTTAAGAGCTTCTTGAGCTATTTGGGACAAACCTCGGTTCGCGAAGTCCTAACCAACGCCGGCGACCAGGCTACCTGCCATCAGCCATTCGGTGCCGCCTTTGACTTCTCTTGGAGGATCATCATGAAAACCAGATTCTTCCGGACCCTCAGCGCAACCACGTTCCTGTGTGCGGCCTCGATCCCAGCCTTCGGCCAGGCGGACGTTTCCTCGGCCACTGTCAAAGGGAAGGTGACTGATCCACAAGTTGCGGTAATCCCCGGCGCTACCGTTACGATCACGAGTGTCGACCAGGGCACGAGTCGCACGACCGTGACCGATGAGACCGGCGAGTTTCAAGTGAGACTGGTGCGGCCCGGTGTCCATGATTTGACCGTGGAGGCTCCAGGCTTCCTGTTGTATTCGCTCAAGGGTGTCCAACTCACGGTCGGGCAAACCGCGAACTTCGATATCAAACTCCAGCTGGCGGGAGTGACGACCGAAATGGTGGTCACAATGTCTACTCCTCTGATTGAAATCGAGCGCACGCAACAGGCCAACACGATTGAGACTAACCAGGTGGAGAACCTGCCCAACATCGGCCGCGCCTTCACTGCCTATGTTTACACGCTGCCCGGGGTGGCGAACTCGAACGCTCCACGGGTCCAGGGTGCGGGACGTTTTTCCGGCTTCGCCTCTTCCGGCTTCTCCATCGGCGGCAGCAACGGTCGCAACAATCTTGTTACCGTGGATGGCGGCGAGAATGAATATGGCTCCGGGCAGCTCCGTTTCGGGATCAGCCCTGAGGCGATCCAGGAATTTCAGGTCAACCGCAACTCCTTTTCGGCCGAGTTCGGGTTCACCGCGGGCACCGCGGTCAACGTCATACTCAAGAGCGGCTCGAACAGCTTTCATGGCAGCGCCTATGTTTTCTACCGCTCGCAGAAAACTTCGGCGCGCGACCCTTTTGATTTCAATGACGAGAAACCCTTCGATCAGCAAGTCTACCCCGGCTTCAGCTTCGGCGGACCCGTGGTCAAGAACAAGCTGTTCTTCTTCACCAACTATGAACGCGAGAAGAATGACATCGCCCGCTTTCGCACGTACACCGAGAGCAGTCTCCTGCAGACGACAGCTCCGCAGCTGACGCTGCTCGGCCAGCTCGACGCCTCGGCTGACGCCAACGTGCGGCGGATTTCCGCGAACCTGCGCAACGCTCTGACCACCAATGCCACGACCTATCCGGTGACCTACGGAATCCTGCAGGATAACGAAGGGACGTTCAACGGCTTTGCCCGGCTCAACACCTGGAACACACGCGTGGATTACCAGGCCGGTGACCGCGACTCCTTCAATGCGCGGTTCACGCTGACTCGTAACTACACCGATGACCCCGGCACCAATAACGTGCTTTCTCCGTCCAACCGCGCCGACCTGACCTATCGCGATTACTCGACTGTCGTAACCTGGACCCACAGTTTCGGCAGCAACCTGGTGAGTCAGGCGCGCGGGCAGTTCTCGCCCAACAACTCGTCGAACACGGCTCCGCCTGAAGATCCGCGGGTTACGACGGTGATAAGCGGCCTGGGGACGTTCGGCCGGAACTTCGGCTCTCCCTACGTAGTCACGCAGAATCGGTACCAGTTTGAGGACAGTCTCACCTGGACCCGGGGCAGCCACACTTTGAAGTTCGGCGGGTCCTATCGCCCGGTCCAGTACACTTTCCGGAATGATCTGTGGTTCGCAGGCGAATACCAGTTCTTGCCGAACATCTATCCGGTAACGCTGGCAGTATCTCCAGCCGATCAGGCGGCCTTCGTTGCAGCGGCCGGGGCCGGCATTCCTCTTCTGACTTCGCTGCAAAGCTTCAATCGCAACTTGCCGTTTCTCTACCGTCAGGGATTCAACAACCCGAGATGGCTCGGCACGGGTCACTACGTGGGAGTTTTTGCGCAGGATTCCTGGAAGGTTCATCCCCGCTTGACACTCGACGTCGGCGGCCGCGATCGACTACGACGGCGAGCCGGACCCGGTCCCGCATCACACTTACTTTTCGCCCCGTTTCGGCTTCGCCTGGGACCTGACGGGCGACCACAAGACCGTGCTGCGCGGCGGCAGCGGGATTTTTTACTCGCCGATCTATTTGCAGATTCCCGGTTACACCAGCGTGCTGAACGGCAGCGGAACGTACATCAATCAGATTGCAGCGGTCGTCGACGGCGGCAGCGGCGGTGTATCAAGCCGGCATCGCCCAGTCCAAGTATCCTTTCAGCATCATGACCGAGGCCGACATCAATGCGCTCGGGATTTCGACTGCAGCCGGGGCGCCGGGCCGCGTCCTCTTCGAGCTTGATCCGGACTACGAAAACAACTATTCGATTCAAGCCAACCTCGGGATCCAGCGCCAGATCAGTTCCAACTTGAGTATTGAAGTCGCCTATCAGATGTATCACGGACTCCACATTCAAATGCCAGTGGGGCTGAACTACATCGAGGCAGACCCGCAGCCTGCCGGGCGTAACCCGGCTCTCGGCCCGTTCTATCGCGTATGCCAGGTCGCGGATAACTGCCGGCGAGTGAGTGATCCTGGCATCACGCAGTTCACGAACTACGAGTCACGCGGCACATCGATCTATCATGGGATGACCCTGTCGTTCGCGCGTCGCTTCAGCGACCACTTCTCCTTCCAGTCCAACTACACGTTCAGCAAGGCGATTGACGACCAGACCGATTTCAATTCAGCCTTCGCGCCCCCGTTTCCGACGCGGCTCTTCACCGAGCGGTCGTTGTCGGCCTTCGACATCCGGCACAACTTCGTCTTCAGTGGCGTCTTCCAGACTCCATTCCACGCCGGGGCCGGCCAGCCTTTCCTGGCGCGGGTCTTTGCCGACATGAGCCTCAGCCCGATTGTCTTCATCCGCACTGGCATTCCATTTTCGCTGCTGACCGGGACCGATATCAATGGCGACACCCGAGGGGGCACCGATCGCCTCTTCTACATTGGCCGAAACACAGGGATCGGCCCGGACTTCCACAGTGTCAACCTGCGGATCAGCAAGGCTTTCCGCTTCAAGGCGGACAGCGACATGCGGCTGGAGTTCTCTGCGGACGGCTCAAACCTTTTCAATCATACGAACTTCGCTGCAGTGCGCGAGATCATTGGTGCGGATCCGGCGGCGCCGGACTATCAGAGCGGCACGGTGCGGCTCACCGGCCAGCGGAATCGTGATTTCAGGAGGGGAGATCCGCTCAGCTTCACCTCGGCGTTCAATCCGCGGCAGATCTTGTTTGGACTGAAGTTGGCTTTCTGACTGCCCGAGCGACGCTCAATACTGTTTCGGCGAGGTAAACCTTGCCCCTCCGCCGAACTTGAACTTGCCCGGCGTGGGATTATAATCCAAAGCGACGTTGCCAGATACCCGGATTGTCACACACTTCCGGCAACAGCGGAGGAGGTTTTTGCTCACGAAGAGTAAGGCTCGACCATCTCGGTACTGCGAAGGCAATCGGCCCCGATCTTGAACTGGACGCATGGGGCGTTGGTATTCTTCGCTCAAGGTCAACCGCAAACTATGGCCTCTTTACCTGCTCCGATACAACGCGACGCCCACGGCAAGGCCCTGGCGCTGAACCTCGATGTCTCTATCTACGGCACGCTGGCAGAAATCGGCGCAGGCCAGGAGGTGGCGCGCTGGTTCCTCAGTGTCGGCGCAGCGTCAGGCACGGTTGCGAAATCGGTTTCCGCCTACGACAAGATGGTTAGCGACGACATCTATGGCGCTGGCACGCGCTATGTCTCGAAAGAGCGCCTCCTGGCCATGCTCGACTGTGAGTACAAAAATCTGCTGGACCAGCTCAACCCGGCTCGTGGCAAGGATACGCGCTTCTTCGTCTTTGCCGATACTGTCGCCGCTCGCAACTACCAGGGCACCAATCAGCAGCACGGATGGCTTGGTATTCGCTTCCAAACCGAGCCCGGCTCCCAACCCAGCCAGATGCTCCTGCACGTCAACCTTCGCGATTCGACGGCACAACTGCAGCAGCAGACCATCGGGATTCTGGGCGTGAACCTGGTATATGCCGCGTTTCACCAGAGATCGGACATCGAGTCTTTTCTCGCAGGGCTGTTCGACGAGCTCTCCATCGCGCGTATCGAGATCGACGTGATCGAGTTCAACGGCCCGGCGTTTGCGGACCAGGACGCGCGCGCGTGGTGCCTGGCTCTGCTGCGCCGCCAGATGACCCATGCCGTCGTCTTCGATAGCCAGGGAAAAGTTGTAGAGCCCTCGAGCGTGCTACGTAAGCGGCCCCTGCTTGTGATGCGCGGCCGCTTCAGCCATCCCGAACTTTTTGACCCCGGCCTGTTTCAAGCCGCGAGCCAGCAGCTGCTTGCCGAAGGGACACCGTTTGAGCGCCAGCCGGCCACACTGCTTGAAATGACGATTCACCACGTCAGCCGCGACGAGACCCTTGCCGCACCTGAGATGCTGTCATGCATCCAGCAACTGACGCCCCGCGGGTTTGTGATCGTCACCGACTATCCGGAAACTTATCTGCTGAGCGATTATCTTCGGCGTCACTCCACCGAACCAGTACGGTTCATCATGGGTGTCGCAGCAGCAGCAAAAACTTTGCACGAAGCCTTTTACCAGACTCTACCGGGAGCGCTGCTGGAAGGCGTCGGCAGACTGCTCGCGACAAATGTGAAGCTTTATGTTGCGCCCATGCCACGGGAGGCCTTCAACGCCGCGGTTGGAGATTTGTCAGGCACCCTCATGGTGAAAGAGTCAGGCAAGAGCCTGGTGACTTTGGACGACCTGATGCCTTCCGTACCAGGTCTTCATCTTTTCGAGTATCTGCGCTCCTCCGGCCGGATCGTTGCCCTCGAGAGGGCGCCCTAGCTGTGTAAGTGACCGCTAGCGGCCAGTGGCGGTCACTCGGCTATGACAGGTGGCAATAGCGCCTCGGGATGGCCCGCTCTGGACTAGAACGAACCATGCCTCTCTGGACCTGGCTTATCCCTGTGTTGTCGCTCGCTTTGCTCATTGCGGCGCTCGCAGTGGGCGTGGGAACGTTGCTTGCCGTGCTGTGCGGCGTCGCTCTGGCAGGGGCGGTCATCGCAGCGGTCCACCACGCCGAAGTCGTCGCGCATCGCGTGGGCGAGCCCCTTGGCACGCTCGTACTTGCCGTGGCCGTGACCGCGATTGAGACCGCGCTCATACTGTCGATGATGATTGCAGGCGGCGATGATATGGCGGTCCTGCCGCGCGACGCGATCTACGCTGCCGTGATGATCATCTGCAACGGCGTCATAGGCATATGCGTTCTGCTGGGCGGTCTTGCGCACCGTGAGCAGACCTTCCGCGTCGAGGGGGCTGGAGCAGGGCTTGCCGCGCTGATCGTGATGTCGACGCTCACGCTCGTCCTGCCGGTGTTTACGACAACCTCGGGTGCCGGCACTTACAGCAGCTCGCAACTTGCGTTCGTGGCGGTGACTTCGGCCGCGCTCTGGGCGATCTTCATCTTCATTCAGACCGTCCGCCATCGGGACTATTTCATTCCCGTGACCAATGCGGCCAACCCGGAGGTGCACGCCGAGCCGCCGTCGACCCGGGAGGCATGGGCGAGCTTCGGGTTACTCCTGGTCTCGCTCATTGCGGTCGTGGGCCTGGCCAAGATGCTCTCGCCCACAATCGAGCAGGCGGTCGAGGCGGCCAATGCGCCCAGGGGCGTGGTCGGAATCGTGATCGCCGCGCTGGTCCTGCTACCGGAAACGTGGGCCGCGGTGCGCGCTGCCCGGGCGGATCGTCTTCAGAGCAGCATGAATCTTGCGGTCGGCTCCGCGCTCGCATGCATTGGCCTCACTGTTCCCGTGGTGGTGCTGGCGTCGATCGCTTTCGACCTACCCCTGGTCTTGGGCCTGGAGCCCAAGGATATGGCGATGCTCGCGCTGACATTCCTGGTGAGCGCTGTCACCCTCGGGACCGGTCGCACTTACATGATGCAGGGGGCAGTGCATCTGGTGCTCTTTGCGGCGTTCCTGTTGCTCGCGTTCGTGCCTTAAGGGCTCGCGCAGAAATAACTTCACATTCTGGCGCGAGAATCGGTGGTCAATCATGAACCGGTTTTCGTTCGCTAAGCAGCTGAGGATCGCGCCCCTTCGGGCTGCAGCAGAATGCGAACTTATTTCTGCGCGAACCCTAAGTTCGGAGCTGCAGAAGAGCCGCAACGATCGCCTGTGCCTGTATGAGCGTCCAGAGCTTCTCCGCCCGCCAGCGCCGGTAAGAATCCGATTCAACGAACATAGTCGGCCACGCCCTCGCGATCGGCCGGCTCAAACACGCGCTCCGGCGTGTGCGCCTCGCGGCAGATGGCGTCGATCTTCTGCATGACCGCGGGGTTTTGCGCGGCGACGTCGTGCTCTTCGCCGATGTCTCTGGCCAGGTCGTAGAGCTCAAAGGCGGCGGCCCCCCTGTTGCGCACAGCCTTCCAGTTGCCCCAGCGAACGGCTTGCTGCGTCGTGTCTTGCTTTTGGCCGGCTGCTTCCCAGTAGAGATACTCGTGCGTCTTTTGTCGATCGGGATGACCGAGCAGGGTGGGAGCAAATGAAATGCCGTCGAGCTGTTTGGGAAGGTGACGGCTCGCGCCGCTCAGCTCGGCAAGCGTCGGCATCACGTCGGCGAAGTAGCCGACGAATTCGCTTTGCGATCCCGCCTTGATCTTTCCCGGCCAGCGAACCAGCATCGGCGTGCGAATGCCGCCTTCATAGAAATTGGTTTTGGCCCCTTTGAACGGGCCGTTACCGTCGAAGAAATCGACGAACACATCGGTCCACAAGCCGGGCTGCGGCCCGTTGTCGGAGGTAAAGAACACAATCGTGTTATCCGCCAGCCCCAGCTTGTCGAGCTTGTCGAGCACCTGGCCGATGAGCTTGTCGAGATACGTCACCATGCCGGCGAAGTCGGCCAGGGCGTCGTCGGAGCCGAGATATCCCGGCCGGCTGTCGGCCCGGGCAAACTTGGGCCACTTGCCTTCATACTCGCGGCGCGCCTCGGGCGGAGCGACCAGTTCGACGTGCGGCATGATGTAGGGCAGATAGGCGAAAAACGGCCGGTCCCTGTTGTTCTCGATGAATCTCAGCGCATGCTCGTGGATCACGTCCTGCACATAGCGCCCGCGCTTCTTGCCTTCGTTTTCGGGCAGCGGCAGCCGATCGAGGTCCTTCATCACGAAATAGGGATAGTAAAAATGGGCATGCACCTGGCTGTATTGGCCGGACCAGGTGTCAAATCCTTGCTTGACCGCGACGCCGGGGGTGCCGGGATTGCCGAGCCCCCATTTGCCGAAGCCACCGGTGGCATAACCGGCTTTCTTGAACACTTCTGCGATCGTCACGTCCTCGTCGGATAGAAATCGCTTCAAGCCGTTGTTGCGGACCGGCGTGTGGCCCGTGTGCAGCCCGGTCATGAGCACGCTTCGCGACGGGGCGCAGACGTTAGCCCCTGCGTAGAACTGATTGAACTTCATGCCCTGGGCGGCAAGACTGTCGATATTGGGCGTGCGAATCTTGGTTTGTCCGTAGCTGCCACAATGCCCGCGGCCGAGGTCGTCGGCCATGATGAGAACGATGTTGGGCGGGCGCGCGGTTTGGGCCATACCGAAATGCGTGAGTCCCACCGTCATCAACGCCGCAAGGCACGCACCGATTCGCGTAGTCAGACTCATCACGAAAACTCCTTCAATCCCATTGGCCGTGACCAGATCGGTCGCGGTGTGTCTGCATTGAGTACGGTCCTTCAAGCCTCGCCGACTAGGCGCCCATCTGCCACGTACGGCCTGGCGTAGACGCCAGTAACTTCATGAGCGCATCGTGGTCGACCGGCTTTAACAGGTGGGCATCGAAACCGGCCTCGCGAGTCCGTTCGCGGTCCTGCTCCTGGCCCCAGCCCGTCAGCGCAATCAGCACCATGTCCTTGCCCCACGCCTGCTGGCGTATCTGGCGCGCGGCGTCGTAGCCGTTCAAATTCGGCATACCGATATCGAGCAACACCACCTGGGGCAGGAGCTTTGCGGCCGCTTCCACTGCTTCGAGGCCGTCGTGCGCCATCTTGACTTCATAGCCGGTCAGTTGCAGCAACAATGCCAGCGACTCCGCTGAATCGTGGTTGTCGTCCACGACCAGAACGAGGCGGGTGGTTGCAGGCTGTTCGCGCTGTCGACTCGGCTCTTGCGGCAGAGCGGACACGGCCGATTCGGCCAGGACGGGCAGGCGAACGATGAACTCGCTTCCCTGGTTGATACCGGCGCTGTGCACTTCCACGATTCCGCCATGCATCTCGACCAGGCGCCGCACCAGGGTGAGGCCGATGCCCAGCCCGCCCTGGGACCGCTCCAGCGAACGATCCGCCTGATAGAACGTTTCGAATATACGGGGCAGGTGCTCGGGCGCGATGCCGACGCCGGTGTCCTTGACCCGGATGACCACTTCTCTGTCATCCCTTGTTTCTTTCTCCGAGGGAAGAGTACTGGATGCTGAAGGGACCAGCTCAACGCTCAGCCAGACGCTGCCCCCATGCGGTGTGTACCGGGTCGCATTGTTGAGCAGGTTTATCAATACCTGGGTCAGGCGAACCACGTCGACGCTCACGCAAACCGGGTCCGGCGGCAGCCTGAGGCTGACTTTATGGCCCCGCTTGTCGATGAGCGGGCGCGTCGATTCCACCGCGCCTCTGACGATCTCGGCCAGTTCGGCAGGCTCTCTGCGGAGTTCCAGCTGGTTTCGGGTAATGCGGCTGACGTCCAGAAGGTCGTCAATCAGACGGGTCAGGTGGTCCAGCTGCCGATCTATCACCTCCCGGCTCCATTTAAGCTCGGGGTCAGGCGATTCCTTGAGACCAAGCACTTCTATGGCGTTTCGCATGGGAGCCAGCGGGTTGCGCAGCTCGTGAGCCAGTGTCGCTAAGAACTCATCCTTACGCCGGTCAGCCTCCCTGAGGGCTTCCTCACTGTGTCGCAGGCGCGTTGTGGTCGCTTCCAGATCCGCGGTCCTTTCTGCAACCCGCTGCTCGAGCTCGCGATTCAGCCGTTCCAACTGCTGCGTCTTGCGATACAAATCCGCGAACACGCCGACCTTGGCTCGCAGGATTTCCGGAATGACCGGCACCGGAACGTAGTCCACGGCGCCGCATTCGTACCCCCTGAGCCGGTCGAGGTCCGTCAGATGGACGGCGGAAATGAAGATAATCGCAGTCTTCTGGAACCGGGGGTGCTCTCGGATCATGGACGCCAGTTCAAAACCGTCGAGCTCCGGCATGCACACGTCGACGAGAACCACGGCAACATCCGTCTTCAACAGGTGCTCCAGGGCTTCCCGCGCCGAGCCGGCCTTGATCAGGTTCGCTCCCAGACTGCCGAGAATGGTCTCATAGGTGAGGAGCTTGGCCGGCTGATCATCGACCAGCAGGATGTTGATGTTGTCGTTGCTCGTCATGGCGTCCCTCGGAACTAGCGGTGCAGGCACATGCGCAGCGCCGATAACAATTGTTCGGTGTTGACCGGTTTTGCCAGGTAGTCGGAAGCCCCGGCTTCCAGGCATTTCTCGCGATCGCCTTTCATGGCTTTGGCGGTAAGGGCGATGATCGGCAGGCGCCGGAAGGACGCGTTCTGACGAATCACCTGCATGGTCTGAAAGCCGTCCATCTCCGGCATCATGATGTCCATCAGCACAACGGCCAGGTCAGGGGTGCGTTCGAGGATCTCGACCGCCTCGCGGCCGGTGGTCGCCGTGAGCACCGTCATACCGCGACGCTCCAGCACGCTGCTCAAAGCGAAGATGTTCCGCACGTCATCATCGACGACAAGCACCGGCTTGCCCACCAGGTCTTCGTCGGAGCGGTGCAGCCGGTCGAGCATCTCCCGCTTGTCCGACGGCAGTTCGGTCACGATCCGGTGCAGGAACAACGCCGTTTCATCCAGCAGCCGTTCGGGCGATTCGACGCCCTTGACGACCACGCTCCGGGCCATCGTATGCAGCCGAGCGTCCTCTTCCGGCGACAACTCCTTGCCGGTGAAGACCACCACCGGTAGATCGCGCAGCGCGTGGTCATCGCGGATGCGCTCCAGCACTTCGAAGCCCGACATGTCCGGCAGACGCAGGTCAAGAACCGCACAGTCGACACCGCTGGCCGTGTAGAGCATCCAGGGCCTCCGCGCCCGTACCGGCGTGTGAGAATGTCGATATCACTATGAGCCAGCAACTCCGTTATGCTCAACTGCTCGGCGGCATCATCTTCCACCACCAGCAGGCGCTTGCGGCGGCGCGTGGCGTAGTCCTTGATCCGGGACAGGGCGGCCTGCAGGCCCTCGGTTGTGGTGGGCTTGGTTACGAAGGCGAAAGCCCCGCGGGACAGTCCGTCCTGCCGGTCTTCGTCCAGCGTGATGATCTGCACCGGGATGTGCCGGGTGGCCGGATCCTGCTTCAGTTGACTCAGGACCGTCCAGCCGAGCATATCGGGCAGGAAGATGTCCAGCGAGACTGCCGCCGGCCGGAACTGGCGGACGAGATCGAGGCCTTCAGCGCCACGCGCGGCCACCAGTACTTTGAACCCCTGTTCATGGGCCAGGTCGACCAGCGCGCGGGCATAATGCGGGTCGTCCTCGACAATCAACAACGGTGGCATCTTCGGGCTGCAAGTTGTCACGGTCGTCCAGGACCTTCTCGGCCGGGCGTTCGGGCAAGCGCACCGCCGGGAATCCCGCAGATTGGCGACGGAGCGCTCTTTCGCCCTTGGTCCGAATGATAATGGACGGCCCGGCGTAGCGTTGCGGCAGGAAGAGCGTAAACGCGCTGCCCGCGCCCGGTGTACTCCGCAACTGGATTTCGCCGCCCAGCAGGTTGGCGAGCTCCCGGCTGATGGCCAACCCCAGCCCGGTCCCTCCATACTTCCGGTTCGTGCTTGCGTCGGCTTGCTGGAAGGCCTCAAAAACGATCTTCTGTTTTTCAGGCAGGATACCGATGCCCGTATCCGAGACCTCGAAGGCTACGACTGTCGTCGCCCCTTTGAGGACCGGGTGGTCGGGGTTCCAACCGGATGTGGCAGCCGAGACGTTCAGTCGCACTCCGCCGTGCTCGGTAAACTTGAACGCGTTCGACAACAAGTTCTTCAGCACCTGCTGCAGACGCTTCGAGTCGGTGAAGATGCTGCGGCCCAGGTGGGAATCCACAGTTGCTTCGAACGAGAGCCGGCGGCTTTCGGCCTCGTGACGGAAAGTACGCCCCACCGCCTCCAGCAGATTGGCGATGAGGACATCCTCCGCATCCACCGTAACGGTGCCGGATTCGATCTTCGAGAGATCGAGGATGTCCGTAATCAGGTTCAACAGGTCGGACCCTGCGCCGTGGATGGTGCGGGCAAACTCGACCTGCTTGGCCGTCAGGTTGCCCTCGGGGTTGTCGCTGAGCTGCTGGCCCAGGATCAGAATGCTGTTGAGCGGGGTCCTCAACTCGTGCGACATGTTGGCCAGGAACTCTGACTTGTATTTGGAGGTCAGTGCCAGCTCGGCGGCTTTCTCTTCGAGCGCCCCGCGGGCTTGCTCGATTTGCTGATTCTTGCGCTCGACCTCGGCGTTCTGCTCGGCGAGCTGTTGTGCCTTCTGGGCCAGCTGGTCATTGGTCTGCTGCAACTCCCTTTGCTGCGCTTGCAGCTCGGCGGCCAGTTGCTGCGATTGCTTCAGCAGTCCTTCGGTCTGCATCGTGGCCTCGATGCTGTTGAGCACGATGCCGATGCTGGCGGTCAGCTGTTCCAAAAACACCAGATGGGAGGGAGCGAAGTCGTTCAGCGAGGCCAGCCCCAGCACGGCCTTGAGCTGATCCTCGAAGACCACGGGGAACACGACGACGCTGCGGGGCACGGCGTTGAAGAATACGGAACCGACCGATATGGTGTCGGGCGGAACTTTCGTCACCAGGATGCGCCGCCGGTCTGCCGCGCATTGCCCGAGAAACCCCTGACCCAACTCGAGCCGTGAGGGATAGCCGTTGCCGTGCGCATTGCCATAGCTGGCCAGCATCCGCAGATGGGGCTCACCTTCAGTAGACATCTGATAGATGAGGCCCTGATGGGCGTTAACCAGCGGCACAAGTTCGGACAGTAGCATTTTGCCGACATTGGCCAGATCGCGCTGGCCCTGCAGCATGCCGGTAAACCGCGCCAGGTTAGTCTTGAGCCAATCCTGTTCGGTGTTGCGATCGGTAGTGAGCCGCAGGTTACCGATCATCGTGTTGATGTTGTCCTTCAGCTCGGCGACCTCGCCGCGGGCCTGAACCTGGATGGAACGGGTCAGGTCGCCCTTAGTCACAGCCGTGGCGACCTCGGCAATGGCGCGCACCTGCGTGGTCAGGTTGGCGGCGAGCAGATTGACGTTGGCGGTGAGGTCTTTCCAGGTGCCGGCCGCGCCGGGTACGTTGGCCTGCCCGCCCAGCCTCCCTTCCACGCCCACTTCGCGGGCTACAGTCGTTACCTGATCGGCGAAGATGGCCAGCGTGTCGGTCACGCTGTTGATCGTGCCGGCCAGCGCAGCGACTTCTCCCTTGGATTCGACCATGAGCTTCTGCTGCAGGTCGCCATTGGCCACGGCGGTCACTACCTTGACGATGCCCCGGACCTGGTTGGTGAGGTTGGCAGCCATGACGTTTACGTTGTCGGTCAGATCTTTCCAGGTGCCTGCCACCCCCTTGACCTCGGCCTGGCCGCCCAGTTTCCCTTCCGTCCCCACCTCGCGGGCCACGCGCGTCACCTCGGCGGCAAACGCATTAAGCTGGTCGACCATGGTGTTAATCGTGTTTTTCAGCTCCAGGATTTCGCCCTTCACGTCCACCGTGATCTTGCGCGACAGGTCGCCGCGCGCCACGGCCGTGGTCACTTCGGCGATGTTGCGCACCTGGGCCGTGAGGTTATTGGCCATCGAGTTCACGCTGTCGGTCAAGTCCTTCCAGGTTCCGGCCACGCCGAGCACCTGAGCCTGTCCGCCGAGCCGTCCTTCGGTGCCCACCTCGCGCGCCACACGGGTAACTTCCGAGGCGAATGCGTTTAGCTGGTCGACCATTGTATTTATCGTATTCTTCAGCTCGAGAATCTCGCCGCTGACAGCCACGGTGATCTTCTTGGAGAGGTCGCCGCGCGCGATAGCCGTGGCGACGTCGGCTATGTTGCGCACCTGGCCCGTCAAGTTGCCGGCCATCGAGTTAACGTTGTCGGTAAGGTCCTTCCACGTTCCGGCCACTCCCGGGACTTGAGCCTGCCCGCCGAGCTTGCCTTCGGTACCCACCTCGCGGGCCACGCGCGTCACCTCCGACGCGAAGGCGTTGAGTTGATCCACCATGGTGTTGATGGTGTTCTTCAGCTCGAGAATTTCGCCACGCACATCGACGGTGATTTTGCGCGATAGATCGCCACGGGCCACAGCGGTAGTCACCTCGGCGATGTTGCGCACCTGGGACGTGAGATTGCCGGCCATGGCGTTGACGCTGTCGGTCAGGTCCTTCCATGTTCCGGCCACACCAGCAACACCGCCTGCCCGCCCAGCTTGCCATCCGTGCCGACCTCGCGGGCCACGCGCGTCACTTCGCTGGCAAACGACCGCAACTGGTCCACCATCGTGTTGATGGCTTCCTTCAGCTGCAGAATCTCGCCGCGCACGTCGGCGGTGATCTTGCGTGACAGGTCACCGCTGGCCACCGCGATAGTTACGTCGGCGATGTTGCGGACTTGAGTCGTCAGGTTTCCCGCCATCGAGTTGACACTGTCGGTGAGGTCTTTCCATGTACCTGCTACGCCCGGCACCTGCGCCTGCCCGCCGAGTCGCCCTTCGGTGCCTACCTCGCGCGCCACACGCGTAACCTCGCCGGCAAACGCGTTGAGCTGGTCGACCATCGTATTGATCGTGTTCTTCAGCTCCAGGATTTCACCCTTTACGTCCACCGCGATCTTCCGTGACAAGTCCCCGCGAGCGACGGCCGTCGTCACCTGAGCGATGTTCCGCACCTGGTCGGTCAGGTTGCCGCACATGGCATTGACCGAGTCGGTCAAATCCTTCCAGGTTCCG
Source organism: uncultured Acidobacteriota bacterium (assembly GCA_963827655.1). Classification (GTDB taxonomy): domain Bacteria; phylum Acidobacteriota; class UBA6911; order UBA6911; family UBA6911; genus CAWHCF01. The sequence continues at coordinate 199,389 of CAWHCF010000036.1, forward strand.
GCCACGCCGGGAACGATCGCTTGCCCGCCCAGTTTGCCATCCGTGCCGACCTCGCGGGCCACGCGCGTCACTTCGCTCGCAAACGAGCGCAGCTGATCCACCATCGTGTTGATGGCTTCCTTCAGCTGCAGAATTTCGCCTCGCACGTCCACAGTGATCTTCTTGGAGAGGTCCCCGTTGGCCACCGCGATAGTCACGTCGGCGATGTTGCGGACCTGAGCCGTCAAGTTTCCCGCCATCGAGTTGACGCTGTCGGTAAGGTCTTTCCAAGCGCCGCTTACCTCGCGAACCTGCGCCTGCCCGCCGAGCTTGCCGTCGGTCCCGACTTCGCGCGCCACACGAGTGACCTCGGAGGTAAACACGCCGAGTTGCTGGATCATCGAGTTGACAATGGTGGCCGAGCGCAGGAACTCCCCTTCGAGCGCCCGTCCGTCCACGTCCGAGGCGCACGGTTTGCAGCAGGTCACCCTGGGATACGGCCAGGATGGCCCGGGTGATTTCCCTGGTGGGCCAGAGCAGGTCGCTGATGAGCGTATTGAGCGAGGCTTCCATCTCGCCCCATGCTCCGGTGGGCCGGCCAAAACTGACGCGGTGGCGTGTCTTCCCTTCCTTACCCAGGACCTTCCCGACGCGCTCCAGTTCCTGAGCCATTCTCCCGTTGGTGGCGATGATTTCATTGAACGTGTCGGCGATCTTTCCGCCCAGCCCCGTCCAATCGCCCGGCAGCCGCGCGGAAAAGTCCCCGTCGCGCACGCGCTGGAGGGCATGGAGTAATTCGCGGAGGTCCAGGGGAGTTTGCGCCACAGCATCATTGGCTTGCAGCAGTCTATCCTTTGCTTTCATTCCCAAGTCCTGATATGTGTCTCGTAATGAATTACAGCGGCTTTCGGCTCATCCTGATCTGGTTCAGGTTAGAGAAACACACTGGAGGATTTTGTACCGTGAAAACACTAGGGCGACAAGTGAAATTCCCGCTGGAGAAGGCACTTCGACAGCAAGAGAGGCGTTCGCAATTACGTTAATTTATTGGAATGCGGAAACGCCTGGACTCTGGCCATTCCGTGGCACGGCTCGCGCCCTGAAAGGGCGACGGAAACTAGCCGGGGGCAAGCGAAGCGCAGCCCCCGGTTTACACAAGAAAAGAGACGCGCCCCGGAGGGGCGCTGGACGCTGCCCTCTCAATGCTCCTGCGCCCCTGCAGGGCGCGTGGACATAATCCCGCAAACCCCGGGCTGCGCTTCGCTTGCCCGGGGCTAATTTCCGTCGCCCCTCCCGGGGCAAAATCGCCAAGACCGATGGTTCTCCCTCGTTCCGATCCTCGAATAGCGCATCACCTCGCGCGAGCCTATCCAGTCGTGCGTAGTGCGTTACACGTGGTCTGCGCATTCATCGGTTGTTGCATAACCGCCGTGAACTACGCTCCTTCAGAGATTCAGGGCAAAAATCCCGGATCCTCTTGCTTCGCACAATTCCGCCAACCGAGGACTGCCCATCTCACGTCGACTCTCATCCGAGATCGACGCCTATGAATGCCGCGGCGTCCGGCGAAGCAATTTTGCCAAACCAAGGTGGCAGCAAGCTGCCGTACTCCAAAATGCATCACCGCAATTGCGAAATTCGTTACTGGCGCAGCCTGCCGTTATTTTCTTCTTTGATGAAGACTTCTTGCGCGGCACCTTGGCACCCGCGCGCCGGGCCTGGGACAATCCGATGGCGATCGCCTGCTTCCGGCTCTTTACCTTCTTGCCGGATCGTCCGCTCTTCAGAGTCCCTTTCTTTCGCTCGCGCATTGCCTTCTCGACCTTCTCAGACGCTTTCTTGCCGTACTTAGCCATCACTGACCTCCTCGGAGTCGTTCGTCGTTCGGAGGACCTGGATGCATCAATCGTGCCTGTCAGGTTTTCCCGATTGAACACCGGTCGCTAGCGCATCCAATCAGCCGCTGATTTGATAAGCTCCGGCGGTATTTGATGCCCGCCGTCGAACTCCTCGAATCGGACGCTGTAGCCGGCCTGCTTCAGCAGCGGGACGATTCGACGGCTGCACTGGTCGATCGGCAGGATACGGTCCCTGACGCCGTGGGATATGCAAACGACCGGGCGTCCGCGCTGCGGGTCGATCGGGATAAGGAATCCGGGAGAGAAGGCCAAAACGCGACTAAAGAGGTCCCCGTTGGCAAGACCGAGAGCGAGCGCATAAGTGGCGCCGTCGGAAAAGCCCGAAAGCACAAGGCGCGCAGCGTTCACGGCGCACCGTTCGAAGACCCAGCCCAGTGCGCGGTCGATGAATTCGACGTCAGGTCCGAACCCGCCGCCGATGGCGTCCCAGGTCGTGGCGCGCGAGTCGGGCGCCAGGAGCACCGCGCCGGTATCATCGGCGAGCGACGAGAGTCTCGTAACCATCGCGCGCCCATCCTGCGTGGCCCCGTGCAGTGCTACGATGAGAGGCGCCGGCCTGGTGGAGTCACGCGATGCTGGAACGTACACGAGCGCATCGCGCGGAGAAGCGAGCCGAAGCGTGTGGAGGCCGGCCGCAAGCGACGATTTCGGCGCCGCCACGCGCGCGTTGAGCCGAGCGAAATCACGTGACTGCGGGCGCCAGAATCGTGACGAAGCAAGCAGCGCTACGCCCGCCGCCCCGAAGGCCAGGAACGCGCGCCGTGAGATGCAAGTCGACCGAAACACGCACAAACGTTACACAGTGAGCGGACATCGAACAACCGCCGAATTAAATCCTCCTCAGATTTCCGCGAGGCGCAAACATTTCGCGAACGAAGACGCATCGGCAAGCGTCTCAATCCGGAGGGATTAAAATGTTTCAAGACCTGCGTTACGGCGCGCGGATGCTGCTGACGAATCCCGGCTTCACTGCCGTGGTGGTGACTGACGCTCGCGCTGGGCATAGGCGCCAACGCGGCGCTCTTTTCGGTGGTCAATGGCGTGCTGCTCAATCCGCTGCCTTATCCGCAACCCGAGCAGCTCGTGTCGATCCATCAAAGCAAGCCGAATTTCGAAACCGGCGCCATCCCCTACCCGAATTTTCGCGACCTGCAAAAAGAGAACCGGACGTTCTCGGCCATGGCCATTTCGCGGGGGTACGGCTTCAGTCTGATCGGCATGGGCGAAGCCGAGCGCGTCAGCGCGCAGCTGGTTTCCGCGGACTTCTTCTCTGTCCTCGGGCTCAAGCCCGCGCTTGGGCGGGTTTTTGCGCCGGGCGAAGATGAGCGCGGCGCCGGACCTGTGGCCCTCATCAGCGCCGACCTCTGGCAGCGCAAATTCGGCGGCGCGCCGGACACGCTGGGCAAAAACCTTACCCTGGACGACCGAAGCTACACGATCGTCGGTGTGATCCCTTCAGGCTTCAATCTTCGAGTCAGCACCTTTCGCAACGCCGATGTCTACGTGCCGATCGGCCAGTGGAACAATCCCGCGCTGCAGAGCCGTAGCGCCGCTTTGGGGCTCCACGGGATTGGCCGGCTCAAGCCTGGCGTCGCCATCGAGCAGGCGCAGGCCGACCTGGACAGAGTGATGCGGGATCTCGCCGCCGCTTATCCCGCCACCAACAGGGGCAACGGCGCGAAGCTCGTCCCGCTCAAAAAGAGGATGGTCGGCGACATCGGAGTGATCCTGTGGATGTTGCTGGGCGCGGTCGGGTTCGTGCTGCTGATCGCGTGCGTGAATGTCAGCAATCTGCTGCTCGCGCGCTCGACCGGCAGGACACGCGAATTCGCCATTCGGGCGGCGCTGGGCGCGGGCCAGTGGCGCTTGCTCCGCCAATCTCTCACCGAGAGCACACTGCTGGCCCTGTCCGGCGGCGGACTGGGGCTCCTGGTCGCAGCCTGGGGCACGCGAGCCGCGCTCGGCGCGCTGCCCGCCACGTCTGCCGCGCGCGGAAGAGATCGGACTGGATGGCCGCGTCCTGCTCTTCACCTTTGCCATTTCGCTGCTGACCGGGATTCTGTCCGGCCTGGCTCCGGCGCTCAAGACTTCGCAGTGGCGTTTGTCGGAAACGCTCAAGGAAGGCGGACGCGGGGCGAGCCGCGGGCGACTGCGCGCGCAGGGCGTCCTGGTCGCGGTTGAGATGGCGCTGGCGCTGGTCTTGTTGATCGGCGCGGGATTGATGATTCGCAGCCTCAACGCGCTCTGGAACGTCGATCCGGGCTTTCGTCCGGACAATATGCTGACCTTCGGACTGAACTTTCCGCCGTCCATGCGAACGGCCAGCCCGGAAGCGGTTCGCTCCACCCTGCGCGAGCTCAGTGACCAGCTCAACTCCACGCCAGGTGTCCAGGCAGCTTCATTCTCGGAGGGCGCATTTCCGCTGCTGGACGAGGACGACCTGTTCTTCTGGCTCGATGACCAGCCCAAACCTGCGAGTCAAAGCGAGATGAACATGGCGTTGGTGTATCAGGTCGAGGAGGGCTATCTGACGGCCATGGGCATTCCTCTCAAGCATGGCCGCTTCTTCACCGATCAAGATGATGAACGATCTCAGCCCGTCGCGGTGATTGACGAGGTTTTGGCCCGCAAATATTTCGGCAACGCAGACCCCGTCGGCAAACGAATCCGCCTGGACGACGACCAGGCCCCGTTGCAGATCATCGGGGTGGTCGGGCACGTGAAGCAGTGGAACCTCCATTCGAACGAGAAGCAATCGCTCCAGGCTCAGCTCTACCTCCCGTTCAGGGCATTGTCGGATGACCAGATGAGGGCAGGGATTTCCGGCGTGAGAGTGGTGGCGCGTTCCGAAGGAGCGACTCCGGCATCTCTTCGATTCGCTCCGCCGGGTCGTTCAAAGCCAGAACAGCCAGAATGTCATCTCCAGACCTCAGACGATGAATGAAGTGATTGCCGGCTCGCTGGCCACGCGGCGGTTCTCAATGACACTGCTCAATGCATTTGCTGTAGTGGCGCTGCTGCTGGCGAGCGTCGGTCTGTACGGCGTCATTTCGTATCTCGTCGGCCAGCGCACCCGCGAATTCGGCATCCGCCTCGCGCTGGGCGCGCGCCGCCCGGACATTCTCCGTCTCGTCTTGAATCACGGCATGAAGATGGCGCTGGGCGGCGTGGCGCTCGGGCTCGTCGCCGCGTTGGGAATGACCCGGCTGCTGGCAGGAATGCTGTACGGCGTGAGCGCGACCGATCCGGCGACGTTCGCGGTTATTGCGCTAGTACTGACGGCGGTGGGGCTGCTGGCCTGCTTCGTTCCGGCATGGCGTGCGACGAAGGTAGACCCGCTGGTGGCGTTGCGGCACGAATAAGAAGATTTCTGATTCCCCGCAAGCGGCTCGGTTTCGCTTCCGGCTCTGGTTGATCGCGTGATCGGCATCGCTCATCGATTAGAATGGATCGCAAGGCGCGGGAGGGCAGACGCCGCTCGTCTTCGTTCACGGAGTCGAAGGAAGTAAGACCGACGCCCCATGAAATGTTTTTGCGAACGCCTCTTAACCTAGTGAAACCAGAGGGCACCGAATACGTCCGGTGGAAAAATGAATTTCAAGGGTTCAGCCCCGGCAACGTCGCCGGCAGCTCGAATCGCGAATTCCAACCTCGTTTCTTAACCATTGAAAGGAAAAGCATGACGAGCTATTTGCGGTATCGGATCATGGCCGGCCTCGCCACGATCGCCTTAGGACAGCCGGTGTTTGCGGATGATGATCTCAGAGCGCCACGTGTTCCGCCTGCCATTCAGGTGCCGGCGGGCAACACACCCTTTCTCGAGGGTCAGGCGGTAGGCACACAGAATTACGTCTGTCTTCCCTCAGCCTCCGGCTTCTCCTGGACGTTGTTCGGACCGCAAGCGACGCTGTTCTTTACCTTTAAAATCTCAAACAGCGAGATTCAGCAGCAGATAACGACCCACTTTCTCAGTGCCAACCCGGATGAGAATGGAATGCCTCGGCCTACCTGGCAGAGCTCCTTCGATACCAGCGCGGTCTGGGGCAGATCAATCGCATCCTCGATGGATTCGAATTTCGTCGCGTCGGGTGCGATTCCCTGGTTGTTGCTCCAGGTGGTTGGAACTGAGCGCGGACCCACGGGCGGCGATTTCCTCACGCAGACCACTTACATCCACCGGCTGAACACTTCCGGAGGTGTCGCGCCCTCAACCGGTTGCAGCCAATCAACGAACGTCGGCGCCACCACGCTCGTGCCATACACCGCCGACTACTTCTTCTACAGGGCCAGCCGATAGGCCGGAGCGGACTGGCGTTTTGGTCGTGCCGTCGCGTGGACAGCGATGTCGTTCGCGACGGCACGGTCTTGCCCACCATTCCACGGCCTCAGCCTTACACGCACCTTGGTGTTTCTTCGTGTCTTCGTGTCCTGGTGGTATTCTTGTTTCGCACACCAAAATTTGGAGCATCCCAGGATGGCGGCTCGATATATACTAACCTCCGGAATTTGACGCCAAAAACAAAATTCCGGGTCGATATATGACTTGGCTCTCGGAGAAACGTCGAATATACCTCATTTGTCGCACTGCTGCTGGTGCTTGGCAGCGCCGCAACTCCTTCGATCCACGCAGCCGACGTTACCAACGCCAGTCTGGAACGCAAATTCGCTCAGACCGTGCGGCCCTTTCTGACGCGCTATTGCATCGGATGCCATGGCGGCGCCGCGCCAGCCGCCCAGTTCGATCTGCGGCCTTATACCACGATGGCGTCCGTCATCCAGGACTATCCTCACTGGACCCTGGTGCTCGAAAGACTGACCGCCAGGGAGATGCCGCCGAAGGTGGCGCCTCAGCCGCCCGCAGATGCCCGCCAGCAGGTGATCGACTGGGTCATGGCCGTTCGCATGAACGAGGCGCGAAGGAATGCAGGCGATCCCGGGCCGGTGCTGGTGCGCCGCCTGAGCAACGCCGAGTACAACAACACCATCCGCGACCTTACCGGCGTGGACATGCGTCCCACGCGGGAGTTTCCCGTCGATCCCGCCAATACTGCCGGCTTCGACAACTCCGGCGAGTCGCTATCCATGTCGCCCGCCTTGCTCAACAAGTACCTGCAGGCCGCGCGCGAAGTGGGCGATCACATGGTCCTCAAGCCCGATGGATTCGATTTCTGCGCCGCATCCGATGCTCGTCGAGACGGATCGCGAGAAGTACGCCATCAAACGGATCGTGGATTTCTATGAACGCCAGCCTACCGACTATGCCGATTACTTTCAGGCGGCGTGGCGCTTCAAGCATCGGTCGGCTCTCGGGAAGCCGAAGCGCCACGCTGGCCGACATCGCGGCGGAGGCGAAGGTGAGCGCGAAGTATCTGCCCATGGTCTGGCAGATCCTCGAGGAATCACCGGACGGCGGACAGAAAGAGGTTGGCCCGATCGCCAAACTCCAGGCCATGTGGCGCGCTCTGCCGGCGCCGGACGCGAACCAACCGGATCTGCTGCGCGCGAAATGTGTCGAGATGCGCGACTTCGTGGTCAGGATCCGGAAGCACACGGCGATGGAATTTGCCGCCCCGGTGGTGAAGGGATTGAGCGCCTACTCGCAGCCCCTGATCAACTGGAAGTATCCGCCAGTTCAACTCGCACCGCAGGGATTTTGACCGCAACGCTCTGCGGATGGAGAGCGACCCGCCTCCCGTGGTGCCCGAAATCCCGAAATATCCCGGGCTCGGACAGGAATCGGCGGTCCGGGCCGCGGCGCTGATGAAGAAAGCCCGGGCCGGCGACACCGATCTCGTGGTTCCAGACGGCGAGCGGGCCCGCTACGAGGCCTCCTTCGCGCGCTTCAGCTCGGTTTTCCCGGACGCATTCTATATTCGTGAGCGCGGCCGCTTTTTCCCCGACGATTCCGAGGACAAGGGGCGTCTTCTGAGCGCCGGCTACCACAACGTGATGGGGTACTGGCGCGACGATACCCCGCTCGTCGAACTGATCCTCGACGACAAGGGAAAGAAGGAGCTGGACAGGCTCTGGGATGAGTTCGACTTCATCGCCGATCACACGGCGCGCACGTGGGTTCAGTATTTCTTCAATCAGAGCGGCGAGGTTGCCGGGACGGGCCGCGAGTCCGGCACGGCCCGGCCGTCGGACAAAGAAGTCAGTCGCCTCGGCGATCATCTTCGCCCTGCGGGACGCCTACGTCGCCAAGGCCGAAGCGAGCAATAATCCCGTCGCCGTGGAGGCGATGCGCGTACCACTTCCAGTGGGATGAACGACACGCTCCGGCGCGTGGAGCGGATGCGCGTCGGAAGCGGAGCCGCACCACCTGAAGGCTCTGGTCAAGTTCGCGGCGCGGGCCTACCGCCGGCCGCTCGCGCCGGCGGAGCGCGACGACATGCTGGCTTACTACCATTCCCTGCGAAGCAAGAGCGGCTTGACGCACGAAGAGGCGATGCGCGACTCGATCGTCAGGGTGCTCATGTCGCCCAAATTCTCGTTACCGCATCGATCTGGTGGAAGCCGCGAAAAGCGAGCGCGGCGACAGCGGCGGCCAAGACCGCGAAGGCCGCGGCGCCAAGCGTATCCGGTACAGCCCCTGACTGCCTACGCCCTTGCCAGCAGGTTGAGTTATTTCCTTTGGTCGAGCATGCCTGACGAGGAATTGCTGGCCCGCGCCGCGGGCGGCGATTTGCAAAAGCCGGATGTGCTCGCCGCGCAGGCCCGCCGCATGCTGAAGGATCGACCGCGCGCGCGGCCTGGCGATTGAGTTTGCGGGCAACTGGCTCGATTTCCGCCGCTTTGAAGAACACAACGCGGTCGATCGCGAGCGCTTCCCAAGCTTCAATAATGAACTGCGCGAAGCCATGTTCCAGGAGCCGGTCCGGTTTATCGAGGACGTGATCCGCAACGACCGTTCCGTCCTCGATCTGCTGTACGCCAACCACACTTTCGTGAATCCGGTGCTGGCGAAGCATTACGGCATGCCCGAGGTTGCGGGCGATGCGGACCAATGGATCCGGGTGGACGATGCGCGCCAGTACGGACGCGGCGGTTTGCTCCCCATGGCCGTATTCCTGACGCAGAACGCGCCCGGCCTGCGGACCAGTCCGGTGAAGCGAGGATACTGGGTGGTGCGCCGCGTGCTCGGCGAGACCATCCCGCCGCCGCCTGCCACCGTGCCCGAACTGCCCCTCGGATGAAGCGAAGTTGGATCATGCCGCTGCGGGAAATGCTGGCCAAACACCGGGAAAACCCGAGCTGCGCCTCGTGTCATGCGCGCTTTGATTCCTTCGGGCTGGTGTTCGAAGGCTACGGGCCCATCGGCGAGCGGCGTTCCAAGGACCTCGCCGGACGGCCGGTCGAGACCCAGGCCGTTTTTCCCGGCGGCAGTCAGGGCGCCGGACTCGAGGGCCTGCAAGACTACATCCGCGCGCATCGCCAGAAAGACTTCCTTGACAATCTCAGCCGTAAATTGCTAGCATACGCGCTGGGCGGTCGCTTCAGCTCTCCGACGAACCCGCCATCGAGATGATGCAAAGCGCAGCTGACCGCGAATGGTTATCGCTTCAGTTCCCTGGTGGAGACAATCGTCACGCAGTCCGCAGTTCCTCAACAGACGAAGCCCGGATTTTTCGAGGGCAGAGAGGGCAGAAAGGTGAATAAGATGCGCGATCGAAAGACGAATGCGGCCCGCCGCATTCTCCCGCCGCGCGGTTCTTCGCGGCGCCGGAGTCACCATGGCCTTGCCGTGGCTCGAATCATTTCCCAGCTTCGCCGGCGTCACTTCCGCACCCGTCTTTCCCGAAGCGTTTCGCGGTTCTGTTCATGGGGAATGGAGTGAACGAGGATCACTGGGACGCCCAGGGTTCCGGGAGCCGACATGAATCTCAGCAAGACCTGGCGCCGCTCGAGCCGCTGAAGCACAAGATCAACGTGATTCACGGTCTTTTCCACAAGCGATCCACCGGTCTGGGCATTCATCCGGCGCAGACGGGAGGTCTGCTCTCGGGCGCGAACATTCAGAAGGGCGCCATCATCAAGGCCGGCGTCACGGTGGATCAGGTGATCGCCCAGCGCATCGGGCAGGATACGGCGCAGTCCAGCATCGTTCTGGCTTGCGAGCAGCCGATGACCGGATACCACGAGACGAACTACTCGATGGCCTACAGCTCGCACATCTCCTGGCAGACTCCGGACTCGCCGGTCCCGAATGAAGTCTATCCCTCGCTGGCCTGGGACAACCTTTTCGAAAACCGCGGCAGCCTGCGCAACATGAGCATTCTCGACCGCGTGAAGGATGACGCCGAAACGCTGAGCGGGGCGATCAGCTCCGACGACAAAGCCAAGCTGGATGAGTATCTGACCAGCGTGCGCGAGGTGGAGAAGCGCGTCGAGGGCATGCGGAAGAACAAAGACAAGGCGAGAGGAACTGGCGAAGCAGAAGAACCGTCCCGTCTTTACCATGGACCGGCCGGCGAACGGCTTGCCGGAAGACCTTCGGGAACACGCGCGTCTGATGTGCGACATCATTGCGATCGCTTTCCAGACGGACAAGACTCGTGTGGCGACGCTGCTGCTCGCTCGGGATCTTTCCGCGATGTACTATCCGTTCCTGGAAGTCCGCGAGGGACACCATTCCGCGTCGCACTACAACAACTCCGACGGCTACGAACGCATCACGCGTTTCCACCTGGGCCAGCTCGCTTATCTGGCCGCCAAGCTGGACAGCATGCCGGAGGGCAACGGCACTGTGCTGGACAACTCGTGCCTGATGTGGCTTTCGAACATGTGGATCGGCCGGAAGCACGACAACACGAGATTGCCCCTCGTGCTCGCCGGAGGGCTGGGCGGCACGCTGCAAACCGGACGCACGCTGGACTACGTGCAGGCCGGCGACGAGAATCGGAAGATGTGCAGCCTGTACCTCTCGATCATGGATCGGATGGGAGTGAAGCTGGAAAGCTTCGGTGACGCCGAGACCCGCCTCGAACGCCTGTAGGATCAGGCTGTCCCCGCCAGTCCTGTGTGAGAAAATTCAGTGAACGCTCCTCCCCGACACTTTCCGAAGCCTTATGTGGCGACGGGGTCATCAGACCCGTCGCAAGTAAGGTGATCGGGAGGATTTAGCCTTAAAAAGTTCTTTCGTGCCACGAGCAGGCCGGACGGGCTTAATAGCACCATCCGCACATGTATCGGATCTCCACATCTCGCAAGTCGACTGACGCCTAGGAGCGCGCCAGGTCGGCCCAGACCTGGCCGCGCGGGAACTCGTACGCGTCGAGCGATTCAGGCCGCATTGCGATGCTGTAGCCGGGCCGCGTCGGCGGCATGTAGCGCGCGTTACGGATTACCACCGGATCGACGAAGTGCTCGTGAAGGTGCTCGACATACTCCGCGACGCGGTCCTCGAGCGAGGCCGAGACGTATATGTAGTCGATGAGCGAGAGATGCTGCACGTGTTCGGGAAGGCCGACACCGCCCGCGTGCGGGCACACCGGCACACCGAACTTTGCGGCCATCAGCAGCACCGCCAGAACCTCATTCACACCGCCGAGCCGGCAGCTATCGATCTGGCAGAAACGCAGGGCATTCGCCTGGAGGAACTGCTTGAACAGGACCCGGTTCTGACAAACTTCGCCCGTGGCGACTCCGATCGGAGCCAGCGCGCGGGCGATGGCGGCGTGCCCTAGGACGTCGTCCGCACACGTCGGCTCTTCGATCCACCAGGGGTTGAACGGCCGAAGCCGGTTCACCCACTCGACGGCCTCGCCGACTTCCCACTTCTGGTTGGCGTCGATCATGAGCCTGCGATCCGACCCGATCTCTTCGCGGACGATGGCGAGGCGGCGAAGGTCATCTTCCAGATTGCCCCCAACCTTCACCTTGAAGGCGCTCCATCCCGCGGCGACCGCCTCCCGGCACAACCGGCGAACCTGGTCGTCCGGGTAGCCCAGCCAGCCAACCGAAGTCGTGTAGGCGGGATAGCCGTCACGCAACATTTCGGACTCGCGCACGGCGCGTGTCGACGCGTTGCGGCGGAGGATATCGAGCGCCTCCTCCGGCGTCAGAGCGTCGGTGATGTACCGGAAGTCGACGCACGACACGACGCGCTCAGGGGTCATGTCGACGACCAGCTTCCACAGCGGCTTCCCTTCCGCCTTGGCGTAGAGGTCCCACACGGCGTTGACCACTGCGGCGGTCGCCATATGGATCGCACCCTTCTCGGGACCGATCCAGCGCAACTGACCGTCCGACGTCAGGCTCCTCCAGAACGGAACCATCTCTCCGGTGATTGACTCCAAGGTCCTTCCGACCACAAGCGGCTCAAAGGCGCGGATCGCAGCGACACAAACCTCGTTCCCGCGGCCGGCTGTAAAGGTGAGACCGTGTCCCGCAAGCCCAGCGGCGCTGTCGGTCTCCAGGACGACGTAGGCGGCCGAGTAGTCGGGAGCGGCGTGCAAGGCGTCGGATCCCGCGTGCGTCCGGGAGGTGGGAAAGCGGATATCACGAGCAACGAGTCCGGTAATCTTGATGGGCATCAGTCTCTCCTGTCCTGCGAAATCCAGGGACAGCCCCCAGTCTCCCCGCCAGGCAGTCGAAAAGACGCGGCACCTTGAGGGAAATCAGGGGGCTGAGCCCGATTTCCCCCGCAGCCCCGCAGCCGCGGCCATGATCAGCTCTTCGGTAGCCTCGCCGCGCGCGAACTCCCCCACCTGTCGGCCTTCGCACAACACCAGAATCCGGTCGCACATCACGAGCAACTCGGGCAGCTCGCTCGAGGTCATCACGATCGCCAACCCGCCACGACGGAGATCGTCGAGGAGGCGGTACAGCTCGGCCTTGGCGCCGACGTCGATGCCGCGCGTGGGATCATCGAGAAGCAGCACGCGGGGCTCGCCGATCAACCAGCGCGCCAGGATTGCCTTCTGCTGATTCCCTCCGGAGAGCTCTTCGACCGGCGAGTGGGTGCCTGAAGCCTTGACAGCCAGCCGTTCCATCGCGCCGGAGGCTACTTGCGTGTCGGTCCGGCGGTCAACCACGCCCAGTCGAGCGTAGCGGCGCAGCATCGCGATCGTGATATTAACTCCAACGGTCAGGTCGGGAAAAAGGGCGAGACGCTTCCGGTCCTCTGTGACCAGTGCCACATCCGATGCCACCGCATCGAGCCGGGTGCCTGAAGACGACCGGGCGGCCGCCCAGCAGAATACGGCCCGTCGGCGCAACCGTGCTGGCTCCGAACAGGCATTCAAGCAACTCGGTCCGGCCGGCTCCCATGAGACCGGCGATACCGAGGATCTCACCTCTGCGCAGCTGGAAGCTGATTCCTTCGAGCCGGCGGGCGCGCCCGCCCTCGGGCGTAGAGAGCGAGAGTCGTTCGACCTGCAAGACGACCTCCCCGGCCGCGCGCTCGCTCTGGAAGCTCGCCGCGGCGATCTCCCGGCCCACCATGAGTCGGGCGATTTCCGCCGCGTCGGTCGCGTCCCGCTCCAGGCTCGCAACCAGCCGCCCGTCCCGCAAGACCGAGATGCGGTGGCACAGCCGGAAGATCTCGTCGAGCTTGTGAGAAATATAGAGTACGGTCACGCCGCGGTGACACAGCTCCCCGATAATCGCGTAAAGGCGCGCGGCTTCGGCCTCCGTGAGCGCGCTCGTCGGCTCGTCCATGATCAGGATCTTGGACTCGAGCGAGATGGCGCGCGCGATCTCGACCAGCTGCTGATCGCCCGTCCTCAGCTCGCCGACGGCCCGATCCGGTGAGACGGTGCAGCCCAGCTCGGCGAGCACGCCGGCGGCTGACTGTTCCATGGCGGCATTGTCGATGAGACCGGCACGGGTTCGCAGCTCACGTCCGAGGAAGACGTTCGCCGCCACGGAGAGTTCCTCGACCAGGCTGAGCTCTTGATGGATGACGCTGATGCCGGCGGCGCGGGCGTCGCGCGGCCCGGCGAAACGAACCGGCTGTCCTTCGAGCAGGACCCGCCCCTCGAAGTCGGTCTCGATTCCCGCCAGGACCTTCATCAGAGTGCTTTTTCCGGCGCCGTTCTCACCGCAGATGGCACGGCACTCCCCCCGCTCGACCGCGAGCCGAACGCCCGACAGGGCGACGACGCCCGGAAAGCGCTTCGTGATATCCTCCATCACGACCAGCGGCGGCGTGTTCATCGCTCACCCTCTCCTGCCGCCACGCGCTGTGCTTTTCGCCTCCTGTTCTCGATCACTTTGACCGCGGCAAGAAGCGCCAGGACTGTGGGCGCCGCAACGTATCCCGCCGCCGGCGCCGCCATGAGAGATGCGAGCAGACCGGCAACCAACGCGAGGGCCAGGAGCGTCACACTCCCTAGCGCTCCGGCAAACAGCTCACGGCCGCCGGCGCGCGCGCGGCGGAACTGGCTGAACGCGACGGCCGTGACCACGACGAGCCCGACTACAAGCCCTTCGTACACGTCCGCTCCGGTCTTGATGACTTTGGCAATGCCGTCGATCACCACCCTCAGGAAGAGAGCGCCGAGGACCGTTCCCGCGACGCTTCCCACCCCTCCCTTCAGGCTGCATCCGCCAACGACGGCTGCCGCAATCGCGTTCAGCTCGTAAGCCCGCCCGAGCGTCTGCGGCTCGGCGACGCTTTGCTCGGCGATGTAGAGGATGCCCGCGATGGCAGACGTGAGGGCCCCGATCGAATACGCTACCCAGCGGACCTGGTCGGTCCGGATCCCGCTCAGCCTCGCCGCCGCCTCGTTTCCCCCCAGCGCGTAGATGTGCCGGCCCAGAACGGTCCGGCGCAGCAGGAAAGAGACGACCAGGCTGAGGAGGACGAAGACGAGAACCGGAATCCAGACTGAGGTCGCGAGGTAACGAAACGCCTCGTCGTAAATCTGGATCTGGGTGCTCTTGCCTCCAAACTTTGCCGCCGTGACGGCCTCAGTCACCGCGCGCCCCAGGCTGCGCAAACCGACCAGCGTAGCCAGCGTGGCGACGAAGGGGGGTAATCTGACGACCGAAATCAGCCACGCGTGCAGGCTTCCAACCAGAAAGCCCGCCGCCACGGTGCCAAGGATGGCAGCGGAAATCACGCCGGTTCCAACCGGAAGCGCTTCCCGCATCTCTCTGGGCGCAAGCAGCACCATCATCGAGGCGCAGGTGGTCCCGGCAAACGCAATCATCGATCCGACCGACAGGTCGATTCCGCCCGACACGATTACCACGGCCGCGCCCAGTGAGAATATGCCGAGCAGCGCCGTCTGGCGCGCGATGTCTACGGCGCTCGGCCACGGGTCGTTCCAGTAAGTGTGGTTGGAGTCGAGCAGCGCCGCAACCGCGATGACCGCGAGGATCACAAGAATGAGACCTCGTTCGTTGGCTGGCAAGGGGAGCCGCAATCGATGGGGAGAGGTCATGATCTGGGTTGAGCCACGCGACGTTTCACGGCCTGGGAGGCTGGTCTCGGCGCGAAGCTGGGGTTCGTCATTGGCACCTCGGCGGTGGCGTGGCGGTGCTAACCCAAGCGACCGAACTCCAGGGCCGCCTTAGGAGTGCGCAAGCTTGCTTGCGCACTGGACTACGCAGCTTGTGCCGGCCCCACGAATGGCACCAGCCGCGCCCTGTAAGGGCGAAAGCATTGGCCGAGGGCAAGCTTCGCGCCGGGTCTGGACACATCGCAGCACAGAGAGCTCGTGCCGTTGTCCAGAGCCGAAGGCTCGGCCGTGAATAGCTCCCGCCCGTTAGGGCGAGGCTTTGCAACGAACCTCGAGGCCGCGTCGTCCACAGGCCGTGCCTCCGAATGTGTCGCACCTTCGAGCGCACACTACCAGAGCGAACTGAGTTTGCTGAGACAGCCTAAACAGCAGACTTGCTGACCGCGCCCCGAAATGCGCCTGTGAGCGCGCCATGGCGATGGCAGCCGGCCTGGTCGGGAATCAGGAACCGGTAAGACCACGCTCCTGGAGCCACCGCCTGAACTCCGTCAGAGTCATGAACTGCGTCCGGGCCCCGAACATCTCACGCTTCAGCAATGATTCTCCATCGGGAACGACGAGCTTCAAGCCGGTGTCGTACAAGTCGCCTCCCGGCTCCGCTTCCTTGGGAAACATCTTTTGAACCTCGCCGCGGTCGCCAGCGATCAGCGCCCGCAACAGCCGGACCCCCTGATATCCCATCTCGTAGGGATTCTGGACTACCATGACGTCGATGGCTCCCTGCGCCATCTGGGTGACGGCAATCGGTTCGGCGTCGAAGGTGGCAATGACGAACTTCTCGCGCCTTTGTTCCTGCCGAACCACGTCAACAATCGCCGGCGCATTGTATGACCAGATTCCTACCAGCGCCACCAGATCGGGATGGTTGCGGATCGCGTTGCGGACGTTCTCTCGCGCGCGCGTCCGATCGGTGTCGTCCGCCATCCGATCGGCCTCGGTATAAGCGGCGCCGGCCGCCTCTTTGAAGCCACCCATACGCTCGATTGCGTTGTGCGAGCCGGTGCGGCCGACGAACTGGACGTAGCTGCCGCGCGACCCTCGAGCCTCGAGCAGGCGCCTGGCGGCGGCGCCAAGCTCGCGGCGGCCGAGAGATTGTCGGTCCCAATGTAGTAGCTGCGCGCGTCACGGAATCTCGAGCGGTCGACGTCGGCATCGACGCAGATGACCTGGACCCCTCGCGCTCTCAGCTTTCGCATCTCCTCGGCGACAGCGGCGTTGTCCGCGTCAAGCGCCGAAATCGCAACACCGGCAATGTCACGCATGTTCAAAAACTGGCGCAGCCGGTCGATCTGCCCCTGGACGGTGCCATCGTTGACCTCCATGACGACTGAGAGGTTGGCTGCGCCCAACTTCAAGTCCCGGGCCGCTTCCTGGAGACCGAGTCGACAGGCGTCCCAGAAGGGGGAATTCCCGTTGTTGAGCAGCACGAGTCGTCTTGCGCCGCGCTCGGACCCGGAGGTCGCTTCCCCCGCCGCGCCGCCCGGCCCGCGCCCTTCCCTAGTTCCGCACGCCGCCGAAATCCAGAGGAGAGCGGCTGCGACCAGCACCCTGATGATACTGCCGTGCGCCATATCGACCTACCCGGGCCACCCCTCGCGTCGAATCTGCTTCCCCACGGCGCGCAGCGTCCGCACGTCCTCCGGATGCACCGAGCCGTCGGGGAGCGGACCAATATTGAGCAGGAGGTTGTAATTGCTGGCGATCGTCGTGGCCAGCGTCTTCCGGACGAAATCGGGACCGCGATGATGGCCGTCGTGGCTGCGGTCATAGCCCCACCACGCGTACGGCTTCTCCGGCTGGAGGATGGCGGACACTTCATTGTGCTTGTGGCGGTTCGCCGCCCAAGCCCGCCGCGCGATCTCGGCCCCTTTCGGATTGATCTTTTCCATGCGCTGCGCGATCCGGTTCTCCTCTCCTTCGACGGTGTGCTCGGGCATCGCGAGGTCCTCGGTGCCGATAGCCCCCTGCTTGAACGAGATCAGCGCGTGCGGCTGAAGCTTCCGGATCATGGCATACGTCTCCTCGATCGGGAAGAGGTCTGGACGCGCGTAGTAACCCATGATCGGGTCGAAGGAGACGCCTGCCACTGCACCATAACCGGTCAGGAGCTCTCGGATCTGGCCGTGCGCGTAGTCGAGGTAATGCCGAAAGTCGGCGTCCTTCTCCCAGCGGTAATGCGGCTCGGGAGTCGCGTACTCAGGCCGCGCAATGTACAGGAACTTCCGCGGGTAAAAGTAAGGATGCCACCAGTCGAGCGCATAGGAGTAATAGACAAACAGCCCGAGTTCCTTCTTGCGACACTGCTCGGCCAGCTCTGCCATGAAGTCCCTTCGCGCCGGGCTCCGGACGCTGCTCCAATCGGACTGTTTCGTGTCCCAGAGCGCAAAGCTGTCGTGATGGCGCGATACGAAGTTGATGTAGCTCGCCTCCGCATCGCGCGCCAGATCGGTGATGAAGTCGGCGTCGAACTTGCGGGCCGTGAACTGGTCCTTGAGCTTGCCGTATTCGCTGACCGGGATCTTCTCCATCCACTGGACCCACTCCCCCCGACCAAGCAGCGAATACAGGCCGTAGTGCACTTGAAATCCGAAACGCGCGTTGCGGAACCACTCGAGTGACGCTGCGCGCGGATCCTGAAGAAACCGGTTTCTGTGTTTGCCGAGGTGCGCCGGGAGCGCGGTCTGGTTCCGCTCATCGGCGCGGAGCGCAACTGCCGCCCCGAAAGCGAGCCCGCAGAAGCGCCGGCGCGACCACCCACCGGCCGTACTCGTGCTTGCGGCGCGAGGCCGGCGCGCGCGGGCGTTCGTCACTGGAGTGTCCATGGGTTCCCAAATAAGGCAAGGGCGTGAAGTTGTCAACAAATTTGTGCTATTTGTCGACACACTCATTAACGGTGCCAGGAAGCCCTGAAGCTTACCGCGCGGGTGTCTTTCAGGACTCGGCTGAACGCCGGAACCGCTGATCTTCGTATTCGATGGCGCAAAGTAATCCCGTTTCCCCGCCCGCTCGGCGTCCCTGCGGCAGTTCACGAAATAAGGGTATCGTCACACCCCCGGGACGAGAGGAACCGGAAGTCTCTGGTAAAATGACCGCCGGGCACCGGAAAGGCAAACATGCAAGGTAGAGAAGGATGACAGCCAGACAACCGAAGTCGGTTTCGAATTCAGCGCAACTGAGCAGCCGGCTCAAGCAACATCTACTGGCGAAACGCTACAGCCCGGGAGACCGCATCGAGACTGAGACGGAACTCGCCCGGCGCTTCCAAGTCTCGCGCTCCAAGATACGGGAAGTGACAACCATGCTTCAGCGCCAGGGCCTCTTGAGCCGCAAGCAGCGCGCCGGCAGCACCATATGCGCTCTCGATCCGAGCACAATCGGTGAAGATCTTGCGTTTCGTTTTCTGTTGGCCGGTCTCGAGGATGCAGGCGCCTGGGAAGCGCGCCGCGTGATCGAACTCTCGATTCTTCCGCTCGTCGTCCGTCGCTCCACCCCGGCGCAACTGCAGAAGATGGATAAGGCGATCGACAGGATGGAGGCGAGCCTGAGAAACCCGGATGCAGCCGATCGGGCCGACCGCGACTTTCACCTCGTCGTCCTCCAGGCTTGCGGAAACGAGATTCTGCAGTCGTTAGGAGCCGTGATTCACGAACTCTTCAGGGCCACGATCCGGCGGAAGTACTGGAAGGCGGAACTGTTTCGCAAGGCAATCAAGGAACACCGGGCCCTGGTCGAGGCCATCCGCGCCGAAGACCTGAGCAGGGCTCAGCAAATTCTGGAAGCTCATCTATTAGGCAAGCCGTTCCGCGTGGGGTTGGGTCCACCAGTAAGGAACGGCTCCTGAAATCCTCCGACTCCGGCTGGATCAGCGTAGGCCTTGCCGTGGTTAGCCAGCTCTAGCCACGAAGAAACACTCAAGAGGTTCTTATTGAGGAGCATGTCATGAGATCAGTGTTCGTGATCACGTTATGCCTGTCGTTCGCAACCGACGCCGCTTTCGCACAGAGTTCGCGACCCAACTTCGTGCTTGTGCTGGCCGATGACCTGGGCTACGGAGATCTGGGCTGTTTCGGCTCCAAGGATGTGAAGACACCAAACCTCGACAAGTTCGCAGCCGAAGGAATGCGGTTCACGAGCTCTTACGCCGGGCACCCGAATTGTTCGCCGTCGCGCACGGCTCTCATGACCGGGCGCACGCCGACCCGGGTAGGAATTCGCAATTGGATTCCCCAGGACTCGCCCGTGCATGTGCGACGCAGTGAGGTCACCATCGCCACGCTCTTGAAGAAGGCGGGCTACTCGACCTGCCATGTCGGCAAGTGGCACATGAACGGTGAATTCAATCAGCCGACGCAGCCGCAGCCGAGCGACCATGGCTTCGAACACTGGTTCTCCACGCAGAACAACGCGCTGCCGAGTCATCGCAACCCGGACAACTTTGTGCGCAACGGAAAGCCCGTCGGCAAGCAGAATGGTTACTCCAGTCACCTGGTCGTCGATGAAGCCGCGCGCTGGCTCTCGCAGGGACGGGACAAAGCCAAGCCCTTCTTCCTCTACGTCTGCTTCCACGAACCACACGAGCCGATTGCATCGGACGACAAGTATGCGCGGCTGTATCCTGGGAACGATCCCAGCTACACGGCTCATCACGCCAACATCACGCAAATGGACGACGCCTTCGGCCGCCTGATGCAAACGCTTGACGAGCAAGGCTTGCGAGACAACACCCTCGTCCTTTTCACCAGCGATAACGGTCCGGCGATCACCGCGCAGCATCCGCATGGCTCGGCCGGACCGCTGCGCGACAAGAAGGGTTCGGTTTACGAGGGCGGCATCCGTGTGCCCGGTCTTCTGCGTTGGCCGGGAAAGACAAAGACGGGTAGCGTGTCGGATGAACCGATCTCCGGCGTAGATTTCCTGCCGACCGTTTGTGCCATAACCGGCATCGAACCACCCCGCGATCGAGTGCTCGACGGCGCGAGCTTTCTTCCCGTACTGTCTGGTGGAACGGTGCTGCGCGCGACGCCGCTTTACTGGCATTTCAACCGCGCGTTCGGCGATCCCAGGGTGGCCATGCGAATCGGCGATTGGAAAATTCTCGCGACGCTCGACAGGAATCCCGCGCCGCCTCCCAACGACTTGACCGAAGCGGAAGAGAGAAACTTCAAAGAAGCCAAGCTCGACAAATTCTCGCTTTATAATCTGCGCAGCGATATCGGCGAAACGCGCGACCTTGCCGCAGAACAGCCCGAGAAGTTCGCGGAGTTGAAGTCGCAGCTCGAAAAGAAGTACCTCGAGGTGCGCGCGGAGTCGCCGACGTGGCCCGCGTGGAAGTTCACGAATACCGAAGGAAAGCGCATCGAGTGGCCCGACTACGTGAAGAAGAATCGCGCGCCGCGGTAGCCTTTCTCGCGCGACCCGCGGTATTGTTTTTGGTGTTTCTTGGCGTCTTGGTGTCTTCGTGGTTAGCGTTGCGAAACAATACCACGAGGGCACAAAGACCCGGAGAAACACCAAGTGCTGGCGCGCAAACTGAGCGCGCGCTCAGTTTCAAAATCACCTTCGGCCTCAAACAAAAACTTCACGGCCGCGTGTGGACCGGCGTGCTCCGCAACCCTGCGCAGATTCGCTCCGTGCGCGGCTGGCATCTCGATGTCAGCGACTCCATCACGCTCCCGGACCGATGGAATCTCTCTCTGCGCACGGTGGGAGGCGAGACGCCGTCCAAGGCTGTCATTCTTGACGTGCTCAGCCCGCCCGAACAGCCGGTCGTCATCTACACGCGCGAAGGCGACATTTCCTTTACCCCGGCAAAAGTGCCGTACGGAGTCACTCACTACATCCCGGAGTCAAACGGCGATATCTCGGTGGAGCGCGTGCCGGCTCCTCAGATCGTTTCAAGTCCGGAATTCGAGGACGACGATCCGGCGCTGCTCAGAACGCGTGCCGGCGAGTACTGGATGGCGTGGGTCGCGTACAAGACGATCTCCCGCTCCGGCGACTACATCGACGGTGGCGACCAGATCTTTGTGGCGCGCAGCCGCGACGCCCGGGCATGGCCGGCGAATCCCGAATCAAAACCGCTGACCCAGCCCGGAGACCATTTCCGTGTCGCGCTGGCCGAGGACGGGCGGGGCTTCATCTGGTGTGTCTACTCGAGGCAGCGCCAGATCGAGAGCGGCAATTTCGATCTCTACGCGCGTGTGTTCGACGGAACCGACTGGTCCGCCGAGCAGCAGTTGACTACCGATCCGCGCCCGGACGTTTTTCACCGGCTTGCCTCGGACCGCGACGGAAATCTGTACCTTGTCTGGATGGGGTTCCGCCCGTCTTCCGGTGGCCTGGCGCAGAGCGAGGTCCTGATGCGAGTTCGCAGCCGCGACCGCTGGAGTGACGAAATCAACGTCAGCAGTTCGCCCGAGGACGACTGGGAGCCGGCTCTTTCAGTCGACAACGCAGGTCGTGCCTGGATCGCATGGGATTCCTATCGCGGAGCGGCGGCTGCCGGCGGTTACGACATTCTGTTGCGCCACTACGCGGGCGGCAGCTTGGGGCCCGTGCGTACGGTTTCGGCTACGCCGTTCGCCGAGATGCGCGCCGATGTCGCCGTCGACGGTTCCGGCCGCGTCTGGATCGCGTGGGAAGAAGGCGGCGTGAATTGGGGCAAGGATACCGGTTACCAGAATCCGAAGCATCGAATCCATCTACGTCCCGGAGGCTCGGCAATTTACGGTCCGGCGAATTCACCCACCGCCCTCTACCGGCGGCCGCGAGTGGCGGTTCTCGACGGGGAACAGCTCAAGCAGCCGATCGCCGAGTTTCACAAGTCGTATCCGGGATCACTTCAGGGCAATCTGTTTCAGAATCCGCGGCTCGGAGCCGACGCCAGCGGCCGTATCTGGGTCTTTCTGCGCCACCAGCTGGCCGCCCGCGGCAGAAACACAGGACACCTCTTCGACTTCTACGCAACCACGCTGCGAGGGCAGGGCGCCAGTCAGAGCTGGATGAGCCCCGCTCTGTTGCCGGCCACCACGGGGCGGCAGGATACGACCATTGCCATGGCGCCCGGTTCGGCGAACCAGCTGGTCGTGGCGGCGGTTGGAGACGGACGCCTCCTTCCTGTACCGCTTCCCATTAACCATGAAGTCGCGACCATGGCGCTGGACGCGGCCGGCTTCGAACCCATCAATCCCGAGCTGAAGCCGTTCGAGCCCAGTCCGGCGGGACAGTTCCCCATCACCCATCCAGACGAAACCGCCCAGGTGGCGCAGGTTCGCAACCACCGCCTTCGTCTCGGAGCGAGCACGTACAAGATCGTGCGGGGAGATGTTCATCGTCATAGCGCGATCTCGATGGATGGCGCAATCGACGGCAGTCTGTGGGACCTGTATCGATACGCTTTGAATGCCGCGTCGTTCGACTTCATCGCCGTGACCGACCACAACTATGGGGCGTGGCTGGACACCGACGAACCCGAATCGAAGAATACGGACGACGTTTATCAGTGGTGGCGGACACAGAAGTCAGCGGACATCTTTCATGTTCCCGGCCGCTTCGTCCCGCTCTATGGTTACGAGCGATCGGTCAACTTCCCGCTCGGGCACCGGAATATCTTTCATGTGCGTCGCGGGATCTTCAGTTACCGCGTTCCCAAACTCCACATCGCCGAGCGTGCCGACCTGATCACTAAGGACGCGCAGGGTCTGTGGGCGTACTTGCGCGCGACGGACGGGGTCGCGTTGCCTCATACCTCGGGCACGACCATGGGAACGGACTGGAGCCTCCGCGACGACGCGCTGGAACCGGTGACCGAGATCTACCAGGGCGACCGCAATTCGTATGAAGAGGAAGGCGCCCCGCGCGCCGCTCTAAGTAACAATTTCGGTCTCGGTGCAGCGGGCCGCTCGCCTTTTCAAAAAGGACTGGTCTGGAATGCGCTCGGCGCGGGCTACAGAATGGGCTTCGTGGCTTCCAGCGATCATTTCTCGACGCACATTTCTTACGCGAACCTTCTGGTGCCGGACCGCGTTACGACGCGCGCAGATATCCAGCAGGCGTTCCGCCGGCGCCACACGTATGCCTCGACCGATAACATCGTCGTCGATTTTTACGCCGGCGAAACGTTGCAAGGAGGAGACCTGGAGGCGGCGGCAAGTCCGACGTTCCATGTGGCCGTGCGAGGAACCGAACCGATCCTGCGTGTCGAACTGATCAAGAACAACCGGCTGATTTACACGAGAGGCCCGGAGCCGGGTGCTCTGGACGCGCGCGTGGTCACCTTCTCGTTCCGCGACAGCGCGGAATTCGGCGGCGCCTTCAATGACACGACGATGCACGCGTCGTCGCAGATCAAGGACTGGAGCCATCCAGAAACCGGAATTCGGCCGCGCCCGGCCGTGGCCGAATCCTATTACTATGTGCGTGTTGTTCAGAGCTTCAGCCGTCGAGAAACCGGCGCTCGAGGGGGAGATCGGCTGGTCGTCACCGATCTTTGTGCGGCGCAAATAGGCAGCTTCGTGTTCTTATCAAATGACCACTGAAGACTCCAGAGACACGAAGAAACACCAGGATGATTCCAGAGGCGTTCACCGATCCCGAGCGTCATGGGCGATCCTGCCGGTGATCTCACCGCTTCCATCGACCATGAGGGCGTGAGGGTACTTCACTGTCGTCGTGCAGGCATGACCCGGAACCGCCAGTACAAAGTCGCCCACGGCCAGGCTCGCGCCGTTCAGCCTTAACACGCCGTGTTCCTCGCTCTGCGCGATCAGTTCCACCGCCTCGTGGCCGACGACCTTGAAACGCTGCGCCACTCCCACGTCGTCACTGACAGCCTTCGCCCCGATGTCGACCGTGACGGTGTCCTGGGCGGCGTTGCAGTCGACAACCTGGCCGAGCACGAGGGCGGCTGGCTTGAAGGGAAGCTCCGCCATGGCGGCATTACGGTGGTCCCAGTAGATCCAGGTGCCAGGCGAAAGCCGCAGCTTGCTGTCTCGCGGGTAGAGATGGAAGGACCAGGAGTTGCCCACGATATTGTCGAAGATCTCGAGACCGAGCCGGCGGGCGCGCTCCCAGAGGTCGACCATGTGGCCGAAGCTCTCGTCGACCAGGGCCTGCCGCCGTTCGATCTCCGGTATGAAACCGGTGTGACCGTCGAAAACATGGACTCCGAGCGGGCGTATCCCCTGTGTCCGAGCCGCGGCAGCGTAGAGCCGAACCGCTTCGTCCCCGGGCGCCACGCCGGTTCGATGCATCCCGGTATCGATGTCGATGTAGACGCCGATACACGCGCCGCACCCGCGGGCGGCCTCGGAGAGAAGCTCCAGGTGCTCGGGCCGGCTGACGATGATCCTCAGCTCGAGCTCTCGATGTCGCTTCTGGAGGTCCAGGAGGCGGCGCATCTTGGCAGGATGAACCAACGGGTAGGCCAGAATGATCTGCCGCGCGCCGCTTGCGGCCAGGACCTCGGCCTCTTTCAGGGTTGCGCACTTGTAGCACGCGATACCCGCCGCAAGCGTACGCTGCAAGATGGCGGCCGATTTGTGGGTCTTGAAGTGGGGCACCAGGCGTTCGGGCGATCCGCACAGTTCGATCGCGCTGGCGAGATTGTGCTCGAGAGCCGGTTGGAAGACGAGCATTGCCGGGGTTTCGATCGCCTCCGGCTCTTTCAGGCGGTAGTCACGGATTTCGAGCACCGATTCCTCCGTAAAGACGACCCTGTGGCAAGCCGGGTCGCCGCAAGACCTCCCGCCGTAGCCATTTCAGCGGCCTAGAAGGTTGGAGGCGTGTTGACCCACAGCAATACAGTTTCCCGATTGCTCAGATTCTCCCAGCGGTGTGTATGCGTGCTTTCGAAATAGAGACTGTCGCCGGTCTCGAGCACGTAGCGCTTGACTTCGTCCAGCCACATCTCCAAGGAACCCTGAATCACGTAGATAAATTCTTCTCCCTCGTGATGGTACGAACCCCCGCTGCTCGCCCCCGGCGCAATTCGATAGAGGTGGGGCTCCATCACGGGCGTGCCGAACGCGAGCAGCTCCATCTGCACGCCGGGATAGGGCTGCAGCACCTTGCGATCGCGCGGACGGACCAGCTGGCGCCCACCGTCTCCATCGCCGAAGAAGGAGAGCACGTTTGTTCCGTAGAGGTGCGTTAGTTTCTGCAGCGTGGCGACCGACGGATTAGCCTGCCCTCTCTCGACAGCGCTCAGCAAACTCGCGGAAATACCCACCGTGTGCGCCGCAGCCGTCAAGGTCAGCTTCTGATGGTGACGGAGCCGCCGCAAACGGGCGGCAATGCCCTCCGATTTATTGCTCGACGCCGGCTTCACGCGCGCGCCACGTCGCGTTGTCCGCATCAGGTGGAGGATGGCGCGCGGGTTCAGCTGTTCGACATGACGCAGGCGCTTGATACGCTTGGCCTCGTTGAGCAGCGCGGGGGAGTAAAGTCGATACCGTCCCTTGCTCCGAATCGGCGCGATCAGCCCTATCGCCTCCCAATTGCGCAGCGACGACGCGCTCACGCCCAGAATCCTTGCAGCTTTGCCGATGCTCAGATAGAGCTCTTTCCTGCTCATCCAAAAAACCTCAGCGCGACACTGAATGCCGGGCACAATTATAGTCGCCAAGCGGGACAACCCGCAACGTGGTGGACAAAAGGAAACGGATCACTCCCGCGATGATCGTGACGCTCACCATGTTCTTCGGCACGAACTGGTCATCGGTCGATTAGCCATGTCTTAGTCGTTTATGTCGTGGCAAGCGCTTCGCGATCGTCTCGAGCCAGACCAGGTCGTAGTACAACTAATGAACATGACAGATGACAAATGAGAAATGACCAATGAAAGCGTCCCGTGTCAGTGTCTTATTGGTCATTTGTCATTCGTCATACCGTGCGGAAGCGGCCCTGCGTTCAGTGTTGACAGACTCCACCGAAAATCTGTAAGGTTATCGAAAATCCCAAGCGGGGGTTCCAGCCGACACAAATACATCAAGCACGAAAGAAGGAACCAGCTTTCATGGTGAGCAGGGCAGCCTGGTCCAGCAGCCTTGGGAAGACATAGCGCAAGCGTTTGCCGGGTAGTACAGGACGCGCCGGCGTCGTGGGTTGATAATTCATTTCTGGCCGATATCCGTCGTGGGAGGATCGGAACATGGTGGCAAACAACTCTTTCAGACTGGCCCAGAGGCAAGTTCGCCTGGTCGTTCTCAGAATCGTCTTTCTCTCGCTGTCCATACTGCTGATTCCGCTACCCGGTCGCTCCCTGTACGCCCAGACCGCCACCACCGGCGCTCTTTCGGGAACCGTGCGGGATGCTTCTGGAGCCTTCGTTGCAGGCGCGATGGTGAAAATCGTGAATCTGGGCAGCGGCGAAGAACGGAATCTCGTCACGGATGGAAAAGGGCGGCTATGCGGTCGGATTCCTCCCTCCGGGCCAGTACCGGATCGAGATCTCACAAGCGGGGTTCAAGACCGTCGTCCGGGAACCGGTCACCGTTCGGGTCACGGAGTGGGCGCGTAGCAGACGCTCTCCTCGACGTCGCGCAGCAGCGTGAGAGCGTAACGGTCACGTCCGAGGCCGAAATCCTGCAGACCGGTACCACGGCACTGGGTCGCGTCGTGGACTCCCAGTTGATTACCGAGCTTCCGCTGGTCACACGCAACTTCACCCAGCTCACGGCCCTGTCGCCAGGCAGTTCCATCAGCCTTCCGGACAGCTCGGCGCTGGGGAACGGCAGTCAGAACGTTTACACCAATGGCGCCTATCAACTGAGCAACAGCTACCTGATCAACGGCATCGATGCGACCAACGTCACTGTCCAACGCGGCCACGAACGTCGGAAATAACAC
Source organism: uncultured Acidobacteriota bacterium (assembly GCA_963827655.1). Lineage (GTDB taxonomy): Bacteria > Acidobacteriota > UBA6911 > UBA6911 > UBA6911 > CAWHCF01. Next base: position 226,603 of record CAWHCF010000036.1, read on the forward strand.
GGGAGTTGCCGTCCCCTCCGTCGACAGCATTCAGGAGTTCAAGTCCCAGACGTCGCTCTACGATGCGTCTTTCGGACGCAACGGCGGGGCCAACATCAGTATCATAACCAAATCGGGCACCTCGGAATTCCACGGCAACGTCTACGAGTTCTTTCGAAACGAAGCGCTCAATGCCAATCACTTTTTCTTCAACAGTCTCGGGCGGCCTCGACCCGTCCTGCGCCAGAACCAGTTCGGGGGGACGCTGGGAGGTCCCGTCGTCAAGGACCGGACTTTCTTCTTCGTCTCCTATGAGGGCGCGCGCCAGTTCAACGGCGCGAGTCTCACGACCACCAGTCAGCTGGTGCTGCCTCCGATTCCTCAGGACCGCAGCGCGTCGAGCCTGGGCGCCGTTTTCGGCGGCCAGCGAGGCGCTCTCGGCGGCCTTGCCATCGCCTCTGACGGCTCGAACATCCATCCGGTCGCTTTGAAGCTCCTCAACGTGAAGTTGCAGAACGGGGAGTTTCTGATCCCGAGTCCCCAGCGTTCCGGTGCCGGTACGAATTATGCTGTTTCGGTTCCGGCCACGTATCGGCAGGATCAGTTCAACGTCAACCTCGACCATCAGATTCACAAGAACAACCGCCTGGCAGGCAAATACTTCTTCTCTGACGCGCCTCGCGACGAGGAGTTCGCCCAGTCCAACATCCCGGGCTTCGCCGACCACACGGAGGCCGGAAACCAGAATCTCTCCTTGATCGACACGCACATTTTCGGCGCCGCCTCGCTCAACGAAGCCCGGTTGGGCTATACGCGCTTCTTTGGCCTTAACTCAACCGATACAGTCGTCACGAGCGAGGAGGTGGGGATGTTCCGTACCAATGAGAAAGACATGCCCGGCCTCCCCCTGATCAATGTCACGGGCTCACTGCGATTCGGCAGTACCGGAAACCAGTCGGTGCCCGTGACCAATACCTTCGTCTTCGCCGACACCTATTCGTTCAGCCTCGCCGCCAAGGGGCGCCATGATCTCCGGGTCGGCACGGAAACCCGCCGGATGCAGATCAATCAGGATATCTTGAATACGGTCCAGAATATGACCTTTCAGTCATTCCCCGATTTTTTGATCGGTCGTTCCGGCGGCCCGATCGAAATGGGCGGCAACGGCACCACGTCCAGTAACATCTTTTCCACGAGTTCGGGCAACGGCATCATCTACCGCGCCATGCGCCAGACGGACCAGTCGCTGTTCATAGCCGACGACTGGAAGATCCATCCCAGACTCACTCTCAATATGGGCCTTCGCTGGGAGTTCCTGGGCAACCCGTGGGACCAGGATGGCCGGAATACCAACTTCGACCCCCGTCTTTACAAGGTACCTCCTCCGGGCGGGCTCAGCTCCGCGGGATTCGTGCAGCCCGAGGGAACCCAGTTTCCCATTGCCGGCATTCCCCAGGTCAGCAGGACCTTTCTTGACTCGGAGGACTGGAACAACTGGGCTCCCCGCTTTGGCTTCGCGCTGCGTCCCTGGTTAGACCGCCCCGTCGTCCTGCGCGGAGGATACGGTGTTTTTTACGACCGGAAGAACTCTCGTACGATCATTCAGGAGACGGGCCAGGGTCAGCCCCCTTTCTTCAGGCGCATCATTCTTACGGGCCCTACTAATGCCGAATCTCGCCTGGACAATCCCTTTCCTGTTTTGCCCGCGCTGACGGATTTTCCGATTTCACTGAACATCATCCCGGGCCCGATTAACGGTACCTTCAGGGACGCTTTGCTGGGAATCGGCTTCATCGATGCGTTCAACCGGACCCCTTACCTCCAGCATTACAACTTGAATATCCAGTACGAGCTTTCCGGCAACTTCTTGCTGGAGGTGGGCTACGCCGGCTCGAAGGGGACGAAACTGTACACGACCGAGGTGTTCGGAGCCCCGCTTGCCAGCCCGGAGCGTCCGCTCAACGACATCACGACCAACTCTCCCGCCAACGCATCGCTCAGAATGCCTCTCCTGGGCACGACGCCGGGGATCTTCTGGACCAACCAGAACTCGGCCACATCCAACTACAACTCTCTGCAGTCCAGCCTGACCAAGCGGTTTGGTGGCGGGCTCTATTTTCTGGCCTCCTATACTTATTCGAAGACGCTGGGAACGGTCGACACCGGGGGCGACAGTTTCGTCGGCGCCGTCAACAGCGCGGCGCAGGACCACAGCGACATCCGCGGGACAGGCTACGGCCCCACGCTCTTCGATCGGACCCACCGGTTGGTGGCCAGCTACGTTTACCAGCTTCCCTTCCTGGATGGGAACTCGGTTCGCGACCGAATTCTTGGAGGTTGGCAAGTCGCCGGCATCGTGACCTTTCAGTCCGGCACCCCGTACAGTGTGTTCGACACACTGGGCGCAAGTCTGTACGCCATGCGCACTGGAAGGGCGAGTTACGCTCCCGGGGCGAGCCTCGAGACAGCCGAATTGTCCGGCTCGGTGAACTCGCGCCTGAACCGGTACTTCAACACGGCCGCGTTCGTGCGCGCGCCCACAATCCCCGCCGGCGGGACCACGCCTGACGGCTTTCCCGTTTTAGCCGCGGGTACCATATTCGGGAATACGGGCCGGAACATTCTGCGGGGACCGGGTCAAGGCAATTTTGACGTGTCGGTCTCCAAGAGAGTTTCGTTGCGGGAGAAGCAGTATCTCGAATTGCGCGGGGAATTCTTCAACGTGTTCAACAACGTGAATTTCGCCAACCCCGCCTCGAATGTCGGCGCCCCTGCCAGCTTTGGAGTGATCAGTGCCACGACGACTTCGCCGCGGGTAGTTCAGCTGGCGATCAAGTTCCAGTTCTGAGAGACTGGAAAAAGCAGTCAGCAGTCAGCAGTCAGCAGTCAGCGGTCTGCAGGTCATCACGCCTGCGTTTGCGCAACGCAAGCTACCGACGGCGCGAAAATGGATCGACAACGGCAGGTGTTCGATGGTTAACAGATCGGCGCCATGGATTTGTGTGATCCTGGCGCTTGCACTTGCGCAGGAGCGGGTATCCGGTCAGGCGACCGATCGCATGCCGTCGATCTCGGAACAAGTCTCGGCCATCGAGATGACTGTCTCCAGGGCCCGCGACGGCCGTGAAACGGCCGCCGCGGTGCGGAGACCGCCGGGCCGGTCAGGACCTCTCCCGGCCGTCGTGCTGTTTCATGGCGGTTTGGACGAGTGGCCGGTCACCAGGTTGAAGCGGGCGGTGCTCAATCAACCACTGCCCGCTTTTTTCCTGGCCGAAGGCTATATGATCGTCCAGGCCACTTACCGGAGCCGGAGTGAGGACCCACAGTCTCCGAAAACCGTGTGGGACGCCGTCGCGATGGTCGAGCACGTCAAGCAGCTTCCCGGTGTCGATCCCAGGAGTGTCGTGATCTGGGGCACAAGCGGTGGGGGAAGCCTGGCTTTCGAGCTGGCGGCCGAGATCGAGGTCGCCGCGATCGGCGTGTGGGAGCCGGGCACGATCATTTTTTCGGGAATGCTCACCAAGGGGAACCAGGTTGGCAAGGTTTTGTCTCCTGATCCACGGCGTTACTGGACACCCGAGATCGAACGACGCACGCAGGAAAGGCTCCGGCGACTCAGCTGTCCGATCTTCGTCGGCCATGGCGACGTGCATCCGCTCAAGGAACTCAACTTCAAGTTGTTTTTCCCCGAACTGTTGAGAGTGGGGAAGCCGGTTCAGATCAACGTCTATCCCGGAATGCAACATGGAATTTTTTACTGGTACGACAAGGACCGGTTGCCATACATCAAGAGCTTCTTCGACGATTGCAATTACATGTTCAAAAAATACCTTGCGACCCAACCGGTTCCGATGGATCCCAGCGCGATCCAGTGGGTGCCCGACAGCCCCGCGAATACGATATTGGAGCGATAAGACTTTTCTGGCACGATTGGTGTTTCTGCGTATCTTTGTATCCTGGAGGAGATTGATGATGCTTTCGAGAGCGATTGCGGTGCTGTGGGTGTTCGGGATCGCTTCCCTGTCCCACGGCGCCGAGAAGGTGTCCATGCAGCCGACGCCCAACGGTGGCATCCGGCCTCAGGTGGTCGTCGACGGAAAGGGTGTCGTGCACCTGGTCTACGCGTGGAATCCGAATCCGGGCGAAAGGCCGGGCGGCGACAACCTCGCCTACGTGCGCAAGGAACCGGGCCAGAGCGAGTTCTCGAAACCGATCGATGTGAACAGTGTTCCGCGCAGCGTCTATCCCCTGGTCCCGTCTGAAATGGTGGTCGGCCGCGACGGACGTGTCCACGTCTCCTGGGCCGCCTCTCCCCGATACTTCCGCGAGCGCGCGAGCGAGGGAGGAGAGAGGCGCTTGAAATATTTGTTCTACACCCGGCTGAATGACGCCCGGACCGCCTTCGAAGAACAGCGTAACATCGCCGGCGACACGTTCGGCTTCGAGATGGCGTCGGCGATCGTGGCGAATTCCAAGGGGGACGTACATCTGTTCTGGGGCGGCAACCACGCGGATCACGGTGCCGGCGACGCAAACCGAAAAGTCTTCGGCATCCACTCTAAAGACGAGGGGAGCACGTTCTCTCCCGTTGAAGCTGTCTGGGACGACGGCAAGGGCGCATGCATGTGCTGTACGACCGAGGCAATGGAGACCGACGCCGGGACGATACTCCTGATTTACAGATCGGCCGAGAAAAACGTCAATCGCGACACGTATCTGCTGACCTCGAAGGATCAAGGTAAGACATTCGCGGGACAACGAGTCGACGGCTGGGAGATCAACGCCTGCCCGATGACGAGTTACGGCCTGGTCGAAACTCGTCTGGGCGTCTTCTTCGCGTGGGAAACCAAGGGCCTCGTCCAGCTCGCGCGAACCGCCGCCGGCAAGATAGTTACTCCTGTCTCTCCGAGCGGGGAGGGTCACGAGCGGAAGTTCCCGAGCGTCGCGGCAAACTCCAAGGGCGAGATCCTTCTGGCCTGGACCGAGGACTCCCACTACCGGAAGGCCGGAGACCTGGCCTGGCAGGTGTTCGACAAGAACGGAAACCCGACCGAGGAAAAAGGAACCGCGAAAGGCGTGATCCGGGCGGCGGCAATGCCTGCGGTCTATCCGAATCCTGATGGTACTTTTGTGATCCTTTACTAGCTTATGAACTACTTACGTCGCTTGCCTGGTTTTTTGAGACAGCCCTTTGGCAGTAGATCCGTCTCGGCCATTTTAGCTTTGACGGACGCAGATCGCCGGTATCTCACGGGGCCGCGGAGACACAGCTACACAAAGATGTTCAAATTTTATGTCTGTGCTTTTCTCTGTGGCGCTGTGACTCTGTGGCCGTCTGATTCGCAACTGGCTTCAACGGGCGGAGGTCCTGCGGCAGTCCGGCCCATAGCCGTAACGGACGCGAACTTCGCGGCCGAGGTGGAGCGGTCCAAAGAGCTCGTTCTAATCGAATTCTGGGCCGACTGGTGCGGTCCGTGTCACGCCCTGATTCCGATCCTGGACGCCATGGCGGCGGAGTATGCCGGCCGGGTGAAAATCTGCAAGGTGGATGTCAGCGACGAGAACAGCAATCCCGCGCTTGCCCAGCGGTTCAATCCCAATCCCCTCCCTTGCCTGGTCCTTTTCAAGAACGGTCGTGAGATCGATCGGAGCTACGGCGTCGATCCGAAGCAGCCGGACGCGAAGGCCTTCTTTCGAAGTTGGTTCGAGCGGAACCTGGCGCGCTGAGCCGCGCGTTGGAGTGACGACCGTCAGCTTCCTCCCGGTCGGCCAGGAACAAATTCAGCGAACTCTCACCTGTAGAATGTCGCAGACAGTATCTCGAGCGTCGTTGAGAGGGCCAAGGCTCGGCACTGGAGTCTGAAGTCGAGGCTGAGCTGGAGTGCCACTAACCGAGGGCCGAAGCCGGCATTGATAGCCCCGCTCTAGATTGGAGTAGTGCTGAGCGGGTCATGGCATGAGACTTGCCTCAAAACGAGTTCATTTGTTGCCACTGGGGGTCGGACGGGCTTGATAGCCCGTCCGCACATGTATCGGGAAGGCTTTGCGAACTTGTGACGTGCCGTGGATCCGATCAGCGCATGACACCTTGCCCGGGCGGATCGGGCACCCATTGGACCTGGGAGCGATCCAATGGAACCGGCTGCGTCGGCAGAAACCTCCGGAAAAAGCTCTCCTCTTCCTCGAAGGTGCGCTGCAGCTTCTCGATCCTGCCTTCTGCAGAATACCAGGAGAGCCCGTGCGGCATTCCGGGGTGGATGCTGATCGTTACCTTCTTGCCGGCGTTCAGGAGCTCGGGGAAGAAGAAGTCGAAATTAAGCTTCTTGAGAGGGTGAACGTCGCCGTGGGTCACGATGACGGGACACCGGATCTTGGCGAGCTTCTCCCGCGTGAGTTGCCGGTGCCGATCCGTAAAATACTTGGCGGGGTCGGCCATGATCGGCTTGGCGCTCCCCTCTTCATCCGGCCCACTTTTCGTCATCATCCCGGTGAAAAGAACCGTGGCCGGCTCCCACGCGGCGACCGCGGCAAGATCGGTTTCTCCCGCCAACTCGAGGACGAGACTGCCGCCACCGCTTCCTCCCCAGGCGACGATGCTCTTCGGGTCGACCTGAGGCAGCTTCTTGACCTCCTCGACCACCGCGAGAAAATCCCACAGCGCGCCGGGCGCCTGAGGGTCTTCTCTGCGGTCGCGCCATGTGGTGAGAACCGTGATGTACCCCGCAGCCAGGAAATAAGCGGGATAGGGTTGTTCGGTCGCTCCCTTCTTCAGTTGTTCGGCGGACCACTCACTAAGCCCGCCATGGGACAGAACGACCGCCGGCAGCTTCCCCCGGGAGGTCGGGTAGCGCACGACGGCCCGCGTCACGTGTCCGTCGCGGGCCGTGGCGGTGATCACCTTCATCGGAGAAACCTGCTCGGACACGTGAGGCCGCTTGTCGACCGCTCGGGCCTGAGAGGCCACTGAACTTGCCAGCACGAGCATGGCCAGGAATGAGGCAATTCGTTTCATAAGATTCTTCCTTTCAGAACAGGAATCGCAGCCCAAACTGAATCACTCGCGGGGCGGCCGTCGTCGAGCTGATGACGCCGAAGGTCGCCGGCGTGGCGATGGCGGTTCCCGGAAGTCCGAAATTGGTCTGGTTCAGCGCGTTGAAGAATTCCGTTCGGAATTCGAGGAACCGTTCTTCGCCCAGGGCTACCCGTTTGGAAACGCCGAGATCCAGGTTACTCTGCCCTGGCCCTCTCAGAATGTTCGACCCCGTGTTGCCAAAAATCGTGCCGGCCTGCGAGACCGGGAAACCGTCGGGAGTCGTCTGGCCTGCCGCAACGGTGGGAGCTCGCACGAATGCCGCAGGATTGAAATACTGGTTCAGACGGGATTGCGTGGAACCTGATAAGGTCGCGGTTTCGGCCGTGGCGCCCGCAGCGAAGCTCGCCCTCCCGCCGGCATTTCCGTACAGAGTGCCTGCAGTGCTGTCCCCGATGCCATAGGGTGGGCCCGATTGCACCGCCCACACGCCGGAGAGCTGCCAGCCTCCAAAGACTTTCTGAAGCGCGGAAGTGCTCCCACGATAGAAGGGAAGCTCGTACAGGAAGCTGGTCACAAAGCGGTGGGTGCGATCGAAGCCGACCAGCCCGTAGCCGGTTCCCCGGACATTGTGCTGGTCCTGGGCGAGATTGCCGAAGCTGCCGGCAAAGTCCCCGAACGCGTCTCCTCCGTCAACCGTGCCGAGACTCTTCGAATAGGTGTAGGAGGCGAGCAGGCCCAATCCATGACTCATCCGTTTGGTGAGACTCGCCTGCAGCGAATTGTAGTTGGAAATCCCGGTGTTCTCGTTGCTCCAGGTGGTGTTGGCAAAGCCCAGCCATTGGGCCCTCATCACCGCGTTTGCGGGCGTGTTGGTCGTGATGCCGTTGATGGGATGCTCCGGACTCGCGAGAGCTGCCTGATTCTTGGTTATCGAAAGGTATAGCTTCGTGCCTCTGGAGCCGACGTATCCCATTTCCAGCAGGAGGTCGCTGGTAAACGCATACTGCACGTTCAGGCTGTAGGTCTGAAAATAGGGGGTTCGGCTCAAAGGGTCGAGGAATCCCCTGGATACGGTGGCTCCCGCGAAAGGGGGTCCGGGGATGATCGAGAGAGAGATGGGGGAATCCGGCGGCGGCACCGGCGGAAAAGGATTGTCCAGGGTGGAGGCCGCATTGTCGATACCACTGCGCAGGAGGGGAGCCTGAATCAGACCACTCTCCAGAATCACGGGAAGGAAACTTTTCTTGTCGTAGTAGATTCCGTATCCGCCGCGAATGACCGTGTTTTTCCAGGACTGATAGGCGAAACCGAAACGCGGGGCAAAGTTGTTCCGGTCTGACGAGTCGAGAAACGTCTTGTTGACGAGGGGGATACCCTCAAGGGGAAACGCCGTATTCTCCGGAAGCACCCAGCCGGCCGAACTGAATCCGCCCGGCGGAGGTACGCGATACAGGCGCGGATCGAAGTTGGCCCCATAACCGTGCGCATCCCACATGTCGCCCAGGAACTCCCAGCGCAGCCCCAGATTCAGGGTCAGCCGGGGATGGACCTTCCAGTCGTCAGCCAGGAAGAAGCTTTGATCCCAGGCACGTGTCGCCCGGTAGTTGAACCTCGCTGTGGCGGCGATGTTGATCTGGTTGATATTGCTGAAAGTAGTCCCGTTGCCGCCCTGATCGATAGGGCCTGCCCGGCGTCCCAGGAGAAAGTCGGCGAAAGACTGAATCCGCATGATCCCGACCTGCTGGCCACGGAAAGTATTGATATTGACCTGAAGCCTCTTGGTTTCGGCTCCTGCTCGAAGTTCATGCCTCCCCCGTCGGAAAGACAGGACATCACCAAAGGAAAAGGTGTTCGTGACTTGACGCGAATTATTGCCCTGAGTGCCAAAGGCGTACGCACCCGTAATAATGATGGAGGGCATCGCAGGATACACGTCCTGATAGGGACGGTATATCCCCACGTCGGTGTCCCGGAGTGCTTCGCCGCTGTTGTTGATACGTCCGGTCCGGGTATAGCCGAGCCGTGCCTCGTTGATGGTCCTGGCTCCGAAGAAATGGGTATCGCCCAGTGAAAGATTCTGGTTATCGAAGTCTATGTTGGTAGGGAAGCCCGGAAGGTTTATACCGTTATAAATTCCCTCTTCGCGGATCGAGTCGGCGAAAAAGTATTTGCCTGCCAGACGGTTGCGCTCGCTGACTTTATAATCGAGGTTGGCGTTGAACTGGTCCTCATGGAAAACAGCCGGTATAGAAACGGCATAGTTGACGCCCGGACCCTGGTGCTGCGGACTGGGAAGGAGAAACTCACCCCCGGGGAGCTTGTAATTCAGCAACCTGAGAGCGACCGGGTGAATGTTAGAGCCATCGGGAGCGATCGCCAGCCCACCCCGTATTCCCGTTTGACCACCGAAGACAGCCCCCAGGCTCGCCGGGCTTCGGTCCTGCGGTACCGGCGGCAGTACGATCTGGCGGGTGGAGGACAGAGAGGAACCATTCAGCTGGCGAGTTCCCTCATACGACGAGAAGAAGAACAGCCGATCCTTCAGGACCGGTCCGCCGACTGTCCCTCCAAACTGATTCTGGCGCAGGATGGGACGGGGCGCGTCAAGACTGTTGAAGAAGAACTGATTGGCGTTGAGAACTTCGTTCCGGAAGAACTCGTAGAGGCTCCCATGAAATGCCGAGGTTCCGGACCTGGTCACGATGGCCACGTTGGCGCCGGCATTTCTGCCATAGGACGCATCGTAGAGTCCAGTCTGAACCTTGAACTCGTGAATCGTTTCGACGGATGGCGTTGACACTCCCGCCTGAATTCCAGGCCCGGAATTCGAGGCCGAATTCGTGTAGGGATTGTTGGCGTCGACGCCGTTGATGGTGTAACTGTTGCCCAGCTGGTAGACCCCGTTGGTAAACACGTTGCGCGTGCCTTTCCCCAGGGCCGAGCTGTCCGGCAGGGCCATCGTCGTTCCGGGAGAGAGGGCGCTCAACTGTGTGAAATTGCGCGTGACCAGGGGCAACTCGGTGATCTGGCGTGAGTCCACAACCCGCCCCATGGCTGGGCTGTTGGTCTGAAGGATGGACGCGTCCCCTGTGATCGTGACCACTTCGTCCCGTGTCGACACTTCCAGCGCGACGTCCACCACCGATGTCTCCGTGACTCGAACCGTCACGCCGTCCCGGATAACCGTCTTGAAGCCAGGCATGGAAACCTTGATGCGATAGCTGCCCGGATTAAGCAACTGGAAGCCATAGAGTCCTTCAGTGCCCGTTATGGTCTCGCGCATCTCTCCGGTGTCGGTCTGGTTGATTTGAACCGAGACGCCTGGAATGATTCCCCCGGATGCGTCCTTCACCGTTCCCGTTATGGCACCCGTGTTCGCAGTCTGCGCCATCAGACTGCTGCCCGGAATCAGCCACAATAGAACCAGCGCGCAGAACAATACCCTCAACGAACAAGCGTCCAGGCGTTCGGCCTTGAGCCGCACCCATCCGCTTCCACCTATCGGTTCCCTCTTGATCTTCATTAAAACGAGACTCCCATGTTGCGGCGGCGAGCCAGGACGCTCCAAGCCGATTTGAAATCTGCCCTTCTCTGCTCAGGTTCTGCAGCGCGTATGATCGGGACGAGACAGGTGCCCGGAGATGATTCACGATAGCCAGCATCCGTGGCTCGGTCCGGTTTATCCCGATCGTGTCAAATCGCCAGCCGCAGTAGCAGGTGAATTGAATTGTTCGAAGATAATCTTAGTCCCCAAGAACAAAACGTCAACAGAAATTGTCCACAAGTGGTGTTGAATTGTTCTCAAATCAGGTTAGAATTGTCCCCAATTCTCGGTAGCCGGCTCTTCCCATCTCGCGCTCTTTGTTCCTGCTCGAACCGGGATCGACGCCGAGATAAGAAAAGGGGATGGCCGGACCGGCGTGGCCGGACTCTATGGCCTGGGGAGGCGCATGCGGAGAGAATGCGAGTCCGAATCAGGAATCTGTCTCGATGTGCCGCACCTTCGGCGGGCGTAATTTCTAAGACCGTGCAACTCTTTTCCCGGCCTTGCGGCGCGGGCCTATCACTGCCGAGCACCTGTGCGCCTGAGGGACATTGGTTACTTCGCCGGTCGCGGCAGCAAGCTGCCGAGGCACAAGTGCGCAAGCAGTAGCTTGCGCACTTCAAAATTGACTCAAGGTCGTTCACCGCCGTACATGTCTGATATCGGGAATTCTAACCCGATGACTTGGGAGCAAGACTCATGAAACAAGCGACACGGTCGGCGGTTGCGTCTTACGCTCGCGACGCGCGTTTTGAACCTGACGACACCATACGCACCTGGCTGCGGTTCCGCGATCTCGGTGTGGCCCAGGCGACCGAAGGCAAGTTCCACGCCTACGTCACCCGCGCCGCCGAGTTGGGGAAATCCACCGGCTGGCATTACCACAAGTTTGATTTCCAGTTGATCTTTTGTCTGAAGGGCTGGGTGAAGATGCAGTACGAGGGGGGTCAGGAAGTCACACTGGGTCCCGGCGATTCCGTGTACCAGCCGCCCGGAGTTGTCCATAACCTGGTCGACTACTCGGAAGACATGGAGATCCTCGAGATCGAATCTCCTCACGGGATCGTCACTGTCGATGTCTGACCCGCGACGATGATCCCCCTCTCGACAGTGGACTGGCTGATCTGCCTGGGCTACCTGGCCGCGGTGATCGTGGTGGGGTTCTGGTGTGCTCGCAGATCCACTACCGAAGAAGATTACTTCGTAGGATCGCGCAGAATGAGCTGGTGGCTCATCGGAGTTTCGCTGTTTGCTACCGGCTTCAGCTCACTCTCTTTCGTGGGGCTGCCGCGCGAGGCCGCCTACGCGGACTACCACCTCTTCCTCGCGATTCTGCTCATTCCTGTCTGGGTGGCTCCCGTCGTCGGCCGGGTTTTCATTCCCATCTACCACAGGCTGCGGTTGACCAGCGCCTATGAGTACCTCGAGCGCCGCTTCAACCGGCAAACGCGGCTGGCGGGAAGCGGTCTCTACACGGTCTACTGCCTGGGCTGGTTGGGCTCGATGCTGTACGCCGTCGGTCTGGTTGTGGCAGTGGCCCTCGGTCTTGCGGATGACCAGATCATCCGGATAGTGGTCGTAGTCGGTCTCTTAACCACCATCTACACGGTGGTGGGAGGATTCACAGGAGTGATCTGGAACGACCTGCTGCAGGCTGTCACGCTGGCGGTGGGGATTGCAATCGTGCTGACCACCGCAGTTGGCCAGATCGATCGCGGCTGGATCGGAGTATGGGAACTGGCGCAGCTCCATGACAAGCTGCAGATGTTCGACTTGCATCTCGATCTCCCCTCTGGCGGAACCTTCTTTTCGGCGGCGGCTCTCGGGTTGTTCACCTTCCTGGGAATCTTCGCGGTCGAGCAGGTCATGGTCCAGCAGTACGTCGCAATGCCGGATGTTGCGAGCGCGCGCCGCGCCTTGTGGCTCACCGCGCTCATCGTAGTCTGCGTCGATCTTATGTTCTTCGTGGTAGGAACCACGGTTTTTGCTTACTACCACCAGTCCCTGCCGGCGAACGCCCCGGCGGGAAGCGGTTTCCCTCCTCTTGCGCGGCAGGACCAGCTGCTCCCACTCTTCATCAAAACCGAAGTTGGGTTTCCCGGGCTGACGGGTGCCTTCCTGGCCGGCCTGTTCGCAGCGGCAATGAGCAGCCTTGCCGGAGGTTTGAACTGCCTGACGGCGCTTCTCGTCTGCGACTGGCTCCCGGGACGGAAGCTCCGCGCCGGCGCGACACGCCTGATCTCAGCCCTGTTCGGGCTCGCGGTTACGGGCGCGTCGCTCCTGGTCCCGCACATTGGAAAGAATGTCTACGAGATCATTGTCAAGATCATGGGCACACTGAGTGGCCCGCTGCTCGGAGTCTTTCTGCTCGGCATCCTCACTCGCCGCGCGAACTCAGCCGGCGCCCTCGCCGGGCTGGCCGGAGGACTTGCGTTCAGCGTCTGGCTTATCTTCCAATCGGTCGTGTCCTACTGGTGGTTCAGTGCCATCACCACCTTTGCCACGATCACGATCGGCCTGGTCGTGAGCCAGTTCTTGCCGCCTCGTCCGGCACATGAACTCGAGGGACTCGTCCTGCGTCGGTCCCTTGAGTAGAGCGGCTTGGTCTGTGGCGCGGGCCATAATGAGGCCGTCGCAAAACGTAGATTCCCCTGGTAGTCATGGCTCAGACCTTCTTCCGAGCACCCTGATAGGGGTAGGGAGGATCGATTGAGTTCGATCCCCCCTCCCTCCGAACCGGACGTGCGGATCTCCCGCATCCGGCTCTCCAGTCGGTGGTTCACCTCGAAGAGGGTTGACGTGCCATTCAGAGGCGTTGGTCAGGATCCCACACCTGCGAATGTAACTGAAAACTTTCGCGATTGGTTTCCAGTTGCCCGGATGACCAAGGCTGTCAACATGCATCTCACGTGCGCTGCCAGTTCCGGCCACGGGTTTCAACCCGTCGCTCTCTCCGACTCGCATAGCCCTTGGGCACTAGCGTCGGTTTGTCTTCTGTCAGTCACGCATCCATGCATCCACCTCCCTGCGCTCCTTTGCTCCAGGCCCATTACGGCCCTTCCCCGCTCTTATGAGCGCTCTGACTCCTGCCCGCCCGGCTCTTCGGCTCTTCCGAGCATGAACTCCGGCTCCTGCTACGAGCAGGTCTCCCTGATTCACGCACTTGATCTTCCGATCCCTCCGTCTCCAACCACCAGTCAGTCCCCCAACGTCGCTTTCGCACGCTACCCCTCAGCTCGTCGAGTCTCCCGCTTTTGCGGGTCTAGGTTTTGCCTTACGCCAGCAGGCTCGCCGATACAGACCGGCCGAATCGAGTTCGTTATCCTACGGATGGATCGTTCACCTCCTGCTGCTCCCCACCCCGCCTCACGGCGACGCAGTTGCATTCGGTTTCAGGCCGGAGAGCGTATGCCTGGAGAGGACTTTCACCTCTCTGATCATGTGCGCTTTAAGGCGCACTGGCGACGGGCCAGTGGCCCGTCGCAATTAACGTAATCGGTATACCTTAACCTTAAAAAGTTCGGTTGTGCCCCTCGGGGGCCGGACGGGCTTGATAGCCCGTCCGCACATGTATCGGTGGTTTTTGCGACGGCTCGGCGAAGCAAGCTTGCGCACCCCAAAGAGCCTGTCGCCAATACGATCGCATTCAGCGATTCGGCATCACCGGTAGGGCCACATGGGACGGGCGCGCGCGATCGTGGAAGACGGTCTGGCGCGCGGACCTCCACTCGGTATCGGTAGGAATAGGGTTCCCGGTATTCTGGTTCGGCGCTATGAAGGGATATGCGCTGCTCGAAATTTCGATTCGCACCCTATGCCCGGGCAGGAAGGCATGCGCGAAATCGAACAACTCGATCCGGAACTTCTCGGGTTTCCCGGGCGTGAGAAGCTCCGGGCGCTCGAGCCCGTTTCGATAACGCGCCCGGATGACGCCCGTTGGTAGCGTACCGAGTTTCACCGCGCGCCCGTCGGGATAGACATCCAGTATCTTGGCGGTGAAGTCGGTATCCCGGGCGTCACTGGCCGCAAACAGCTCGACGTGGCTGCGACCAATCACCTCCAGCCGGTCAGCCAGTGGATCGCTGGTGTAGACGAGTACGTCGTCGCGGCGCTCGATCGGTCGGTGGTCGAGAGGTAAGTCCTCGCCATTGAGCTTCGAAGGCACAGGATTTCGAGGGTCGAAAGTAAAGCCATCGGGAGGCTCGTCGGCCGCGCTGTCCCAACTGAGTCGCCCATCCCCGGTGGCAGAGTTTGCTCGGCCGCCGCTGTGCAGGTAGAGGGGCCGGAACCGGGCATCGGCCGGCGGGTACTGATCGAAGCTGCGCCACTGGTTCAGTCCGGTAACGTAGACGCGGGCCCGCGGGAAGTCGAACTTCGGGGTCACTCTCTTCAGGTAATGGTCGAAAAAGGCGAGGTGAAGCGCTTTGTTGTCGACCACCGAATCGGAAGAGAAGTCCATGTCTCCGAGCTTGATCTTTCCGCCCAGAAAGGTGTCGTTGTGAGTCCACGGTCCGGCAAGCAGGTACTGCTGTTCGCGGGACGGAGAGTGTGCCGTCATGCCGCGCCACCGGTGCATCGCCGTGGGCTGGTCACCGTCGAACCAGCCGGTGACGTGGAGGGCAGGAATGTCGAGGCTGCGGTAGACTTCGGGATCGAAGTGCAGCTTCTTCCAGTGTGGATCCCAGTCGGGGTGCTCCATGAAGGCCCGATAAAAAGGAATCCGGCGGCCAAATGCCTCGTCCATCGTCAGGAGCGGCCGGTGCTGGAAAACCTGGTCCCAGTCTGTGCCGGTGACATTGTCCCCCTGGTAGATCCGTCCCGAGACGAGGTTCAGCCACGGGATCGCCCACCCCATGACGACCGCTCCTCCGAGGTAATTGAAGATGCCGTCGAGAGCACCGGAGGCGGTGGGGGCGATACAGACCAGGTGAGGCGGACGCGCCCGAGCC
Organism: uncultured Acidobacteriota bacterium; assembly: GCA_963827655.1. Taxonomy (GTDB): domain Bacteria; phylum Acidobacteriota; class UBA6911; order UBA6911; family UBA6911; genus CAWHCF01. The sequence goes on from CAWHCF010000036.1 coordinate 242,108, forward strand.
GCCAGCCACTGCACTTCCCCCAGATAGGAAAACCCCAGCATCCCGACACGGCCGTTACACCACGGCTGCGTTGCCATCCATTCCACAGTGTCATAGCCGTCGTCGGCGTCCGTGAGATAGAAGTTGTACTCTCCTTCCGAATCTCCGCGTCCGCGCACGTCCTGGACGACCAGGACGTAACCACGGCTCGCAAAGAATGCCCCGTGTTCAGGGAATTTGAACAGCCCCCTGGTCTTGAGATAGGGCGTCCGGATAAGGAGCGCAGGGTAGCGCCCGGAATCCGGCGGGAACCATACGTCGGCCGAAAGGCGTACCCCATCGCGCATCGGGATGCGCATGTCAAACTGCCTCCGGACCTTGGGGGACTCCTTTGATTGTCCCCAGACACCCAGATTCGCCGCGAGCGTCAGCAACGCGACGGCAAAACCGGGAATCGACCACCGAACCGAACCTGACAGAGTCAAGGCCATGCCTCTCGATAAACGCGCCGCACGTCAGCGCTCACTCTTCCTGGCCCAGCGAGAGCCGGTGCGTCGCACGTGTGATCCGCGTTGCTCTGCGCAGCTGCATTCTTTCAGGTACGCGGATGAACGCGTAAACCGCGGCTCGATATCAGCCGCTGAAACTCTTACCAGATCCCGAGGTGAAAGGCCACGACGTTGACATTACCGCATCCTTCTCCTACGATGCCCCGCGCCGGCGACTCTCTCAGTAATACAGGCGAGATCTTACAGTGATCGGGCCGGCAGTCGTCCAAGGCGGAGCTTGATGTGATGCGCGTCGTAACTGGAGGGATCAGCCACGAGACCAGCACCTTCACGCCCATCCCGACAACCTGGGGGAGTTACGACGAGCGCTTCAATCTTCGGGGAGCGGCCGTGCTGGAGACCTTTCGCGGCACTAACACGCCGATCGGCGGCTTCATTGAGGGGTCGGAGTCACACGGTTTCGAGCTGGTACCTACCCTCTTTACCGAGGCATTTCCCAGCGCGCCGACACCGCGGAGAATCTTCGACTTGCTGCTCGGCGAACTGCTGCAACGGATTGAGGAAGCGGGGCCAGTCGATGGCGTCCTGCTCGACCTGCACGGCGCCATGATCGCCGAGGGAATCGACGATGCCGAGAGCCACATTCTGGCCTCGGTGCGCGGGCTCGTCGGCCCGAAGGTTCCGATCGTGGCGCAGCTCGATCTCCACTCGCACATGTCGCACCGCATGATCGAGATTGCCGACGTTCTCATCGGGCGGGAGACCTACCCGGAGGTCGATATGGCCGAGCGCGGGCGAGAATGCGCCGACGTCTTGGCCAGGATTCTCAAGGACGGTCTCCGGCCCGCGACGGCGCTTCACCAGGTCCCGATGGCGTGGTGCGGCAATGATGTGACTGCCATGCCGCCGGCCAGTGAAGCGATCGCCGAGCTGCACCGGATCGAGCGTGAGCCCGGAGTCGTCTGCGGCTCCATCGCCATGGGGTTCCCCTTTGCCGACGTGCCCGACATGGGCGTGTCGGTGTTCGTCGTCACCGACGGCGATAAGGCGCTCGCACAATCCTATGCGGACCATCTAGGCGAGTGGATCTTCGACAGGCGACAAGTCTGGTGGGATTTTCCCATGCCGAGCACTCGAGAGGCTCTCGACCTGGCCCGAATCGAGCAACGCTTTCCCGTGATCTTTGCCGACACGAACGACAACACAGGAGGCGGGACCGCGGGCGACAGCACGGGCATGCTCGAGGTCTTCCTCGAGGCCAAGCTCGAGGACGCGTGCCTGCTTTACATTGTGGACCCTGAGGCAGTCGCTCAATGCGCCCAGGCGGGAGTGGGCGCGACGGTAACATTGAACGTCGGCGGGAAGTCCTCCCCGCTGCAAGGACGTCCGGTCCGCATGACCGCCGAGGTTATGGGGCTGGCTGACGGCCGCTTTCGCTACGACGGGCCGATGTATGCCGGGCTCGAGGGCAATCTGGGTCCCTCGGCCTGGATCCGTCAGGTGGGAGTCCATGTTGTGCTGGTGAGCAAGCGCGAGCAACCCTTCGATGCGGCCCTGGCGCGCACTCTGGGGCTGGAACCGCGCCGGATGCGCTACCTCGGGCTCAAGTCGAGCGGTCATTTCCGAGCCAGCTTCGGGTCATGGGCCGGGGCCATACACGTGGTTTACGAGCCGAGCGTTCACGACTTCACGCTGAGAACGCTCCGTTTCCACAGGCTCGGCCGCGAGCTTTACCCGGTCGACGGCAGGTGGTAGGTCTTGGTGTTTCTTGGAGTCTTCGTTCTTCGTGGTTAGCGTTGCGAAACAATTACCACGAGGCCACAAAGACTCGAAGAAACACCAAGGGAGCAGCCAATGAAAGAGATCTTCAAACTCATCGGTGCGCACAGGCGCGCACTCCTTGCCCTGAGCATCGGTTCAGTTCTCGTTGCGCTTGTCGTCCATAGACTGGACGCTCAACGGCGAGGCCCCGCCGTCGCCTCGGGAGTTCCAGCCCCACAGCTCTATTACGTCAGCCGAGTCCCGCTTTCGGAGTGGGAACTGGACGGGAGCGTTGCCGAAGGCGATCTGGCAAAGGTGATCCTGAGACACAAGGAAACGAAGCTCCCGCCGGCGCAGCTCCTCAAGGCGGTCCATGGCCAGCGCGATTATCGTGTCGAGGACTTTGACCAGCTGTCCGGGCCTCACTTGATCAAGGTCGCGGTGCAGGAAAACGGAGACGTCCAATTAGCGGCGGCGCCCGAGAAGATCGTGATGATGCCGATCCACCGATACGTCGTGCCGCTCTTGATCAAGAGCGAACGCAGCACGCCCGGGATGCTGCAGGTGCAGGTGGCGACCCGGAGCTACGAATTACCGCTGCCGCCCCAGTCCGTACGCGGGTACTGCGTCAACCTGCGCGCGGACCAGGTTGGGACCTCGCTCACGAAGATAGCAGTGAAGTTTGGCGAGCAGCAGAAAGAAGCTCCGTTGACCCTCGACGTCCGGCCCGCGGCGACGCTAAAGGTCCGTCTCACGGACCCAGGAAACGAGCCTGCGGCCGCGAGGGTTTATCTTTTCGGAAGCGATGGCCTGGCTCACTCCCCCAACGGCGGGCTGGCCCGGATGACACTCGGCGGGGAGTACTTTTTCTACGCCGCTCGTGAATTCGAAGTGGTTCTTCCTGAAGGGGCCGCCGCGATCGAGGCGGTGCGAGGGATCGAGTACAGCCCGGTCCGGCGGGAAGTGGCCGTGAGATCGGACGGCACCCCGGAGATTGAAATCAGGCTGGAGCCGCGACTGCCCATTCATCGCAAGGACTGGTATTCGGCCGATGCGCACATTCACGCGAACTACGTCAACAACGAGTCGGTCGAGCTGGAGGACATCCGTCTTCAGATTCTCGGCGAGGGTCTCGACCACGCCAACCTGATGGTGGCCAACTCTTACTCGGCTGTTGTCCACGACCTGCGCTTCTTCGAAGGAAAACCTAACCGCGCCAGCCAGGGCCGCACGGTGCTCTATTGGAACGAGGAGATGCGAAATCGCTCCCTCTACGGGCACATGGCCTTCTTCAACTTGAAGCAGCTCGTTCATCCGCTTTTCACCGGGTTTCCCGGCACTCCGAACTTCGAGGACTATCCACCGAATCACCACCAGGCTCAGAAGGCGCAAGCGCAGAAAGGCGCTGTGACCTACGTGCATCCTGCGACGCGGCCAGGCTTCCAGGGAACGGGCGCAGTCGGCGCCAAGGAGTTTCCCGTCGACCTTGCATTAGGCCAGGTCGACGCCCTGGATGTGCTGAGCAATTTCAACGAAATGGCCTCGATGGAGCTCTGGTACCGAGCGCTGAATTGCGGCTTCCGCTGCGCGATCTCTGCCGGAACCGACGCATTCACAAACCATCTCATGGGGACATTGCCCGGCGCGGGCCGTGTCTATGTTCACGTCCCGGGCGCGTTCTCATACGATCGCTGGGTCGAGCAATACAAGAAGGGGGTGAGCTTCGCCACCAACGGTCCGTCACTGACGTTCACGGTTGACGGGAAGCTCCCTGGCGATGAGATTCGCGTCCCGGCGGGCAGCTCCAGGGTCTCGCTGCGCGTCAAGGCGGTTGTGGACACGCTGGTTCCAGCCGACCGGCTCGAGATTGTGGTCAACGGCCAGGTGGTAGCGACCCAGGCCGCGCCGTCGAGCGGGACGAGGTGGGAGATCGAGCGCGAAGTCCCGGTCGAACGCAGTTCCTGGATCGCGGCGCGAGTCCTCGGACCGGCGCACCGTCTCGTTATCAACGATGCCCAGGCGTTCGCGCACAGCAGTCCCGTCTACTGCTACTTCGGCAATCAGCCGATTTGGAGCCGGCAGGACGCTGAATTCTTCGTCGACTGGATCGACCAGCTCATCGCAAGCGTCGAGCAGCGAGGTGTTTTCCGGTCGCCCGATCGACGTGACAACGTGGTGCAGCTCTTCCGGAAAGCGCAGGCGATCTACCGCAACGGACCCCCGTAGCTGGAGCGCTGATCAGGTGTGAAGTCATTGGTCATTTAGTCATTTTTCAAATTCGTCATTTATGAAGGGAGATGGAGATTGTGGCAAGGGCCATTGCGTAGCTACTACGGTAAGCGCATACGCGGATGCCCGCAGCACCAACTGGTGACAAATCGCACAGATGCTCATGACAAATGACTAAATGAGAAATGACCAATGAAAGCTCCATCAGCTGCCGTTACCCTTCACGTACAGATCGAACCATTCCAGGTTGCGTTGCATGCAATCGAGCAAGAGTTTGGGCTCTTCGATGCCGTGCGGCGTGCGCGGGTAGATGACCATTTTGACCGTGCAGCCTTGCCGTTTCAGGGCGTTGTACAATTCCTGACCCTGCGACAGCGGCACGCGCTCGTCGCGCTCACCGTGCTGGATGAGCGTCGGCGTGCTCACGCCCTTGACGTTGAACATGGCGGAGTGGGCGCGGTAGGTGTCGAGCTTGTCCCAGGGCTCGCCGCCAAAATAGTCGGGCAGGAAGCCTGGGATGTCGGCAGTGCCGGTGAAGCTCATGAGGTTGGTAACCCCTGCCCCCACCGACGCAGCCCGGAAGCGCCTGGTCTGGGTGATGACCCAGGAAGTCATGTAGCCGCCGTAGCTCCAGCCCATGACGCCTAACCGCTCCGGATCGGCGACCCCCGCGGCGACGACGTGATCGACTCCGGTCATCAAGTCCTTGTAGTCCATGCCCCCCCAGTCGCCGTAGTTGGCGTGGCGAAACTTCTGCCCGTAGCCGCTGCTGCCGCGAATGTTGCAGCGGAGGACGGCGTAACCGCGCGAGGCGAACGCTGCGATGGGGTAGAGGCCCGAGGCGCCGATGTAGTTCTGCGAGAACACGCCCATCGGCCCGCCGTGGATCACGAGCAGCAGCGGATAGCGTTTCCCCTTCTCGTAGCCGACGGGGTAGGTGAGCAAGCCTTCGACTTCGAGGGCATCCGCCGATTTCCAGCGGACTACCTCCGTCCGTCCCAGCGGCGGCACGGCAACGTCCTGGTTTTCCCGGCTGACCTGGGCTGGTTCGAAGCGTTCCACCGCGCTGACGTAGGCCTCGGCTGGTCGAGTCAGGCCTTCCCAAGCGAATCCGAGCTTGGTTCGGCTGTGATTCAAATGGACGCCGCCGACCATCATGCCGTCGGCCTGGCTTATCTGCTGCGGCTTGGCGTCCAACGGGAGCGCTCCGACCTGCAATGTCGTGCCACGTGCCTCGGCGTAGTAGAGCTTGCTGCCATCTGCGGACCAGCCGATCAGATCGGAATAGCGCCCGAAGCGGTCAAAGGTTTCCGTCAATGATCTTGGCACGCCGCCGTTGGCTGGAATTACGTGAATGACGCCGCTGCCGCCCCAGGTCGGCGGATTGTCGCTGGCGACATAGGCGATCTGCCGGCCGTCCGGCGAAAAGCAAGGTAAAGTTTCGGCTGCTCGGGTCTGCACCAACGGTTTGACGGTTCCCGTTGCGACATCGACCAGCATGAGATCGGCGCTCATCCAGTCGTCGGGGCGCGGCGTGGAAGTCCGGGAGAATACCAGGGCCTTCCCGTCCGGCGACCAATCGAACGCCCGGCCAGTCCGCCCGCCTTCATTGCCGACACTGTAATTGCCCTTGGTGAGAAGCCTTGCTTCCGCTGGGGGACCGTTCGTTGGCCGGGAGGAAATCACATAGAGCCGGCTCATCTTGATGTTTTCGTCCACCACCCGGGCGTCGTTTTTCTCCTTGGTCGCCTTCTCCTCTTCGGACGTGAGGGGATCAAGAGCGGTGAAGGCAATCGACTGGCCATCCGGCGACCACTTGAAGCTGCCCACACTGTCCTTCACGGCGGTTAGCACCCGCGCCTCGCCGGCCTGCACTCGGATTATCCAGATATTCCTCTTGCCCAGGCGCTTGGAGAGGAAAGCGATCGATTCGCCGTCCGGCGACCACTGGGGCGAATCGCACGCGTGTTCCCCCTGGGTCAGTTGGAGTGGCATGCTGCCATCCGCATTCGCGAGATGAAGGTGTGTCAGGTACTCGCTCTTTTCGCCCTCCATCAGCGCCTTGCGGGCCGTGTAAACAACTCGCTTGCCGTCCGGCGAAACATCCACGCCGCCGATCTGGCGGACTTGCATCATCAGCTCAGGCGTCCATGCGCGCCCCGGGGGTGCGCCTTGCCGGGCCGGCGCCTTCGGGGTCTGCAACATGAGGATAAGGAAGGCAAGCACGAGGGCGCTCGACGCGCGACGACAAGTCAGGATTGACTCGATCATGACAGCCTCCAATTCAGGCAAAGCGAGGGCAGCTCTGGCGAAACCCGATACCGCTAGTTGGGGCCCGGGCGACGAAGGACACGTCTATTCGGACCAGGCCCAGGCCGGCGCGTGCACTCGCGCTCAGACCTTCGGCAACTCTTTGCTCCCGACAATCGTCAGATTCAAGCCGATCTGGACCGAGACCGGCGTCCCGCCCACGTCCAGGGTCACCTTGCTATTGAGGTACCAGCCAAGCGAGCCGGTCGAAAACTCTTTGACCTCCGCCATAAACGGGACGTTGGCAATCGTTACCGGCACCGGCTTTGCCTTGCCCTGAAAGTCAGCGCGGGTAATGGGGCAGCTCGTCTTGGCCATCAGCAGGTCCTCTTGAATGGTCGAAGCGTAGGGTTGGTAAGGGAGTCGGCATCATACCACGCACCCCGCGGGGGGCGCCAGCAAGTGAGCCATTCAGTCCAATCCGCGGATTTGCTCGGACGTCATGTGGCGGGCTCCGTCCGAGGCAAAGTTGATTCCCTCGGTGATGGAGAAAGTAGCGCCGCAGACTCTATAGGAATGGCATCCCGGCGGGAGCGGCAGAAGCGGTAGAAGAGGTGGCGGACTCGCGACGCCTCGACAAGCGGCCGCCAAACCGGTCCGGTCAACCTGTGGCGGATGAGGAAGGGCCAGAGCCAGTTCGATTTCTTATAAAGCAAGGACATGGCGATATAGGGAAGAACTGCGGCAGCGTGCTCGGGCCGCCGCCGCCAGATTGACTTCAGCGAGAACAGCGTGTGGTACGACCAGGCATAACCTTCCTCCAGTGCCTCCGGGGACATGTGTCTGGGGAGGAAAACCGCGTGCCCCGTATCATAAAGCTCCCAGTCACGATGCAGGATTCTTCTCTGAGATTCCAGCTCGCGGAAGAGGGGCGTCCCTGGATAAGGCGTGAGAATGTGAAAGGTCGCATTTTCCAGATGCGCGCCTTCGATCCAGCGAACCGTCTGCTCGAAGACATCGGGGCGATCGTGATCGAATCCGAAGACAAAGCTGCCGTTCACCTGAATGCCGAACTGGTGGAGTAGGTCCACGCGTCGGGCATAGTCCTCGGGCCGGGGAGTTTTTTTGTGCGCATCCTCCAGGTTTTCTGCAGTGATGGACTCGAAGCCGACAAAGACGCCCACGCAGCCCGAAAGGGCCATCTCCCGAACCAGGCCGGGATCATCCGTGACATCGATGGTTACCGCGGCGCTCCAAATCTTCCCCAGACGGGCCATTTCCCGGCAAAGCTGGCGGAGATAGCGCGGCCGGGAGCCGAGGTTGTTGTCGACGAACACGGCGTAGGGCTGCGCGTCAGATCGAAATTCGTCCACGACCTGCTGCGCGTCTCGCATGAGATAAGGCATGTGCAGACCTTCCGTTGAGAGATAACAGAAGTCGCAGCGATTGTGGCAGCCACGCGTGGCGATAAGACTGGTGGTCGTCAAGAAGGACCGGCGTGGAAGGAGCGACCGACGAGGTGGAGGATCGTCGCGGTAGGGTCGGCGATAGCTCCCGAGATAACGCGGTCGAAGCCGCCCGAATTCGACATCCCTCAAGATTGCCGGCCACAGTTGTACTCCTTCTCCAAGGGCCAGGGCATCGGCATGCGGCGCCGCCTCCTCCGGACAGCTCAGGACGTGAAGACCTCCGAGCACGACCCTGGCCCCGCGTGTCCGATACCAGTGCGCCAGTTCGTAGGCACGTCGCGCGAACGTCAGGTGAACGGTAATACCCACGACCTGCGGGAAGGGCTCGAACGGGGGATGCCCCTGCAGCAGGTTTTCGTCCCAGTAGCGAATCGACCAGTCGGGCGGAGTCGCGCCCGCGATGGAGGTGAGGGCGAGCGTCGGCGTCAGGACATGTTTGCCAAAGCTCGCCACCGGATCTTTGGGATAGAAGGGATTGATCAGAAGCGCACTTTTGGGCTGCGGGATGCCCACGCGGCGGTCGCAGCAAAGCTCAGGCGCGACCCTCATGCTGCGGGGCCAGAAGTATCCCTCTCTGCCATCAGGTCTCATAGCGAGGTCCTTTCACTTTATATTGAGAAGTACTTTACATATGCTAAAGCTTTCTGTCGAGAGGAATCCTCTGTCAAGACACCGCGCCGAATAAAAAGATGTCGGAGCGGGCCGTGCAGGGTGTCGGCGAGGTTGAGCGCGTAGATGGGAGCGCCGCCTCGAGCGGCCACGCACGAGTCTCTTTGAGGATGGCGGAGAGCGTGACCTGATCGACACGCGCACATAGAGGTAAAGTGGGCGCTGGGTCCGGGCGCCCGCGCATCCGCTCCCGCTGGCAAGAATGGGACTTCATCACCTCTCCACGAATGACGTGCTAAACACGCCGCGTCCCTGGATTAGAGAGTCATCGTTGCATTAACTTGTGGCTCGCTCTGACCCAACGATCTATGGGTCCGATTCACAAAACTTTAAATTCTTTTTCGTCATTTGTTCATAAGCCCGCCGCAGACTTGCCTTCCAGAGAATTCGACTTGATTTCAAGATACGTCACGGTTGTCGATCGCCTTGTCAGGCATCCGGTCCTCGTGAGCCGTAAGACTTCCTCAGGCGTGCAGTATGAACTCGATCAGATGGCTGAGTTGTGCAGCATTGTTTCTGAGCAGCGCACGTCTCGGCGCAGCACCGGCACACGTTGTCCTGTCCCAGGAAAAGGAAGCAGGCTCAATCGCAAGGAACCGCGACTTACAGGACGTTGAGCTTCCTGAGATTCAGTTCAAGGACTTTTTCGACCCGATCGGCGATCGCGGGCTGACCCTTACCGGGCGCCTGGTGAGTCTTCACGGTAAGCGAGTCCGTATCCGTGGATATGCAGTCCGTGAAGACAAGGCTCATGCTCGACGATTCCTTCTGACGTCGCTTCCGGTTCAGCTTCACAGTGAGTACGGCATGGCGGACGACCTTCCCCCAGCAACGGTTTTTGTCACACATACCCCGTAATCTGGAAGCGCCTCAGCTGAAAGGTGGCTTGCTCGTTCTTAGCGGCACCCTGGATATCGGAAACCGAGAGGAACCCGATGGCCGGATTTCATTGGTTCGGTTAACCCTGGATTCAATACTCCAACCTCTACCTCGACCCCCGACGCGGCATTGACCTCGAGTCCGCATGGTTCGGAAGAAAGGACATCGATGATCCCGAAGCTCTTATGCCTGGTTATTATGGCGAGTTTTCCATTTCCTTTGCTGGCGGCCCCGGTTATCACGCGGCTCACCCCTCCCACTAACCGCGACTCAGTGGGAACCCCTGTTCCTCCGGTGGTCGCGCGGTTTCTGCCGGACCAGCGGTTTGACCTTAGAGTCGAAGCTACCCCGGATGCGGGCCGGAGTTTGACCGAGGTTCAGTTCTTCGTGGATGGAGAGCGGGTTGAGTCCGCGAGGGGTACATTGGGGACCCGGCGCGCGTACTCCAACAGCACTCCGGGCATCCATACCCTTAGAGCGATTGTGACTCAGAGTGATGGTCAAACCGCATCCCAGGAGGGCATTTTCGAAATCATAGACATCGTGCCAGGAGGGCTGCGAGCCCGCAACGTGATCGTTCTAATCGGCGATGGAATGGGGACCGCACACCGAACCGCGGCCCGCGTCATGCTCCACGGGGTCTCGCAGGGGAAGACGCGGGGGTTCCTGTCCATGGACACATTCCCGGCTACCGGAATGGTCATCACCCACTCGCTCAATAGCATCATCACGGATTCGTCGCCGGGCTCTCACTGCTACTCGACCGGGAACAAAGGAAACAACAACCAGCACGGTGTGTTTCCGGACAACACCGCAGCCAATTTTGACAATCCTCGAATCGAGCATCTCGGCGAATATCTGAAGCGGACACGAGGGATGTCACTAGGCCTGGTCACTACGTCGGATGTTTTCGATGCCACACCGGCGGCATGGGCCACACACACGCAAAGCCGCAGCGCCGGCACCGGCATCGTGGATCAGTATCTTGATGAAAGGGACTTCAACGGGTTGTCTGTTCTGCTGGGCGGAGGAAGAAAGTGGTTTCTGCCCAACACGACACCCGGATCGGCGAGGTCGGCAAGCACGGATTACATGCTGCCGGCGGAACTGGCTGACGGCTACGGAATTCCAACGGGGAGGATTGATCCGGGGCGCGATCTCATCACCGATTTTACCGCCGCCGGTTTCCATTACGCTCCCACAAAGTCCGCTCTCAATGCTGTTCCTGACAGCGCCACCAAGCTGCTCGGGCTCTTCTCCTTGTCGAATATGAATGTGGCTCTGGACAAAATAGAAAAGCGCCGCAATCCGCGTGCTCCCGGCGTCTTGGACGACTACGGCTTTCCAGATCAGCCGATGCTGGATGAAATGACTGAAATCGCCCTCAAAGTCCTGGACAAGAATCGTTACGGCTTCGTCCTGATGGTGGAGGGAGCATCGATTGACAAGCAGGCCCACAACATGGATAGCGAGCGATGGATCCTCGACACCATTGAATTCGACCGGGCGGTGGCCGTCTGCAAGAAATTTGCCGAACAGCGAGGCGACACGATCGTCGTGGTAACCGCTGATCATGAGTGCGGGGGGGTGAACCTGATCGGAGCGTCTCAGCTGTCAAATGCCGAACTCAGAAATCGAGCATCGGCGGGAGGCGCTGCGGCTCAGCTTCGGGATTCCGTGGTCGGCACTTATGAGAATGCGGGGTTCCCGCAATACACGATTGCGCCGGACGGATATCCGGTCACTACTGACGTCGACCGGCGACTTCTCATAGGATACGCGGCCAATGCCGACCGATACGAAGACTGGCTGACCAATGCCCTGCCGCTGCGCGACGGCCAGCAGCCCTTCAATGGTGAGGCCCCTCTGAACACTTATCCCTCGGGTCCGATGAACCGCGACGAAGCGGGACGATTCCTGATCATGGGCCAGGTAGGAGACACCACCGCCGTGCATACAGCGTCCGACATCCCGATCTCCGCCTTTGGACGTGGCGCGCTTTTATTCACGGGCGTTCAGGACAATACCGATGTCTTCTTCAAGCTGGGCCAGCTCATCATTGGTGGGACTAACGTTCCGGACTCAATCCGCTAGCAGGCCGAGTTGGCCCCACAGGCCTGGACGCTGCTGTACGAGTCGGCTCTGTTTCTGCCAGAGCCGAAGGCCCGTTAGTGAGTAGCCCCGCCCGTGAGGGCGGCGTCTTCAAGGGTCCCTGACGCGAGGTCCGAAAGGACCGGCACTCCGGCTGTGTCGCACCTTCGGCGCTCTTCTTAATCGAACGTTCATTCCGGGTCTCGGTGATTCTGTCATCCATTGTTGGTCAGGATTAGTATCAAGCTTTAGATCACTGTATGTTACAGCCGAATTTGGCATCACCAATTCTGGTTGGCTATAGATCAGGAACAAGTGGGCTCCCGTGCTGAGGTCGACAGCCTCCATTCTGATCTGAAGAAAATAGGAGCCACGATAGTGAGCCCACCGCGGGAGTATCCAGAGTATACGCCTCCAGGCTACTACGCTCTCTTCTTCAAGGATCTGGAGGGTATTAAGTACGAGATCGTGTGCCATGCTCACAGCGGAGCGTAGCGCCTAACACGGCAGTGGAGCGGACGGCCAAAGCGCCAGCGTTGGGCGTAAAGCACGGAGGAGTCCACATGACACAAGCAGAGATTTCCGGCATCTCACCCTTTTTTATCGTGAGCCACGTACCGTCATCGCTTTCGTTTTACCGAGACCGGCTTGGATTTGAGATCACCTTCCGGGGCCTGCTCCTGACGACATCTTCTTCGGCATCGTTCGCAGGGGCGGTGCGCAGATCCTGCTCAAAGACGTTGGCGTAGCTCCACTGCCGAACTACAAGCGAGACGTCAAAAAAGGTATCGCCCGCTGGGACGCATTCGTTGACGTCCCGGATCCTGACGCACTGGCGGCCGAATTTGCTTCGCGCAATGTCGAGTTTTCCGAGCCACTGAAAGACACTGATGACGGTTTGCGTGGTTTCGAGCTCAAGGACGTCGACGGCTATGTCTTATTTTTCGGTCGTCCTCGGTGATGAGCGTTCAGTCGAAATGGGACACATGAACGTTTCCTGCGGCGGGAGATCACGCCCAACAATGCGCAACTTGACCTGGTTTTGATAAACACCAGGCGACTACTCAGGACCAATCGCTAGTCGTCACGTCTAGTTGCCGACGCCGGCTGCGACAGCAGGCGTCCTTTCGGTTCGAATCCCAGTCACCCAGCCACACAACGTGCCCTGTGTTTTCAATCACTTCCAACGCAGGGTGATTTCACTATCGAACCCAGCGCGGTAAACGATCAGCAAGCAGCGGTTGCTTCAACTGGCCGGTTGCTCAACTCAGCGCGGTTGTCCAACCTCTTACCTGCTTCCAACAAAACGGCGGCCTGGCGACGGGGCGATTGATTTCCGGGTTGACATACATAGAACACCAATGTATAAGACTTCTACGTATGGACATGAGTAAGGATTTGGTTGCTGCGTCCGCCACGCCGCTCGTGCTCGCGATCCTTGCCGAAGGCGACAGTTACGGCTACGCCATCATCAAGCGAGTGACCGAGTTGTCAGGCGGGCACCTACAGTGGACCGACGGCATGCTCTATCCCGTGCTGCACCGGCTTGAGCGCCAAGGTTATGTCGCGGCGAAGTGGTCCGCGGCCGAGAACGGCCGCAGGCGTAAGTACTACCGGATCACGAAAGAAGGCCGGGCGCAGCTCGCAGCCCAGCGGCAGCAATGGAAGGCCGTGGACGGTACCCTGCGGGGGATCTGGATGCAGGCGTGCACAGTATGACGACCTTCACCGATCAACCGCTCGAGGAGCAAATCGCGCAGTGGCGGGCGTACTTACGCCGCCGGCAGGGGGTTCACAGTCCCGACGTGGAGGAGCTCGAGGGACATCTGCGCGAACAGCTGACGGCGCTCACCGAGGCCGGCCTGGCAGCAGAAGAAGCCTTCCTGGTCGCGGTCAAGCGCATGGGCAGCCTCGATGCGCTGTCACGCGAGTTCGCACGCGCGCATTCCGAGCGACTGTGGAAGCAGTTGGTCATGGCCCCCGACGCTGCCGATGAGTCGGCGAACACCGCACACGCCGAGACGCTCATCGTCCTGAGCCTTGCGGTCGCCGCAGCGTTGGCCATCAAGGTGCCGGCTCTGTTCGGTCTTCGGCTCAGCCCTGATGAAGAACTGCCGCCTTTCTACGCCCGGAACGCCAGCCTGTTCGTCTTCCCGCTGCTCACGGTCTACTTCGTGTGGAAGCGCGGGTCGGACGTTGTACGCAGCCTCTGGCTGGCGCTGCCCTTCGCGGCCGGGGCTGTTTTCGCCAACGTCTACCCCTTCGGCACGGGCAGCAACACTGAGGTGCTGACCGCTCTGCACTTGCCAATCGCCCTATGGCTGGCCGTCGGCTTCGCGTACGTCCGAAGCCGCTGGTTCGCCGACGATGGGCGCATGAACTTCGTGCGGTTCTCAGGCGAGCTGGCGATCTACTACGTGCTCATCGCACTCGGCGGGGGCGTTCTGATCGGCTTTACGATCATGATGTTCGCATCCATCGGGATGAAGGCTGAGTGGTTGGTCGGGGGCTGGCTGGTCCCGTGCGGGGCGGTGGGAGCCGTCATCATCGGGTCCTGGCTCGTGGAGGCGAAGAAGAGTGTCATCGAGAACATGGCACCGGTGCTGACCAGGCTGTTCACGCCGCTGTTCACCGTTCTGCTCCTTGTGTTTCTGGCCACGATGGCGTGGACAGGCAGCCCCATCAACGTGAAGCGGGAGGTACTGATCGGCTTCGATCTGCTGCTGGCGGTCGTCGTTGGGCTGGTGCTCTACGCCGCCTCCGCGCGCGACCCGCAGGCACCGCCCGACTTCTTCGACGCCCTGCAACTGCTGCTCGTGGTCAGCGCACTCGTGGTCGATGGCGTGGCGCTCGCGGCGATCGCAGCCCGCATCTCCGAGTTTGGCTTCACTCCCAACCGAGTGGCGGCTCTTGGCGAGAATCTCATTCTGCTCATCAACCTGGCGTGGACGGCGTGGCTCTATGCGCGCTTCGTGCGTCACCGGGGCTCGTTTGCCACGCTGGAGCGATGGCAGATCGCCTATCTGCCCGTGTACGCCGTGTGGGCGGCGATCGTCGTGATCGTGTTTCCGCTGGTATTCGGATACAGGTGACCGGGTGGCGATATACCCGTTCTCCGCACCGGCCTTCGCGGATGTGGACGGGGATGGGCACCTCGAATTTCAACATGTTGCGCAACTTCACCAGGCGAAGTTCGCTGGTAGTCCTGCTGGGAGTGCTGAGCGCTCTTGCGGTGGTACTCGTCGGCAGGTGGCTGAACGCGACAAAGCGCGGCGGGCAGGAGCCCGCCGAACCGTTCCGCATCGCCGGCAACCTCTACTACGTCGGCGCGAACGACATCGCGGCTTTCCTCATCACCGGGCCCGAGGGCCACGTCGTGCTCGACGGTGGCTATCCCACCACCGCGCCGATGATCATGGCGAGCATCGCGAAGCTCGGCTTCGACATCAAGGACGTCAAAGTGCTCCTGAACTCGGAGCCGCACCCCGACCATGCGGGCGGGCTGGGGGTGCTCCAGCAGGCGTCCGGTGCCGAGCTGTGGGCCAGCGAAGCGAGCGCGGACGCCATCGCCTCCGGCGGCGACGACCCCGACATCGTCCTGCCGTTGAGGGCCCTCATCCGGATCGGGATCCTCGGCTACCCGGCCACGCGCGTCGACCACCGGTTCAAGGACGGCGACACGATCCGTGTCGGGCCGATCGCGCTCACCGCGCACGTCACGGGCGGCCACACGCGCGGCTGCACCTCGTGGTCGTTCCCCGTCCGCGACGGTGACCGCGTGCTGAACGTCGTGAGCGCCTGCAGCCTGGTGGTGCTGCAGGGGATGCGGTATCCAGAACAAGGGGCCGACCTCGAGCGCAGCTTCCGCGTGCTGCGGAGCCTCCCCGCCGACATCTGGGTGACCTCGCATGCGAGACAGTGGGGCAGGTACCGCAAGTTCGCCGCACGCGCCACCGCGAAGAACCCGGTGGACCCGTTCATCGACCCCGAGGGCTACCGCGCCTACATCGACGCCGCCGAGACGGAATTCCGCCAAGGGGTTGTGCACTAGCCGCGACACCGCGCCTCGGTGTGGTGGAAGCTGCGCCCGGGTCTGCGCAGCATCAAGTCGATGCGGAAGCCGGATCCTGGTGCCGAAGGAACAGCTCGGACACCTGCAGTTCTCGACGGTCGAGTCGTCGGCAGCCATCGAGGCTGCTACAGATCCGCACATCTCGCTTTCCATCGGCGGTCGCGCTCAAGATCTGGCGGGACGCCGGCGCGAAGCACTGACGGCTCTCGACGAGCTTCGTCGGCTCGCCGGCCCGCAGGACCCTTCACCCTTCCTCGTGGCGCTTGTCTACACCGGTCTGGAGGACAACGACCACGCGTTCGAGTGGCTCGGAAAGGCGATTGACGCGCGGGCATGGGAGATGCCCATGCTGAAGGCCAGCCCGATCTTCGACAGGCTTCGCTCGGATCCCCGTTTCCCTGCGTTGCTCGCCCGCGTCGGTCTTGCACGCTAACTTGGATGTCGGTGGTTCCCTGTTCGATGAGAACCGGCTTTTCGAGCGCGGCGATCTGCGTCGCGGATCATAGCGGAACCACGAGATCAGGTAGGGTTGGACGCTCGCACGGAACAGAGCCGCAAGTTGAGCGGGAATCATCTCAACCGTTTTTCCCCTCAGACAGGCTCTTGAGGATCTCATTCGCCTGGTTCTGGAGATCGGGCGGCGCGGCCTTGAGCTGTTCTCGAATCACATCCTGCGCCGGACGGCCCGCGCCGGCAATCGAGACAAATCCGTCGGCGTTCGCTTTCTTTGCCGCCGCCATCCCGATCAGGGAGCCCTCGCTGTGTCCGATGATCGTCAGGAAGGAGAAGCGGCGGTCCCCGCGCAGCCTATTGCACCATTCCACGGCATCATCAATATACGTATCGAAGCGTAGATTCCCCTCCGGCACTTTCGTGCTCTCCCCGACGCCTTTCTTGTCATAGCGCAGCGACGCAATCCCGCTGGCCGCAAGCTCTTCGGCCAGTTTCTTCAGGCCGTCATTCTTCCCGGGCAACGCCACGGAGTTCCCATCCCGATCCGTGGGCCCGGAACCGGCGATGATCAACGCCACGGGATGTGGGCCGGAACCCTCCGGCAGAAGTAATGTGCCAGCTACTTTTCCGCTCGACGTTTCCAGGACAACCGGTTCAGAGGTTGAAACCAGCGCCACCGCTACGACGCCACCAAGAAAGGCTTTCCATTTCATTGCGCGACCGCCTGTTCCTGTGGTCATTGGAATGTCCAATCCGCGCCGGCGCCCGCTCCAAAAAAGCTTGCCTGACCGGCGAAAACAGTCCAATCCGAGTATAAGGGCCTTCGCGACCACCGGTAGGGCGTTTTGTATTGATCAATGTGCCGGTGTAAATGTCTGCTCAGAATTCCACCCTTTCGCTTGCTGCCGTTCCCCGCTCGGCGCTTACCGCTGAAATTTTCTGGGCCTGTTCAAGTTTTAAGCTTCAATTCGCGCATTCATGAGCGAGGGGGCGAGAGACCGGCTGCACAGGAGCCGGCCGGCAGCTCCCAAATCGGAAACCTGAACATTCGATCCAGACTCGGAAAAGGAGGGATCATGAAGCGTCCCAACACGCTGATCAAAGCAGTCTGCGCCGCCATCCTGGTGGCTGCCGGTTTAGCCTATACCAGTGTCCGGTTGGAGTTCCCAGCGCAGACTCCTGGTCCTCCGTCGTACAGCACCATTGAACCAGGATTCATCCCACATACGGATGATTGGGCTGCAGCGCCCTTGGTGCGGCAGACTGCTCGCGTCCCTTCGAACTTCAACCTACTTGATTTCGCTGATCGAACCCCGGCTTTTCCAGGTGGCTTGCCGCGCTTGCTTCTGGGCGATCTGACCGTAGAGGGACATGCGATTTTCAGGAATGCCCCTCCCCCTGTCGCAGGGCCGTATGACGACGCGATCGGGCAGGAAACCAGCAGCAGTACCGTCGAGCAGACCCTCTGCCTGGATTGCGATCCCACGCTGTCGGATGCGTCCGCCCGCCTCCGAGCGGGTCGGCATCTCTTCGACGTGGAGAGGTTCGGCGGCAATGGCCGCACGTGCCGGACCTGCCACAGTAACCGGACCGGCACGTTCTCGCCGGAGGATGCGCTCGCGCGTCTGGCCGAAGACCCGAACGACGCGCTCTTCCTTCACGACGGTCTCGACGATGGAGTTGCTGGAACGACCCGGATAACCAAACACGCGACGATCCGGATCGAGATCCCGCTGCCTCCGGATGTGGTTCTGGTGGGCGATCCGACCCGCAGGAGCGTGATCCTCAACCGAGGGACGCCCACGACGATCAACACGCCCGCGCTCGATCCCATGCTGATGTACGACACCCGCGAGCCGAACCTGCTGACGCAGGCGTTCAACGCCATCCGCGATCATGCGCAAAATACACGGGAGCCCACGGCGCTGGAGCTCGATCTCATCAAAGAGTTCCAGCAGACGGATTCGCGCTTCTTCTCCTCTGAGGCGCTTCAAGATTTTGCGAACGGCGGTCCTCCGCCGCAGCTCCCGCCTGGCACGACGGAATCCGAACGGCGCGGGCGTGCGATGTTCGACAACGTTCCTTTCGATAGGGTGACGACGCGGGGCCTCTGCAACACGTGTCACTCCGGGCCGATGCTGAACCGATTCGCCCCGGGCAATTCTTTTGGGCTGCCTCCTGGTGGTCTCCGTGGCAGCATAGGAGTCTCAGAGCGGAATCTGATCGGCAACCCGGTCTATTCGTTCATCGTCACGAATCAGGACGGAAGCGTCGTCGCGATCGCACCCACGCCCGACCCGGGCGCGATGCTGAACGATCCGCCGCCGAGCGCGCCGCCTGGAGTACCGACACCGCCGAGGTCCTTCTTCGCGAACCTGTTCAAAATCCCGCCACTGTGGGGTATAAAAAATACTGCTCCGTACTTCCACGACAACTCCGCTAAGACACTCGAGGATGTCGCGGAACATTACGCCTTCTTCTTTTTGAACAGTCCAAGCACACGAGGCTTCGTGTTCACGGCGCAGGATCAAGCCGACATGGTGGCATTCCTGAAGCTGCTCCGTTGACCATGATGCTGACTGGGAGTGTTGCAGGCCCGATGCAGGACCCGGTTCCGCGGCCTTTTCGAACGGAGCCAGGCGCCAGGGCCACTGAGAAGAGAATTCGGAGCCGGGGCCGATCCCACCAAGCAGGTCGGTCCCTCCTCTCTTCTGGGCATGCAGCAGAAGAGACAACCGCTACCAATCGGAGAAGTCCGCCCGCCAAAGCTCGTGGCGTCCCTGGTTGAACCGGACGAACACCACTTCGTCATGGGACGAGACGTCGTAAAAGGTTCCGATTGGGTGCAGCGGCCGTAACTCCCCGATCCGCCTCTCGCCACTCCCGTTAGCAGCGATGCACCAGAGTTCTTTACCGTCCCTGGAGCTGCCAGTGCGCAGAAAATAAATCAACGATTCGTCACGAGACCACTCGGCGTTATAGCCCCTGCGTGACATTTCGGCAACTGAAAGGGTCTAGCGCGCAGATCACGACATCGCCGGGCACATAACGCGGATTGGCAGAGTTGTCTGTTGCCAGGAGTGACTTGCCGTTCCTGGACCACCGTGGGTAGCGCAGCGGCAAAGGAAGAACCTGCTCCTGCCCGGTTTGAACGTTGTGGATGACGGCGCCGGAGATCGTCCCCTTTTCGATCCTCGAATAGACAATGAACTTTTCCGAATGATCGATCTCTGCGCTGAAATGAGTACCCCAATGCCAGCCCGCAGCGATCTGCGAACTCGGTCCGCCGCTGAGTGGGATTCTCCGAAACGAGGCGGTCGGATGGTGCTGGTAGAAATACAGGGCACTGCCGTCAGGCGACCAACGGGGCATGATATTACGCTCGCCCTTTCCGTGCGTGACGCGCGTCAGGTTGCCTCCTTCGATGTTGATCGTGCAAACCTGGGTGTCGCCATTTTCCACAATGGCGAAGAATGCGATCTTGTCCTGCAGAGGGGAGAACGAGGGAGCGGTGATGGCGTATCGGGACTCCCACAGGTTTCGCATCAGCCCGGTGGACGGATTCCAGAGTGTGAGAACATAGCTATTCCGTGTATTGGTATAGATCAGGCTGCGCCCGTTGGCAGAGATGTCGGGCTCGGTATCCTCGCCGGCGCCCTGCAGCACGGATTCCGGCGTGCCACCGGCGCTTGGGACTCTCCACAGCGTCCTGCTTCCGCCTCGCATCGATGAGAAGACGACGAACCGTCCATCCGGAGTCCACACCGGCGTACCGCCTAGGTGGTCATCGAAGGTCAGTTGCTTCGCTCTTCCACCATTTGAGGGAATCAACCAGACGTCCCCAGGCGGTCCCTTTCCGCATTGAAAGAAGGCGAGGTGCGATCCATCCGGCGAATACGCCGGCATCCGGTCGGCAAGGAGCAGGTCCGCTTGTGGAATGCCCTCGACCCTTCGCTGATCGCTTCCGTCGGGCGTGGCGGTCCACACCTGGTCGTCTACCTCATAGACAAGCCGGCTTCCGTCGCGTGCCCAGTTCGGATTACGCCCCCTTTCGATAATCTTCCGCGGGGTTCCGCCCAGAGGCGGCACTGTCCAGATGCTCTGCTCCCAGTCTGTGCCGCGGGTGAAGACAATCTGGTCATTCCTGGGCGACCAGCGCGGCCGGTGCGCGGGAACATCTTCGGAAGTAATCGGAATCGGATCACCCTGGGCCAGGTTCTTGATCCAAACCTGTGGAACGCCTGCCACGTCATTGATGAAGGCGATCATGCTGCCGTCCGGCGAGAAGCTCGCCTCTTGGTGCGAACCGGAAAAAGTCGAGATGAGACGCTGCTGCGGTTGACCAGGATGAGATACTTGCCACGGTGACAACAGCAGCAGCACAGTCGCGGCTGACAACAGGATGGCGAGCGCCAGAATTAAAGGGCGATATGGCCGGGCTCGCCAGGCCGCGTGCCAGGGCAACGTCGCAGTTTCGGGACCACTCAAGACGGCCCTCAGAGCCTGCGCCAGGTCACGGGCCCCCTGGAACCGGTTCGCAGCGTTCTTCTGGAGGCAACGGCTGACAATCTTGCCGAGCGCCGGAGGAATGTCCTTCTTCAGGTCGGTCAGTGCCGGAGGCTCGTCCTTGAGGATCGCAGCCAGGGTCTCCGCTGTGGTTGCGTGAGAAAATGGGCTGCGGCCGGAGAGCATCTCGTACAGCACGCACCCTAATGAGAAAATGTCACTCGGCGCTTCGATGGTTTCGCCCCTCACTTGCTCCGGTGACATATATCCCGCGGTGCCCAGAACACGTCCCGGTTCGGTGGCCGTAGTAACCGGCTGTACCGCGGGGCGTGCTTTGACGCGTGCAATCCCGAAGTCGACGATTTTTATCTGGCCGTCTGTGGTGAGAAAGATGTTGGCCGGTTTCAGGTCGCGATGGATGATCCCTTTTTCATGTGCCGCCGCCAGACCCTCGGCGATCTCCACGCCGACATCGGTGGCCTGGCGCCACGCGAGCGGCCCGCGCGCCAGCCGGCTGCCGAGGTCTTCCCCGTCGAGCAACTCCATCACCGCGTACGTGATCCCCTGCTCACTTCCGAAATCGTGAATTGCCAGGATACCGGGGTGCGAAAGAGCAGCCACCGCACGCGCTTCGCTCTTGAAGCGCGCGACAGCCTCTGGACTATGCGCGAGGTGCTCCGGAAGGACTTTGATCGCCACGTCGCGATCGAGACGCATGTCTCGGGCCCGATAAACCTGGCCCATGCCGCCTGCCCCTAGCAGCGACAAAACCTCATAAGGGCCGAGATTCCGTCCCGCTAGAGACGCTGTTCGGTCCTCCGCGTCCAAGCGGGAGGCCACGTCGAGCGCGGACTCGTCGAGGAAGGATCCCGCTCGCGCGTCGACCCGGAGCAGGGTCAGGACTTCGTGATGCAGTGCCTCGTCACCGGCGCATACTTCCTTGAGAAAGGCGTCACGTTCGTCCGGCTGCAGTTCCAGGGCGTCGTGATAGAGCCGTTCGACCTGGTGCCAGCGCTCAGGATTCATTTCCGGTCGTCGCCATTCTCGTGTGGGTTGAGTTCGTGGAGAAGCCAGGACCTGGCCAGCCGCCAGTCGCGCATGACTGTGTCGGCGGAAACTTTCAGGATCTCCGCGGTTTCATCCACGCTTAGGCCGCCGAAGAAGCGCAGCTCGATTACCTCGCTCTTGCGCCGATCGATGGTCGCGAGGGCCTGCAGAGCATCATCGAGAGCGACCAAATCGGGCCCTTTTTCATGCGAAAACGTAGATGCCTCTTCGAGTGGCACGTGGCGGGCTTCTCCCCCGCGCCTGATGTAGTTGCGCGAGCGCGCATAGTCGACCAGTATGCGGCGCATCAGCCGCGCCGCTATCGCGAAGAAGTGGGCCCGGTTCTGCCAGCTCAAGCTGCGGGTGTCAATCAGGCGCATGTAGGCCTCGTGTACCAGAGCGGTGGTCTGCAGCACGTGCCCGCGCTGCTCCTTCCTCAGGTAGCGCCGGGCCCGCCGATGCAGCTCGTCGTAAACCAATGGGGTCAACTTATCGAAGGCTTCCTGATCGCCGTTGCTCCACGCAACCAGAAGTCGCGTTATTTCTTTCGGGGAGGGAAGTTTCTTCGATACCATCTTCAGCAGAACCGCGTTTTACGTGGTTTCCAATATTATAGTGCCCGCACCATACTCCTTTCTTGTTTATTTTGTGTGCGCGGATCCTCCAAGAAGTGATAGGGCGGTCCGTCGATCCGCGAGCCACTTGGACGAGTGTCGGCTAATCGGAAACTGACAACAGACTGAGCAAAATGCCTTGTGAGTCTTCCATCGGTATCCCCTGCGTATGAGTGCCTCTTATTTCAGCGATTGTCCTGCAGGCGGAATAAAGATGAAGTACGAACCCGGAGAATCATCGACTGTCTGCATTATCTTAAAGTCTTTCAGACCGGCATTCTCCAGGATTTTCGTTAGAGCGTCGGCAACTCTCTCATTGCTCAGATCGATCGTCACCAGCTTGCTCTCAGAAGCGGTCTCCCCGAAAAGACTGTACCCAACGGCAGCAAATTTGAAAACGTCCTCCAATACAAATCTCAAAGGAACGTTTTCAAACCGCATGTTGGATCGCATGCGTTTATCAAGCCCGCTCATCAACGGAGTCGAGCGAGATGACAGGCCCGAGGTCTCGAGTTTTGCCAATGGTTCGATTACGAGTTGGCCATTCTCAACGCGCCAGCCACAGCGGATGCTTTCGCAAATTACGTCGAGGGCTGTTTGTTGGGTCACGCCGTGGGCCCGTACCGTAATCATCTGACTTACTTGTTTATCCAGAGCTACCTCACAATTCAGGTCTCGTGCCAGCATCCCAAATACTTCCAACGGGTCGGCGCCTGCAAAGGCAATGGAGACTCGTTTTTGTGGATTCACCTGAGGCGATGCCGATGCAAGGCTCATCAAGAGGGGGATGACCAAAAATACAGTTGGACCAATTGTTCCCTTCATTTCATCTGCCTCCATGAGTACAGGCACCAGGTGCGGCCCTCAGAAGTGAGCTCGGGCGACGGGGACGGGCATCTTAGGATACGGGAGCATTCCAGCCTAGTCACGGCTCTTGAGGATTTGGTGTTGAGTTTTTCTCTCTGATTTTTTGCATCCGAGCTTTCATTGCATCCGCCTCAGCAAAGCGGCGACTTTCCTGAAGGAGCCCAGCATAGTACTGCAGGGGTTGCAAGCAGGTTGGAATCCTCCGGTCCATATTCACTTTCCAAAGCCTCGAGACATATTTTATAGAGATTCTCCGCTTCCGCGAGTCGCCCCTGCCTGCGATATGCCACGCACAGATTGTTCGCAGAGAACACGATTGCGCGGATATCCGTGGAGCCTTCGCGACCGTAAGCTTCACCGCTCCATTTGCGGAGACCGGCCCGGCGGTGTTATACCTGAAGCACGCAGGTATGTGAGCCACGCGATTGCGGAGGCATCGCATGTTCCTCTGCAACCTGGCACCGCAGGAACCGTATCGCAGATAACGGGCGAGTGCCCTCGATCAGCGGCATTCTGAGTTGTTTCTCGTCGCCGCGACATATGGGCGAAACGTTTACGCCGAGCAGGACTGCCGAGGTAATGGCGCTCTTCCGTGCGCTCGAAACGCTCCGTCCACCGCAGGAACGGCTGTTTGCGGACCCGCTGGCGGAGCATTTCTTGGGCTCCTGGGGACGTGCTTTGGTCATCGTGTCGCGCATCCCTTTCGCCCGTCGGTTGGTTGAGCGGGTCGTGGATCGGAGGTGGCCCGGTGCCCGTACGTCGGCGATTGCACGGACTCGCCTCATTGATGATGCAGTCGGTTTGGCGATGCACGATGGTGCCGCGCAACTTGTTCTGCTTGGCGCGGGATTTGACAGTCGTCCGTATCGACTAGCAGTCGGCCGCGCCCGAATATTCGAGTTGGATCAGCCTGCGACACAGAAACGAAAGATTCAGGGGATTGAGGCTCGATTTGGATCATCTGCGAAAAGCGTCATCTACATTCCGGTCGACTTCCAGACGCAAACTGTCGACTCCGCGCTGCGCGCGAAAGGATTCGATCCAGACGCCCTATCACTTGTTGTGTGGGAAGGAGTCACGAACTATCTGTCGGAAGGCGCCGTTGACGTAACACTACGGTCGGTCGCAAAGGCTGTAGCTCCCGGCAGTGCCATGGTCTTCACCTACGTCCATCGCGGTCTGCTTGATGGATCGGTTGAATTCGCCGGAGGCGCTCAGATTTTGGAGCAAGTTCGCGCGGCGCACGAGCCGTGGACGTGCGGGTTCGAACCGCGGGATCTTCCGTCATATCTTGCGGCGCGCGGATGGACGCTCATCGACGATTTGTCGGCCGACGAGTATCGCGCCAGGTACTTCGGCGCCGCGGCGCAGTTGATGTCAGGATACTCGTTTTATCGTGCCGTCCTTGCTCGCCGGCAGTAACGCCGAAGTTTTGCAGAAAACATCGGCGCGAGCTCCCTGCACCTCTCGGGACCAGAGGTCCTATTGTGGGAAGTTCCAGAGGTTTATCTCTTGGTCACCTGGACGTATAGTCGGCTAACCGTCCATTAGGCCTATCAGCATGTACGCTTGATTAGACGGGTTCGATGCCGATCTGGTCATTTACCGCACCTTTCAAACGCTGCTTGCATCCGATATAAATCAAATGTGCTGCAGGACATTTCAAGTACCTCGGCTGTAGACAGAAGCCTCGAATCGCCGTGAACGACAGCCTTGGAATCGAACCCGGCCAGGCAGCCTGATCGTCGAACGGGGCGGCATAGATCACCCCTTGGCGACTTTGCGCGATGTGTCGTTCTTTTACATGTCGCTGCGGAAATCATAGAAGACACGAATGAGGTTGCCATCAAGATCGGCGACCATAAACTCGCGCAGCTTCCACGGTTTGTCCTCGGGCTCGGAAACGATCTTCGCGTTCGCGGCCTTCCACTGTGCGAAGAGTTCGTCTACCTCAGCCTTGCTGTCGAGATTGAGCCAGAAAAGGATAGGGCCTATGTTGCCGTAGGACTCTCGGAAGGAGCGATTGGTGATAAACAGTCTGCAATTCCCCCTTGAGATGCCTGCAATGCCGCCTTGGTCGTCCCCCCAATCGAAGGTGAAGCCCAGCGTGTTGACATAGTAGGCAACGGCTTTGTCGACGTTGGCCGCGGGGATCTCCGGGACAGGAGCGGGGAACGTCATGCAGTGAATCGTAGCACGAGCACGCGGCTTGGACACCCAGGAATATCAGGGGTTGAGTTCAATCCATAAGTTTCGTCGATCATTCGTGATTAACGCAGCTGGCGTCCTTCAGCGCAAAAGCGTGAAGGAGGAATGCTATGGCTCGATGCATCGTGCGGAAGAGGATATTGACGTGCTTTTTGATCCCAGCTCCGGTGCAGCTTTCTGGTCAGGCACCCGCACCAATGGATTCACGGGAGGTCGTTGCGGACAGAAAACGACTGGCGGCCGGTAAGGCTTGACCTGTTGGAATCGCCAGCAAGCTTCGGAAGCGCCCTCAGCGGACGGGCCGATGGCTCGCATACCGCTCGGGACCCGGTCAGGAGAGGGGTGAAGCCGGAGGGCGCCCGGGCTCGTCAGCCGAGGGTCCGACTCTCTGGATCAGCTCCCCCACCACTAAGAACCAGCCCTGGAGCTCCGCTGCCGTCGGCGCCAGCTCGTACGGGTGATGGTGGCAGGCCCGGCTCAGGGCCGACCAGGCGTGGCCGGCGCGTGCGGCAAGCTCCGCGTCCTCCAGGTAAGTCCGCAAGCAGATGAGCTGGGCCCGCATCGAGCAGCCCTGGAGATCGAGCGTCCGGCGTTTCCACAGCCCGAGAACGCTTGCCTCGAGAGCTTGCCGGGCGAGGAGGGCCGAGGCCCGGGGCCACAGACCGGCTGTGGACGGATCCACTCGGCGGAGCAGGCCGCGGGCCATGTCGAGAAGCTCACGTGGGTTGCCCTCCCCTCTAGTCAACGCAGCCCCTGCAACCACGCCGCCAGTTTGCTCGCCCGCCGGACGAGGTCGACGGCAGCGAGCGCCTGGACCTCGTAGTCCCCCTCATGGCATTGCCGTAGAGTCTCGGCGCCTCCCGGTCCGACTTCGTGGTCGAGGTGGGGGAGGACGTCCCCGACGCGCTCGACATCGTCGAAGACGGCGAGGGCGGCCAGCCGTGTCAGGCGACCCGCTTCGGTCAGCGTCCGCTCGACCTCGGCATGCGGCTCTCCACGGGTCAGCCGCCGCCGGCGCACCACCTCCATGCACGCGGCTTCGAGGGCGAGGCAACACAGTCCCGGCACCACTCGAGCGGCCGCCGAGGAGGGAAGATCGGCAGTGCTGGCCACCGTGAAGGCGTCCTCGAGGTAGCGACCCACGGGATCGAGGGCCCGCCGCAGCTCCACCACCGAGGCCTCCCGGCGAGTCACTTCGACGATCTCGGCGGCGATGTCGAGCCGGCGAACGGCTTCGGGAAGCCGGTCGTCGTGGGTGAAGACCAGGACTTGGCGGTTCGCGGACGCGCTCTCCAGGACGCGGGCCAAGCCGTCGACCCGGGCCGGGTCCATCGACTGCACCGGGTCATCGATGACAATAAAGCGGAAAGGGCTCTCGGGGAGGGTGGCCCGAGGTACGAAGAGACTTAGGGCGAGCGAGTGCAGCTCGCCCTGGCTCATGACCCCCAGAGCAGCGCCGCCGACACCATCGATGGTGACGTCGAGGGCCACGCGGCGTCGTGTGCCCTCTCCTGTGAGCTGGATCTTCCCTAGCTCCACGTGGCTCTGCTGGCGGAGATACTCCCAGATCCGGGCCGCTTTCTCGGCGATGGGTGCGAAGCGGTCATCACGGATCCCGGCCGCCGCCTTTTTGAGCCAGGCCTCGGCCGGCTTGAGCCGCTTCAAGTCGGCGGCTCCCCGTACGGCTTCGTGGGCGCCCGCCAGCCAGGTCGCGACCTCGACGGCCACCGGTCGCCACGCGTCCTCCTTGCGCCCAAGTTCGGCCCGCGCCCTTTCTCGCAGGCGGACGATCGCCTCCCGCAGCGGTTCACTGGCTGACTCGACGTGGTCGGCCAGCTTTCCGAGGTCGGCTATCGATCCAGCCTTGACCCAGACCCCCAGCGCTTCGACGAACTCGTCCAGGTCCAGGCCCAGGCCGGCCGCGCGCGTGAGCGCCTCCCCTTTCAAGGTGACCAGGCCTTCCCACTGGCGCCGAGCGGCGTCGGCCCGCTCGTGGATGGCGTCTGCTTCGCGCGCCGCTTTATGAAGACGGGCCGCGGCGGCCCGTTGTCGCACGCTCCAGGGCCGGTCGAGGGCGCCTTTGCGGCCGCACACCGGGCAGTCGGCGTCGCCGTGAGCGGCGTGATACTGGAGAGCGAGGTCGAGGAGCGCCGCCGCTTCGCGGGACCGGGCCTGCGCCGTCCCCAGGGCCGACTGCAAGGCCGCAGCCGCGGTGCGCATCTCGGCGACGGCGGCCGACACTCGCGCGGGCTCGGGTGGCTCCAGGCTCGCGATCCCCCGGAGTACGTCGACCTCCGCCGCCCCGGCTCCCGGAGACGGGGCTCCCGAGAGCACTTCTTCGACCGCGCCGAGATCCCACTCCTTGCCGTCGAGGGCGGCGACGACGCGCCGTGCCCGGGCGTCGTCCACGTTACGCAGGCGCTCGATCAGGCGACCCCGCGCGTCGGTCGCGTCCTTGAGAGCCTTCTCACGCGAGCGGCGGGCCTCCTGGAGCGCGCGCTGGGCTTCGACGAGGTCCTCGAGACCCAGGATCGAGGAGAGGGCATCGTAGAGCTTCGAGGGCCCTTCGTCGAGCAGGGAGCCCAGCTCGTTATAGGAAAGGAAGGGGCGATGGGTGCGCAGGGCCGCGGTCCAGCCCAGGGACCCAAGGTCGGACCGGGGCTTGCCGTGAAGCTGGGCCGAGGCTTCGGCGGCTTCGAACGCCGCCCCGGGTTCCCAACGGCGCCACATCTTGCACGGCCCGTGCTCACCTTCGACGAGAAACGTCGCTGTCAGAGACGCCGTGGGATGATGGAGGTTCCGCCAGCCCTCGCGCCAGACGGCGGCGCGCTCCTTCCAGCGCAGACTGTCGCCGGTGAGAAGGACCTCAAGGGCCTCGGCGAAGCTCGACTTGCCGGAGCCGTTACGCCCTACGACGAGCGTCAGGCCGGGCCCGGGCCGCAGCTCCAGCGTCTGTGCAGGACCGATCCCGCGGAACCCTTCGACGGCGATTGACTGCAGGAATGCGCCGGCGGGCGCCGGAGACACCTGCGCTACGGCACTGCGCGGCGCGGCCGCGCTGCCCGACAGTTCTGCCTCGATCCCGGAGGCGCCTTCGAGAGCTGCGAGGACGAGCGCACCCCACGCCTTCTCGATGGGGCCGTCGGCCTCGAGCCGCGACAACACGATGTTCCTGATGCCCGGGTCCATGCGCCTAGTGCCGTTCCAACTTGTTGTCTCTAAGGGTTCGTGAAGAAATAAGTTCGCATTCTGCTGCAGGCCCCCAGGCCCGCTGGCGAGGCGCGAGCGACGATGCGTACCCGGTGCGGTACGTGAGGAGCGAG
This sequence comes from uncultured Acidobacteriota bacterium, assembly GCA_963827655.1. Lineage (GTDB taxonomy): Bacteria > Acidobacteriota > UBA6911 > UBA6911 > UBA6911 > CAWHCF01. The sequence goes on from CAWHCF010000036.1 coordinate 271,034, forward strand.
CAACAAAGCCAGCGGGCCTGCGGGCCGCAGCCCGAAGGGGCGCGATCCTCAGCGTGCTTGGCGAACAGAAACCGGTTCATGATTGACCACCGACTCTCGCGCCAGAATGTGAAGTTATTTCTGCGCGAGCCCTATAGCATCGAAATCGAAGAGGCGAGTCGGCGTTTCAGGTAGCGGCCTCCGTTGCCAGTCTTCAGAAAGAACGTACGGCTCCGCGTCCAAGTCATCGGGCCTTCAGGATGAGGGCGGTCAGGTCGTCGCTGGAGCCCACCGCGCCCGCCCATTGGTTGACCGCCGCTATCAGGCCCTCCAGGATGGTGGACGCGCTCCCCCCGGAAAGTGTGCATAGAGCCTCGCAGACCCGCTCGTCGCCGAACTCGCGTTCGTCGGGAGAGTTGGCCTCGGTCACCCCGTCCGTTACCATGGCTACCACGTCCCCCGGCTCGAGCCTCACCTCGCCCGCCTCGTAGGACACATCATCAAGGATGCCCAGGGCGAGCCCGCCCGTCAGAAGCCGGCTCACCGTCCCGTCCCGGGCGACGCGGTAGGGCGGGACGTGGCCGGCGTTGACGTAGGCGAGCCGGCCCGATGCCGCGTCGAGTTCCCCATAGAAGAGCGTCACGTATTTATTGGCCTGGGTCTTCGCGAAGAGGAAACCGTTGAGGCGCTCGATCACCTTCGCGGGCGCTGCCGTCCCCGCCAGCGCCTGCATGGATGCGTGGACCGAGGCCATCAGAAGGCTGGCCGGCGTCCCCTTCCCCGAGACGTCCGCTATGAGGAGGGCGAGTCGGCCGCTTCCCAGGTTGATCCAATCGTAGCAATCGCCGCCCACCTCGTAGCATGAGCGGCTCTCGGCCGCCATGTCGAAGCCCGGGATCGCGGGGAAGTGCGGCGGGAAGAGACTGCGCTGGATCTCGCGGGCGAGCTGCAGCTCGCGGTCCTGCCGCTGCTTCTCGACGCGCAGCCGGTGCAGGCGCGCGCCTTCCAGCGCGGCGAATGCGTGACGGGCCAGCGTCTGAGCGAAGTCCCGGTCCTCCGACGAGAACGGCGTGCGAGAAGCGCGCTCCCCGATGGCCAGGACCCCCTCGACGCGCTCCCCAGCCGTCAAAGGCACTGCGAGGGCCAGCCGGGCTTCCTTCAGCCGCCGGCGCAGCGGTCCGTCCGGCAACTCAGCCACCTCCTTCGGCCCGAGGAGGTCACGGAGCGCGGCCCGCGCCTCTTCGGGAGGGATTGGCGCGCTGTTGACCTCGCGCCGCAGCCCGCGTTCGTACACGAGGGTCAGTCCTCGCGGCCCGAGGAGGTAGAGGCCGCAGCGCGAGACCACGAAGTGGCCCATGACGGTGGTCGTGATGAGGCCCTGGATCGCCTCCTCCTCGAAGCTACCTGTCAGCTCACGGCTGACGTCGAACAGGTTGTGGAGCTGGTACACCTTGACTGAGAGCTTCTGCTTCACGCGCCTCAGCTCGTCGTAGATGAGGTTGTTCTCGACCGGAGCGGCGGCACAGGCGGCCACGCTGCGCAGGAAGGCGTGCTCCTCCGCGCCGTACGCGTCTCCTCCCGCTCGGGGGCCCAGGCCGAGCACGGCGATCGCGCGCTCGCGGCGACGGATCGTGCACAGCAGCACGAGACCGTGGCGGGCATGGGCCTGGTCGCCGGGCCCCAGGGCCGTGAGGTCATCGGGTGGCGCCTCAAAGCCCAGTGTGGAGGGCGCCCCCGGCGGGAGGCCGCACGAGGCCCGGATCGCGAAGGTGTCGTCGTCGCGCCTCACGAAGAGGGCCCCCCGCGAGGCCTGCATCTCTGACATGACGATCAGAAGGGCCGCGTTCAGGCTCTCCTCACTGGCGAGGCCTGAGCTGAGCGTGGTCGTGAAGTCGAGGAGCGAGATCAGCTCCGACATCCGCTTGAGGAGCGGTGGCTTCCTCCCCCCCTCCCGCCGGAAGTGGTCGAGGGCCTGCTGGTACTCGCGAACCACGGGGGTGGAGGCCGACATGGCACTCGGAAACCTATAGGAGATTAGAATACGCAGCCGCGACGGCAGAGTTCCCGGAGCGAGGCCTCCCGCAACTCGTGCGAGAGATGCACGGCATGACGCTTCGTCGTTCCGGAAATCTTACAGGCGTTGTATATCGCGAAGGCGTCCGGCGAGCAAGGGAAATGGTGGCAGCGGATGGTTGCCTCGCCGATGTGGGGACTGGGAAGGTCGGGATTGCCTCTACTTCCCCGGCAACCAGAACCGCCCTCGCAGCCCTGACGTTGCTCGAAATGCGCTCCTCCAGCCCCGGCCCCGCGCGAAATTTCGCTTCCTCCGGAAGCCTCCACGATAGAAACGCTTATATGCGTATCTCACGAAATCACGAATCTCACGCTCATCATCGCCAGAAGGACGTCTATCACCGCATTGATCGATGAGGGTGACTGCTCTGTGGGGGATCGGCAATCGAGATCTTCAGCATCTCCTTCCGCCTTGGGAACTGCATTACTCGTGCCAGATCGTTCTTGGGTTCGAGATGTATCGTAAAAAGCTGATTGGAATAAAGTTCACAAAGGATGCGGCGAATCGCGTGGCGAGAACTGTCTAAGGTGTCGACACGACACGTGTCGAGAGGTGTCGGACTTTAGACACAATTCCCGCGAGCCGACTGTGAACAAGCGGACAGCGAATAATCGAAGTACTGAAGGCACATGATTCATCCAGAGCAATGGAGACGTCTAAGAGCTGGCGACGGGAGGGGGAATACCCTATGGCGAGCGCCGCTCGCGCTGATCCATGGGCTCGCCGTTCAACTACGGCCTTCTTCACGAAGACCTCTTCTTTGAGACCAGCGGCGAGTTTTTCGGGGTTTGGGAGATCATAAAACCCATCGTCCCACAGGCTCGCGAGCGTTTCGTCGACCAGCAATATCTCTCACACCTGGAACGGGTCGCACAGCGCTACGAATCCTTGGCGGAACGCCGTGCGCCCGGCCATGTTGCTGCCATGCGGCAATTCATGCAGCAGATGCGCCCTCAACCGGCAGCGGCAACCGCCTGATCAGACCGCAAACTAACCCGAGATGATGCTGGCAGGGTTCTCGTTCGGTCAGTTTGTCAGCGAACTTCACTACAGTCTGCGGTCTTGATGTCAACCTGACGAGATTCCTTCGAGATCCTCGCGATCGAAATTTCGGGACTGCGCCAAATCGAAGATGTTAACGGCTTGCCTTGATGTCGTAGGCCCACAACGTCTCGAGATCCCGAATGTAAAGCCTCCCATTAGCAATGACCGGATACGCAAACGCCCTCTCCGCATACTGCCCCACCTTTTTATGCTTCGGCTGATTCGGCGGAGTGAATCGGCCCTTTTCGCGATACGCCTTCAGGGGTCGCCTCCACCAACACGAAATCTCCATTCTCTTTGTGAAGGTATAAATGCCCATCGGCGTAGGCTACCGAACTCATGCCTAAACTCTCGGCCTTCCATTTCACCTTCCCCGTAGTGAACTCAACCGCGACCAGCTCTTTCCCGGCGATTTCAGTGCCGTAAAGATAGTCACCGACCAGCACCGCCCCGCCGAAGCCGTTCGGGAGTCCGCGCGTGAAGTAGACCTGCTCCGCGGCGACTCCGCCACCGTCCGGCTTTAAGCGGACGAGTCCACCTCCGATACTAAGCGCCCCACCGTACACATATTCACCACGCGCGACCGGCGTGAAAGACTGCGCCGGGCCTTTGGCCACTTCCTTGTAGCGCCAGAGGAACTCGCCCGTCTTCGCATCAACTCCGACTATGCCTTTTTTCAAAAACTGCACATATTGTTTTCGCCCGCCCCCTTGCACGACAATCGCCGACGCATAACCTGCGGGGTCGCCACCCGGAACCGCCGATTTCCAGATGACCGCGCCCGTCTTCTTGTTAAGCGCCACTATGGTGGCCTGCGCGCCGCCGGGGGTTACGACAACGACGTCACCATCAACCAACGGAGACTCCGCATAGGCCCATTCGCCCGGTTGGCCGCCGAACTCTTTACGGATGCTCTTCTGCCATCGAATCTTGCCGCTGCCGGTCTCGAGGCAGGCGAGGTCACCGTCCGAGCCCAGCGCGTAGATGAAGTCTCCGTCAACGGTAGGAGTGGACCGGGCCTTCGGGTAAGGCGGGTTCTGATCCGGGTTGCCTACGTTGCCGACGCGCGTTGTCCAGACAGGTGTTCCATCCTGAGTTGAGAGAGCCTGAACAAACTCGTTCTCCATGCCACGGTTACTCATCAGGTAGATCCGCGTTCCGACAACCGCCGGCGTTGAATAGCCGTCTCCTATGTCGTTCACTTGCCAGAGCAGTTTGGGTCCCTCCACCGGCCATTGTTTAAGGAGGCCGCTCTCCTGCGATGTCCCGTCACGTTGCGGACCTCGCCACTGAGGCCAGTCGGAAGTCGAAGTACCCATGTTGGCAGACCTCGAAATGGACACGGCTGAGAAGCCAACCAAACCGCTGCAATGGTAGTTAGTAATCGTGACTTCACTGTCTTCTCCTTCTGACTATTGGAGATGCAGAGGGATGCCCATGGCTGAAGGCAACAGGTATTCACATCAACAGATCAGTAGTTTTACGATTTTTGCGGGCTTTTGGTTTGAATTCATTTTTTTTCTCCTTTTCTTGAACGATATTGAACAGGCTATGAGCGCACGGTCAGGGATCTTGTCGGCACTCCTGTCCTAGGAGGTCTACGAATGCTCAACGGGGCCCGGATTGGGTTCTTGACGGATATTGGGATGGATCGCTGTCAAATGTGGAGTATGTGGTCGTCGCTCAATGCGGCTGAGAAGGCACGATTGGGCCTGGCGGTTCCGCAACGGCACGCCGCGCTTGCTCCAGCCACAGTGTGAACCGCATCGCGGCCAGGTCATGAGCCTGACGATCGGCTCACTCTCTCCTTCGCGATCCCCGGCCGCCCACCGCGCCCGGGATCAATTCCCCTTCGGCACCGCCTGCGTCAGGAGCGCGAGTGCGCGCCGCAAGCTCCGCAGGAACAGATTTTCAGCGGCGAGCGCACCTCGTGAACGAAGCCCGGTCCTAAACACGAAACTCACTCTATGCGACAGGGAATGGATGATTATGCAAGCATGGATCAGAAAGGGGATCTTCCGATGAACGCTTGCTGCGCCAGCTTTTGGATCACCATGTCGCGCTCAAGCGTCGGGAACTGACGTTTGACGATGGTCGTCGGTCAGAGAGTGCCGCCGCAACGGCTAGTCAATACTCGCGACTCCTCGTGATGCCCGGCATCGGCACCGGATACTTGCCGTCGGGGCCGCACTGCAACGGCGCGGGCGAATTCTCAGCGAGCCGGTCGAGCCCGGGAGCGAACTCGTGGTCCCCATTGAGGATCTGATCAAAAGTGATGACCTGCCCGGTGTGCGCGGCCATGCGGCCCATCGAAGTGACAAGGCTCGCCTCGACGCCGCGCTTGACCTCGTTGTAGGGTGTGTCGTTGCGGATCGCGGTGATCAGGTGGGTCCATTCGTTTCGATAGGGGTTCCGCTCGTCCGGATTGACGTTGGATTCCCACAGCAAGTCTGAGGTCGGAGACTGGCCCTTGAAGATGCTGGAAGGCAGTCCGCAGTCGCCCCGGCTTGAGCCGATCGCGGAGCCCTTAGAGCCGTGGATGTAGCTACTGTAGTAATTCTGGCAGCCATTGATACAGCGGCCATCAAAATTGAACTTGGTTCCGTCGGCGAACGTGTATTCGACGGCATACACATCGAAGTTCTGGTCAACGTAGGTGGCGCCATCGGCACTCTGGCGATAGTGGCGGCCGCCCAGCGCGTGGGCCTCCACCGGCCACTCGTTCTTCATCCAGCAGAGATGGTCGATGATGTGAATGTAGAAATCGCTGTAGTTGCCGCCGCTGGCCCACAAGAAACTGTGGAATCGCTGCACCTGATACCGCAGGTCGCTCATGCCTTCCGGTTTCGGCGGCGACGAGAAAGAGCCGACGGGCCCGTGCATGCGGTAGCCGCGCATGAGGATGACGTCGCCGATCTCCCCGCCGTGGATACGCTGGGCCAGCTCCTGCAGTGCAACGCTGTGTCGAGACATCAGGCCCACCCCGACCTTAAGATTCTTTTTCGCCGCTTCCTCGCCGAGCGCGAGCATCCGCTTGCTCGTCGGGCCGTCCACCGTCACGGGTTTTTCCATGAAGACGTTCAGGCCCTTCTCAATGGCGTAGGTGAAATGAACCCACCGGAACGCTGGCGGCGTCGCCAGGATCACCACGTCGCCCGGCTTCAGGCAATCCATCGCGTTCTTGTAGGCGTCAAAGCCGAGGAACCGGCGCTCCTCCGGTACATCCACCAGCGTGCTGACCTCTGCGTTATTGCTCAGCACACCGTGGCTGTTCTTAAGCTTGGACTCGAACACGTCGGCCATGGCGACGAGCTTGATGGGGCCGATGCTGGCCGTGCTGAACGCATCGCGGATCGCACCCGTACCGCGTCCGCCGCAACCCACGAGGGCGATCTGCATGGTGTTATTGCCAGCCGCGTAAACGCGCGGGATGACGGCGCCCGCCAGGGCCGAACCTGCGGCCGCCACCAGGAATTGGCGGCGGGAGGGATGCTGGGATGTCGGCAACGATGAAACTGATTGTCGCTTCATAGCTTGCTCTTTCTCCGAGGGCTGTGAACGTGGGCTCGGTCGTATTCGCCCGAACCCGTTCCGGTTCGCATTCATTGGAGCACTGCGCGATCTGTATACTATAGCACTGTCTTCGTCGATTGCGGCTGGCTCTCGGCAGATATAATACAACATCACCCTTCTGCCTAACGTGATCAGATCAGCTCTCTTACCGTTCGAAGGTCCATCTGGAGCCGTCAACTTGCTCCGAACAGACTTGACCAGCCGTCGCACGCGCGATCCTCGCCAAGGGAGGGACGCGCGAAGAAGTCGAGGCCAGGACGAAGCAATGGCTCGCAGGGCACCGGTCGCGCCCAGTGAAGCGGGTGTTTTTTGGCGCGTCAACCCGATGAATTGACCGCAGCCTTCTTCATCTCTTGAGGAGGAAACTGAAGGCTTTCCCTATTGCTGGAACCCGTGAATCCCCCCGAACTGGCCCCTCAGAATTGTCAACCCCACCCTCTCAAAGGGCACTCACATCGAGGTGTTCAGCCGTCATCGCGGTGACTTCTACCATCCGCACAGGACCCTTCCCCTTGAGTTCAACCGCTCCCCGTAAGGAAACATCGGCGCAGGGAAGCCGGGCGGACATTTCTTCCGTTACAGCGACCGTACCGGGAGAGGCCACGCCTGCCAGACGGGCGGCGACATTCACGGTGTCACCCCAAATGTCGAACTGGTAGCGCTCGCGGCCCACGATCCCGGCCATGACCGGGCCCATGTGAACGCCGGACCTGACCCGCCAACTGTGCCTGCTCTGGCCAGCCACTTTGGAGATCGCCAAGGCGCAAGTCACTGCGGCGTGCAAAGGGTCGGCCACTGGGTGGAGCAACCCGGCTGTTGCAAGAAATGCGTCGCCAATCGACTTTATCTTTTCCAGCCCATGGGAGCTCACGCATTCCTCGAAGGCAACGAAGAGGTCGCCTAAATCGCGGACGACCTCTTCCGGAGAGTGTTGATCGCAGTAAGTCGTGAAAGCCACCAGATCCGCGAACAGCACCGCGACGTTCTCAAAGCGGCGCGGTATCACGCTACCGGTCTTCTTGATCTCCACGACGGCGGCGGCCGGAAGAATATTTTCAAGGAGTCGATCAACCTTGCGTTTTTCCTGGGCCAATTGCTCGCGAGCTTCGCGCAGCGTCAGGTGCGTTTGAACACGCGCCTGAACCACGGCAGGCGAGAAGGGCTTGTGGATATAGTCGACGGCGCCGAGTTTGAACCCCTTGGTCTCGTCCTCGGTCTCGGTTTTCCCGGTAAGGAAAATAACGGGAATGTCGCACGTAGTCGGGTCCAGTTTCAAGCGGCTGCACACCTCATAACCATCAAGATCAGGCATCATGACGTCGAGCAGGATCAGGTCAGGCTGCGGGAGCTCTTTCGCAAGCTCCAAGGCCTTAGCACCGTTGGTTGCAATCCGGGTTGTGTAGGAGTCCTTGAGGATGTTACGGATCACCTGGATGCTTGCTGGCGTATCGTCAACCAGCAGGATCAGCTTCTTGTCCATGCTGTCTTCCATTCTTGCACCTCAAACGGGGTAGAGAACGCACCTGCGGAAGTTCCGTGATGGCTTCAGGGTGCTCCACGTAAACTCAGATTTTTTTGGTGAGAGCATTCCTCTCTCCGGCGGCTATCAGTTCCTCGTATGCCTCGGAGAAAGCATAGTTCTCGATCAGGCTCGCAAAATGTTCGAATTCTTGCTTGTTGAAGAAGATCCGCAAATGCGGCGCTGCAGACTCGAAATAGTCAATCGCGGCTCCATCGGACTTCGCCAGGTAGCGCGACAACTGCTCGACAGCTGACTTAACCTGCCCAGGATCGCCTGCTGGAGCGGGTTCGCGGTCCGCTCGATCAATTCCTTTCAATCCTTGGATGAGATCGGCAAGACACTCCTCAAGCGATGCGCGCCACAGTTCGATGTCAGATGCTGCAACCGAATCGGTAATAGCCTTCTCGAGATTGGCGGCCGCATGCTGGACAGCTTTGGCGCCAATGTTTCCGGCGACACTCTTTAAACTGTGAGCCAGCCGACCAGCCAGGGAACGATCGTTCCCGGCAAGGGCGGCCGCAATGCGCTGGGCAGCGTCAGCTTCCGTGTTGCAGAACTGGCGCAGGAGTTTTCTATACAGCTTTCTGTTGTCGGCCACCCGCAAGAGACCTTCCGCCGTGTTAAGGCCGGGCACATCCGGCAACTCGTCAGCCTCCGCGACCACAGCGGAACCCTGTTCATGTGCCGGCACGGCGACCGTCTTCACGATCGGCGTGACGAAGCGCTCCAAGGTTTCGAAGAGCGAAGAGGGATTAATCGGTTTGGACACATGAGCATTCATGCCAGCTTCTAAGCACTTCTGCCTTTCCTCAATGGTGGCGTGCGCTGTCATGGCTATGATTGGAAACTTCTCGAATCGTGGATCAGACCGGATTTTCTTCGTGGCCTGGTAACCATCCATTCCCGGCATTTGAATGTCCATCAGCACCACATCAAAATTTGTGGGCGCCGGCTGGTCCAGCATCTTGCGGACCGCTTCAAGACCGTCGTTAGCGATCTCAACGGTCGCGCCGACCCCCTGCAGCAACTCCACGGCGATCTGCTGGTTGATCTCGTGGTCTTCGGCAAGAAGGATTCTTACGCCACTCAGCCGGTCTGCATGGCGATCGATCGCCGAAGCCGGCGTCGTTGTGTCTTGGCGGGCTCCAGAGAACAGAGTGACCAGCGTATCGACCAGCATTGACTGCGTAACCGGCTTAAGCAAGAACCCATCCATCTCCACCCGCTCCGCCTCTTCGCGCACCTCGTCGCGCCCAAAAGCGGTGACGAGCACGACAGCGGGGTGCTTCTTCAGTTCAGGCTCCTTTTTGATGAGACGTGCCGTCTCAATACCATCGAGGCCAGGCATTCGCCAGTCCATGAAAACGACGTCGTACGGCTCGTCCGAGTCGTGTTGTTTCACTGCGGCTATGGCTTCCTCGCCCGAGCTCACCGCATCCACGCGGGCGCAGAGGCCATCGAGCGAATGCACCAGAATGTCGCGCGCCGCAGCATTATCATCCACAACCAGTGCCGAAACGGCGCGAAGCCGCTCGGGAACGATCCTGCTCCGCGCCAGGCCCGAGGCCACTCCCAAAGAGACTGTAAATCGAAACGTGCTTCCGGAGCCTGGTTCGCTCTCGAGCCAGATCTCGCCACCCATCAATTCTACTAAACGCCGGCAAATGGTCAGCCCGAGTCCGGTCCCTCCATGTTTGCGTGTTGTGGACGCATCGGCCTGGCTGAAAGGCTGAAACAAGCGGGCCGTCTGCTCTGGCGTCATGCCGATGCCCGTGTCCCTCACAGAGAATCGGAGCCTCGCCCTGGAGCCTATCTGTTCCAGCAGTTCCACTTTCAAGTAGACTTCGCCGTGATCGGTAAACTTGATCGCATTGTTGATCAGGTTCGAAATCACCTGGCCCAAGCGCAACGGATCGCCCACCAGATTCTGGGGAACAGAATCTGCGACGTCAGCCAGGAACTCGAGCCCCTTTTGCTGAGCCTTCTGAGCTGTGATGGAAGTCACGGAGGCAATCACGTCATCCAGGCGGAAGTCCACCGTCTCGATGTCAAGCCGCCCCGCTTCGATCTTCGAAACGTCGAGGATGTCATTGATCACCCCGAGCAGCGAGGTCCCCGCATTGTGAATCTTGTTGAGGTAGTCTCGCTGCTTGTCTGTCAACGGCGTCTTCAAGGCCAGGTACGCCATCCCAATGACCGCATTCATCGGCGTCCGTATCTCGTGGCTCATGTTGGCCAGGAAGATCGACTTCATAGCCGTAGCCTCTTCTGCTCTCTCTTTCGCGATCTTGAGTTCCTGCTCAGTGGCGCGGAGTTCTGCCGTGCGCTGCTGCACCAGTTCATCGAGCCGCTTTTCACGCAGTTTCAGCCCCCTGACTCGCAATCTGTGGGCGCCGAGAACCAGTCCCACAAATGCCAGACCCATCAGGCTCCTGAACCACCATGTCGCCCACCAGGGCGGTAGCACCGTGAGCTTGAGGGTGATACCCTTGTCATTCCACACCCCGTCTTTCGTCGATGCCAGAACGCGGAAGACATACCGTCCAGCCGGAAGGCTCGTATAGGTGGCTTGCCGGCGCGTGCTGTCAACCTCGTTCCATTCTGATTCCAGACCTTCCAACCGGTATCGATATCGGTTCTTTTCCGGGGCGGCATAGCTCAGACCAGCGAACTGCAAAGTAAAAATGCTCTGCGCGTGGTTGAGTATCAGGGAATCGGTCATCCAGATTGGCTTGTCGAGCGGCGAACCTTGACCCGGCTTGATCCGTTGATTGAACAAATGAAGGTCGGTCAAAACAACTGGCGGGACGTAGGAATTAGTGAAAAGGCGATCTGGGTAGAAGCTTGTCACGCCGTTGGTTGAGCTAAGGACCATTTCACCACTCGGACTCTGCCAGCTGCCCTCTGACAAATAAGGGTTCAGGACATTGGAAGGTAACCCCTCGGATTCTGAGTAGGTGCGATGATCTCTTGTCTCAGGATGAAATCTGATCAGGCCGTTTTCCGTGGCTAGCCAGAGATAACCCTCTCGATCTTCGAGAATCCCCCTGATTCCCGTATTTGGGAGACCGTCCTTGCGCGTGAAAACCGTGAAGGTTCCCGTCCTGGGATCAAGTGTTTGAAGGCCTGTAAAGGTGCCGATCCATAGCCTTCCCTGGCGATCCTCGCGCATGGCGCATACGCGATTGTGGGCCGGGGTCTGGAACTGCCGTGACTGATCGCGATAGACGGTGAATTGACCCGTGTTGCGGTCAAACCGATTCACCCCGTCGCGAGTCCCCACCCACAACGTTCCGGCTCGATCCTCGAGGATGACAGAGACGGTGTCGTGAGATAGACTGTGACTGTCTTTCGGATTGTTGCGATAAACTCTGAATGTTCCTGTCGCCGGGTCAAATCGGTTCAGCCCTCCGTCCTGTGTGCCCACCCAAAGCACCCCTTGGCGGTCCACAAGAAGAGAAAGCACAAAATTGGTGCTTAAGCTGCCAGGCTGCTTCGTATTGTGCTGGTATCTGAAGAATCGTCCAGTGGCGCGATCAAAGCGGTTGAGCCCTCCGCCGTAGGTTCCAAACCAAAGTGCGCCGGAGGCGTCTTCGCGAATCGCCGTTACCTTGTCATAAGAAAGGCTGTGTCTGTCCTTGGGGTCATGCCGGTAGAGAGTGAATTGGCCACTGTTTCGATCCACCCGGTTGAGACCACCCTCCGTGCCCAACCAAAGGAATCCCTGGCTGTCGCCTTGGACGGCCCAAACCATATTGCGATACAAGCTGTTCGGATTACCTGCGCTGTGCTGATAGTTGACAAACGGAAGAGGCCTTCTGGGGAAACGGCTCAGGCCACTCCGTGTTCCTACCCACATCATTCCTTCCCTGTCTTCAAACAGCGAGTAGACCCAATCGTTCGGCAGGCTTTTTGGGTCGGCAGGGTCCGTGCTGTACCGAGTGAACTGGGTGCGTTCAGGATTGAGTTTCAGAAGTCCGCGATCAATTGTGCATAGCCAGAGTATTCCCTCCTTGTCTTCATACAGGTTATCCACCCCGGCGAAGGCTTCGTTGCCTGATTCTCCTGGATGAAAGGAATAGCGGACGAATCGACCAGTCTTAACGTTCAGGGCACTGACGCCTCCCACCTTTGTGCCTACCCAGAGTACCCCTGAGTGGTCTTCGCGGACCGAAAGCACATCATCGTGGCCGAGGCTGTGGGGATCCATCGGATCGTGCAGGAAACGCGAAAACCGCCCCGTGGTTCGATCCAACTTGTTCAGGCCCCTTTGTGTACCTATCCACAGATTGCCCAGCCGGTCTTCAACAATGGAACTGATAAGACTATTGCTCAGGCTGCCGGCATCCTGGGGATCGTGCTTGTAGTGCAAGAAAGTTCCGCTCGCCGGGTCCAGGCGATCCAGCCCCGCTTCGGTTCCAACCCACAGTATGCCGCCGCGGTCCTCGTAGATTTGCCAGACTCTGTCAGCGCTCAAACTCCGAGGGTTGGCGGGATCAGACCGGTAGTGGGTAAAGATCTCCTGAGCTGGGTCGAGGCGGTTAAGCCCTCCAAAGGACGTGCCGATCCAGAGGATGCCAGCGCGATCTATGCAAACAGATTGGACCCAGTCGTCGCTCAAGCTATTGGGATCGTCCGGATCGCGTCGGTAGGTCTTCAGGTTATATCCATCATACCGGTACAATCCAACATTGGTCCCAAACCACAGGAATCCGTATTTGTCTTGCGCGATCCCACCTGTTATTCCACTTTGAAACGATTCCTTATCTACGGAGAGGTGGCTGAACCGGATATCCTGCCTATCCACGACTGGAAGCTTCATGAAGCCGTTGCGAAGCGAAGCTGCGAGGCGGTCCTGCGTGCCCGCTCCGGACGCAGAGAGACAGAAAGGCAGCAGGACCCCGAGGGCAGAGAGGAGCATTGGTCGTAGTCTGGCCGAATGTGTCATGGAGTCTGCCTACTGAACAGCGCGAATCCATTCCAGGGCGAATATCCGCGAGTGTGAGAGTTGCGCATGTGGAACGCAAAACGGCTATATCCAGGTCCTCGCAGTTCAGAAATCATACGCCTTCTCACAAACAGGAGGCTTCGCCAAGCGCTTCAAGGAATTCGGAAAGCAACCTTCCAGGAAAACTGCCCGAAGACCCGCAGTCTGATGCGCGACTTACAGAGAACCGAGCCGTGGGGGCCAAGTCACCATGCACTATGACCGCACACTGCACCAATAAAAGGCAAAGGTCGGGACTAAATGATCGATCGGGGAGAAAGCTGACAGTCCTCTGCGCAGCGAGCTTTGGTTCAAGGTTTCGCGTCGGTCATCGAATCCGCAGGTCAATCATTCCTTGCTGACTGACTGTGAGCGATCCCTCGTGCCACCAAGCGAAATATAAGCGCCTGTTCTTGAGAATGGGTTCACGCCCGAGAGCTTCCGACTTGTGATGTCATCTCGACTGCGCGCGTCTTCCCCGGCAATTTCCCGCCACGCCGGATAGTCTATCACGGATTTTGCGGACTCGCTTCCCGAGGAGGCGTCCATCCAGGCACAATATCTTGCCACGATCGGCAATGATTGACGCCACGTCAGGATCACAAGAATGGCCCGCGGATCTGGGGACCTCGAGCGAGGCTGAGTCGCTATCTTGTCGATTGCAGGGAGCCGAGACGAATCCGGGTTCCTACCGAGAGGTCATGCGCCCGAAAGGCTTCGATGGAACTGTAGCTGTACCAATGCCACTCCCCGACGATGTCTAGCCGTTTTGTGGCAGGCGCGATCAGCCTGGCTCGAGGAACATAATACCTTGTGGGTCGGGTGCCTTCGCTCCAGGAAAACGCGCCGCCGGCGTGGAGTACGACTCCGCCCATGAGGCGCACGTCGGCATAGGCACTGCCATGGTGGCCACGGTCGCTGTATATGGAAATGTCGCGCCGAAAGAACGTCGGGTCGATGAACACGGAGGTCGAATCTATGGTTTCTCTCGAGTAGGTGCCCACGAGTATCGTTCGCCGTGATTGATTGGGTGTCCATTCCACCGTTACGGCGGCTTGCCGGCTTTGGAAGTCGATACCGACGTTCTCGTTGGACAGTGTCTTCCAAAGGCCGGTAACCTGCAAGGCATCCGTAATGCGCAACCGTCCTTGAAGGGCTAGCTTGCGGTAATCCTGCAAGCCGGTGCGAAAATAGGTCTCATCGCCGGGGGAGCCTTCGAAGTCGCCATTCAGCCGCGCGCGGCCCTTCCAAAAACTAAATGTCGCGCCCGCCAAAGCGACGTTTCGACGGATACGCGGGTTGTTTAAAACGGTTTCGGGGAAGATCAAATCCGCCGGCGGCAGATCCGTATCGCTGCGCACGTAACGATGGCCTGCCCGGACTGTTAACGCACGGCCGATATCGCCGGAGATCTCCGTTTCGCTCTGGTCATAATGGAGATTCAGATGCGTTCGTGGAGAGGAAACCGGCTCCAGCATCGCCGCGGTACGCGAAGCTCCGGAGATCTCAAAGTCATCGGAGAACCAGTTGTAGCGCAGGCGCCAGCGGGGGTGCGGCCGGAACTCGGCGCTGAATGTCCCTGACGTATGGGGCTGGCTGGCGTCGGCAAAGCTTTGCTCGACCTGGGTCGTGTAGGGTCTGAGGGTTGCCGGGTCCTGGAAGATTCCTTCGGCGTTCAGTTCATGCGTAACTTCCAGCTCGGGACGGCTGTAGACGAAATGCCCGCTGAGTGCCAGCTGCTGAAAAGGCTGCGCTTGAAAAAAGCCTCGGGTGAACGGCCCCGAACCGGACCCCTGATACTTCTCCAGCAAGTGTCCAAGAACGATCGTATCCTGCCGGTTTCCTCCATTGACACTGGAATCCAGCGTTTGGTCGTCGGTGTATCCGGTCCAACCCTGCTCGATGGTGGCGGTCCAGGCCTCGCCATTAAACTGCACACCGCCGCGCGCGGTTGTCAGCTTGTCGCCGAACGTTGTGAAGACGGGAAACTCATCCCCGCCCCCGACAAATGGCGTAATCCCCTGCCCGTCTCCTGAAGTGCGCAGGAGTCCAAAGAATGGCGTGACCCGCGATCGGGGCTTGAACCGGAACTCCATATCGAGTTGATTTCGCCGCAGGTCGATGGCGCGCTGACTGGTTACCGCTCCCTGCGCCAGCAGAGGATTGGCATAGGAAGGCAGATTGTTGAAGTAGGCTAGATCTCGATACTGCAACTGAAACTCGTACACCTTCTCTCGGCGCAGGTCGAACCTCAGTTCGCTATTCGGATCGCCGCCCCAGTTATGCGCGCTGAAATCAATGCGATCTTTGCCTTCATAGCGTACCAGGGCATCGAACAGACGCGGCCCCTCCCCCAGGTTCACGATGCTTCGATAGACCTGTCCTTTGTCGCCGGTCACAAAGCGGTTCCTGATATCGAACTCGGCGCTGAAGGGCTCTTGTGCGTGAAGCCATCCCGCGGTGAACAGAATCACGACGAGAGTCTTCATCGCAGGAAATCCCGGTTCACAAACGAGCCATGAGTCTTCGCATGGCAGACGGTGCAGCTTTGATAGCGCGCACTTCGCAGGTCATGAAAGGCCGGCGGCGAGCCACCCGCAAACGACATGGTAGTCGTGTGGCACTCCAGGCACAATTGGCTCACATTGCTGCGAGTGAGCATGCGGGGATTGGCGGACCCATGCGGTTCATGACAACTTGCGCACGGCTGTACGCGGACCGGAGCATGCTCGAACGGGAACGGGCCGCGCTTGTCGCCGTGGCACTTGAAACACGCCGTGTCCTGGCCGCCGATGGCGCGCACTCGCGTTGCCGGCAGGCTGCCGTGCGGATCGTGACAGTCGCCGCAGTGGACTGCGCCTGAGGTCAGCTTATGCGCGAAGGGCCGTTCGAAGCTGGCTCGCACTGCCGGGTGGCAGCTCGAGCAGAGCGTGTCGCTCGATCGGCGGATATCGGGAGTGTGAACGCGATGGCAGGCATTACAGCCCACGCCGTTCCGCGAATGCGGCGACTCGAACCGCTGCATCTGTCTACGATCCTGCCCGTGACACTTCTGGCAGGACCGGTTGACCGTATCGGCCTGGCTGCCGGCGTAAATCTTAAGCCGCTCGGGATCAAGCGCTTCAACATGCGCCAGTCCGGGTCCGTGACAGGATTCGCAGGACGAGTCGTGGTGCCGATTCTTATGAAACTCATCCGCCTGCGTCTTGTGGCAAACGGCGCACCGAGGCGATCCGACAAAGCCCCCCTGCGCGTACAGAGCAGAGCTCTGCAACACGAGCCACAGGACTGCCCATTCAGTTCGCACTCTGAAGTTCCAGACCCTGGTGGCATTTGCGGCAATTGTGGAGCGTCGCAAACGCGGTTTTCCCCGGAGCATGACATGCGGCGCACAACTCGCCTCTTGCCTCCGCCGTTCGGTGATGGTCCGCCGAGTAGCCGGGGAGACCTCGGCGTCCCATCGGGAACAGTCTGTTGTGGCAGTCGCTACAGTCGCCTTTAGCCTTCCCGAGGTGCAGATTGTGATTGAACGTCACCGGACCGAGCCGATTGGCATAAGTCAAGGGCGCGTCGAGCGCGGCTATCGACCCGCGCGCAGTCAGCTCGGTATGGCATTTCAGGCAATTGTCTTTGGCGGCAAAAGCCGTTCCATTGTCCCGATGACAGGCGCCACAGGAGGTTTTGTTCTGTTCGGCCGTTCGATGCAGATTATCGGCATATCCGAGCATGCCTTTGGCGAGAGGAAAGATTTGGTTGTGACAGCTTCGGCAATTTCCTTTGCTGATATCCACATGGCGGGCATGATCAAATTTGGCCGGCCCGAGTCGCGTCTCGATCGATCTCGAATCGGGCAACCCGGAGACGCCGGTTTTCGGCGTCGGACGTGGAGTCCCTAGACCCGTATGGCACCGCTGGCAATTGTCTGCAGAAGCAAATGCGCTGCCGGATGGAGCGTGACATCCGGCACAAGAGGTCCGCGCCGATTCGGCCGGCCGATGCAGGCCGGCGCGATAGTTGAGGTCGGCCTTCGCCATCGGAAATAGCTTGTTGTGGCAGGCGACGCAATCGCCTTTCGCGAGCGTCACGTGCTGCGCATGGTCGAACGCCGCCGTGCCCAGCGATGTGTCGTACCGTAACCCGCCCGGCAGACCCGGAGTGTCAGACGTGGAGACGCTGGCAGCCGTACGAAGAGGCGTGCTCAGGTTTGTGTGGCAGCGCGCGCACTCTCCCTCGGAGGCAAAGGCGGTTCCTCCCGGAGCGTGACAGCCCGCGCATGATGTGCGCGCTGCTTCGGCGGCTCGGTGAAGTTTGGCCTTGTAGCGTAGATCTCCGCGTTCCATGGGGAAATACTTGTCATGGCAAGCAGTGCACTCGCCATTGGCCCGCGTGAGATGCTTGGCATGGTCGAAAGCCACTTCCCCGGCGGCGGACTGGTAGGGAATATTCGCGGGCATTCCGCTATCGGCTGACGCTGATCGTATCGCGACAGGCTCTGACACGGGTTCATTACGCTTCTCGATGCGGTGGCAGACGGTGCAGCTTTGTGAGACGGGCCTTCGCTGATCGTCCTGACTGACCAGCTCCGAATTGTGGCATCGGTAACATCCGTCGTGACCGAGGAAATTCGGATGCGTGCCCCAGTCCACTCCCCATTCCGGGAATACATTGCGGCTGCGAATGGCCACCAGCTCCGTGGCGGCCTTCGAGATTGCGGCCCCTTGTTCGGCGGCAGCCTGCGGATAGCGGCTCTGGTAGAAGGCGCGCAGAGATTCCGGAATCGCATCCTTCTTTTTGAGTTCGGATAATCCCGCCGCCTTGATCTCGGGCAGCGTGTGGTCAATCTTCCCCTCGGCCAGGGCCTGGTCCAGGGCCCTGGCGGGGTCTTCAAAGCTATGCGCCGCCCGATTGTGACAATCGGTGCAATCCATGGTGCGCAGCTCGCCGTTGGATGGCTGGGCGCCGGCACGAGCGAAGATTGTCTCTCGACCCTGGGGGTTTCGATAGCGAATCCAGTCAATCTTTTTGCGGTCCGGCGTCGACCGGTACTCTATTTGAGCCCCGTTTGAGAGATGAGCGCCGTGGGCGCCCAGCGGGTTGGCGCCTCCACCGATCAAAATAGCCAGTTGCGTACGGGTGGCGGAGTTTGCCGCATCCGAACCAAACTCAATGGCCTCCCATCGCTTGTTCCCGAAATCCCGCTCCGCATGACACTTTGAGCAGGTCAGCTTGCCCTGGGCGAGATTGTGGACCGGAGTAGGAACGGGAATGTGTTCGGTTCCCGTCATCACCTGCAACAGCTGTTTAGCGCCGTTGAGCTTGGCTGCCACGTACGATCTGGCGCCGGCACCGATGTGGCAGTCGACACACGGCACCTGGGAGTGAGGCGCGATCTTATAGGCCGTGAACTCGGGCGTCATGATATGGCAAGTGGACCCGCAGAACTCCACGGAATCCATGTGTTCAATGGCGGTGTACGTCAGGTGTCCTCCGATTACGACGTTCAGCACGGTGGTTATGGCGAAGAAGAGGACCAGGTTGCGGAACTGAACATTGTTCCATCGAAGCTCGGGAAACTCTGCGGGCGTGCCGATCTTCCGTTTCTGCAGCCGAATGCCGAGAGGAATCAGTGCCAGTCCCAGGAAGAAGAGCGCGGGCAGCAGGAATACTGTCAACAGTCCGAGATACGGGTGGCTCGACCCGGTCAGATTCGCGGGTAATGTGAAGAGCCACGATACCGCGGCTGCAGTGACCAGAAAGATACCGATCCGGCTGATCCAGTTGCTGGATAGATAGACCAGAGGTCGCAACCGCTCAGCGAGCGTGGACTTTGTCGACGGCAAATTGCGATCCCGTTCCGTGGCATGTCGCACAGCTCT
Source organism: uncultured Acidobacteriota bacterium (assembly GCA_963827655.1). Classification (GTDB taxonomy): domain Bacteria; phylum Acidobacteriota; class UBA6911; order UBA6911; family UBA6911; genus CAWHCF01. The sequence goes on from CAWHCF010000036.1 coordinate 290,089, forward strand.
CACCGAATCTCGATGAGATGTTGAGGTCGGCATGCGCAGCGGTCGAAGTAGTGGTGTGGCAACTCAGACACGCGCCCGTCGCCGGCGGTGACGGGTTGAAGAATCCTTTGGGATCAATCGCCGATGCAAGATTCTCTAGCAGCGGCAGCTGTTCCGACCCGTTGTCATGACAGGCGCCGCAGTCGTTTCTCGGCCGCGGATAGCGAAGCCCATTGTAATTGGTCCCCCCAATGGTGTATTCGCGCGTATTGTCCACACCGAGATGGATCCGATGAATCATTTCCTTGAAGTTGATCGACTCCGGCGGGTTGGCCTCGTCGGTCCCGGTAGGATTGTGACAGAGCACGCACTGCAGCGGGTCGTTGCGGTTCGAGCCGTGGAAATTGAGAGAGTAATGGCAGACGCTGCATTTAGCGTTGTTACGACCTGCCGCCGCGGTTTCACGGTCGTGTCGGTCACCCGGAAAGACAGCACTACGTTGTGGCCCGCATCTCGCACTTCCCTTTGCTGCAGCGTTCCCGGCAGCAAGATTTCGTTTTTGTAACCTTCAATTCCCACAGTCCAGCTCAGTTTCGCAGCTTGCGGAAGCGCAGCCTGTGAATTGATAGGTGTACCGTCCGTCCGCACCCGCCGAGGCCATCCGAGCGTCTTCGCTGATGTAGGGCCCGTTGTCGGCATTCGAATCCACCGGTCCGGCGAGTACCAGAGCCAGCCTGTCCAGTGACGAGGGAGCCAGCGGCTTGTCTGATTTGTCGCTCACACCGAATGTGACGGCCGGGCTTTGACCCGGCGCCGTATTCTGAATACCGAAGAGCTGGAATTTGACGCCGGGTAGAGACTTGGAGAACCTTTCAACGGTATGGGCGCCCTTGATCGAAATGTCGAATTCCAACTCACCTTCGGGGATATGGCACTGACGGCATTGGTTGTCCGATACCTGCGGCAGCGCGGCATGATTTTCTCCGGTGGCGAAATTGACATTGTCATGACAGCTTCCGCAGGCGCGGCGGCTCGGGTTGGTCAAGTGCTGATTGCCGGTGGCGCCTTCCAGGTGGCAGACGGTGCAGTTACGGACATCGGCCGGGAAGACGACCGTAGAATAATCGTGGACGGATTGATTATTGCCGATGATCACGTAGGGTTTGCCGGCCATGACGCTGGGTAAGCCTGATCCCTGATGGATCTTGTGCACCATGGTCGTAAAATCCACGGTGTTACCGGTGTCGGGATCCGTTGTCTGCGGAGTGTGACACATAATACAAACCTCAACCGTAGTCCGGCTGCCGTGAAAAACCAGCGGGGTTCCGTGGCAGGAGTCGCATTTCTGATTGGACGTAATCTGCCGGGTTTCTGTCACGGCTGAGCCGGCCGGTACCCAGTTGAAGGTCTTCGCCGCCAACGAGTTACTAAGCTCGAATTCAGACAAATCGCGGCTCGCATAGGCGCCAACCGTGTGGGTAGCGGTCCGATCGTAGCCGGTGGGCAGTTTTGTGTTGAACCGGTATTCGTACACTCCGTCGCTGATCTTGGTGAAGGTGCCTCCGGAATCGGTAGCGGCTTGAATTGCACTCACGCCATTTGTGGGGCTGGTCTGAGTTCTGGTGATGTAGGAAGTGTATATGCCCTGGCCGCGCGGAATGTAGCCCAGCAGGGAGCTGATGCTCACCGGACCGGGCGTGACAATACCCTCGCGATCAAGCGGTAGTCCCTGGGGATCTGTAATCTTGAACTGATACCGGACGGTACCGTCCGCATCCACGGTTACGGACAGAATATTCAGCACGAGTCCTGGCCGGATGAAACTCAGTTGCTGCTCATCAAGAAACGCAGCTTTGCTTTTCTGAGTTGAGTCTTTTTGAATGCTGACTGCAGCCCAGCCGGAAATGGCCAGACAGCCGACAAGCAGGGTCGTGACTCTGAACCGCGTTTTGTTTGTCATGAAGACCTTATGGTTGCGCGAACGCTAGGTTCTAACACAAGGATGCGCATAGGTGGCTTTTAGCCGACCGCTGAGCATGCACTTGCCAAACTACGGTTCCGGATTCGCGTTATTATAAGCTCTGGGGGTTGCGTGATTATAAGCCCTGGGGGCCGCCAACAGTCAAGCAAACTCTTCTGTAGGGACGCCAGCTCGGATAGACCGCGTGGAGAGCGACCAGTTTGAGTAGACGCCGCCAAACTTCCCGGCAAAACTGTGATTCGGCCGTATGGCTGTCCAGGCTACGCACTGCCGGGCCTTCGACCTCTCCAATCTGTTCACGTCTTCTGACGAGCCGGCTTTGAGCTTTCTCCAATCGTTTCACGTCTCTGAGCTATTGTTTCTTTCTGCTGAACCACAGGCCGAAGGCCGGCAGAAGCTAGGCCCACGCCGAGCGATGGACTACTGGCGGCAGTGGGGTCATCACATCGTCCATGTTTTGACCTGGGCGGGCCCGGGCTCTGACGTGTAGTAGGCAATTCGTTTGATATTCAGCAGATGGGTGTATGTCACGCTATCGGTCGTGGAGTTGCCGCCCCATGTCCCACAGCCCAGCGTCAACGACGGCAGCAACCCAGTCGTCAGCCCGGTCAGACCCTGCGTGCCCGGCGAATTCACCAGGATGCGGCTGGCTGGCATCGACGCCGCGAAGCGCTCACTGAGCTTGGTGTTGCGAGTGTGGATGATCGCCGTGTGACCCATCCCGTCAATCGCAAGCAGCGCGCGGCAAACGCGGAGTCCTTCGTCCGCGTCGTTGACTGTGAAAAGGCTGAGCACCGGCGCCAGCTTCTCGGCCGCCAGCGCATTCTCCGCAACCACGTCCTCGCTCGGGATCACCAGCAATCGGATCGGGTAGGGACGCCGGATCTGCGCCAGCGAGGCCACAGTCGTGGCATCCTGGCCGATAACCGACCGTATAAGGCGATGCGTTTGTGGATCGACCGCCGCATCTCGAAAGCGCTCGGCCTCCTCTGCACTCAACACCGCGGCGCCCTGAACCTCCAGTTCCTTGAACAAGGCTGGGCGGACACTCGCCTCGACCACCAGGTGATTTTCAGCCCCACAGATCAGCCCGTTGTCGAACGGTTTACTGTACACGACGCTGCGTGCGGCGTGGTCCAGATCGGCGTCGGCGCTGATCAGCACCGGAGCGTTGCCGGGCCCGACGCCAATCGCCGGCGTGCCCGAACTGTAGGCAGCCTTGACCATCGCCTGGCCGCCGGTCGCCAGCACAAGTCCGACCCCTGGGTGACTCATCAAAGCCGCAGTGGTGCCGCGACTGCTGCCGCCGCCCAGCCACTGCACCAAATCCGCGGGCGCGCCATGCGCACTCAGCACCTCCTGGATCAGTGCGCCCACCCGCTGCGAAACCTGCACCGCACGGTGGCTGGGGCTGAGAATCAGCGCGTTGCGACCTTTGAGAGCGATCAACGTCTTGAAGATAAAGGTCGCCACCGGATGGGTGGCGGGGATGAGCCCGACGACGATGCCAACCGGGCTCGCGATCTCAGCGAGCTGGCGCCGACTGTCAAAACTGATTTCGCCATGCCCGATTCGACCGGCCAACTGCTGGTAAATCCCGAGGCTGGCAATGCGGTTTTTGAGCGTCTTATCCCGGACATTGCCCATGCCGGTCTCGGCGACCGTATCTACGGCGAATCCTTCGGCGTGGTCGCTGACGACCTGGGCCAGCGCCTGCAGGAGAACGTCGATTCGCGTCTCGGTCCAACTCTCGATCAGCGGCCATGCCGCCTGCGCTCGCTCGATCAGTTCTCCGACAACCGGGTCGGCCTGTGGTGGCTGATCGGTAAGGCGGCGGATTTGGTGTTGTGCTTGGGCGCCGATCATTTGGTTACTCCTCTACACTCTCGGGTGGCCGCTCGATCAAATCAGGGCGGAGGGAGTTCTTCGGTACGCAGCGATTTCAATGCATGTTAAGGTTCACGGCATTCGATTCGTTCAACGTGCATCGTCATCGGACCTCCCAGTTCACCCGTCTCGGAGACCAAACCTGGCGGGTTTGGTCTCCGATTGCGCTTCTCGGGGAACGTCCTACGTCGGCTTCTGACTGACTAGCGGACCAGGTGCCCCGATCCTCTGGACTTCAATCCGGGGCGGGAGACCTCATCCTTAATACGATCTGGAGATTCAAGCCGCTTTCCATTCGTTGATTACGCTGAATCCGAGAGTGCTGTAATCCGTCATGTCGTTGAGCACTTTTCCGGCATCAGCTACCGGAATAGCGGACTCTACGAGCCGCGCAGGCTGCAGTTTGCCGGCTGCGACCATGGATAACATTCCGGTATAGCTTGACATCGGGCAACCTAGACTGCCCACGATTCGCAGCTCCTTAAAGACGACGAGGTCCATCGGCATCGGAATCACTCCGGCCTCTTCCGGGCCAGTAAGTCCAAGTTGCACGTGTCTTCCATACTTGCCGAGCGACTGCAGTGCAGGAAGAGTGGTTTTGATTGATCCGAGTGCATCCACTGTCACCGCCGCCCCCCCTCCGGTTATCTCGAGTATGTGGGCGGGTGCGTCCGCGTCTGCCTTGATCGTCACCTCGGCTCCCTCCTGCCGGGCTTTCGCGAGTTTTTCCTCGCTGCGGCCCACTGCAATCACACGCGCGCCTACCGCAACGCCGATTTGAACCGCAGATAGGCCGACGCCTCCGATGCCGAAGATTGCAATCCATTCTCCCGGTCGCACCGCGGCCTGGTCCACAATGCCGTGGTACGATGTCATGAACCGGCAGCCGAGCGCCGCGGCCGTGAACGAGTCCACCTCCTCAGGGAGTCGAACCAGAGTGGAATCGGCGCTCGGAACTCTTACCAAATTTCCGTAGCCGCCGTCGTGGTGGAATCCAATGACGCCGTAGGCCAGACACAGATTGGAGAGGCCGGACCGGCAGTGCCTGCAATGACCGCAGCCGAGATGGAATGGTACCGTCACGCGATCACCCACCCGGAAGCTCTTTACGTCGCGGCCTACCTCCACGATCTTGCCTCCGAATTCGTGGCCGGGCACGCGGGGGAGAGTTGCCTCGATCCCCAGCCAGGTCCAGTGGTGCTGCCACAGGTGCCAATCGCTGCGGCAAATTCCACATGCCTCGGTTTGGATGATGGCATCCTCGACTCCGGGCGCCGGGTCTGGAAGCTCCTGAACTTCCAACGGCTGATTGTATTGGGTAATCAAAGCAGCTCGCATGGTGCCTCCTTTGAGGTCCTTTCGATGTGACGCGCGGGTTTGGGTTCGTACCCTGCCGGCAAATGAGTGGCCCGGGCCTGGTCCAGTTGCAGGTCACGGCTGGCCCCCCGGCGAGCTGTCACTTGTTTGTATCGGCGCGTCTTTGCATCTTGCGTCGCCTGTGCCAAGCGGGCGGCAACTATGGGAATTCCTTCGATGCTGATCATTCCGCTACTCCTTTGCATTTGTCGGGTGGCTGCTCGATCAGAGCAGGACCGAGTGAGTTCCCTGAACCTGGTGTGACAATGTCAATGCACGTAGGTTCACGACATTCGACTCGTTCAATGTGCGTCGTCATCTGCTCTCTCCAGTTCGGCTTTCGTTAGTGCACGAACGAAGCCAACCCTGCACAAAAGAGAAACTCACGGGAACTCAAGTGGTTGAAGGAAGGGGCCCTCGACGATCCGGCTGGTCAATACTGACATTTCAGCAAAGTGCTGAAATGTCAGTAGGCGATCGGCAGAAACGTAACAATAGCGAAGCCGACCAGGCTGGGCGTGCCGCCGGGCGCGCGAGCGCAAGGGAGACATCCCCCTGCTGGCAGCGTATTCGTGCGGAAATTCTCGCAGCACATGCGGAAGCGGGGTTAAGCGATAGTCCGTATGTTCAACAGCGCTGCCGTCAGGAGCCTGGCTGGCTTTGGACAGTAAACGGATCGCCGATAACAAGACGCCAGGTGCCATCCGGCTGCCGCCGAAAAACCTCAACGGCATGTCCAGACATCTCCTGACCCGACGTAGTCTTCCACTCGTTGTGGACAAGGGCGATATCGCCCGCCTGCACGATTTTCCTCGGGTTGAATTTGAAGTTCGCCCTCAAGGCCGCGAACGGCGCCAATTCCTGCCGAATGGCTTCAAGCCCGACTTTCACTTCTCCGTCACGATTGGCGAAGACTGCGCCCGGCTCGTAGAGTTCGAGCGCGGCGTCGATATCACCCTTGCGGATGTGCTCCGGGAACAACTGATGGAACTCTTGGACGGTCTTGGCCGGCATCTGTTCTTTCCTCCTTCCGTTGCACCTTGACGACGGCGCCATGCTACGGAGGCGGTCCGGCCGGTGTCAAGCAACGAACGCCATCGTGTGCGCGCGAACCTCAGGTTCGTCACATGGAAAGAAGCGACCAAGGGCAAATCGGCGTTGATAGCTTTAATATTTGTTCCTCGCCTCGGATGCGTCGGTCTACATCACCGGCGTGAACATTCCAGTCCGGGCTAGGTCCTTTTGGGCCCGGCTACCGTTCTAATTCACGAACCCTCAGTCGCGCGTTTCTTCCACAAAAGGCTTGACACGGGGTGGACTCGAATGCTCCATCGGCCGACTACGCGGCTGCGCGAACGATCGGTCTGCGAACCAATCCGGATCGGCAGGCTCTCGACGCGTCAGGCTCGCGGGAGCTCTACATGTGGTCTGACGAACTCGGCTACGCGCGGTCGGAGTTCCACATCACGGTGAACCGCATCACCCTCCCCGACGACCGTCGGCCGGTGGTGGAGTATTTTTCACGGCCGACCTCG
>CAWHCF010000037.1:0-125470 GCA_963827655.1 uncultured Acidobacteriota bacterium
CTTTGCGGTCGATAGCCTTTGTCGAAAGCGGTCACGAAAGTTCGCCCGCGGGCGGGCCATCGGGCGAATCGGCAGATCTTGAAACCCGCTTCTGTTTAGAAGCGAACGACAGACGCGACGTCTCGGGTTAGCTAGGCCCGCGAACCGGTACGCATCGCACTCGGCGGCGAGCACGTATGTTGCGCGGCCCTCGCGGCGACGTCCGCCTATAGTTGGCCCCATTACGAGGAGATCAACATGCCAGCGATTCTCAGCCAGGTGGAGGGCTTCGTCGGAACGATCACCCTCAATCATCCGAAGAAGCGAAATGCGCTGAGCGAGCATTTGGTCGATGGCATCATCGCGGCGCTCGAGGACTTCAAGGCCCGCAACGTGCGCGTAGTCATCCTGCGCGCGCTCCCCGGATCCGGGGTGTGGTCAGCCGGGCATAACGTCGAAGAATTGCCGGAGGCCCGCCGCGACCCCCTTGGCTGGGACGATCCACTGCGCAACCTGATTCGCCAGATCGAAAACTTTCCAAGGCCGGTGATCGCGATGATCGAGGGGACCGTCTGGGGCGGGGCCTGCGAAACCGCGTTCGCCTGCGACCTGATCGTCGCTGCACCGGCCACCACGTTCGCCGTGACCCCGGCCAAACTCGGCGTGCCCTACAACGTGAGCGGCATGATGACGTTCCTTAATGCGGCGAGTCTCCGGATCGTCAAGGAGCTGGCTTTCACCGCCAGGCCTTTAAGTGCTGAGCGCGCGGAGCGCCTCGGCATCATCAACCATGTCGTGCCCGCTGACGCACTAGAAGCATTCACCTACGACCTGGCCGAAGACATCGCGGCGTTGGCGCCCCTGTCGATCGCCGTGATGAAGGAACAGTTGCGCATCCTCGCCGGGGCTCGCCCGATGTCGCCGCAGGGGTTCGAACGCGTCCAGGGACTGCGCCGGGTCGTCTACGACAGCGAGGACTACCAAGAGGGCATTCGCGCGTTCAAGGAGAAGCGGAAGCCGCAATTCAAGGGCAACTGAGCAAGTACGCAAGCGGTCGCGGGCGCGCCGCCGTAGCGCGCGAGAATCGCGGACTCCGCGGGCGGCCCTCGGGTTACAACGCGAGATTGTGTCCGCTATGAGGCTGATTAAGCGATCGACATCAACGGCAGTTCTTGGCCGTCAGAAGGCGCAGCATTCCGAGCTCTTTCGATCGGCAAGCAGGGCGATGGCGATAGAGCACAACAAAAAGAACGCCTGCGACTCAAGGCCGTAGGCGCCGGATCTGCTTAGCGTCAGTAGCTGTGCCGAGTGAGCTAGGCCGATCGCCACCACCATGTTGAATGCCATGATCAAGGCAGCCGGGCGCACACAGACCCCAGCAAGGACGGCCAGTGGAGCAAGGACTTCGCCAACCAGCACGCCGTACGAGAACCAGGTTGGCAGTCCAAATCCTGTAAGGAGCGATTCGATACCGCCTAACCCATTCCGCAACTTGGCAACGCCGTGAAACAGCATGAGGCCGGCCACGGTGAAGCGCAAAAGCAAAACACCAGGGTGTTGACGAGAAATGTCGGACGAATATGTCATCGAAGGAAGACTGCGATAGGCGTGACTGGGAGATTGTGCCGAAGTCCCCTGACCGCTATCGGGCCAGTCGACGGACAGGACAGAACGGCTGGTGTTGACCGGGAGCCGAGTTCTCGCGGTGCTGACGGCGGCAACTTGGCCGACAGGCGCCGATCTACAGCGGCATGCGACCGTGACCCTTCCTCGCCCGCGGCGCGCAAGTGCCTTCACACGGCGACTGCGGTATGTTCAGGTTCCGGCCCGTGGCCGAATCCGCCGCGTGGCATCGCAATACCGCATGAAGAACCGCCGTTCGCTGCTTGCCGTGCCTGCCCTCGTGGCCGCCTTTGTTGTCGCCATGCCTGAGCTCCACGCACAGACGCCCACCGCCGCCCGAGCGGCGCAGCGCCTGATCGAGGCCACCGCGCCGGCGCAGCGCGGAGAGTTGTTGCTGCCGTTCACTGAAGCGGTCCGCAGCGACTGGCACTACACGCCGCGCCGGCGCGACGGCTTGGCCTGGAAGGCCATGTCGACTGCGCAACGCGAGGCGACCACGGCTTTGCTGCGCACGGCACTGAATGAGCGCGGCCTGGACAAGGTGCGCGCCGTGATGGCGCTGGAGATCACGCTGCGCCAGCTGGAGGCCTTCGGCCTTTCGCGCGACCCCGAGAACTACGCGCTCGCCATTTATGGCGAGCCGGGCGTCGGCGGCTGGGGCTGGCGCATCGAGGGTCACCACCTCTCGCTGCACTTCAGCCTCGAGGGCAACCGCTACGTGTCGACGCTGCCTCAGTTTTTCGGTGCGAACCCGGCCGTGGTGCCGCGCGACGTAGGTGGCGGCGCACCGCGCGAGGGGTTTCGGCTGCTCGGCAGCGAGGAGGACCTGGCCCGTCAGTGGCTCACGAGCCTCACTCCGCCTCAGCGGGCGCGCGCGATCTTCGACACGCGACCCTTTGGTGACATCGTCAGCCGCAACGCTACCCGTGCACGGCCGCTGGATGCCGTGGGGCTGCCTTTCGCGGAGATGGACACCGCCCAACAGGCACAAGTACTGAAACTGATCGGCGCGTTCGCCGATCACCTCCAGCCTGAGCTCACCCAGGCGCGCCTCGCGCGTGTGCGCGCGGCTCCACTCGATTCGATCCAAGTCGGCTGGGCTGGATCGGATCAGCCGCGTCAGCCGCACTACTTTCGCATCCAGGGCGCGAACTTCCTCATCGAGTTCGACAACTCGGGCGGCAACCACATCCACTCGGTGTGGCGCGACTTCGAAGGCGATTTCGGCCGCGACGTGCTGCGTGACCACTACCGCGGCGCGGAGGGCACCGCGCATCGGCATGGCAGCCGCTGAGCGGATGCGCCTGCATCCGTCGGGGGCAGCGCACACGGCCCCGAGGCAATCGTTGAGTAGCCACTGGCCGCTTCGTGAGCATGGGAGTTGGCCGCCTATCGCCGGTTCAAGCAGTGTGATAGGTGCTCGCGACTGGTCCTTACGCATCCCCTTCCGGGACAATGGCGGCGGTTTCGATCATAAGAATGACCGCCGGGTCCGGCGCGCGCGTACGGTGAACGACTCCTTTGGGTACGACAAAACCTTCTCTGGGTTGAAGGTCGACCGACCTGTCCTCCAGATCAATGATGAAGTGACCGTCCAAGACGAAGAAGAACTCGTCGTCATTGGCATGTTTGTGCCAGTGATACTCGCCTTGCATGACTCCGAGGCGAACGACGGATTCGTTGACTTGGCAGAGCGTCTGGTTGTACCACTGATCGGTGCACGCCTTGACCAGACCGGGCACGTCGACTACTGCTAGCGCAGGAAACTTGACGTCGAGGTGAGTTGCATAGGGATGAGTTGGTGCCACAGAACCTCCTGCCACGAAAGCAAGCAGCCTAAACGCAGACGCACCGCTGCACGTCACGCAACACGGCTTGCCGCTTCGGCCGACGTGATGACCGGCAAGACCTCAAAGTCGACGAGATCGGACCACTTTTCGGTCCACTCGTCGAGCTGGGCGCGGCCTTCACAATCCATGACCTGATAGCAACTCGCGAGATCGGTCGTTACCCAGCTCGCCACATAAGACACTCCTGGCGGTGCCAAACGCCCCGACTTGCGAAACCTGCGATACACCGGCGACGGATCGCCGTTTTTGAAGCGCTCGATGACTAGGAACAACACAGCGCCTCCATCAATTTGTATCTGCTTTGGAGCGAATTCGGGGCCGGCTTCCGCCGACCGCTACTGGCCGATTCTGTTGAAGAACTCCTTTTTCTGCCTCGATGAAAAAATCCGAGGCTCGTGAAGGCGACGAGAGTCTCAGAACACGGGGGACCGCGATGCCCCACGAAAAATTCAACCACGGTCCGCCTGGTGAACGTGAGCGCATCTACCAAGCGACATCCTTGATTGCACTGGCGTCAGATGGAATTTCGAGTCAGACCAGATTCCGAGTTTTTCAACAGAATCGGCCGGCAGACGCCGGAATTTAGGTAGTTTCGCCGGCGACATTGGGCGGCGTCGGTGGTAGCACAGCATCACGGCGGCCGCGCGAGACAAGTTGACTCCCAGGCGTTTCGCGAATCACCGTTCGGGAACTCCAGCCTTGCGTAAACCCGCAAATAGGTGGGTCTCGCTCTGTTGTAACCAGGCCGGTTCGTTCGAGAGTTCCCCTTGGTTGAGATCAGCGATCGAGAAGCCCGGGCGGCTGCGCAACAGTGCGGCCTTGGCCGCTTCGGCCTTGGCGACTTCACCCTCGTGCCCATAGGCTGCAACGAGGAAAAGATGGACACCCCAATTATCCGAGGAGGTGCCCGCCGCCTTTTCACATGCGGCAATCGCATCCTTGTAGCGGCCGAGCGCAAGATACAACCAACATCTAAAAAATAGTGCACGACCATCGAGCGGATCCAACGCCAAGGCCCGGTCCAGTAGTGGCAACGCCTCGGCCGGCTTCCCGAGCAAGTTCATCATCCATGCGCGCTGGACGATGGGGTGGGCGCGCGTCGGGTCGAGGCTCTGCTCCTTCGAGTTCGCTTCGAACGCCGCCTCCCAGCGCCACTGCCATGCCAGAGCCTGAGCGCGCAGCGCCCACGCCATGGGATCGTCGGCGTCGAGCACCACGGCACGACTGGACAGAGCGTCGAGTTCCTGCACGAGGCGGTCGCGGGCAGCTCCACCCAAAAAGAGTTCGGCTTCCAGGGTCCAGCCACGCCCGAGCAAAGCCAACACCAGGTTGGGATCGAGCCGCAGAGCTTCGTCGTACAGTTTGCGCGCCTCGAGCGCGCCCTTGAGCGGATCGGTCTCCTGGTCCAAGACATTGTTTCCTCGCAGTACGAGTTCCATCGCATCGGGGTGGATTGCAGACCGTGTTCCGATGCGACGGCGCTCGGCTGCAAACAGCGCCGCACGCAATTGTTGAATCAGTGGTGTAACAAGCGAGCCCGGGTCTTGCTCAGCACTTCCGCGTTCTAGCTTCACGCGATTGCTCCACGCCCGGGTCGCGGTGCCGGTGTCGATGAGCTGGATGTCGGTGATGAACCCCTCCCCCGCCGAGCGGACCCCGCCTTCGACGAGGTAGCGAACGTTGAGCTCTCGCCCGACTAGGCCAGCGTCAATTGCCTTGCCTTTGTAGGTCGAGGCCAGGGCATAGGAAACGACTCGGGCCCACCGGATACGCCCGAAGGCAACCGTGAGATCGCGCGTCAGGCTGTCGGCAAGCTGCGCATCCGCCGTGCCGCCGCTGGACGCCGCAAATGGCAGGATCGCAATCGAGAACCACGGTGCGGCTCCGCCGACAGCGGAAGTACCGGTCGTGTCGGCGGTTTGCGATGCGGGTTTCCAGTAATTCCATGACAGCGTAGCCAGCACGATGAGAAGAATCGCTGCGGGGAAACGCTGCCCATCGCAATTTTCTTGGGGACACGCCGGAGGCGCCCGCCGGGCGGGCGCTGTCGCCGGTCGGACCCCTGGCGTCCGCCGGAGCAGCGGGCACTGGTGCTTCGACGACCGGATGTGACTGCGTGTTGTTGGCCGCCGCAATCGGGGGCACCGAGGACGCCTCGGCCTCCTCGGGCGGCAGCGTGAAGCGGTATCCCTGACCAGGGATTGTTGCAATTGCGTCCTGGCCGAGCACCTTGCGCAGAGTGCTGATCTGCACCTGCAGGTTGTTCTCTTCCACCACCAGCCCGGGCCAGACCAGGTCAAGCAGTTCGCCTTTCGTGACCGTCCGGTCACGCCGTTAGACCAGCGCCAACAGTAGGTCAAAGGCGCGCGCGCCCAGCGATGCCGGCTGCCCATCGACCAGCAACCGTCGCTCGGTGAGCCGGATCTCACAGTGATCGAATCGGTAGGAGGTCACAAGTTGATCCGTATTGCAGCGGACGCGCTGCACAACTTTAGCGCGGAATCTCGATTTCAGGACGTTTCAGCCTTGACTTCAGGCCGCTCAAGGACTGAAACGGGGGTCGGCCGGCACAGTGCGTCCGTCGTCCACGCCAACCCGGAGATTCCGATGAACCGCTCCTTCCAGCCGACCTCGCCGCTGCAGCGTTGGATCTTCGCCGCTGCTGCCGTCCTGACCATGCTCGCGACCGCCGGCGGGATCGAGGGCCTGATCGCGCACACGGCACCGACGCGCCGCTCGCGAGCGCCCAATTCAGCCGATTGGCGCAGCGATAAGGCAAACGAGTCTTACAAGAACCTACCTACACAGCTGGTCGGCAGTCGAGGTCGCGACGCGAACACCGAGTTCGTAACCGACCTCGGTCAGTTCGGTGCTTTCAACCACGACGATGCTGGGTAGATGACGTGCCGGGCCCGGATCAGGTTCCCGGTGTTCCCGAGCACCGAATATGGAATTCTCTCGCCCCACCGAATCGGGTCTCCTTCTCCGACCCACCGATAAACCTGGCGCGCCCACTCTATGGAAGGGAGCCACTGAACCGCCGTCGACAGCGCCGCAACCAGCGCTACACCTCCCAGCGCCAGGAGAGGGATGATCCGGGCCCTCCACGGCGATTGCTTCCAATCTCGAAAAAGCGTGAAAAGCGTGTAGAAAAAGAGCAGCAGTCCTGCGTGCACCGGCGGCACATGGTGTCCGGCAAGAAAAGAAAGTCCGAGACAGGCTCCGCACCACAGGCTCCAGCGCAGGCGAGCTCTGGACGTTTTCTCCAGCAGAGCCCGGCGGAAAAGCAGCAAGACCAGAGGCATCCAGATAAAGCCGCTCAGGATGTTTACAAATCCACTAATCTGGATGGTGTATCCCCCGAGCGCAAACGCAACCCCGGATGCGGCGGCGCCCCAGGGGGTGATCGCGAAGGAGCGGGCCAGCAGATAAGTAAAACCGCCCGCCAGAAAATAGTTCAATATCAAGAGCGCCTGGAGCCCTTCGAGATTGATTCCGCCGCCACTCGCCGGAAGCAGCATGAAAAGCCAATTCAGCGGATAGAGGACGCCGGGCTGGAGTTCACCCAGGTTGGCCTTGCCCGAATAAACATAGGGATCCCAAAGTAGAAGACTCCCTTTCTTGAGCCAGTAAGCGGCAATGTTGAACCAGGGGAAGGTCTGGCTGCACATGTCGCCTCCGGTAAGGAGCGTGAACTCCGGATGGAAGAGAACCTTCCAGAAAGCAAGGAGCATCACAGCGGCCAGGAAAACAAGCGGACGAATCTTACGGAGCACAAAACCTCACCGCGAAGACGCAAGGACGCAAGACCCGCGCTACCTGTCTCTGGTCAAGAGCAGGAACAGAGCCGCGCCGATCAGGGATGTAAGGCTGACAACCAGTCCCCAGAGAAGAGTCTTCGACCGAAAACGGAGTTCGATGGTGTGCTTCCCCGCCGGAACCGGAATCGCGCGCAAGACCAAGTCGCCAGGGATTATCGGGGCCGGGCGGCCATCCACGAAGGCCTCCCAGCCGGGATAAAACACCTCGCTCAAGACAACGAACGACGCCCGCCTCAGCTCAGCGACCAGCGTCATCCGGTTCGGTTCGTACGATGTTATCCCGACCGTGCCAGGTTCCGGTTCTTCCTGGGGAAGCGATTTAGCAATGCTTATCGAATCGATCCAAGGGCTGACACGTCTCCGTCTTCTCGAAAGAGAGATGATAGTCAGCACGATCAACTCGACCCAGGTCCAGAACGGCGGTTCGCGGCCTCTCGGGTTCCAGCTCCTGGTTCAATGTTGCGACAAGCTCTGCTGGAATCGACGTCACCCCCTGCGGACCTTGCAGGGTCAGGGTTAGACCACACTTCTCTTCGGGCGCTGCGGACAAGCCGAAGATCACGAAGCAATGCTCCAGCGGCTGGTCGGGGCGGAACAGGATCGCCAGTTCATCGCCGGCGCTCGCACCCCAGGCCGGACGAAACACATTCATCTTGTGACGCTCCAGCTCATCCTTGAGCAGCAGAGCCTTTTTTTCTGAAGCAGCTCCACTGGTCGATACGTCGTATTTCGATCCCATCACTCTCGTTTCTTGCCTCTTTCCAGAACCAATCGGGAATCAGGCTCATGTCCTGTTCGCGCAGAAGGACGGTTTCCCGCGGGGACAGAAACGGGCTCGCCAGCCAGCGGAGCAATTGTTCCCGGCTGGAAAAGACTCGGTAGCTGGAGGCAACAAAAGCTCTGGGGACGGCCTTCGGGTTCAGGTAGACGGCATCTCCATCCTCAAAGATCTTTTTCATTCCGGGAATAGCAACCGGGCTGGCGAAATATCGCACATTCAGCAGGGCGGAGGCATTGGATGCAGGCCCCCAACCACTCCCGCGAAAAGCGAAATAATCCACCAGCGCCGTGGCGCCGTGGCCCATGGTAGATTCCAGCCTCCAGACGTCACCGAAGTTGGGAGGGAAAACCAGCGCGGGATCATCCACTCGAAAATATTCCGTCTTCCGCCTGGCTCTGAGAAATTCCACCGCCGGCCGCTTCTTCCAGATATTGCGCACATAGGTGTTCTGCTCTTCGGGCTCTCGCCCCTTTCCTGGAAGCGTGCTGGAAAGCTGCGAGGAGAGATCCAGGACAACCAGAGCCACAATCAAGCCTCGAAAAACCGGGGGCCGGATCGACCCCGTGTGCAGCATAAAAATCAGAACACCCAGAACCGTAAGGTACGTTGCCAGCGCGGCCATGCCCGTAATGTATGGATGATCCATCCCCATACCGAAGCGAAAGTGGAGCAACACCATGAGCATTCCTGAAAACAAGACGAGAAGGGCTATCCCCCAGCCGGCCCGCCGGACGAACACCCTGAAGATCTCGGCCGGAGCGCCAGAGTATTGGTCTACCAGGTAGTCGAGCCCCCAGCCCGCCAGCAGGGCAAGGCTCAATTGAAATGGAATCAGGTAGTGAAACACCTCCCGGGCAAACCAGACGCCTGGAATGAAAGTATTGACCCAGCCGTGCAACGCGGAGAAAAAGCCCCAACTCAAGAAAAGGTAGAGAACGACTGCGCTCCGAAAGAACCACGCTTCCCTCTGGCGCGCAAACAAGAGCCCAACCAGCGCCAGAAAGAGCACAAAGCAACCGACGTAGATGCTTGTCCTGGCGCCGAAATAGGGTATCAGCAGGGAAACGATGTCCTGGGGAGCGATGTTGCCCCCGTGCTGGAGCTCTGAGTACGGCACCTTTTGCCCCCAGACCACCGGCGGAGCACTTCCAGTCCATCGATAAACGCCGCGGGCCCATTCCGACGCCGGCAACCACTGTAAGGTAGTGATCAGAACTCCGGTGACAGCTACGACGGCCAGCGCCAGAAGAATTCCGGTTCTCGCCTTCCAGGGGGACTTCCAGTCTTGCAGGAGGGTGAAGACAGCATAAAAGAGAAGGAAGAGCCCGGTGTGGATGGCCGGGATATGATGTCCGGGAAGAAAGGTCAGCGCCAGTCCGATCCCGCCCCAGACTCCCCAGCGAACGCGCGCCTTCCAATGCTCCGACAGAAGCGCGCGACGGAAGCAAAGAATGACCAGCGGCATCCAGACAAAGCCGCTCAGCTTGTTTACATAGCCGAAGATATGAACGGTATAGCCGCCCAGCGCAAATGAAACTCCCGCGATTGCAGC
Source organism: uncultured Acidobacteriota bacterium (assembly GCA_963827655.1). Taxonomy (GTDB): domain Bacteria; phylum Acidobacteriota; class UBA6911; order UBA6911; family UBA6911; genus CAWHCF01. The sequence goes on from CAWHCF010000037.1 coordinate 9,607, forward strand.
GCCGTAAGGCAAAAGACCGATAGACCGGGCCAGCAGGAAGGTGAAACACGCCATCAGGAAATAATTGAGGATCAAGAGGGCCTGCATGCCGTCAAGGTTGATTCCCCCTCCCCGCGCCGGCAGCAGCATGAAGATCCAGTTTAGAGGATAAAACAATCCCGGCTGCGGTTCTCCCATGTAAGGCTTGCCGGAGTAAACATACGGGTCCCAGAGAATGAGTGTTCCCTTCTTGAACCAGTACGACGCTACATCGAACCAGGGATAGTACGCGCTGGCGACATCACCACCGATGAGAAGGGTGAATTCTCCGTGGAAGATTACCTTCCAGAACGCCAGCATCGTCACGATAAGAAAGAAGACTGGCGGATATAGTTTCCGGCCCATCATCGTTGATCGGGAAATAACAAATGGATGCTGCGCGTTTCTTGGTGTCTTCGAGTCTTTGTGGTTAGTGCGGCGGAACAAGGCTCGACCACCAAGACTTAAGGACTCGAAGAAACGCTAAGTGCCTTCTCAGTCTGGTCGTGCTCCCACCCTGGACCGCAAGCAGTTGAGCCAGCCATTGACTCTTCTTCTCGAACTCTTCCTCAACAAACACCAGACGCATGTATTCCGAGAGCAACGGGACGAACCAATCACCCATGCGTCTGAGAGTTTGAAGATTGTCGGGATGGGGAAACGTACTTTTTGAGGGCGATTCCAGCAACGTAACGTACTTGCGATCTCCCAGGAAGGATGCTTTCAGACCCAGGAATCCTGCGAGCACGCCAAATGTCTTCAGCGAATAGATGCTGATGTGCCCGCGATTGGACGGATCGATATAAGCAGCCTCAGGATCGTACTTTTTTATGTATTCCTGCGTCCCGGTATTTATCAGGATCTTACCCCCTGGTTTCAACAGGGAGCTCAGAATAGTCAGAATTCGCTTCGGATCTTCAAGGTGTTCAAATACCTCGATGCTGTAGATGGCATCAAAGTATCCGGGCGGATATTTCTGTTGCAGTTCCTCCAGACTCTACCTTGTGCAAATAATCCGAAGGCTCGAATTCGCCGGTGGGGTCTACTCCAACGGCATTGAGTCCTAACGATTCGCGCAGGAGCGTTACGGTGATTCCAAGTCCACAACCGAAATCGAGAATATTCCGTACGGCAATTGTCGAAAGGTACAGAAGCTCGAGGGCTCTATCGAAGCAATCCTCGCGCTCTCTTCGGAGCGCTTCGAGCCGTTCCATGGACCAGTACTTGTTGTCGTAAAAAGGGGTCGTCTCTTTCCTGGTTTCGGCGCGATGAAACAAGAACTCGCAGCTCGAACAGCGAAAGTAATCGAAACCATCTTTCGTGAGGGTAAGGGCCGAACTTGAATTACAGACCGGGCATTTCATCCGAATGATTTCCTTGCGTCCAAGCAGCGGCAAACGGAAGAAACAGGTTATCTGACGATTACTTGAACGTCTACAGGGATCCACCTCTCAGGGTCGGAAGCCCTGGAATCCCGAATCGCCTTGTAGTGATAGACCCCCCTCGGGGTCGATTTATCGACGAAAACGGTGGCGCTCCGATTTTCGTCGAGCGCCCAGCCGATCAAGGGAGGCATCGGCCTGCCGTCGAGTGTGTAGAGGATATCCACTGCCGGAATGTCGTAGTTGACTACCCGGAGCATCAAGTAGTCTTTTCCGGCCTGAATTTCCCCCGAGCTGACTTCCAGCCGGGCGTTCGACCCGACAAGAGACTCGAACTGCCGTGCGAGAAATGGCTCGGGGTCACGCCGAAACTGGTCGGTGCTGTTTACAAAATCGCCGCTCCAGTAAATGAAGCCGTAATAGTTTCGCAGGCCGCCGGTTTTCTTGAGAATCCGGATATGTTCGGGGTGCGAGTCGTCCAGACCGATCAGAATAAACTTCTCCGTGGGAAAACCATAGGCCTTGAAAGCCGCGTCACTCTGCATGATGCCGAACTCATCCCGGCTAAAACCAAAGATACATGCGATTTTCCCCTCAGGTACCTGCCGCGCTACGGCCGGCATTTTTTCCAGGATACTACGACCGACAAAAGTGCGTTCGTTCCACCACTTCCCTTCAAGCCTGATGCTGTTGTGTGAAACCCACAGGATGAACACAACGATTCCCAACGACCAGATCCATCCTTGCCTGTCTGACTTTCCTGGCGGCGGAAGCGCTGACGCAATCAGCAGCGAGATCGCCGCCAGTGACGGAGCCAGGTAGTAAGGATATATATGCTGGGAGAAATAAAGCACGGGCTGCAAAGCCGCCACAAACCATATCAAGGAGAAGAGCGCAATGCGTTTGTCGCGCGCTAACCCGACCAGCGCCGCAAGCGCCGCGACGAACGCCGCCGCCGCCAGCAGGATAACTCCGCTCGAGATTCCATTGAAACTTCATTTTGAGCAGGGTCTCGCTGAATCCTGCGGCCCACGAAAGATAGGCCATCAAGTTATTCCATGCTTCCCAGCCGAACGTGAGCGGGTAGGGAGAAGCTCGCACCAGCGGACTGGCGGCTCTCAGCGAGACGTACAACAGCGATATCGAAAAGTAGGGCAAAGTCCACACCAGCTTGCGGCGGGAGATGAGCAGGCAATAGGCGGCCAGGACCAGAGGAAGACTGAGGATCGACTCTTTCGACAGGATACCCAATACCATGGCAGCCAGGCTGAAAACATAACACCGGCGGTCCCCTCCGCGGTCGAAGCGGATGAACAGTATCAGGGCTGCCAGATAAAACACCAAAGCCATCGGTTCCGGAAACGCGGAAATCCAATAGACCGAGGTGAAATGAGCGCTGTGTACGGCATAGAACAAAGTCCCCGTCAAACACGGGAGTGGTGATAAAAAATTCCGAAGCAGCGCGTACACCAGCGTCGCGCCCAGCAAATGGGCTATCAGGCTCGCGCCATGAAATCCCGCCGGCCACATGCCAAAGACTAGCTGTCCGAGCCAGAAGAAGGTCTCCTGCGTCAGAGGACGGTAGGTAAGAGCAGGATTGAACTGAAAAAAACAAGGAAGGTATTCCTTCAGGCTGCGAAACCGCGATGTCTCCAGCCAGCCGAAGTCATCCTGGACAAAAAACCCGCGCAAGCCTCCCGCGTAGACCGCCAGCGCCGCCCCCAGAACAATGAACAGGCCGGCCAACTCCATCAGTTTCGTATTCCTTTGCGTCATCGCGACTCTTGTAGAAGCGGCCTAACCGCTTCAATCCTGTTCACCGCAACGACGCCCGGAATCTGCGCCACTGATATCTTAACCAAAGGAAGGGGTGGTTCAGCTGCCTGGTCAGGTCTGCGATCTCGACAACGCGCTGCTCGATGTGAGCCTGCAATCGGGCGACGTGTTCTCGCTGCGCATTCACCTCCTGATCCAGATCGAGAGCCCAAAGGCCGCGGCGATCAAATTCACGCCGCATCTCCTCCATCTCCTGCTGGAGTCTGGCTACCGTTTCTCTTTGCCCGGTTACCTCCCGGTTCAACTCCTGCGCCCAGCGGCTTCGCTCTTCGACTAATTCCCTCAAGCGCTCGGGCCTGGTTTCAGGAAAGCGCTCCCACTGCAACTGCACGGTCCGCTCCAGATCATCGAGGCGTTCGATGACCAGGCTCGAAGGATGGCAGTTCCGCACCCCGCAGACAGCACAGGTCCATGGCTCGGTTCCCGAGTTCGCGCCGGCGCCGCCCGGCCCGATCGCCGTTTCGTCCGGCGAGCCGCATGCGTAACAACACCGGAGGTGCTCGCGGAAACCGGGGCCGGCTGACGCGAATTTCCGTAGCACGAACACGTAGCCGCTTCGGCTGTGGGCGTCGAGCCCCACGGTCCGTTTCAGGGCATCGACAATGGCCCAGGTCAAATGGCGCAGTTCCTCGCTCTCTCCAAGGAAAGTGAAACCTGCCGGCAGCTCGAGATAAGAGACCAGCTTCAACGAGGTATTCTCATACACGTGGCGCAGGAACCATTCGAAGGAGGGCCGTTGAAGGTGGCCGCCACCGGAGTAGAGATTGCGATAGAGCTGATCCTCGAAGCTTCCGGCGTTGGGCATCGAAATCCAGACGCAGCCGCCATCGCGGGTCACCCGTTCGACCTCGCGCAGCGCCGCGACCGCATCAGGGAAATGCTCGAAGGCGAAATTGACGATTGCGAGATGGAAAGCGCCGTCGCGCGCCGGAATCGCGGATGCAACTCCCTGGATGAATCGCGCGTTGGGAGTGAAATCCCTCACCTTTTCATCAATTCTCTCATCGATCGCGCGAATCTGCACCTCCGGGAACTGAGCATAATTGAAAGTTCCGCCGCCGCACCCGAGGTCGAGAACTGTTGCGCCTGCCGGGAGCGCTCCCATCAGTTCTCCGAGCGTGAGCGGGCTCTTGGAAGGAGATTCCTTGATCATCGTTTGCGTCCTCGCGTCTTGGCGGTTAACTTCGCCAGGGGCTTTTACCACGAAGACACGAAGACGCAAAGGCTTGCTAAGAAAGGAGAGTCCTTGCCAGGCGCACATAAAGTTCCACGCCTTCGAGGAGTTCCTGCTTGGAAATCCGTTCGTGGTCGGTGTGGGCATTGAGGATCGAACCCGGGCCGAGGAGGAACGGTTTACCCCATTCGGTTAGAAACGGCGCGTCACTCGCGAAGGAAACGACCGTCGTTTCGAACCCCTCCATCGCCTGCATGATGAATGGCGGAACCTCAAAAAGATAGCGGCTGTCGGCACGCCCGGCAATAAGGATTTCCAGACGCTCCTTCAACAACTCGATCGGTTCAACCGAACGGAACATCAGCTCTGCCCGCGCGGAGTCGGGAATGATGTTCGCTTTGGTTCCTCCTTCCAGAACGCCGATGTTGCAGGTGCTCTCTCCCAGGATGGGGTCGTGGGGAAGCGCCATTGCGCGAATCTCCTCGAGCAGATCCAGGAGCTTGAGGATGGCTGATTCACCCATTTGAGGATAAGCCGAATGGGCCGCCTTGCCGCGCGCGCTTATTTCGACGCGCAGGGAACCCTTCGAGCCCAGGGCCAGATGATTGTCCGTGGGCTCGCCGTCGATCAAGAAACGAGAACCGGGAGGAATCTTGCTTGCCGCCAGAGCCCCGACGCTGTCTCGCTCTTCGCCCACGACAAAGAGAAGTCCCACGCGGCTCGCTCCGCTCGCCCGCAAATTCTCGGCTGCCTCAATCTGCGCCGCCACAATGCCCTTGGCATCACAGGCGCCCCTACCGTAGAGGTATTCCTCGTCTTCGGCGACCGGAAGATAGGGAGGCACGGTATCGATATGAGTGCTGAAAACGAGCTCAGGCTTGCCGGCAAAAGCGATCACATTGAAGCGATTGGGAGCCGCCTCCTGCAGCGACACGTCATATTTCAGGCCCGAAAGGTAATCCCTCAGAAAGTATCCGGCGGCAGCTTCGTTCCCCGTGATCGACTCGATCTCCATCAGCCGACGCGTCAGTTCGAATATGTGCATAGGCCCTGAGCAAAGCTCACCGCGAAGACGCGAAGGGTCAGCCGGTGCGAAGACCAGCGGCGGCCCGCAGTTTCTCGGTCTCTTGCTCGGACATGCCCCTTACGACAATGAGAATTTCATCGTCCGAGAGCGTGTCCGTGAACCCGGTGGCATCCCTGGGCTGCTTGCGCAGGAGCTTCCCTTCCCAAAGCATCCCCGCCAGGGTAAACAGAATCGCGATCAACATCATCATCTCGTACGTGACGATACCCACGGGAAGCGGCGAAACGATGGGCATGCCGCCCGTATTGATCGGATAGAGACGGGCGGTCACCGCCGCCAGCCCGTACCCCGCTGCAATTCCCAGCCCGGCGCCCGATATCACAAAAACCGGAAGGCGTGACTTGCCTGAGATGGCCGCGCCGACATCATGGATCGGCTCGGCAGAGAGCACCTCGATATTTTTCGGCGGGATCGCGCGGCTCAGCAAGAATGAAACCACGCGTCTGGCTTCATCGAGTGTCGCACATCGAATACGCAGCCCGGGAGGGCTCATGTTTCTAACCTTCCAGAGGCGGGCAAGTCGGCAACCGGAAGCGTGCCGGTCACCGTGTGGCTCCGCGCGTGGTATCCCTCTTTCAACTCCCACATGGAGATGATGGGGAACAACTTGGTGAAAAATACATAGAGAAGGCCAAAGTAAGCAAAGGTTCCGATCGTAATGGTGACTTCGACCCAGCGCGGCGTGTAGCCTCCGCGCACAAAGGGGAGCCGAGGATTGGCAAGAGTCGGGACGATAATCAGAAATCTCTCCAGCCACATTCCGATCACGATGGTCAGCGAGGCAAGCGCGACCCCGGGTATGGTGCGCAAACGGCGAATGCCGAGGAAAATCATCGGCACCACGAAACAGCCGGCAATCATGCTCCAGAAGAGCGGCGCGTATCGACCGCTGACTTTGGACCAGAACACGACCAGTTCGTGAGGCTCGTTGTTGTACCAGACGGTCAGGTACTCCGCAAAGGTAAAGTAGAACCAGAGGCAGCTCATGGTCAGCAGCAGCTTGCCGAGATTATCGAAATGCAAAGGTTCGAGATACGCCTCGAGCCGCAGGACCCTCCGCAGCACCGCCATCGCCAGGATCAGCGCCGCGATTCCGGAGAAGATCGCCCCCACCACGAAGTAGGGTCCGAAGATCGTGCTCTTCCACATGGGATTCAGAGTCATGGCGAAATCCCACGACACGATGGTGTGAACCGATATCGCCACCGGCACGATGATAACCGCCATGATCGCAATCGCGCGCTCCAGCCGGTCCCATTGGGTCGCAGTCCCGCGCCAGCCCAGGGATAGCACGGCGTAAATCCGGCGGCGCAGTCCCTGCGAGCGGTCGCGAATCGTCGCCAGGTCGGGCACCATCGGCAAGTAAAGGTAGGTCAAGCTTCCGACCAGATATGTGTTGATGGCCATGAAATCCCACATGAGCGGCGAACGGAAGTTAGGCCAGATCATCCGCTCACTCGGGTAGGGGACCAGCCAGTAGAAGAGCCAGGGACGACCGAGGTGAACAATGGGAAACATCGATCCGATGAGGAGCGCAAAGACTGTAATGGCCTCGGCGCAGCGCGTGATGGGACGGCGCCAGGTGGCCTTCGTGAGGCGTAAGATGGCCGAGATCAGGGTCCCGGCATGGCTGATGCCGATCCAGAAGACAAAGTTGGTGATGTAGAGGTTCCACATCACCGGCCAGTTTTTGCCGGTCACACCGATCCCTTGATAAACCTGGTATGCGAACGTGAGGATCGCTGCGGCGAGGATTGATCCCAGGATCAGAACCGCGGCGTAAAAGCGCCACGTCGTGTCTAAAATCGGGCGCAGCAGATCTTCGTTGATCTGCTTATTTGACGGAGGTAGCCGCTCCATTTTTTCCCTTGGGGACGCTCAGACTTGTGTCGTCGTCCCACGAGTCGTTCTTGAGGTAAACCACGCGCGGTTGGGTTCCCAGCTCTTCCAGCAATCCAAAGTGCCGCTTGCTCCGGCTGAGGCGCGAAACCCGGCTGTCGGGATCGCTTCGATCGCCGAAAACGATAGCCTCGGTCGGACACGCCTGCGCGCAGGCCGGTTGCACCTCGCCGTCTCGAACGGGCCGTTTCTCATCCTTGGCGGTTCCCTGCGCCCGCTGGACACGCTGCACGCAAAAGGTGCATTTCTCCATGACCCCGCCTTCACGAATCGAAACGTCGGGATTGAGCTGATGGCCGAGAGGCTCATCCCACCGGGGAGCAAAGAAGTTGAAGGAACGAACCGTGTACGGGCAGTTATTGGCGCAATACCGCGTTCCCACGCAGCGGTTGTAAACCTGAACGTTCAATCCTTCAGGATTGTGATACGTAGCATAGACCGGGCAAACCGGCTCGCAGGGAGCATTATCGCAGTGCTGGCAGAGGACGGGCATGAACCGCGCCTTTACATCCGGGAACTCGCCTTCCAGGTACCGTTCGACGCGAATCCAGCTCTGATATCTTGCCCTGGCACATTCGTCTTCGCCTCGCGTCGGTACATTATTTTCGGCCCGGCATGCCACGACGCAGGCTTCGCAGCCTGTGCAACGATCGAGATCGATCACCATCGCCCATTGAGACATTAAGACTCTCCTCTCACTGCCAGGGTTCAAAGATGCCGGGGCTCAGCGATGTAATTCCTCGGCCGAATGCTCCCGGTCGTGACCAATCCTGACCACGCTGGCTCTTTCCCCGGTCTTCGAGATTCTCACTCGCGTAGCCGCCCAGGCCGGTTCGCCCGTCCCCTGCACCAGGCCGGGAGACAGGATTTTCCAGGGATTGGCGCCCCGGCCGGCCGCATATCTTCCGTAGAACCTGTGTCCCTGCCCGAAAGGCATGCTGACCACACCGGGGCGGGCTGCCGGACTCAGCAGCGCGGGCACATTGGTTTTTCCTGAAGCGGATTCAACCGAGACCACGTCGCTGTCTTCGATGCCCAATTCGGCCGCGGTCCGCGGATTGATCTCCACCCAGGAACCCCACACCACGGAGGTCATCGGATCGGGAAGCTCCTGCATCCAGGGTAGGTTGGCGCCGATCCCGGTTCCGAGCGCGGTGCTTTCGAAAGGCTGGAGTGAAAAGGGGTATTGTGCGGCGTCGCGGGCCCGCGGGTCGGGAGGCTGCAGGTCTTTGAAAAACGTGAGATCTGCGGAGGGAACGGGCCCCGTGGCCGGCTCCTCCGTCCACACGCCGGCATCCAGAAGCCTGGTCCAAAACCCGTCCAGATCGTCTTCCGCGAAACTCCCGTGTTTCAGGACACCTTCCTCGTTGAGCCGTCTCTTGAGAAACTCGCGGAAATCGGCGTACGGCAGCGCCTGCTGAACCCTTCCGCCCAGCCGCTTCGCCAGCGCGAGCAGCACGTCGGCGCGGTCGCGCGCTTCATACAGTGGCCTCACGACCGGCTGCGCAATCGAGAGCGTGCGCAAACCGGAAGTGAGTTCGGGCTTCACGACATCCCAGTGTTCCAGAAACGTCTGGTCGGGAAGAATCAGATCGGCCTGCGCGGAGGAATCGTCCATGAACGTGCTGAAGGCCACCACGAAAGGAATCCTGGCCAACGCGTTCTCCAGGCCAGTCGCAGCAGGCGTGTGGTGCAGCAGGTCTGACTGCCAGAGAATCAACAGCTGAATCGAACTCGCAGTCGAAACCAATTCCTCGACCCAGGACTTCCCTGCCGCCGCTGGAGCCTCTGGTTTTCTTGAAGACGGCGTCCACGAGATTCCTCCCGGGCGGCCGACGCTGCCGGCGAGGGCGTTGAGACTATGCGCCGCGGCCGCTGTGAAGATTCCGTGCGAGTGAGCCGTCGCGGCTCCGCCGGCGAGCGCGAATCCGGGCTGGTGGCCGGCAAACTCTCGGGCTATGCGAGTGATGTCTCGGGCGGAAACTCCTGCAACTTCCGCAATCTTCTCGGGGGCGTAGTTCTCCAGCACCCAGGAACGGAACAGCTCGAAGCCCTTGGTAGAGGATCGAACAAACTCCTTGTCGTACAGTTCTTCCTGGAGCAGGACATGAGCCATCGCCAGCGCCACGCCGGCTTCTGTTCCCGGACGGGATGGGAGCCATTCATCCGCGTTCGCAGCCGTGAGAGAAAACCTGCTCTCAACCTGTACGAATTTGCCGCGCTGTCCCGGACGCCCCTGGCGAAAATGCCCGAGACCCCTGCCGTACCGAACCGGCGAGGTATGAGTATCCACAAAGTTTGCGCCGAAGGAGAGGACATACCTGGCATTTTCAATGTCGTGGACTTCGAGTTCCGGGCGTGCGAAGACGCGACGGTTCGCTTCTTTCAGCACTCTCCATCCCAGAGGTTCCTCGACGTAACAACGGACGGAGCCCGCCCCGGCCATGAACTCGCGCAGCAGATCCTGCCGCGCGGGCGAGCCGGTCCCGCTGATGGCGGTAATCATCGATTCCGACCCCGAGGAAAGCAGCGGCTTCAATTTGCTCTCCAGGAGCGCGAGAGCTTCGTCCCATGAGATCGGCGTGTATTGAGCTGACCCACGCGCGCCGGCGAGTTTCAAGGGAGTCTGAATCCGGTCGGGATTGTACAAGACCTGGGGCCCCGACTGACCGCGGGCGCACAATCTTCCCTGATTGATGGGGTGGGCTGGATTGCCCTCGATCTTCTTCACCTGGGCTACCATCTGGCGAAATTCGCGCCCGTCGTGCCGGACCCTCGCTTCTCCCAGCATGGAACGGACCAGAATGCCGCAGCCCGCCGGGCAAATGGCGCAGGTGCTTGGAGTCCATCGATCTACGCCCGGAAGTATGCGTTCCTCGGAAACCAGCAGAGGAATCAGTTTCTCCTCGTGCCCACCGCAGCCGCTTAAAGTTACCGCAGCGCCAGCGCTGGCCGCGCCCGACCTGATGAATTCGCGCCGGTTCATTATCGGTTTTCCTTCGTCACTCATCGCAGAACCTTGTTCCCCCGTCGCTTGCAGAACGAGGGCGACGTCCCCTCACCGATGGCAGGTCGAGCAATCGCCAGCGAGCTGTTCCATGCGAAAACTCGAGCGTTTCTCCAGGTGACAATTCACACAGAAACCCATCGTGAGCTTGACTTCCTTGTGCAAAGCATCTCGCGTTCCCACCTGGCCATGACAGGTGGCACACGGCACTCCGGCCGCCGCATGGCGATGATGGTTGAAAAATACGTCGGCCTCCGGCGGCAGCGCATAGATCCGCTGCCAGGGGATCTCTTCCTTACGATCAAGGTATTGCTTGACTTTGAGAACCTCGGGGCTGTCGGCCTTCACCGCAGAATGACAGCTCATGCACAGCGCGACGCTGGGAATGACGGCCTGAGCGTTCTTCTCCGCCCCGAAGTGGCAGAAGGTGCAGGCCAGTTTCTTTTCAACATGTTGCCGATGGCTGAAGGCGATCGGTTGGCTGGCAGGACTTTCCTGCGCGCAGGATGAGAGGGGAAGGGACAAAACCCCCAGAGCGCCAGCGATCAGAGTCAGTCGAAGGAGCCTACGCCATCTAGTTCGCATCAGATCGTAATCGGCGCCAGGGAACAGGGAGAATATCCAAATTCACGCGACGAGGCAAACTTAATCTTCGGCCCCCTTGCGTCTTGGCGCCCTTCGCGGTTGTGGTGTCCTGGCGAGTCTCGTGGATCCGAAACGGAGCTTGACGCATTTCGGGCGAGTTCGTATCATGAAAAGCTATTTTAAGCGTTGCGTCCAATTGAGAAATACGCAGCTTTCGTAAAATTCCACTACTTTCGTTTTCCAGGAGGTTTCAGTGAAGAATTCAAGACTACTGGTATTGGTGGCGTGTCTCGCGCTTGCATTGGCAGCCGCCTGCGGCAAGAAGGAAGAAGCCCGCGCCGTCGGCCGAGCCGGCCGCAGGCGCTGCGCCGGCCGCCGCTTTCGACCCCGCAACAGGCACCGCGAATGTAAATGGAAAGGTGACGCTCGAGGGAACTGCTCCGGCGCCGGCCTTGATCAAGATGAACGCGGATCCTAACTGCATCGCGCTCCACAAGGAGCCGGTACGCACTCAAGAGGTTGTGGCGGAAGGCGGGAATCTTCAGAACGTATTCGTCTATGTGAAAGAAGGCATGGAGAAATACACCTTCACTCCGCCGTCGGAAGCCGCCTCTATTGACCAGCAAGGTTGCCAGTACACGCCTCATGTCGGCGGAATGATGGTGAATCAAAAACTCAAAATCATAAACAGCGATCCGACTCTGCATAACATTCACTGCTGGGCCGAGAAAAACGCCCAGTTCAATATCGGCCAGCCTGTAAAGGGAATGGTGACTGAGAAGACCTTTACCGCCCCGGAAGTCATGGTTCCCTTCAGGTGCGACGTGCACAAGTGGATGTCCACCTACCTCGGCGTCCTGCCTCATCCGTATTTCAGTGTGACCGGGGCCGACGGCGCCTACAGTCTGAAGAACCTTCCGCCGGGCGAGTATGTCATCGAAGCCTGGCACGAGAAGCTTGGCACCAAGACCCAGAAGGTGACGGTGGGCGACAAGGAAACCAAGGAAGTCGCGTTCAGCTTCTCGGCTAGCTAACCTTCGCATGCTTGTTCGCGTCTTTGCGTCTCAGGGTACGGATTGTCTTACCCGCTCACCGCCAAGACGCGAAGCTACCGCCTTCGGGGTCGGTCTCCGGTGAGACATAATCTCGGGCTTCATCGCTTCGCCACTCTGGTGGCGGTGTGTACGCTTCTCTTGATTTTTATCGGGGGATTGGTCACATCCACCGGTTCCGGCCTGGCGGTGCCGGATTGGCCTTTATCTTACGGCCAGGTCTTCCCCGAGATGGTAGGAGGCGTGGCTTACGAGCACGGCCACCGAATGGCCGCGGCCGCTGTAGGGCTCTTGACTGTCGTTCTCGCGCTCTGGCTCTGGAAACAGGAGCCCCGAAAATGGGTACGAAGGTTGGGGTTTGGGGCGCTTGTTACGGTTGTCTGCCAGGGGATTCTTGGGGGGATTACCGTACTGTTCCTTCTGCCGACCGCCGTTTCAGTCAGCCACGCCGCTCTTGCTCAGATCTTTCTCTGCCTGACGGTCTCCATTGCCGTTTTCACTTCTCCTCGATGGCAACGGGATGAGTCACGGCTCTATGGATCCGGATCTCGTTCGGTTCGAACTCTCGCGGGCGCGATTACGGGAGTGGTGTACCTTCAAATCCTGATCGGTGCCCTGGTGCGTCACACGGGAAGCGGGTTGGCAATTCCGGATTTCCCGCTCTCCTATGGCAGGCTCATTCCTCCATTCTTTACGCGCCAGATCCTTTTGCATTTCACCCACAGAGTCGGCGCCCTCCTGATCATGCTAATGGTAGTCTGGCTCGCCCTCAGAGTATTTAACCTCTGGCCGCCCCAGGAGAAGCTTCGACGCGGCGTCATCTACTTGATGCTGGCCGTGGCAGGGCAGGTTTTGCTGGGGGGTGCGACCATCTGGTCGAGCCGCGGTACGATGCTGACAACGTTGCATGTTGCGGGAGGAGCTGTCACGCTGGCCTTGAGTCTCTACCTGACGCTGCAAGCCCATCGTATTCTGCAGCCGAATCCCCATCCTGGCCGCGCTATGTCTTCATGGTTCATGCGACATCAATCAGCCGGGAAGAACCCAAGACATGAAGAAACACCAAGAATCCTACCAGGAGTTGATGCTTGAAAGCTGATGTGGAGTCGGTTTCACCTTTGATTCCAGTTCTGGCGCGGACTCGATGCCTGGATTACCTGGAGTTGACCAAGCCTCGGATCACTCTTCTGGTGCTGGCAACCACGCTCGTCGGCTTCTACCTCGGCACTGAAGGCAAGCTTCAGATGTTGCCGCTGCTCCACGCGCTCCTCGGTACCGGGCTGGTGGCTGCCGCAGCCAGCGCGCTTAACATGTGGCTCGAGCGGGACCTTGACTCTCTCATGAAGCGAACCGTCGGGCGCCCTCTGCCGGCCGGACGCCTGCAACCCGGTGAGGCTCTCGCATTTTCACTTGTCATCGCCGCAGCCGGGCTGGTCTATCTACTCCTGTTCGCCAATGTCCTCGCGAGCGCGCTGGCGGCAATCACGCTGCTCAGCTATCTCTTCGTCTACACGCCACTGAAAACCAGGACCTGGCTTTGTACCCTGATCGGTGCTGTTCCAGGCGCCGTCCCTCCGATGATTGGCTGGGCCGCCGCGAATGGAGAACTGGCTTATGGAGCCTGGATCCTCTTCGCCATCGTCTTCTTCTGGCAAATGCCGCATTTCTACGCTATCGCCTGGATGCATCGCGAAGACTACCGGCGCGCTGGTTTTCCCATGCTTCCGATCATTGATCGAGACGGCAAGCGGACCAGCCGGCAGGTGAGTCTCTATCTTTCTGCGCTGATTCTGGTGACCCTGCTGCCGTCGGCAATTGGTCTGGCCGGCTTCGCCTATCTGATCGGGGCTCTTGCCCTGGGGCTTATTTTTCTGACTTCCGGCCTTTACTTTGCGCGCATGCGCGATCGAATATCCGCGCTGCGGCTTTTCATAATCTCGGTATGTTATCTACCTGCCTTGATGGCACTCCTGGCGATCGACAAGGTCTCACCTTGAAACCGGCAGCCTCGGATGAATCGCCCTGCCGCGGTTGAAATTCAAAGTCTCAGCCTTACCTATCCTCCGGCACGACGCGGTGGAACGGGCCGGGATGCACTCCGGAACGTTTCGTTCGGCGTGCAGCAAAGGAGAAATTTTCGGATTGCTTGGGCCGAACGGCGGGGGGAAAACCACCCTCTTCAAGATCCTGTCTACTTTGTTGAAGCCCTCGAGTGGCAGCGCCAGAATTGGCGGCCTGGATGTCCAGAGCGACCCGCGCGAGATCCGGAGACACCTCGGCATTGCTTTCCAGGCTCCCAGCCTGGACAAGAAGCTTACGGCCGAGGAAAACCTGCGCCACCAGGGGCATCTGTATGGAATGCGGGGAACGGCACTCAAAGATCGAATCAGTGAGATGTTGCGGCGGGTGAATCTGGAAGATCGATCCCGGGACCTGGTCGAAACTCTTTCCGGCGGCATGTGCCGCCGAGTGGAGTTAGCCAAGGCACTCCTCCCTCGCCCCAAAGTGTTGCTTCTGGATGAACCGAGCACCGGCCTCGATCCGGGCGCCCGAAGGGATTTATGGACACAGTTGAAGACGCTACGCGACGAGCGCGACGTTACGGTGCTCCTTTCAACTCATCTGACCGAGGAAGCCGCGGATTGCGACCGGCTGGTTCTGCTTCATGAAGGCGAAGTTGTGGCGCTTGGTTCGCCGGACCAGCTAACCTCGGAGATCGGCGGAGATATTCTGACCGTGCATACGCGGCAACCGGAGCACCTCCTACCCAGAATTCAGAGTCATTTCGGGGTAGCACCAACAATTCTGGACGGGAACATACGGATTGAAATACAGGCCGCCCACCGATTCATTCCGCAATTGGTGGAGGCCTTTCCCGGGCGAGATCTCTGCGATTTCCCTCGGCAAACCGACCCTGGAAGATGTCTTCATTCGCAGAACCGGGCACAAGTTCTGGGATGAACCACCGGCGTAGAACTGGCGCCGCTCATCGAGAAACCGGCAGGGCGGAGTGATGATGAATTTCCTTTTAGCGGTATATACCCTCTGGCGCAGGGAAATCGTGCGTTTTCTGCGGCAGCGCAACCGAATTGCCGGCGCGCTCGGAACTCCGCTGGTTTTCTGGCTGATAATTGGCTCGGGAGTGGGGAGCTCGTTCAAGGCCCCTGAAGCACTGGGGGGCGAAGGATATCTGGAATACTCCTTCCCTGGAACACTCGCTCTGATACTGCTGTTTACTTCGATCTTTTCCACGATCTCGATCATCGAGGACAGGCAGGCGGGGTTTCTTCAGTCGGCGCTGGTAGCTCCCGTTCCCCGATCCGCAATAATTCTCGGCAAAATACTGGGAGGCACCAGCCTCGCGGTGCTTCAGGCTTTGATTTTCGTTCTATTGGCGCCGACCGTGAAAATCTCGTTGAGCTGGGAGAAATTCGTTGCGGTTGCGGGTGTCCTCGCCCTGGTTGGGTTTGCGCTGAGCGCCCTGGGGTTCTTGATCGCCTGGAAAATGGACTCGACCCAAGGGTTTCACGCCGTCATGAACTTGATCCTGATGCCGATGTGGCTGCTTTCGGGCTCTTTCTTCCCAGCCTCGGGAGCGCCGGTGTGGATCCGAGCGATCATTTACGTTAATCCGCTGACTTATGGTGTAGCTGCCGTCAGGCGGGTGTTGTACCTGAACGACGCACCGGCGGCGATCGATCTTCCTTCCTTTGCGGTCTGCCTGGGAGTCACGGTGGCATTCGGGCTGGTGGCCTTTGCGACTACCACGTGGGTGGCGTCCGATTGACGATTGACGATTTACGATTGACGATTGACGATTGAAAAACAGATTAGACGATTGTCAATCGTTAAAGCGGTTCGGCTTATCAAAGATCGATTTACGATTGGCAACCAGTTGATGGCTTGCAATCGTCAATCGTCAATCGTAAATCGTCAATCGTCAATCGTAAATCGGATATCGCGCTCCAGCTTGAAGGTAAATTCCTGTTCGGCCGGAAATTCCACTTCCTTTCCTCGAGTAGCCATAACAGTCGCCGTCCCGGCACCCCCGCCAATCACGGCCCCGATCGCTGCGCCTTTGCCGCCGCCGGCAATGGCCCCGATGGCTGCGCCTATTCCAGCCCCGGCTCCTATCTTGGCGACATCGTCTTTCGTAGAGGATTCAGCATCGAAGGTGAGAGTGTTCGTTTCCATCCCATACGATTCGCCGCGAACCTGAAGTTCCGTCAGAATCATGGCCAGGCGCGCGCGTCCTTCGACCTTGCGCGCTCGCTCGACATCAGAAAGCCTTCCAATCACGATGCTGCCTTTCGGCGCAAGGAGCCTCCCGCCGACCTCAAGGTTGTCTGCCAGCGTGGCCTCGAACTTGTCCCCGGACCGCTTCTCCGCTGAACTGATGGCCTCGGTCAGACGGACTTGGAACCGAGTTCCCGCAGGAATGATCGCCACCGAAGGGCGTATGGGGGCAGGAGCCACCGGTTCTCTCACGTCGGGAGGATAGGTACGGGAAGGCGCGCGCTCAGCCCGCTCCGGCACCGGAGCAGTCTGGTCCGGCATTACCGTGGCGTCGCGCATGGGAGCGGGAGCAGGCTGCTGCCGCACCGCGGTCTGTGAACGCTTGGCGGCAGGTTGGAGTTTTCCGGCCCGTGGCGCCGCTACGGTCTCGGGGGCCGTGGCAATCGTTTGCTCGACCGGAGGCGCTTGAGGGGTCGGCTGCACCTGGGCCTGCGGCGCTTCGTTCTTTTCTTTGCTGCACGCTAACAGGGCAACAATGAAGACTGTGGACATCAAAAACCTGGCTCGAGACATGAGGCGAACTCCTTTTCTAACGATATGAGTCTTTAGATGGAATGTCCCGAACCAGTGTTCATCCAATTGACGATTGACGATTGACGATTGACGATTTGAAAACTTCGACAATGGTCAATAATCGTCAATCGTAAATCGTAATCGTCAATTGGACTGATTGACATTAGCCGGCACCGCGTCTATGTTCGCGAGGCAAGGATAGTTGTGGCTATTTACTCGATACTGCCGCATCTCAATGCGGTTCTTAACGGCACGAGCGCGTTGCTTCTCGTTACAGGCTATTTCTTCATTCGACAAGGAATCATACGGCTGCACCGCGCCTGCATGCTCGGAGCGCTAACCGCATCTTGCTTGTTCCTGATTTCCTACTTGATCTATCACGCCCAGGTGGGTTCAGTCCGCTTCCGGGGGAGGGGTGGGTACGCACCGTCTATTTTGTGGTCTTGATTTCACACACGGTCCTGGCGACTACGGTAGTGCCGCTCGCCATCATAACGCTCCGGCGCGCATTGAAGGAACGATTCGACCGCCACAAGCGCATCGCGCGCTGGACCCTGCCCATCTGGCTCTACGTGTCGGTGACCGGCGTGATTGTTTACTTCATGCTCTACCACTTCAATTAACGATTGAGTGGGGTTTTCAATCGTCAATCGTCAATCGTAAATCGTCAATCGACTTCATCCGGACGATGCAGTCTCTGAGGTGTTGCCGCATCTCGGCGGCGGGTCGATGCGCGCGGCGGCCATGGCCAGGCAGTACCCACTCAAAGTCGTAGTCGAGCAGGCGTTCCATCGAACGAATCTGTTCCGGCCACGAATACCAGCAGACATCGCGAGAGGCGTGGAGCGACTGGATAGAGTCCGACCAGCGCGCGTGATCGCCGGAAAAAAGGTAACGATCGCGGTAAAGCAGGACCATATGGCCGCGAGTGTGGCCTGGCGTGGGGACAGCGATCAGATCGTGATCGAGCCGCACGGCGCCGCGGCCTGAGAGGACGCGTTCCATTCCTGCGTGCGCATGCCGGATGTCATCCCGGTGCATGATGCGCTCGGCGCCGAATCGTTCGGCCCACGCCCTGTGATCTGCAACATCATCCTGATGGGTAAGGAACATGAGATTGACGCCGCCCAGAGCAGCGATGCGTTTCGCCAGCGGGCGGGCAAACCTTGGAGAGTCGACAAGCACATTTCCTTCCGGGCGAACGATCAAGTAGCTCGACGCGCCATAGGAAGACTCCGAGGCGAAGCCACAGAAATAGACTTCGTCGTCGACTAATTCGGGATACGCCTCGACCGCGAGTTTGGCTGAATGCTGCCCCAGATCACCGATGGAAGCCGTGGGGCATGTAACCAGGGCTTTCAGAGCCGCGAATTCGCCCGCGCGCCCTTCCGGCTGGCGATAGACGGCGGACTGCTCGCCGACGCGCGCAAAGGTTTCGGGGGCGATTTGCCGGCAGAGATCGCAATCGATGCATGAGCTATCGACGTAAAAATCGCCGCGCCACATTCTCCGGCCGGGTCTGTCCGATCAATGCCATGGATCAAAGAATACCACACCACGGAAGGCCACCTTTTGGCTGCGGTGTTCCTTCGTGTCTTTGTGTCCTGGTGGTATCTGTTTCGCAGCGCTAACCACGAAGACACGAAGACACCAAAGAACCAGTAGCATTCCGATTTGTTTTGGGTTATCACATACCCCATACACTCCTGGAGGTCCTTGCCATGGCACTCCGTACCCTGCCGCTGTTGCTTTTGTTTGTATCGTCAGCCTTAGCCCAAACAACCGGAACTGCCACGATTGTCGGGGCGGTCACCGACCCTACCGGAAGCGTGGTCGCCGGAGCCAAGATTACCGTGGTGAACGTGAACACCTCGTTCGTTCACAATAGCGTAACCACGCCCGAGGGCACTTACTACATCCCGAACCTCAATCCGGGGACCTACCAGCTGACCATCGAGGCCACCGGCTTCCGCACCCACGTGCGGGACGGAATCATTCTCCGGACCGCCGAGCAACCGCGTCTCGACGTTCAGCTCGAGGTCGGCACCATGGCGGAATCGGTACAGGTCACCGCCGCCGCACCGCTGCTCGAAACCGAGACCGCCGCTGCCGGACAGGTGCTCGAAGGCGAGACCATCGTCAAGATTCCCGTTCTGCAAAAGGCTTTCTACCGGATCTACCTTTACATGCCGGGCATGAATGTCGTGAACGGGCAGCATGCTGTCGGCCAGCGGCAGCGCGCGCTGGGCTACACTCTCGACGGTGTCAATGCCAAGGAACCGGTGCTGGGCAACCCGAACAGCCTGGATACCGTCATCACCTCGACCCTGGACATGATCCAGGAGTTCAAGCTTTGGACCACGGGGCTCCCCGCCGAGTTCGGCCATTCGGCCGGCGGCCAGTTGAGCGGCGTCTTCAGGAGCGGGAACAACGAATTCCATGGCTCGCTGGAAGACCGATACCTGAACGGAAAGCTGGTTCATCGCCAGTACTTCGATCAGCTCAAGCGTTGCGAGAACATCCTGAACATCTGCAATCCCTTCACCTACCATGAAATGGGCGCCACTGCGGGCGGTCCGGTCTATATCCCCAAAATCTACAACGGGAAGGACAAGACCTTTTTCTTTTGGGGTTTCCAGCGGCATCACGAAAAAGTCTCGGAAACTTTTATCGGCGCGGTCCCGAGCCCCGAGATGTACGCGGGTGACTTCAGCTTCGGCGGCCGCGGGTTTCCCATCTACGATCCCGCCACCATCCGGCAGGATGCCAGCGGACAGTGGATCAGCGACCCGTTCCCCGAGAACCGCATCCCCACGACTCGATTCGATCCTGTAGCTCGCAATCTGCTGAGCCGCAATCCCTGGGAGCCTCAGAACACGACGGGGGTTCTCACCCCCAGCGGTCCCAGCCAGAACCTGGTTATTCCTACCAAAGGCCGCTTCTACTTCACGCGCTTCGATCAGAAAATCGACCATCAGTTCAGCGCCAACCACAAGATCTTCGGCCGCTACTCGCACATGCGACATCGGAATGTCGGGCGCTTCTCGGCGCAGATTTTGTGGCCCCTTGTCGACCCGCAATTCACGATCCCGATCGATCAGGGCAACCTGGTGATCTCGGACACGTATACCATCAATCCCACCACCATCAACGAGGCGCGCTTCGGGTACAACCGCCGCCGCCGCAATCGCGCGCCCGAGAGCATGGGCCAGAACTGGGCGAGTCAGCTCGGCATTCCCAACGTGGGACCGGAAACCTTTCCGCAATTCGAGCCGCGCTACTTTGCCATGGGGCCGGGCGGCCGCGATCAGCAGGTTGCGGAAGACATTTCTTTGCAGGAAAATTTCACCAAGGTCATGGGCCGCCACACGGTCAAGTTCGGCTACGAGATGGTACGGACGCGCTACAACGCGCTGCCGGCGGCGCTTCCCTCGGGTCAGTACAACATGGGAGGGACCGAGTTTCCGTTCAGACCCAATACCGGCAATGCCTTCGCCAGCCTTCTGCTGGGCTCAGTAGGGAGCGCGGTCTTCACGCAAAACACCGCCACGTGGCTCCCGCGCTGGTGGCACCACGCCTGGTACGTGCAGACGGACTGGAAGCCCATCCGCAGTATGACCCTGAACCTGGGGTTGCGCTGGTCTTATGAATCACCCCTGTCGACCAAGTACGGCCAGCAATCCCAGTTCGATCCAGCCGCCATCGACCCGATTACCGGTCGTCGCGGGGCCATCGTGCACGGCTCCGGATTGCTTGCCAGGCGCGACCTGAACAACTTCCAGCCACGCTTCGGCATGGCCTGGAACTTTAAACCGAGAATGGTGTTTCGCGGCAACTTCGGCCTGATCACCGCCGACCTGCTCGCCAACAGCATTAACCAGAACTTCGAAGAGTACCTGGCGACGGCCAACCTGCAGCCCACCGCCGGCGATCCCCGGCCGGCCTTTTATCTTTCGCAAGGTCCCCCGCCGGTGCGGTTCAATATCGCGCCGGACGGATCAACGCCCTTCATCGGCGCCAATTTCAGCGCGCGCGGCGTCTCCTGGTTCGATCCCAATATGCGGATGCCGTACATCATGAACTGGTCGAGCGGATTCCAGTATGAGTTCCTGCAGAACTGGGTGGCCGAAGTGCTATATCAGGGTTCGAGCGCAGTGGGGTTGCTGAATGACTGGAACGTCAACGTGCTGCCCCTCAACGTTTCCAGCGACTTCGCGACTCTCGACCAGATCCGTCGCGAATACCAGAATTTCCGGCCGTACCCACAGTTCGGCACCATCAGCCACTTCAGCAATTACGGCCACAATACCTATCACGGGGTGACGGCGCGGGTGGAGAAGCGGTTCGCCTCCGGGTTCGCGCTGAGCTCTTTCTACACGCGCTCGAAAGCCCTGAACGACGTGGATGACGACGGCACGGCGAGCGGCATTACTTTCTACAACCGCCTGCTGGAGAAGGGACGGGCTAACTACGATGTCCAGAACCGCTGGGTCACCACGTTCACCTATGAGCTCCCCTTCGGACAGGGAAAACGGTATATGACCGGCGGGGGCTGGCGCAATTTCTTGCTGGGCGGCTGGGAGCTGGTCTGGTCGCAGCATTTCCAGACGGGGCCGCCTTTCACGGTTTCGTTCGCGGGCAGTCGAAACGTCTATCTCCCGCTCATGGCGCTGCGTCCGCACCAGGTGCTGCCCAACGACCAGGCCAAGCTGGCACACGTCGATATGGGGCCCAACCGGTTTCCCTTTTCCGCCCAGAATCGCTACCTGAAACTGGACGCATTCCAGTACCCGGACTCGTTCACGCCGGGCTCGCTCGGCCGCAACACCCTGGAGGCCCCCGGCATCATTTGGGCCCAGACCTCTCTATCCAAGGAGTGGGTGGTCTACGAACGGCTGCGGTTTCACTTGCGTTTCGACGTCAACAACCCCTACAAGTACCATAGCTTCAACCCGCCGAACTCCACGTACAACGCCACCGATCCCTCTCATGTTCGGCACCTTCAACGGTACCCGCGGCAGCTTTTCGGACATCGGCACCGGTCGGTGGCACGGAATCATGGTATTCCGGGTGTCGTGGTAACCACGAAGACACCAAGACGCAAAGAAACACGAAGAATCTTTTTACTGGCCTGAATTACAATAGAATCCAGGCGTGTCTCGACCAGAAATTCCCGATCGGGAAACAGACTTTCTCGGGTGGGGCGGGTAAGGCTATGCTTCAAGAGATGCTCATGACCGGAAAGACTATCTCACACTACCAGGTCCAAGAACGGCTCGGCAGTGGCGGAATGGGTGTGGTCTATAAGGCCGAGGATACCCGGTTGGGGCGGACCGTGGCTCTGAAGTTTCTGCCTCTGGCTGCCGCCGCCGCCCCACTGGACCTGGAAAGATTCCAGCGGGAGGCCCGCGCGGCTTCGGCAATAAACCATCCCAACATCTGCACTATTTACGATGTCGGCGAATACGAAAGACAGCCTTTCATCGCCATGGAACTGCTGGAGGGCCGCAGCCTAAGGGAATACATTGCGGGCAGGGCGCTCAAGACCGATCAAATGGTGGACCTGGGGATCCAGATTGCTGACGCGCTGGATGCAGTGCACTTGAAGGGGATCGTACACCGGGACATCAAGCCGGCAAACATATTCGTCACGGACCGGGGCCACGCCAAGATTCTGGATTTTGGACTGGCTAAGCTGGTAGCGGACCAATTAGCGTCGCCGGAAGCAGCGACGGTGTCGACAGATCGGCTGACCACGCTCGGGACGGCACTGGGGACGGTTGCCTATATGTCCCCCGAACAGGCGCGAGGGGAAGCTCTCGATGCACGCACAGACCTGTTTTCGCTTGGCGTGACGCTGTACGAGATGGCCACCGGATCTCTCCCTTTCACGGGCACTACATCTGCCACGGTCTTTGATGCCATCCTCCACCACGAGCCGATGCGTCCGTCGCAGGTGAACCCCAAGTTGCCAGCTGAACTGGAACGGATCATTCTGCGGGCGCTGGAGAAAGACCGGGAGGTCCGCTACCAGACGGCATCAGACCTTCGCGCCGAGCTGAAGCGTTGGGGCGGCAAGCCGGTGAGACAGCGCCGAGCGCGCGAGAGAGAGGGAGCCGAGCGACGCATCGCCGGGGGAGAGTGCTTGCGTTCGTTGTCTGCGCAATAGTCGTTGCTGCTGCCGTGGGCTGGTTCCTGACACGACAATTCCCCAGCCGACAGCCCCCAAACCTTACCTTCACCAAGCTCACCAATCAGCCGGGCCTGGAGTTGTTTCCCAGCCTCTCCCCCGATGGCAAGTCCTTGGTTTACGCCAGCCGGGTCTCCGGCAACTGGGACATCTACTTGCAGCGCGTTGATCGCGGAACACCCATTAACCTGACCAGGGACTCGTTATCGGACGACATCCATCCGGCCTTCTCTCCCGAGGGCGAGCGGATTGCGTTTCGGTCTGAACGAGACGGCGGCGGCATTTTCTTCATGGGCGCCACCGGCGAGTCGGTCCGTCGTATCACGGATTTCGGTTATCACCCCACATGGTCCCCTGATGGAAAAGAGATCGCGTGCGCCACCGAGGCAAGCGGTGTCTCCTTCGATCCGCCCCGGCCCGAACAGCAGCTTATGGGCTGTTCCCATCGGGGGCGGCCAGAGGCGCCCAATCGCAGAGAGTGGTGATGCCCTGGAACCCATGTGGTCTCCGCACGGTCACAGGATTGCCTTTTGGGGCCTACGATCCGGTCGGCCGGACATATGGACCATTCCCGCTACCGGGCGAGGAGAGCCGGTTCGGATCACAGATGATTTGCATGTGGATTGGCACCCCGTCTGGTCGCCGCTGGGCGACTACATCTATTTCGTCAGCGATCGCAGCGGTGTCATGAATATCTGGCGGGTCCCGATCGAGGAGCGGTCTGGGAAGGTGCTGGGTTCCCCACAGCCGGTCACCACGGCCGCCTCGGACGCACTGTCGATCAGCCTTTCCGGCGATGGGCGGATAGCGTATTCGCAGGGCACTTCCCAAGAAAACATCCAGACGATCGGATTCAACCCAGCAATGGAAACAGTGACCGGCCCGCCGGTGTGGATCACACAAGGCTCCAACCGGGTCGCTTCACTGGATCTCTCGCCGAATGGCGAGTGGATCGCCTTCGCCTCCCGAGGGTCGCGGCCCGACATCGCCATGATCCATCGGGACGGGACCGGACTTCGCTACTTGACTGACGACTCCCATCAGGATGCTTCAGCCTCGCTGGCACCCGGATGGAAGACGCATAGCATTCATCTCCCGTCGGAGCGGGAAGCTGGAACTCTGGATCATCAACCGGGACGGCAGCGGGCTCGAGCAGATAACACACACCCAGGACCGGGGCAGCGTGATGTATCCGCAGTGGTCCCCTGACGGTTCGCGACTTGGCTACTATGTCAGCGATGAAGGTTCTTACCTTCTTGATGCCGGCAAACCCTGGAAAGAGCAGACGCCTCAGGCCTTGCCCAAGATGAGCAACGGAGAGCTTTGCGGCGTACGCTTGGTCGCCTGACGGGCGTAAAATCGCCGGACTACACTCGCCGCGGACCGGTGCCTCGTCGGGCCTCACCATCTATTCTCTAGAATCTCGAGGATACGAAAAGGCCACCGAATCCGGACTCGACCCGGTCTGGCTGAGCGACAGCCGCAGGCTTCTCTTCCTTCACAATCGGGATACGATCAGCCTGATCGACAGCCAGACCAAAAAGGCGCACCCGGTCTACTCCGTTGCACCGGCCACTATCCAAGGGAAGTTCACTCTCTCTCGCGATGATCGGGTGATTTACCTCAGCGTGATCGGTGGGGAGGCGGACATTTGGCTGGCGAGCCCGCAGTAATTTGCTGCGACGGGTAGGTCGAGATGTCGAAGACTCCATTCCCCAGAATACCAATCACGCCCGATGCTTGGGACCGTCTCAGAGAGGCGCGTCTCCACCATCTTGAAGGAACCGTAAGATTTTCCCGTTCGGAAAGTTACGCGTCTTCGTGGTCTTCGTGGTTAGTCGGTGCGAAACTACAGCCACTTAATACACAAAGACACGAAAATGTTGGCCGGATCGTCCCCGCACAGTCCCGCTCGTCCCGGAATGATTGAACCGGAATCGAAAGAGCCCCAGACTCACCTCCATGATGACCAAACGAATCAGATGGTTTGCTTTCTGTTTTTGGCCTGTGCTGGCGCTGGCCCAGACGCCGGCCTCGCAGCACTCGTCACTGGCGAAGATCCGCCGGGAGAACGTCGCCCAGTTGAAGGTGGCCTGGACGTACCGCACCGGAGAACCGCTGACTCCGGTCGAGGGCGGCGGGAGACCGCCCGCATTCGAAGCCACACCCATCTACGACGGCGGCTTGCTCTATATCGGCACTCCGTACGGCAAGGTAATCGCGCTCGAACCTGAAACGGGAAAAGAGAAGTGGTCGTTTGACGCCCGGATCAATCGCAAGGGCAACTACGGCGATTTCGCCAACCGCGGCGTTGCAATCTGGCAGGACCGGGCGAAGGCTGGAACGGGTCCTTGCGGGCGACGGATCTTCTTCGGAAGCATCGATGCGCGCCTCTTTGCGCTGGATGCCGCTTCCGGGAAGCCCTGCGCGGACTTCGGCAACCAGGGACAATCGACCTCACTGCGGGCCTGCGCCGTGGACCGTCTTACCCGGGCGAGTACCAGCAGACGTCGCCTCCCGCTATCGTCGATGACCTGGTCATCGTGGGGTCGGCAATCGCCGACAATCACCGCCTCGATTCTCCGAGCGGCGAGGTGCGCGCCTTCGATGCGCGCACGGGCGCGCTGCGCTGGAAATGGGATCCGCTGCCAGACAATCCCAACGCGGGCGGAGCGAACGCATGGTCGCGCATTACCGTGGATCCTGACCTGCATCTCGTGTTCGTTCCGACCGGAAGCGCCAGTCCCGATTATTATGGCGGCCTGCGACCGGGGCCCAATCGATATGCCAACTCCGTGGTCGCGTTGCGGTCCAAAACCGGAGAGGTCGCCTGGCATTTTCAGACCGTGCATCACGATCTCTGGGACTACGATGTCGCCTCGCCCCCCGCGCTGTTCACGGTCAAACGCGATGGCCGCGTGGTTCTGGGAGTTGCGGTCGGCTCGAAAACCGGCCATCTGTTCCTGCTCCAGCGCGAAACCGGACAGCCCCTGTTTCCCGTGGAAGAACGGCCCGTGCCGAAGAGCGACGTCCCGGGCGAGCAGGCCGCCTTGACGCAGCCGTTCCCGACCTCGCCGCCGTCGCTGGTTCCTCAGCGGCTCACGGCCGACGAAGCCTGGGGAGCGACGGAGAAAGATCGTCAATGGTGTAAAGAACAGATTGCAGCGCTGCGCTCGGAGGGCATCTTCACGCCGCCGAGCCTTCGCGGCTCGATCATCACGCCGGGCAACATCGGCGGATTGCACTGGGGTGGGGTCGCTCACGATCCGGAGCGGGGATTGCTGATCGCGCCGGCCAACCGGTTGACGGCGGTCGCGCGTCTGATTCCGCTGGACCAGGTCGCCGCCTACCGGAAGGAGCACCCGGAATGGGAGACCACAATCCAGCAGGGAACGCCGTATGCCATGTCGCGTACGTTTCTGCGATCGCCGAGCGGCTTGCCCTGCAATCCACCGCCATTCGGCACGCTGACCGCCGTCGACCTGGCCAGCGGCGGTATCCGGTGGCAGGTACCGCTGGGCAACCTTCCGCTGCCGGGCGCATTGCCCGAATGGGGATCGATCAACCTGGGCGGTCCGCTGGCTACCGCAGGAGGGCTTCTGTTCATAGGCGCGAGCCTGGATCCGGCGATCCGGGCGTTCGACCTCGATTCCGGAGCCGAGCTGTGGAAGGGCGCGCTGCCCGCCAGTGCGCGCTCGACGCCGATGACTTTCGAGGCGCCGAGCGGCAGGCAGTATGTGATAATCGCCGCCGGCGGTCACGACCCGAAGTTCGGCAAGCTTGACAATGCACTGGTGGCATTTACATTGCCATGATTTCAGGAGCGCTCTCGTGTCGCCCATCTGGAACCGGATCCGCGGCTTTCCCTGGCGCCTGATCTTTCTGTTGAGCACGGCCTTCGGCGTCTTACTCTTTTTCTACAGAGCTCTCGACCGTCCGGCGCGAAACCAACCCGTCGATTGGATGGAGGTGTTCCTGGAGGAGATGACGGGAGCTTACGCCGGGCTTCCGCTGCTCCCGCTGGTGGCCTGGCTGGTTTTGCGTTTTTCCGCTCGTGATGGCGGCTGGAAGAAGTATTGGCCCCTTTACTCGGCGGCCGGCGTCGCGTACGGTCTCACCTACACGACGCTGATCTACGGCCTGCGCCTCGCAGTGTTCGCCATCCTCGGAAGAGGTCCTTACGATTACGGGATCATGAGCTTTCGCTACCTGATGGAACTGCCGGTGCAATTGATCATCTTCTCGGTCATTGTCGTCGTCATCACACATGCCGAAGACCGGCGCGTGGCGCGGGAACGGCAGCTGCGAATGGAAACGCTCGAGCGCCAACTGGCCCAGGCGCAATTGGAGACGCTGCAACTTCAGCTGCGGCCGCATTTCCTGTTCAATGCCCTCAACGCCGTCTCGTCGATCATGTACGAGGACCCGCGGGCAGCCGACCGCATGATCGGACGACTGAGCGAATTCCTGCGACGCGTCCTGCGAACCGACAGCGCCCACGAAGTTCCGCTGCGCGAAGAGCTGGACTTGCTCGAGCTGTATCTCGACATCATGCGAGCCCGCTTCGAGCACCGGCTGCAGTGCTCCGTGGAATCGGACCGCGACCTGGACAGCGCCATGGTGCCGCAGTTGATTCTCCAGCCGGTAGTGGAGAACGCGATTCGATATGGAGCGGATCCAACGTCCGGCGAAATCAGAGTTACGGTTCAGTGTGCAGCGGTTCGATGGACGGTTGCGTCTCGAGGTAAACGATTGCGGACCCGGCACGAACACGAACCAAAACGGGCTCGGGTTGGGTTTGAAGAACCTCGCCGGCCGGCTTGAACGTCTCTATGGGGAGCGCGGGCAAATCGCTATCGAACACCATGCGGCGGGCACACGAGTTGTCATCTGGCTGCCGTTGGGCCGCGCGTCCGAACTGGAAGGGAGCCCATGACGATTCGCGCCGTGATCGCCGACGATGAGCCGCCGGCCCGCCGGAAGCTCCGGCGGCTCCTGGCGCGCGAGGCAGACGTGTCGATCGCCGGCGAGGCCTCTACCGGAGAGGAAACGGTTGCGCTGCTGCGCGAGAATCAGCCGGACGTTTTGTTTCTGGACGTGCAGATGCCAGGGCTTGACGGGTTTCAGGTTCTGGAGGCGCTGGGCGATCTGGGTGAGACCGCCGTCGTCTTTGTGACCGCCCACGACGACTACGCCGTCCGCGCTTTCGAGGTTCAGGCTCTCGATTACCTGTTGAAGCCCGTGACTGAAGATCGGTTGGCCGCAGTGATGCAACGGCTCCGGGCCCAACTCGGCCGGCGCATGCCGGCGCCGGAGCCTCAGGGCCGTTTCTGGAAACGAATTCTGGTCCAGGGGCCCCGCCTGGCCCGTTTTGTCCAGATCGCCGAGATCGACTGGATCGAGGCAGATCGCAATTACCTGGTCCTCCATTGCGGCGCCCAGGAGCACCTGGTGCGCGCCACGCTCGAAGCCTTCGCCGAGCGCCTGGATCCCAACGAATTCGTGCGCATCAACCGTTCGACCGTCGTGAATCTCGACCGCGTGCGCGAGCTGCAGCCCTGGACCCACGGCGAGTTCCGCGGTGATATTGGAAGCGGCGGCCGCGAGCTCACATGGAGCCGGCGCTATTTGTCGTCGAATCTGGATAGATTCCTGCGATCTGTAAGGGTGCCAGGCTGCGCGCTAAGCTGACCACCGATTGCGCCAGAATGTGAAGTATTCCGATGGGAGCCGCAAGGATGGCCGAGGATAAGTTTGATCGAGGTCTGAAGAAGCGCCAGCAGATTTCCATAACTGTCGTCGGGCGCCGTAGCGGGCGAACCATTACCCTGCCGGTCTGGTTCGTCTCTACGGACGACGGCTTGCTGCTGCTGCCGGTCTACGGTTCGCAGACTCAGTGGTACCGAAACCTGCTGAAGAACCCCACCATCACCATCCAGGCCGGAAGCGAGCGGCGCACACTTCGGGCCCGCACGCTGCGAGACGCGCGTGCCGTGGGCAAAGTGATTCGGGAGTTCCGCGAGAAATACACGCCCGAGATGATTGCGCGCTTGTACCCCGGCCCCCTGGATGCCGCCGTCAAGGTACAGCTTCAGCGCGGGGTCGAGACCTGAAATTCGGCGCTCTTGGGTTTCTTTGCGTCTTGGAGTCTTTGTGGTTAGCCCCGTCTACCCAATTTGCCCAGAATCCGGCTCATCTCGTCGGTGGAAAAAGCCCGCAGGGATTGGGTCCGAACGTTGCCCAGCGCGCCGACACTCAAGAGAAGCGCGGTGACGGAGGCGTCGTCGGGCGCTTCGATGACGGTCGCGATGTCGTACTGGCCCAGGGTCCAGTAAACCTCTTTTACCGTGGCCCCCACCCGCTTCGCCATTTCTTTGAGGGCTTCGGAGCGTTTGGTAGTCTCCTTGATGTTCCGAATCCCCTGGTCTGTGTACTGTCCGAGAACGATGTACGTTGCCATGTTGGCCTCCTTGCCAAACTGCTTGTTTTTTCTTGATCGTCCAAGAAACCCTGATGCTACGTCAAGTAACTATCTGGCCCGGCGAGGCCGAACCAGGTCGCCCGGATCCGCAGCAGGGTCGAATGCCAGATCCATAAAACCTGCCAGCATCTCTTCCCAGGTCTGATCACCCCAGGCGACCTCGGCGTCAGGATTCGGGTTGTGCGGGTTCGCGGGAGAGTTGTCGTAACGCGCCGTGCATTCCAGGACCGTTCCCTTCGGCAGCGGAAGTTCCTGCTCGAGCTGGTAGGTGAGCTGCCAGTTGAAGTCATACCTGGGAACTCGCAGCAAAATTTCAGACTCACCATTCGGATAAATCGCGCGATACTCGAAGGCCTTCCCCCGAACGTGCATGTGCGGGAAGAGCGATACCAGTCTCGCGTTCTCGTGCAGGATCACGCTCGCCTGTACGGGAAAGTCGGCCGCGCCGGGAGGAATCCGCAGATAGGGATTGGCCACCACCAGGCTGCGTACGCGCTCCTTCGGCGGTCCCTTCGCAAAGATCACACCGACCCGGGTCCGATCCGCGCCCGGCGTTCCATTGGTCGTGTAGTGCATCTGGAAAATGAGGTCGGAACCCGCTTTGATCAGCCGCGCCTGGCCGGGCTTCAACTGCCACACAACGCCCCCGGGAACGTAGACTCCCAGAACCTCGGCGCCGGGCGTGTCGATGAATACCCCGGCGCGGTTGTTTGCCGCGGGCCGGGTCTTCGGTGCAGGCAGACCGCGCGCAATCCCTGGCTTGAGGTTTTCGAGAAACGGCGCGCCGGGCTCTCGAGCAAACACCACCAGATGGTGCACGACAGCGCGGTTCCCGGGACGAACCTCAACCTTCTCGACCCATTTGTCCTCGGTGAACATCGTCGGAACCCGGATGTACTGGTATTCAACGGTTCCCGAGGCCGGGACGTGAAATTCATTCGGCATTTGGATAATGGCGTCCGGGGCACCGATGGTCCAGTCTTCCGGGAGCTTTGGCGGCTTGGGAGCTTCGGCGGGATTGCCCTCAGGGGCGCCCGCGTCAACCCACGCTGCAAGGGTCGCGATCTCCGATGGCGTGAGACTCCTATCGTTGGCATATTTTCCGTAGGCGGGATCGGCAAACCAGGGCGGCATCCTGCGCGAAACAACGGCCTCGCGAATGGCTTTCGCCCAGGGGCGCGTTTCGTTGTAGGTGAGCAGAGCCATCGGGGCGCTCTCCCCCGGGCGATGGCATGCCTGGCACCGGTTCTGGAGAATCGGGACTACGTCCTTGTAGAAAGTGACTTCACGTGGTGCGTACGCAGCGCTCGCGAATAGGAAAAGCGACGGCAGCGCTGCGGCGGCCAGCGCAAGGCGTGTCACGGAAGCTCTGCTCCAACTCATGGGGAGATTATAGCGGAGCCCGAGGCGTACACCATCTTAGTGTTTCTTCGTGTCTTGCGTGCCTAGATCCTATGTAGGGCGGCAGCTCGCAGGGTCGAAAGAGCGGGCCGTTCTTGGTAAGCTCCTTTTGGGTTTAGTTGTCTAATCCAAAACAAAAAGGAGAAACTATGACCAAGACGACCCGCAACCAACAGTATAGCGATATTCGACCGACATTGTTTATGGCATTTGAGCTAGGGATGTCGGAATGGAAACTGGGGTTCACGATTGGGCTGGGGCAGAAGGCGCGAAGGCGCACGGTAACAGCCGGCAACCTTGAAAAAGTACAGAGGGAG
This sequence comes from uncultured Acidobacteriota bacterium, assembly GCA_963827655.1. Lineage (GTDB taxonomy): Bacteria > Acidobacteriota > UBA6911 > UBA6911 > UBA6911 > CAWHCF01. The sequence continues at coordinate 40,845 of CAWHCF010000037.1, forward strand.
ATCGTGGCCGCCAAGAAACGGTTCCAACTTCCGGAGACGGCCGAGGTGGTGAGCTGCTACGAAGCAGGGCGGGATGGGTTTTGGCTGCATCGATACTTGACGCAGTCTGGGATCGGGAACCTGGTGGTGGACTCAGCGAGCATTGAAGTGAACCGGAGAAAGCGGCGAGCTAAGACGGATCGCATGGACGTGGAGAAGTTGCTGACCATGCTGATTCGGTATCAGTACGGAGAGCACAGGGTCTGGAGCGTGGTGCGAGTACCTTCGCCCGAAGAGGAAGATAACCGGCAGTTGAATCGAGAGCTGCGCAGCCTGAAGAAGGAGAAGACGCGGACCACCAATCGCATCAAGGGACTACTGGCGAGCCAGGGGGTCAGGCTTGAGCCTGGGAAGGAGCTGTCGGACAAGAAACTGGACTCGATCAGGTTATGGGATGGCTCGCCATTGCAGCCGGGGTTAAAAGGCCGCCTGCAGCACGAGTGTGCGCATGTGGTGTTTTTGAAGCGACAGATCCTGTCGCTGGAGGGGGACCGCAGGCGCGAACTCAGAGAGGGAGAGAACCCGGACCTGGACCAGGTTCGCCAGCTTGCGTCTTTGCGCGGCATTGGTGTCAACGGCGGTTGGGTGCTGGTGCGAGAGTTCTTCGCCTGGAGGAAGTTTAACAACCGGCGCGAAGTGGGGTCGCTGGCGGGCCTGGCGCCGACCCCCTATCAGAGCGGGGAATCGAGGCGGGAGCAAGGGATTAGCAAAGCCGGCAACCGTCACGTCCGGGGGGTAATGATTGAGCTGGCCTGGTCTTGGGTGCGCTTCCAGCCCAAGAGCAAGCTTACTCAGTGGTTCGAGGAGCGTTTCGGCGGTGCGGGCAAGCGCGTCCGTAGGGTTGGAATAGTGGCTGTGGCACGACGCCTGCTGATCGATATGTGGAAGTTCCTCGAGACCGGAGCTCTGCCCGAGGGCGCGCAACTGAAAAAAGTAGTAGTCGCTTAGACGGAGAGAAACCAGAACGTGAGAACGTTCGAGACCTAAACAGCCTATGAAACCTCAGGTGTTGTTTTCCTCTTGCGGCCATTGTGCTCCGGCCGGCCCCAGCGGCGTCAAGGCTAAACCCTTTGGGCGCGCTGTGCGCGGCCTTGACCCCGCGGGCCGACCGGAATTTTTGGCCGCTAAGAGGAAAACAACCGAGAGTAAACCAACTTCTCGGCATGGTGGGACTGCCCGAAAATACCACTGGTATCCGTTTTGGAACCGGTTCCTAGATGGGGCGTCCCGAAAGCGCTCGCACATTTTTCGCCACCGCGCGAATACAGGATTGGGTGTCCGATCACTACACGATCGGCACGGATAGAAGTTTCATTCGGGGTCTATCCCCGAATCAGACACCGAGCCACCAGCTGCAGACGTAACCAAGGAGGTCAACCGAAAGGAGCTTGACACCCAAGACTACATAGAAGTGTTTGATCGGGCTGCGTTCCTACGCAGGCACGCAGTGATCACCGGCACGAACGGCGCAGAGCCCTCAGGCGGCATTCGGTGGATCGGGGTTCAAGCGGCATGCCGGTCGGAATTGGGCGAACATTCGATCCTTAGGACCGGGCAGTACTCTCGTCGCCATGATCCGGAGTTGTTGGACTGGTCGGCCTCGGCCCTCCTTCTCGATGGCAGTGATCTGTGGATGGGTTTGATTGTTCGACCCGAAGGAGCCGTCGACCCGGGAGGGCTCGCCCGAATCCCACTAGAAGGCGGTCCTATCCGGAAGTACCGAGTCCCGGCCGTGATTCACAGGATCCAGAAGTTTGGCGGCGCGCTCTATCTGGCCACGTCGGAAGGCATCTTCATCGTCGACCGCAGCAATCTCGTTCACGTGAACCTCGACCCGGACAGGAACGGGGAGTACAGTCTCAGGTCGAGCACACACGCGCTGGTACCTCAACCATAGAGACCTTGCCCTTCTCTTGACCGCTACCGAGTGGTCAAGCTTCGGCAGCCTGGGTCGCGCTCCTCGCCCGGCGGCTAATCAGGAACACACCCACCGCCAACCAGATCACGATGACGAACCCGATGCCGTACTCATACGTCAAGTAGTGAGTCACTCCGGTGTCGATGGTGAGGACCTCGAAGCTGGTCTGCGCGCCGTTGCTCGCCGCATGAAGGAACACCGCCGGCCACACGCTTCCCGACCGCTGCCTCAGCCAGGTGTAAAAAAAACTCACGCCGACCACGCTCAGGGTGAAACACGCCGTCGCGTACCAGAGCGGCAGCTTGGGACGCATGCTGGGGAGAAGGACGAACATCAACGGGTAGTGCCAGACGGACCAGATCAAGCCCACTACGACGCTCGCCCTGGCGAAGCTCGTCGCCTCGGACAGGCGAGGGGCGAGCAGGCCTCGCCAGCCCAGCTCTTCGCCCAGCGCCGAGGCTGCGCTCGTAACCGCTCCGAGCGGAGCAATCACAAGAAGCATGAATGGAAGGACGAATTTCGGATTAAAACCTCCAAGGCCGACGCGAGCCAGAAAAGTCGAAAGACGGTCGGAATTGAACGCGCCCAGACCGAAAATCCAAACCGTGAGATAGACGGCCGCGGCGAGCAGGTATGGGAAGAAGATCACTCCAAGAAGATAGCGCGTCGTGTTGCCCCAGCGCAGCCCGAGCTCGGCGAGAGGGCGACGGAGAATGAGTTTGGTGGCGATTGCCGCCAGGCCCGGGCACCACATGAAACGCGGCCGAGTGCGCCTCGCCCCATCGTGGTTGCTGGCTCGCAAAAAGATATACGTAAAACGCAGCACTAAAACCAAGCGTCAGGGAAAGAAACAGGAGGACTTCTTTCTTCATGTTCAGTCCGGCAGCAAATCCGTTCGCGATGGTAAAAGGGAAAAGCGTAGCCTGTCACCGATTTCTCGGCCAGTCATTCACTCTCTGATCCTCGGCTGCGGCGACCTCGCTCAGGAGCTTGTCGAGGCCCGCACGGTCGAAGAGGCGTCCGCGCAGGATGACCGCCCTGATCCGTCTCAGGTTGCGGATGTCCTCGAGAGGGTTTGCGTCCAGGAGAACGAGGTCCGCGACTTTGCCGGCAGCCACCGTCCCTGCGGAATCGGCAAGCCCGAGAAACTCGGCCGGGCGGATTGTAGCGCATTCGATGGCCTGCGCGGGTGTCATGCCCAGCTCGTTGACGAATAGTTCCAGCTCCTCGTGCAGAGAGGAACCCGGGAAGATATTCAGGACCCCCACGTCGGAGCCCGCCATGATCCGGACGCCGGCCTCGCGCATCTCGCGCAGATTCCGCAGCGCGCTCGGAGCGATCTGGCGGAACTGCGCGCGACGCTCCGCCGTCTGTTCCAGCACCTGCTCCTTCCAGTCGAGGATCAGGAACCGGGAGAGATATCGGCGGCGAAGATCCAGCTTTCCCTCCGCGTCGTCCACAATTGCGCGCAGGACATCGTCGGGCGCAAGGATCGACTTGGGCACGGTGACCATCGTGGGTACAACTCCGATACCCGCGGCGGCGAACCGGCGAAAGAGGGCGAGACGCGCGTCGCGCGACATTTCATCCAGGGTGGGAAACAGTCCGTGCTCGATGCTCTTCTGCCCGGCGGCCAGGATGTCCTCCGGCGCGATGCCGAAGGCGTGGCCGACAAGAGGAAGCTTGTGAGCCCGGGCGGCCGCGGCGATGGCCATATATGTCTCACGATCCTGAACCGTCCGGATCTTGACATGATCCACTTCGCTTCGGGCCAGCGACGCCACAACCCGGCGCGCATCCTCGGGAGAACCGACAGGAATGCGCGTGCGCTCGACCGGCTCGACCATTTCCTCGGGCGGTGTCTTGCGCATGCGCTCCACGTTGCCGGCCGATTCGAGGTAGGGACCCGCAAGCAGGATCCGCGGTCCGATGCGAACACCCGAGCGCACCTCGCGGCGCCAGCGCAGCAGCTCCTCGTGGTCACCCCCCATGTCGCGCACGGTGGTCACGCCGTTGACGACAAACAGGCCGAGCGCCGATGAGCGCGTTTTCGAAATGTGCGCGTGCATCTCGAAGAGTCCGGGAACCAGATATTTTCCTGTACCGTCGACGATCCTTGCGTCTGCCGGGACATCGGTTGCGCGGTCCGGACTCACAGCCGAGATCCTGTCTCCCCGAACCAGAACCGTCATGTGCTCGAGCGGAGGTGCGGGCGTGACCGTAATGACCGTTACGTTCCGGATCGCGAACGTCGCGGGCGGCTGCGCCCCGACGCCGGAGCAAAGGACGATGGCCGCGCACAACGCGAGGGCAACCACTCCGCCGCTGATTGTCAAAGCTTTTCGCCGCATCGGGCCTCCCGACAGTCTGTTCTGATCCAGAACGTTCCCGGCATGCGTTTTGTTCGACCATGAATGCAGTAGCGCGGAATCAGGCATCAGTCGTCTTGACCCCCACGGGATTCGAGGCTATGTTAGCTATGTGAAAAAGACCAATATAGCTGAGTGAAAACTCACCTAACTCATCGAGCGGCAGGCGCTACTGAAGGCCTGGCGCACGATCCCGCCGAAAGCACTGCGGATTGCAGATTGTGAATTGCACAACGGGGAGGGATTCATGGCCAGGGCGATGCAACTGAACCTGACACTGCCAAACACGATGGGAACGCTGGCGCGGCTATGCCGCGACCTGGCCGACGGCGGCGTGAACCTGCTCGCGCTGGCCGCTGTGGAGACCGACGGAACTACAGGCCTCATCCGGCTGGTCGTTGCCAATCCCGAGCTGGCGACGCGCGCCGTAGCAAAGGCCGGGTATGCCTTCACAACTCAGGAAGTCCTCTTCATCGAACTGAAGAACCGGCCGGGCGCGCTGGCCAAGGCGACCGAGAAGCTCCAGCGTGCCGGAATCGTGATCCGCTATGCCTATGCGACGGCGTACTCGAAGGCGCAGAAGACCGCCGCTGTCATCGCCGTCGACGCGGACGATTTTGAGCGAGGGGCGCAGCTGATGGCAGGGCGGTAGCGGCGAGATGGCCGCGCGCTCAAGCGCCGGGCGCTGGAAGGCCTCACGGTTCTTCCTTATCGAGATTTCCTCGAGGCGCTTTGGGGTGGAGAGTACACGTAGCTGTCCGAGTTGGCCAAGGCTTCGCAATCAGCTCTACTGTGGCTCAGAACAAGCCCTCGTGTGCGACGCAACAGGCTTGCAGAACTATCAGATGCTGAGAAATGACCAATGAAGCTTTTGTGCCTAGGAAGCCGGACGGGCTTGATAGCCCGCCGCACATGAACCGGGCTAGTTTTGCAACGTCTCTGCTGAGGCGTCGGGCGCCTCTCAGGGTTTCTTGGGCGTCTCGGGTTTCCGGTGCTCTTCACCCTCGGTCGGAGCAACCCCCGACCGGGTACCCGGAGCCGCGGTCATCCCGAGCGCTGCCTGCGCTCCCGAACGTATGAGGCTGGTTTCGCCGGGGCCCTGGAAGAAGGTGTAACCGGGGCGGTTTTTCCAGGCCAGCGGACCGCCCAGCTTCAAACCGGCCTTCAACGTCAGATCGTGGACCTTGGTCACCAGCGTCTCATACTGGGGCTCTCCCTGTTTGTATCCCGAAAAGCTGCTCAGGTCGGTGCTGGCGACAAACACCACATCGATTCCAGGGACGGCCGCGATCTGATCCGCGATCGCCACGCCGTCCGGCGATTCGATCATGGCAACGACCATGATGTTGTCGTTGGCGGTCCGGCGGTAGTCATTCCCCCACAGTGCGCCATACTGACCACCCCCCTGGCTGCGCTTTCCGATGGGCGGAAACTTGGCGAACTTGACGCCGGCCCGTGCTTTCTCAACGGTATCAACCATGGGAATGATGATGCCCAGCGCCCCGTTGTCTACCGCCTTTTGGATATCCCCCTCGGTCGAATCCGGCACGCGAACAAACGGAATCGCCGGGGTTCCCTTGGCGGCCCACATCATTCTGGCTACCTCATGATGAGTCAGCGGACTGTGCTGCATCTCGATCCAGAGAAAATCGAACCCGGCATTCGCCATCGCATAATAGATTTCCGGGTCGGAAGAGGATACAGTTCCGCCGACAATCTGCTTCCCTTCCTTCAATTTCAGCTTTGCCGTATTGTACATTCGCCCCTCTCCCTGCTGCGCGTGCGCCGCCCATCGAATCGTCAAGCAAAGCATCGCGCAGACCATGATCCACAGAGTATGTCGCCTCATAACCATAACCTCTCTTTCTCGGAGCATCACTTCGGCTTTGCGGAAGTTCCCGGGCTCGCGCAAGCGTTGCCGCGCATTCCTGGCCCCATCCCTGAGTGCCGCAGTTCGCACCAACAGTGACGTCTTGGAGTTCGGCCGCTTGCTTAAGCCTGCTGCCGCATTCGGTGCCAATCAAAGCGTCTCGCTTTTGCGGGACGCGCTTCAAAAAAAGGCCGCCGGAAATACGTTACCGTTATGAAACCGTTTGCCAGAAGCCTGGTCGGCCTATCGAACCTGAACCAGAGTCTGCAAATCGATGTCCGAGGGATTGGCGTTGGTAATGGCGCCGGCGAGCGGAAGTGAGATCTCGATGTCAACGTTCTTACAGATCGATTCCGTACAGGCCTGGCCGCGAACTGCGATTCGCGCGGGCGCCGACCCCGAACGCCGGATCTTCGCTGCAAACAGAGCCTCCTTTTCGAAGATCCAGGTGAACCAGTTCAACTCGGGCCTGCGAGGCGTCTTTCGGCGGCGTCTGATACCAGCGCCCTACCACCTCCAGCCCTTCGGACACTTTGATTTCAGTAGGACGCTCGATGCCAAGAGACTGTTTGCCCGCGAGTTTCTCCTTCGCGCGTTGACTATTATCCATCGCGAACGTGTGCCATCCGGGCTCCAGTGTCGCCTGGACGACCAGATACTGTCCGCTCAGTCTGGCGCGGTACGAAAGGCAGCGGGTGACCTCGTGACGCACCTCGACCGGCATCGTCCAGTCACCCGCCCGAATCGCTTCGGCCCCCGAGACGCCGAGAGCAATCATGATCTGTAAAGCAGTCCGCCCGATAAAATTGATCATTTGCGAAAACTCATCCTGTAAGTCTTGAGGGGCATCGGTATTCGCTTCCCCTCGCGCAGCACGTCAAGCATAACAGAATCCCCCGCCTTCTTTCGCAGCTTGATGAAAAGGTCCGCCGTATCCGCCAATTCATCTCGCTCCACACCGTCGACGCCGACGATAATATCACTGACCCGCAGTTCGTGGCTCTTCACCATTTTGACAAGTTCATCGACGCGTGTGACCTCGCTGGCAAATCCTTCCGGTAGGAGCCCACGCTGGCGCTTTTCGGACTCGGTCAGTGGACGAGATGCGAAGTATACCCGAGGCTCGACGGTCGATTGCCGGAACGTCAGATCGGTCCACCACCAGCGCGTCGGGAGTGCTACGGTGAGCTCGATGGCCTCGCCGCCTCTATCAACGCCAAGCAGAATCCGTTCGGCGCGACGATCAACCTTGTCGTATTGATACTGCAGGTCGCCGAAGGTCCAGACCGGTGTTCCATTGAGCGCGGTAATCCGATCGCCCGGTTTCATGCCGGCCGCCTGAACGGCATCACGCGCGTCCTTCACCATCAGGCCCTTGGGCACGTCCAGGTGAATACCGAGGGTCTTGATGTCCGGCGAACGATACACGTGCTTCAACTTGTCAAGAGTCCCATCCTGCTCGCGATGGAGGTTCTGAAAGTCGCCGATGAGATGACACTCGACGCAGGCGTTGCGCTTGATGGTCCTCTCGACCAGTAATGGAATTTCGCGGGGAAACAGCGGCTTGGGACGCTCCGCCTTCTTCAATTCACCTTGCTGGTAACGGCGATGTAGTTCCAGACCCTGCTGCAGCGCCAGCTCCAGACTACTCAGATTCAAGTAGGTGTCCGGCGAGGCCCAGTCTCGCCCGCCGTACCTCATATAGATCTGCTCGTCCTCATTCAGGATGAAAAAATAGAGCGTATTGTTCCAATCGCGATCGAACAGGCCGATATCGACCTCATCCATCTTCGTGACGCGCACCAACACGTACTGACTCAGGAGTTTGCCGCGCGGCGAATCTTTCGGTGACAGCACAACCTGTGCGTCAAAAACCCGTCCGGCAATTCAAGCCTCACACCGAAATTCGAGAAAAATCGGCTTGTGGGTTTGCTTGGCCTGCCGAAGGGCTTCACGGTAGTTTTCCAGCCAAACGATTCCCTCGTTCTGCGGAAGTAAGGGACCGACCGTGGGTATGACCAGACAGGCTAGAAGAGCAAATCCTCTGCACTCTCATCTGAAACTACTCCCGAATAAACAGGTCAGTCCGGACCCGGGGCCGTCAACTACCGGGACGCGGATTTCGCTCGACCAACAGTACGCCGTCGCCTCGCGCCGCGTTTCAGAAGTATACAAGAATCCAGCATTGCGGCAGGCAACGATTTCGCCGGTGACGGAAAGCGCCGTCGGCGTTTCGCCGGATGAGGGTTTTGACCTTCGACAGCGCCGTTCTGGTGTATATTGCGGCAACAAGGAGGTTCCACTTTGACCACGATAAACGACCCAGCGCTCAAGGCCTGCGACGATTTTATCCACGACAAGAACATCGACACGACGCGCGATCGCTGGCGGACGAGCTTGCCGCAGCCGCCGAGGCTGCCGTTCGACGCCCAGCGTACCTACTACTGGAAGATCGAGACCAACGTCGGCACATTGAAGCTGAAGCTCATGCCCGGCGTCGCGCCGATGCATGTCTCGAGCACGATCTTCTCTCGCGCCTCGGTTTTTACGACGGCCTCAGCCTTCACCGCGTGATCGACCGGTTCATGGCGCAGGGCGGTTGCCCGCTCGGCAGCGGCACTGGGGGACCGGGCTACAAGTATGCGGGCGAGTTCGAGGCGAGTATCCGCCACGACCGTCCAGGCCTCTTGAGCATGGCGAACGCCGGGCCCGGCACCGACGGAAGCCAATTCTTCATCACATTCGTCCCGACTCCGCACCTGGATGGCAAGCACACGATCTTCGGTGAGGTAACGGAAGGGATGGACACGCTGAAGGCGCTCGAACAGCGTGGCTCGCGCAGCGGCACGCCGACTGAGCCGCTCGTGATGACGAAGACGACGATCGAGGTGGCATAACGAGAGGCACACTTCAATATTTCTTCGTGTCTTTGTGGTTAATCAATCTCTTCACGGCTCCAGAGTCGGTAGTAGAGCTTGAGGCTCAACGGTTCTGCCGGTACAATTCATTCGTTACCGGAATCGTTAATGGAACAGGGCGAAGGCGGCGTACACAGGTCAGCCCCGCCTCAGAGGAGGTCTCGTGAAAAACACTACAATCGCCAGATCGTTGCTTGTTTTACTGCTTGCTCTGGCCTCGGCCGTGGTCATTCCGGCACAGACGCGCCTTTTCGAGCAGGACCTGACCGTTCATCAATCCACGACCGGAAGCGGAATGGGAATGGGCACGAAGGCAAAGGCCCGCAGAAGAGCGTCAGCTATTTCAGCGGCACTTCCATGAAAAGGACGGGCGCCGAACGGCACCGACATGATCGTGCGCTACGATCAGGGAAAGATCATCACGGTCGATCACAAAAAGAAAACCTACACCGAAATGACGCTCGAGCAGCTGCAGCAGAAGATCAACGAGGCCGCGAAGGCGATGAACGAAAACAAAGAGCAGATGGAAGCCCTGCGAAAGATGATGGGCCAGTCCTTCGGGCCGGTCTCGGTCACGAAGGAGGGTCCGGGCGAGACGATCGCCGGCTACGCCACCGAGAAATATCTGGTGAAAGGGCCGATGGAGATGCAGATCTGGGCCGCTCCCGACCTGAAAATTCCCGGAGCCTATTACGACATGATGAAGCTCAACGTGCCTCAGAATCCGCTTTTCGACATGGGGAAGATGTTCGAAGAGATGAAGAAGATAAATGGCCTGAGCCTCAAGACGGTCATGACCATGAACGTGATGGGCCGCAGCATGACGACCACGACCGTCGTGACCGAAGTGCAGAAAGGAACCATTCCTGCTTCGACTTTCGAGGTCCCGGCGGGCTACAAGGCGGTTGCGGGGAAATAAAGTGCTTCCGCAGGAAATTACTTGATTGTGAATTCGCGTGGGAACGCTTGATGACATCTATGCGCAAGTTGACGCTCTTTGCTTTGATAACGCTGCTGGCGGACTTCGGCCTGAGGGCCCAGAACTCTTCGCCTTCGGAAGAAGCTCTGCTGGGCGGAAGTCTCGACGCTCCCATCCGGATCGATCTCTTTTCAGATTACCAGTGCCCTGTCTGCCGCAATCTCTACCTGGAAACGATCCGGCCTGTCCTGAAGGACTATGCGGAGGCGAACAAGGTCTGCATCGTCTATCACGACTTCCCCCTCAAGGGGCACCAGTATGCGCGCGAGGCCGCCCGCTATTCCCAGGCGGCCCTGAGGGTCGGCCGCAGGCAGTGGCTGGCCGTCGTCGACGCCCTGTACACGAACCAGCCGGCCTGGTCACAGGACGGCAAAATCGAAGCGGCCATTACCGCGGCCGTGTCTCCCGAGGATCTGCAGAAAATCAAGAAGCTCCTGACCTATCCTTACATCAATGAAGCCATCGATCGCGACATCGCGCTGGGCCAGAACCGTAAAGTCGAATCGACCCCCACGCTTTTCGTCACTGCCGTCGGACGTGAACAGAAGGTGGTGGGGGGGATTCCCTACCCGGTCCTCCGGGACTTCTTCAACCGCATCGTCAAATAATCCCGAATGGGACTCCTGATCCTGCGCTGGGTGTGCATCATCCTTCTGGCGGCGGTTTTCCTTTACAGCGGATACTCCAAGATGCAGTCGACCCTTCAGTTCGCTGCAGTGCTGGCGCAGTATCAGCTGGTCCCCACCGACCTCGTCCTGCCTCTCGCGACCTATCTTCCGTGGGGGGAAATCGTCCTGGGACTCTTTCTTCTCACCGGCTGGAAAACGCGCCTCGCCGCCTCGGCCGCCGCTGTGCTCCTGATAATCTTCATTGCCGCAATGACCGTGACTTACCTCCGGGGCATCGAAGCCGACTGCGGCTGCTTCGGTATCGGCGAAAAGATCTCGCCGCGAACCATCGGGCGCGACGCTCTCCTGCTCCTGCCGGCAGTGTTTCTTCTCGCCGAACGGCGCATTCGCGCGCGAGTGAAGTAAAAGCCACCGCTAAGACCTGACGCGGCTAAGAAATCTTGGTGTTTTTTCGTGCTTTGTGTCCTGCGGTATTGGTTTGGCGTAATTCTGGTGTATATTGCTGCGCAAAAGGAGATCTCCCTATGAAAGCTATCACCTCGCTTCTGGTGTTGAGTCTGCTCGTCCCGGCCGCGGCGGCCCAGACCACGCTGGGTACCATCCGCGGCCTGGTTACCGATCCTAGCGGCGCCACTGTGGGCGGCAGTTAACGTAGTCGTGCGCAACGTCGACACCAATATCCAGCATCGAGCCGTGAGCAACGACAGCGGCCTCTACGAGGTCACGAACCTGATCCCGGGTCGATACCTGGTCACCGCTGAATACAGCGGCTTCAGGACGGTCGTGGTCTCGAACATCATTCTCGAGACTTCCGCAACCGTCCGCGCCGACGTTCGCCTCGAGGTGGGCGAGCTGGCTACGTCAATCAATGTCGAGGCCGCTGCGCCGGTGATCAATACCGAAAGCGCGGATGTCGCCGCCGTTCGAAACCAGCAGGTGATGCTCCGTCTCCCCCTCAACGTCCGGGGCCAGTTCGACGGATTCTATTACAGCATGCTGGTGACGACCCCGGGCGCCATTCGAGGACAGGGCTCTAACTTCAGTTTCGCCGGAGCTCGCGGATTTCAATGGAACACGACGGTCGACGGCACCAGCCAGCGCTCTCCGCTCTTCGCCAACAGCATCGGCCCGGCGCAAAGCAACATGGAAATGACCCAGGAGATCCGGATTCAGCTTTCCAACGACAAGGCCGAATCCGGCCTGCCCGGCGGGTTTTATGCGACCTCGAAGTCGGGCGCCAACGATCTCCACGGCAGCGCCTTCTACTACTATGCCAACTCCGGGCTCACGGCACGCAACACCTTCTCGACTTCGGTTCCATACCGCTCGGAGAACGATTACGGCGGAAGCCTCGGCGGGCCGATCATCAAGGACCGGACCTTCTACTTCGCCACCTACGAACGATTTCCGCTGAAGACCGAGAGAATCTTCAATCCCAATGTTCCGACCGTCGCGTTTCGCAGCGGCGACTTCTCCTCGCTCCTGCCCGGGACCACGGTCCGGGATCCGCTCACCGGCCAGCCGTTTGCTGGAAACCAGATTCCCGCATCGCGCCTGAGCTCCGTTTCCCTGAAGGTCCAGGAGCGTTTCTTTCCCCTGCCCAACTCCGGCGCGGCGAACACTTACCAGCAGAACTGGCAGGGAGTCGGGCCGCAGTCGCAGTACAAGACCCAGGTGGAAGGGCGCGTGGATCACAAGTTCACGGATGCGAATTCCCTTTTCGTTCGCTTCTCCTGGAACCGCACCGGCGCCAACGTGTTTGACACCAACCTGCCCACCGTGCCCCTGCGCGACCAGGATCGCCGCACGAACACCTTTACGGTTTCCGATAACCACATCTTTAATCCCGGCCTCATCAACGAGTTCCGGTTCGGCATCATGAAGACCAGGAACCCGACCTGGAACCAGCTCGATGGCCCGGCGCTGGTCGCCGAATTCGGCCTGCAGGGACTGACCTGGCATCCCGACCTGGCCTGGGGCGCTCCGACTTTCGGCTTCTCCAATTTCACGGGCTTCGGGGGCGGCGGGCAGAACCCCAGCGAGAGGATTTACCAGGCCGTGAACAACCTCACCTGGACGCGCGGCGCCCACACGATCAAGACCGGCGTCGATTTTCGCTTCAACCGCGCGACCAATTATCCCGGCGGCACCAGCTTTCCGGTGAACCAGTTCGGAACTTTCGGGTTCACCAACGCATTCAGCGGATTTGACTACGCCGACTTCCTGTTGGGGCTCCCACAGAGTGCCAGCCGCGCCGTCGCCGCCCCTCTTTATAACAACCTGAATACCGACTTTGCCGTGTTTCTGCAGGATGACTGGAAGATTGGCCGCAAATTGACGCTCAATGTCGGCGTCCGTTACGAGTACAATCCGCCTTACCACGAGAAGGACGGGAACTTCTTCAACTTCGACGCCGCGACGGGACGCGTCGTCGTGCCTGACGAGGAATCGCTGAGCCGCGTCTCACCGCTCTTTCCCCAAAACCTGGTCCCGATTGTCACCGCCGCCCAGGCCGGGACTGCCGACCAGCCTGTATTTCACGGATCTCAACAACATCGTGCCGCGCTTCGGTTTCGCCTATCGTCCCTTTGACGCCGGCCGGACCGTGCTGCGCGGAGGTTACGGCGTCTATGTCGATGACCTCACCTCTTCGCTATGGGGTCTCGGCAACGGCGGGCCTTACATCTCATCCGAGAGCTTCACCAATTCAGTCACCAATGGCGTTCCGCTATTCCAGTTCCCCAGCGCCTTTCCGGCCGGCTTCGGCGCCATCGGCGCCCAGAGCTTCAGCCCCATCGACGCTCATTTCTTGAATCCCTATATCCAGCAGTGGAACCTCACCGTGGAGCATGAAATTTTCGATATGGGGATTCGTGTTTCCTACATCGGAACCAACTCGCGGAAACTGGCCTTTGTTCGCAACATCAACCAGCCCCCGGCGAGCGGCACGACGTTCAACAACAACCTGCGTCCCTTCCCCGCCCTGCGGGACATACTGGTGCGGGAAAACGGCGGGGTCCACAACTACAACTCGCTGCATGTGGTAGCGGAGCGGAAGACGCGGGGCGGCCTCTACTATCAGCTCGGCTGGACCTGGGCGAGCAATCTCACCGACTCGCAGAGCGACAGCGAAGGGGGCAGCCGCCCTGAGGATGCTTTCCTGCGGTCGCGCGAATACGGCAACGTCGACTACACGCCGCGCCATCGCGTGACCGGCAGTCTGCTCTACGATCTTCCATTCGGCGCCGGACGCCGGTATTCCGGTATGAGCGGCATTTCCAACGCGCTCCTCGGCGGCTGGACGATCAGCAGCATCCTGACAACCCAGACCGGACAGTTTTTCAGCCCGAGCTTCGACGCTTTCGACACGTCGAATACCAACACGGTGGGCGGCCGGCCGGACCGCATCGCCGACGGAAACCTGCCCTCCTCGGAGCGAACCATTGATCGGTGGTTCGACGCTTCGGCATTCCGTGTCCCGGGCGACCTGAGTGGAGATGGCCGGCCGGATGTCGCGGTTGCCCGCTTCGGCAATTCCGGGCCGAATGTGCTCGTAGGCCCCGGCGTTGTGGACGTGAGCGCCGGATTGCACAAAGAGTTCAGGGTTACCGAGAAGTACCGCGCGATCGTGCAGGCCACGTTCCGGAATGTTCTGAACCATCCGATCTACGGCAACCCTGCCACCAACATTCGCGCCACCAACGTCACCACGATCCGTTCTCTCAACGGGCTCTACAGTCCTCGCGCCGGCCAGTTGGCCGTGCGGCTCGAATTCTGATCGGAGGGCATGGACCAAAACGTATGGCGGTGCCTCCTCGAGCGGCGCCGCCTGAACGATGAAGACGCCGCGGAAGCACTGTCCGGTCCGCACGCGATTACAATGGGAACGAAGAGGATTGAAATGGTCAGCCTCCGGACAGAAACTGGTTAGTTGAATCGTCGGTGGACCAGGCCCCAAAGTTCCCGTCAATTTTCTTCGTGTGAATTTTGAAATCATTGGCGAGATTCATGACATTGAACGCATCGCCGCTGGCCCTTCCATCCGCGACTTTGCGCGCTTGAAAAGAGTGTATGGTGGACGGCGCTGGAGAAAGTTGAAAGGAATTGCACAAGTGCGATTGAGAAGCGGACGAGTTCGTCTGGCAGAATTGCACTGGTACGAAGGTCATGGGATCGGCAAGAAGGAGATCCGACGAAAACGTTACCTGGACTAATGGCCAAAAAAAGAATTAAGAAAGCTGCTCTACGATTCGCAGTCTGTATTGATAATTCGAAGTACCCCGTTTCCCTCGAGCTGCACAAGATTTATCGTGTTCTTCCAGATGACGATGCCGCGCGAGATGGCGACCTTCGGATCATCGATGAGAGTGGCGAGGACTATTTGTATTCTGCGGACCGTTTCATGGCGATTGAAGTCTCGAAGCCACTTGAACGCGCAATCTTGAGGAACGTTTCCTGAGACATGGCGGCGGACTGAATTTCGGGGGTTACTGGACTGTGGCATCACTCATAGTTCTCGTCTTTCTTATGCTGGCGCCAGCTGTAATGGGCCAGTCCCTCGATGTTCCTTTGACGGTCGAGGAGACGGCCGGCTCGGCGCGAGTGGCTGAACCGGTCACTTTCGGAGTTCCGCTTCCGAAGGGAGCCGTGCGGGATCCAGCCCGCCTCCTCCTCTATGGACCAAACGGCAAGCCGGTACCGGCGACGTTCCGCGTGGTCAACCGCTGGTGGGATGATGCAGCAACCCAGTTACCTTCGATCCAGTGGGTCCACGCCGATTTCTTCGCGGAAGTGGCGGCGGGAGGCCGGTCCGTCTATCGGCTGCGACTCTCCGATGTTCCCTCGCCGATCCCATCCACGCCATTGCGTGTCGAGACCAAGGACGACCGCGTCACGGTCCATACCGGAACGGTGTCGTTTACCGTGAACCGGACCGGACCGCTGCTCGAGGCCCCTGGGCTGCGTGACGTCGACCTTCTCCTGCGCTCCGACGAGCGCATTTATAAGGCAAGCCAATGGCCCGGCTCCGAGCTTGTGGTGGAGGAACAGAACCCTCTTCGAGTGGTGCTCAAGCGCACCGGCGCCCACGCCTGGATGAATCGGGAGGACCGCGCCCTGGACTACGTGGTCCGCATCATTGCCTACGCCGGCCGGCCTGTATATCCGAATTGTATATAGCTTCGTCAATCGCCAGGGCCGCGAAATGAGCGACTTTGTGCGCCTCGACGGGCTGTGGCTGCAGGGCCAGCTCGAGCAGCCGGCGGCGCCGACGAAGATCGAGCAGCTCTCGTCCGAACCGCGCCGGCCAGGTTGGTTCGAAGCCGGAGGAGTCGGCTTTGGTCTGCGGTGGTTCTGGCAACTCTATCCCAAGGGATTCGAGGTCCGAACCGGCGGTCTGGTCCGCCTGGCGCTCTTTCCCGAAACCGCGCGACCCCAGAACATCTACACGGGAGTGGCCAAGACCCACGAGCTGATGCTTTCGTTCGGCGGCGAGAACCTCGCTGCCCAGCTCGATCACCCGCTGTATGCCGTCGCCCCCTCAAAGTGGTACACGCGCGAGACGCGCGCCCTGGGCCGGCTGGTGGAATCGTCACCAGAGGCCATCCGTCCGGAGTACTGGCCGCTGGTGCAGCGCTACGACCGGTGGCTCACCGCCTCCCGGGATGCGGTGCTGGCCAAGCGCGACCGCGGCTTCGAGTTTCAGGGGCGCCGGTTCGATGAATACGGCATGCTGAACTTCGGCGATGCCATGCACAAGTTGATCACCAACGATCGCCGTCCGGACTACGGCATCCATTGGGAAACCGAATACTATGATTTCCCGCACGCGCTGTTTTTGCACTTCTTCCGGACCGGCGACATGAAGTCGTTCAGCATGGCGATCGAAGCGGCCGCTCATCTGGCCGACGTTGATATCTCACACTACGAGGTGGAACCCGGACGCCACGGGGCTCCCCGCACCGGACCAGGCTTGAATCATTGGACCCGCTACTCGAACGGCGTTTTCATTTCTTCGACCAGCTGGGCGTTCTACAAGAACGAAGGGTTACTGGACCGCTACTTGCTCACCGGAGATCTCTGGTCGCGGGACGTGGCGCGGCTATCCGCCGATTTCGGCGTTACCTACAATGGACTCGACCTGCATAGCAACACGCGTTCGATCGGCCACGGGCTGTTCGCCATGCTGAAGGCCTACGAGGTCTTTGGAGACAAGAAGTACCTCGATCGCGCCCACTGGATCATCGATTGTGTGCAGGCCTGGCAGGACGGCGACGTCGAGCGCCTCCGCTCCCTGAATGAGCGCGTCGTCTGGGACCCGCAGTTCAAAGGGGGCTACAGTCACCAGTCCTGGATGTATGGCATCGCGCTGGAGGCGATGGGCCAGGCGTCACAGTCGCTTGGCCGCCCCGAGATGCCGGGCTATATGCGCCGCGCCGCCGACTGGATCTTTGCCAGCCCGCGCGAGTGGGACTCCGGGCGGCGAGTGTTCCTGAACGCGCCCGTGCACGCGGTGATGCTCACCCCGGGACTGGCCTACATTGGCGAGACCAGCGGCGTAAAGAAGTACTGGGACGTGGCCCTGGAGAGTTTTCGACGGCAGACCGAGGAAGGGCAAGTCACCGACCGGCTGAAATTGTTCGCTCAATTGTTCAGGAACTCGCAGCGCTTTCTGTGGTACCTCTCAATCGAAGGTCCTCCAACCGACCCATCGAGCGTAAGCACGCGCTGACGAACGTTACACGCTGGCGCGCCCCGAACCGTCCCACACTAACGACGCTCGCACCCGCAACAGCAGCTCCATATCAATCTCGCAGCGCCCGGCGGGGCGTGCGGCAGACGGCCACGAGATTTCGATGAACTGAAAGCTTGCTATACCCATTCCTGCGAAGCTAAAATGCCACCAATTGAAAATCCTGCCTTCAGGAGGGCCACATGGAACGCGTCCTGCTACAGACGTTGGTTTCCTTGCTCGTTTCGGCCGCTCTCGGCTGGGCCCAAACGGGCACAGGCAACATTCAGGGAATAGTCAAAGATGCTACCGGCGCGATCCTGCCGGGGGCCACCGTGACGCTTACTCACGTCCAAACGTCCCGGCAGTACACCACACCAACTACCGAAGTCGGCTTCTACCTGTTTCCGTCGGTGCAATTGGGAACCTATCAAATCGCCGTGGAAGCGCCGGGGATGGAGACCTGGAAGGCTGAACTGACCCTGCAGGTGGGCCAGACAGCCGAAGTAAACCCGGTGCTGAGGGTCGGCGCCACTGCCACCGAGGTAACGGTGGCGGGCGACGTCACGCCGCTGGTCACCACCGCCAATCCCACGCTATCCAGCGTGGTGGAGCGGGCGCGCATCGACCAATTGCCCCTCAACGGACGTTTCATCCAGGACCTGCTCTATATGACGACCCCAGGCTTCGAGTCCGGCGCCAATCTGCCGCGACTGTTTGGCCTGCGCTTCGCCGTCGAAATGTTGCAGGACAGCGCGGTCCTGATGAACCGCCAGTGGCAATCGATTCCTCTCCGGCCGCCAGGACTCGACACTATCGACGAGTTCCGCTCCGAGACGAGCAATTCCTCGGCCAAGATGAACCGTCCCGGCACCGTAATCCTGACGACCAGGGCCGGCACCAACCAGCTCCATGGTTCCGTCTTTGAGACCCACCGAAACAGCGCCATCGGCGTGGCCCGCGCCCGTCAGGATTTTTACGTCAAGCCTCCTCACCTGGTGCGCAACGAGTTCGGCGCCGCGCTTGGAGGGCCGGTCTACCTCCCCAAGCTCTACAACGGCAAGAACAGGACTTTCTTTTTCTTTGCCTACGAGGGCTTTCGCCTGAGGACAGGCCTCCACGAGATCGGTCAGCATGCCGACTGCCGAGATGCGGCAGGGCGATTTCAGCGGCTTGATTGACGCCGAGGGACGGCCATTCACCTTGTACGATCCCATGACCACCGATGCCAACTGGCGGCGGCAGGCCTTTCCCAACAATCAGATTCCGATCAACCGCCGCAGTCCGCTGGCGGCACATCTTTACAGCATCACGCCGCTGCCCACGCATCCCAATGTGAACCCCCTGGTGTCGGCCAACTGGTTTGGATTGGGCTTCGACAACCGGAATCAGACCACAATCACAACGCGAGTCGACCACCAGCTCTCCCCACGCGACCAGCTCTTCTTCCGGTACTCCCACAACCCTGCCGATCGGTGGTATACGACGTCGCTGGGCGGGGGTCCCACGACCCTGGATGGCAGGGCAAATGCGGCCACCGACCGAGGCGAGAACGACAGCGGCGTGGCCTCCTGGACCCACACCTTCTCCCCCACCTTCTTCAGCGAGACGATTTTCAGCGTACAGCGCGACAACCGCAACATCACGCCCATCGTCCTCGAAGACATTGCCACGCAACTGGGCCTTTCCAATCCCTTTAAGGGGCTGGGCTTCCCGCGCACGATCGACACCGGGTTGGGAATGGACTACGACTCCAGCGCCAATCTCAATATCGACTTCAGCAGGATTTACAACCTGGACCAGAATTTCACCAAAGTACGCGGGCGGCACGAGTTCCAATTCGGCGCTCGATGGCGTTACGAGTCTCTCGATATCCTTGCGGACCAGCAGCAGACCATGGGAACCATCTCCTTTGCCTCGCTTGGTACGTCCCTCTATGATCCCGGAACCGGCTCCGCCTACGGAGCTGCCCCCTTCACCGGCCACAATGCCGCCAATCTCTTTATGGGCCTGGCAACCTACAGCGCGAGGTATTTCCCATCATTCTTCCGGTTGAGGACAGGCGAGATCGCCGCCTACTTCCAGGACAACTTCAAGGTCACTTCCCGGCTGACCTTGAACCTCGGCTTGCGCTATGAATACAGTCGTCCGCCCAGGGACCGTGACGACACCATCCTGAGCTTCAACCCCAAGACCCACGCGATCGTGATGGGCCGGTCGCTCGACGATCTCGTGCAGCTGAACCACGCGCATCCTTCCATCGTGAGAGCCTACGAAACCCTGGGAGTGAAGTACGAAACCCCGGAGCAGGCCAGCCTGCCGGAGAATTTCATCCATTCGAACAAGTGGGACTTCGGGCCGCGCCTCGGATTTGCGTACCGCCTGGGGGACATGAGCCGTCCTACCGTCCTGCGGGGCGGCTACGCCATTTACGCCATTCCCGAGCAGTTACGGGCGATCACCTGTGAAACACGAGCGATTGTGCCCACCACCGCCACTTTCGCGAACAATCCGAATTCTGCTCAGCAGAGCCCCGACGGACTGCCGAACTACCTGTTGCGCTCCGTCCCCAGGGTCATCGCCGGTGTGAACAGCAATGATACCCTGAACCTGGAGACCGTCCCGGGCATCACCCGAGGTACCGGAACCGTTTACTACCTCGACCCGAACCAGCCCACGGCGCGCGCCCATGAGTGGAACCTCACCCTGGAGCGGGAGATTCTCGCGAACACCAGCGTCAGGCTCAGCTACGTCGGGACGAACGGCATCCGGCTGGCCCAGTATTACTCCTACAATGACGCCCCGAACGACTATGTCTGGTTCACGACCACCGGCGAGCCGCTCCCGACCGGCGAGTATGCCAACGTAGCCCGGCGCAATTTCGATCGGGAGATCTTCGGCACGATCTGGCAGTACCAGAAGAGCGGCTGGTCCAACGACAGCAGCTTCGTCGCCGAGGTGACCGCACCGCTATTCCCAGGGCTATGCCTTCCAGGTGTTCTACACGCTGAGCAACGCGCTGCGCGCGGGCGGCAACGGGTGGGCGGACGACATTCTGCCCGAGACCAACTTGTTTCTGCCGGGAGCGGTCCCGGCAGAGCAGGCACCGCGCAACCGGCTTCTCTTCTACCGGCGTGACACCGGGATTCCCAAGCACCGCGTGAACTGGAACTGGATTGTGGATCTTCCCTTCGGCCGGGGCAAGGCGCTGGGCCGCAATTCCAGCGGCTGGATCAACGGTCTGATCGGCGGCTGGCAGATTGCCGGCAACGGGGCGCTCTTCAGCAGATATTTCCAGCTACCAACATCGATGTGGGGCCCGCTGGGCAACGTTGAGGTTTACGGCAAGAAATATCCGATACAGGACTGCCGGAGCGGCGTCTGTTACGACGGGTATCTCTACTACAACGGCTACATCCCGGCAAACCGGATCAATAGCGTGGGCGCAAACGGGAGACCGAACGGCGTAATGGGAGTTCCCGCGAGTTACCGACCTTTCCAGACGCCGCTCATTCCGACGCCCGCAAACGGCGGGAGCCCGAGTGATCCGCTGTTCCCGTTCTACGAAACTAATACAGTCTTTGTGCCTCTGAAAAACGGCACCCTCCAGCGGGTCGATTACAATCCCAACCTGCACCCGATGCAACAACAGTTCGTCTCCGGCCCCATGGTCTGGTCGATGAATGCGTCGGCCTTCAAGGCCATCCGGCTCACGGAAACCCTGTCTTTGCGATTCAACATAGATTTCTTTAACGTCTTCAACATGCCTGGCACCACGCTGCCGAACTCGACCACCGGGATCATCCTCAACCAGACGTCCCAAAACTCAGCGCGCGTCCTGCAATTGACCGGGCGGCTGAGCTGGTGAGTGAGCTTCGGCTGAGACAGTCGGATACACCCGTGAAATGACGGCGAGGGGAACGAGCCTCTCTTGACGTTATGCGCCTTGACCTCTGTGGTTTCGCCAGGATGTTCCGTGACGGCATTGGTTCCGGCTGGCGCAAAAAGCTTGCCGTTCTAAGTCTCTCGGCATTCTGGGCGGCCGGCTCTTTGAGCGCAGACACAATCCGCGTCTCCGAAGTTGTCCGGAGAGCTGTCGATTATCAACGCCAGGGCCTCCATCGAGAAGCCGAGAGTGCGGCGGCAGAAGCTCTGTCGATGCTGGATCGCAGCCGCTCGTCGCTGGATTTCGACGGAGCGGCCGGTTTGAATGACCTGGCGACGCTGGCCTATGCTCAGGGGGAATTAGACCGGGCCGAGCAGCTATTCGAACGGTCCCGAAAGGCCTACCAGGCGCTCACGGGGCCTGACGACCCGAGGCTCGCCAGCGTTCTGTACAATCTGGCCGGAGTGTATGTCGAACGAGGCAGGTACGAGCAAGCCGAGCCGCTTTATCGAACTTCGCTCGCGATCTGGGACAAGGCGTTCGGAGCCGGACATTCGCGGCAAGCCGAGGTATGGAATAACCTCGGGTTCCTCTATCTGCAGCAAGGTCGACATAAAGAAGCCGAAGCCTGGCTCGGACAGGCCCTTGTAGCATGGGAGAAGGGCACGGGGCCTAGTGCTGCCGTTCATTCAGCGGTCGCCTTGAGCAACCTTGCTATGCTGCGCAGGGTTCAGGGCGGCTTCGATGCGGCGGAATCCCGGTACAAGCAAGCCCTTGCCGTGGAAGAAAAGACTTTCGGTCCGGATCATCCCGAAGTCGCCGCTACCCTGATGAGCCTGGCGGCTCTGTACCAGGCGCAGGGGAGGAGCAGGCTGGCTATTGAAACGTATCGGCGAGCACTGGCGGTACTGGAAAAAACCGTCGGCCCCCAGGATCCGCTGGCGATCGAAACCCGGGAACGACTGAACGAGTTAACCCTCGCCATCCAGACGTTGGGCGAGTATCAGATCCTGGTCGTGCGAACAAAAGAGGAAGCCGAAGAGCTGCGCAGGAAAGTCGAAGCGGGTGGGAATCTCGCCGAATTGGCTGCGCGGCACTCCATAGATCCGCACGCTTCCCAGCTTCGAGATGAGCTTCGCATGGAGCTGGACCGAATCGCCGTAGGACAGCTGAGCGCGGTGTTCCCGCTGGCTGGCAACTGGGCTATCGTCAAGAAGATTTCGGCACCCACTCCGGCACGAGAATGACTTCCGAAAAGCGAAAGCCGCGCGCCACGAGAGCGAGCCTGGTATTGCTGGTTTCGTCGCTGGCGCTATCAGGTGCATTGACGCAGGAAAAACCTTCGCGGCGGCCGTGGCACATCAAAGGCCAGTTATCGGAAGCCTGCACCTGCAACGTGCCTTGCACCTGCAATTTTGGCGAGCGACCCTCGCCTCATGAATTCTGCTACGCGATGTGGTCGTACTGGGTGCAGGAGGGATCCTGGGAGCAAATAAAGTTGAATGACCTGCGAATAGGCGGGGTCGATGGCCCGGGAGGGATCCTGGGACTGCTCGACGCGCGCGCGGACGCGACGCAGCGCACGGCGATGGAAAACATCTGGCACGCCTTGAGCGGACGCATGCTTTGCCTGATGCGCCTGTGGCCATTCAAGGCCGGCGGCACTGAACCCGGGCCTGACCGGCCGGCGCGTCAGAGCTCGATCATTCGCACGCTGTACGCAGAGCGCCAGTTCCTCGGTTTCGAATATGTGCAGATTGATCAGGCGATCACCAGGCAGGGATCACGGCTGACTTTCCCTGACAGGGGAGGATTCGAGGCCGCTTACATATTCGGCCGCGACCCGACCCAGCCGCTGACCGTAACGAATATAGTGTCGTGGCCTATACCCGTCAGCATCAAGGGCAAGACGATCTTTCTCAAGTACAAGGACAAATTCAATCAACTGGATTACCAGGGAACCAATGCCAACCAGGGACATTTCGATCTTTCCCACACGCAGCCGGGCGCGGTGCCGATGATGCCGCCGAAGTGAGGTCGTTCCTGAGTGTCGCAGTGCAAAGGAGAGAGATCATGGGCGGACTGAGTGACTGGGCTAGAACGCTCCTCAAACAGCGGCGTTATGCAACCTTGGCGACGCAGGATGCCGACGGGTCGCTCCATCTCACGCCCGTGTGGTACCTCTTTCAAGACGAGCAGCTGTTCGTGGGCGCGCCATCATCGAGCAGGAAGGTTCGGAACGCTATCGCACGACCGACCGCTTCACTCGTCGTGGATGTTCGTCAGCCCGGCGCCGAACGGTGGGTCGCAGGGGCCGGGCCCGTCACGATCCTGCGTAACGATGATTCACGAAGGATCAATGCGGCAATTCTCGAGCGTTACCTCACAGCCGAGGCATTACGGGATCCGAAAGTGGGCCCGCTATTCGCTGCAGCAGATGACGTCACCCTTTGCATTCGACCGGTGAAATGGCGCTCGTGGGCCGCGGCCGACCTGGACACTCAATTCTTCGGCGGCATCTTGACTGCAACACCCGAGCGATGGTTTCGGCCGGTTGATTAAGGTAGGGACTTGCAAGACGGGTCCGAGGTCCGAAAAACCAGCACTGTCACTGTGACGCACCTTCGGCGCTTGTTCTAAACCTGAACTCTTTTCCCGGCCTTAGAAGATGTGAAAAAATTGGGTCTGTGGCGCGGATCTGATGAGACTGTTGCAAAACTCGCCCGGTTCATGTGCGGACGGGCTATCAAGCCCGTCCGGCCCCCTAGTGGCACGAAGAACTTTTTAAGGCTAAATGCTTCCGATCACGTTAGTTGCGACGGGTCTGATGACCCGTCGCCACAAAAGCCAAAGGGCTGCCGGTCAATCGAGAGCCGTTCGCTGAATTCTTTCACCTTCTTACGGCCGGGCCTACGCACTGCCGGCCCTTATTCGGGCCTGGCGAAGCTTGCTTCGCCGAAACCCTGGAGGCGCCGGCGCCGTCCTGGATTTACGGGGGCGAGGGCGAAGAGCGGTTTGTTCGCTCGGGTTGTAGTACCGGCCGTTTTGTCTCTGCTAATTGCTCAAGCAAATGGGCGGCCTCCGTGGGTCCGTCATGCTGCGCCAGCTCAACCTGGATCCGGCGCGCCCTTTCCCGATACTGCGGATTCGATAGAACTGTTTTAACCGCAGTATGGATCTGCGTTGCCGTCGGTGTGCTGGTCTTCAGATTAATACCGACACCACTGTAAGCAATGCGATTGCCGATCTCAGGCTTGTCCTCCGTTGTGCCGCCTGCGACTATCGGCACGCCATTCATAAGCGCGAACTGGACACCGCCAAAGCCACCGTTGGTCACATACACATCCACGTACGGCAGTAGAGGTTTGAAGGGCACGAAGGGTTCGACACGCGCATTGGCCGGAATTGTCTCGAGACCCAGCAGCCGAACATTCTTCACTCCTGCTGCGATCACCAGCACGTTCTCATGTGTCAGCGCACGAAGGGTCGGCGCAATCAGTTCCTGCGCGTTGGTTGCCACAGTCCCCTGCGTGACGAGCACCGCAGGACGCTTCCTGGCGACCACCTCAGGCCACCATGCGGGCAGTGTAAGCTGGCCGGGCGCATCGGGCAGGAGCGCGCCGATGAAATGAACCTGCGGCGGCAGGTCGCTGCGCGGATATTCGAACGATGGCACGGTGGGCTGGAGAAAGAGAAACGGCGAAACCAGAACACCTTCAAACTTGCGCCGCCGCACGCCCAGCCGATCGCACTGTCGCCCGAACTCATCCGACACCGCTTTGAAGATCACGTTCGAAGCCAGGAAATAGAGCAGGCGATTGCGTACGCGTCCCAGCGGCGAACTGCTGGGAAGGATCCCCAGCCCAAACGGAGCTACATCGCGGCCTTTGATACCGAGGCAGGTGATGTTATAGACCGCATTCGGCGGCCCGCCCTTTTCGTTGACGGTGAAAGCCGCGGCAATCGACGGGTCCCCAATCGTCACGTCGGCCGGGAATTCTTGCAGGATGGCCTCGATGTCACGGTGTTGCGGGCTGAGTTGCTTCATGAAGATGTTGATGAAATCGAACTTGATCTGAGCCAGACCTTTCAGCTGGCCGCGTCCCTGGAACGCAGCATTGTAGTCGTCGTCATCGTAGTCGTAGGCGTGGCGGTAGGGCGCGAAGCGGGCGCCGGTGGTCTCAACCTGATTGCGGAACTTCTTGCCGACGTACCACATAACTTCATGGCCGCGCTCCACGAGCCTGCGCGCGATGGGCAGCGCCGGCAAGACGTGTCCGGTCGCTGGTTGGGTTGCAATCAGGAAACGAGCCATAATTGCCTGATGAAGTAATGTCTTCTCGTTTATACTCAGGTTGATAATACAGCCACATCAGAGGACACTACTATGTCACAGAAAAACCTCGAAACTGTCCGCGGCATCTACGAGGCGTTCGACAGGGGTGATATCCCGAAAGTGCTCGGTCAAATGGAGCACAACATCGAGTGGAATGAAGCCGAAAACTTCATCTATGCGGACCGTAGTCCGTACGTCGGACCACAGGCGGTGCTCGAAGGGGTGTTCATGCGGCTGGGGTCTGAGTGGGATGGCTTTACAGTCACGCCGGAAGAGTGGCTGGACGCCGGCCATCGTGTAGTCGTCCTGGGCAGCTACAGCGGGACGCACAAAGCCACGGGGAAGAGTGTGCGGGCACAGTTTGCGCACGTCTGGGGAGTCAACCAAGGGAGAGTGGTAAGGTTCCAACAGTATACCGATACCAAGCAATTTGCGGAAGCAGTCGCTATGTAACCGCGCGTTAACCGCGGTCTGACCACGGCATGCCGCAGACTTGTCGGCACGCGCAATCAATCGCTCAGATAGGCCTCGAGGGCTTCAGCGATCCGAATCATCTCCTCCGAGCCGAGAAAACCCACAACGTCCAGAAGACGATCCTTGCTAACTTGACGGATGCCCGGCAGCACCACGAACGAATCGTTTCCTTTCTGAGGCGGATCTTTAATCGCAGAGGCCATATTTCAGGCGGCCGGCTCGACAACGGGAGCGCAACGACCGTGTCAAGAGCAAAATTTTGAACGGAATTCGAGATGATCAAGCCCGGACGGGTCTTGCCGAATTCGCGCGGCGACGAAGGTTCGAGGTTGATCCAGTAAATCGTGCCGCGCCTCATCTGCGCTTCCCCTTCGGCGGCGCGATAAGATCGGCCTTCTCCCACTCACGCAACCACCGCTTCTCCTCAGGATTTGATTCGATGAAGTTCCGGTATTCTGAGGCCGCGCTGGCCATCTTCCTCTGCCGGATATCTCGCTCCAGTACTTCTCGGACGAAGGCAGAGACACTCATGGACTCAGGCTTGACAGTTTCCAACTGTTCAAGTAGATCGCCCTCTAGTTTTATGGTAGTTGCCTTCATACCAACAATCTAGGCGCAATCAAGTTCCGCGTCAACGGTAAAGACCTGAGGTATTTTTCAATCGGCCTCAACACGCGACTGACCGACCTCCACGGCGAGTTGACCTTGCAGATCAAGGTCTGACATTACAGCCTTCAACGGATGCCCCCTACAGCTCTTCCTCTGACGGTATGCATCCGATATATAATGGCGGCCTCGGAGCCATTCGCCCCATGCAAGCCCGAAAATACTTCCTTTCAGTTCTTCCCTTGTTAGTTTGTTTCCCGCTCCACGCCGCCGACGCCGTAACGCCCGGCAGATTCGTGGTCGAGCGTCCCACGCTGATTTGCCTCGGGTTTGAGTGGCAGATCGACGGGGACGAGAATCGCAACGCCTCGGTCGAGGTAAGCTTCCGCAAATCGGGCGAGAGCGCCTGGAAGCAAGCGCTGCCGCTGCTCCGCATGGGAGGCGAAAAAGTGTATCGCCGCGACCTCGGTCTCGACTACACCGTGCCCGACATGTTCGCCGGCAGCATCCTGGATCTCGAACCGGATACCGAGTACGAAGCCCGTTTCCAGATGCGCGATCCCGACGGCGTCACGGGCGAGGCGACGCACACGGTCAAGGCGCGGACGCGCGCTGAGCCCAGGGCCGCAGCGGGAGGCCGAGTCTTGCACGTCTACCCTCCTGCGTGGCGCGGCGAAAAACAGGAACCCGCCTTCACGGGCCTGAAGGCCGCCTATTACGGCGCCGGCCGCGGCGACTGGTCCGTCGTCGGCGAGCGCAAAGTCGGCCCCGGCGACGTGATCGTGGTTCATGCCGGACTGTACAAGTCGGACCGCCTCAACTACTCGGATCCGCTCAGTCTTCCATTCGACGGCACCTACGTTCTCACGGCCAAGGGCACAGTTGACCGGCCCATTGTCATCCGCGCCGCCGGCGACGGCGAGCCCATCTTCGACGGCGACGGAGCGCACCGGCTGTTCGACGTCATGGCTGCCGACTACCACATCTTCGAAGGACTCACTATTCGCAATACCGACATCGCCTTCTTCGCCGGCATGAAGGACGTCGGCGGCGCAAAGGGACTCGCCGTCCGGAACTGCCGCCTGGAAGAGATCGGCATCGGCGTCACTTCGCTTTACGCCGGCTCGCAGGACTTCTACATCGCCGACAATGTCATGATCGGCCGCGACGACCGCTACCGGCTGCTAGGGTGGGCCAGCCCCGGCATCTACGGCGCCAACCAGCTCAAGAGCTATTACGGCGTCAAGCTCTATGGCTCGGGGCACGTGGTCTGTCACAATTATGTCGCGTTTTTCCACGACGGCATCACCGTCTGCACTCACGGTTCGCCCGACAAGGAAGAGGACCGCAAGGCGGTTTCCATCGATTTCTACAACAACGACATCCACCTGATGGCCGACGATTTCATCGAAGCCGACGGCGGCGTGCATAACATCCGCATCATGCGGAATCGCGGGGTGAATGCGGCGCAGTGCGGCCTCAGCGCTCAGCCCGTCTATGGCGGGCCGGCCTACTACATTCGCAACGTGCTCTATCACGTGCCCACCGGCTGCGGGCTGAAGTTCAACGTAAAGCCCTCCGGCCTGGTCCTCTATCACAACACGGTCATCGCCGAGGGCCGTCCCGGCGACATCTTCTCCAACGCGCACTTCCGCAACAACCTGTTTCTCGGACGCGACGTGCCGGGGCGTGAAGTATTTCGCTTTGCCAATGCCACTTCCTATTCCACGTACGACTACAACGGCTATCGCCTGAATCCCAAGTCCAAGGACCAGTTCCAATGGAAGTCCCCGCAACCGGGAATGCTGCGCGACTACGAACTGGATCGAGCGCGCTTTCAGGCGTTCAGCTCGCTCGCCGAGCTGCGGGCCGCTACGGGCCAGGAGGCGCATGGCCTGGAAGTCGACTACGACATCTTCCAGGATTTACGCCCGCCGGCACCCGATCAGCCGCATAAGGTCTATCACGCGGGCGATCTGGATTTCCGACTGAAATCCGGAAGCAAAGCCGTGGACGCCGGTCTCCGCCTGTCCAATGTGAACGACGATTACACGGGAAATGCTCCGGACCTGGGCGCGCTCGAAATCGGGAAATCGCCGCCGGTCTATGGTCCGCGAAAGGGTTCTTAGCGTTTCTTCGAGTCTTTGAGTCTTGGTGGTTGGTTTTGTTCCGCCACACTAACCACGAAGACACGAAGAGCTGGCGGTCAAGCGCTGCGGATTGCCGCGCGTCGACTCGCGGCTTTAACTTTCCGGGCGATCGCTACAACTAACGTCGGCTTTCGCCTGGTGCGCACCCCGAAATAGAAGCTTGTATTCCTCAGGGTTCTTCGCGCCTTTGTGGTGGGATTCACTCCGGATTCTTCTCTGCGTTTTTCTGTTGCTGCGCGTCCGCCGCTGTCAGTTTTCTCAGCAGCTCGATCGTGGGCTTGGGGGCTTCAAACTCGGCGGCTTCCAGCGGCGTCCGGCCAAAACGGTCCTTCGCGCTCAAATCGGCGCCGTTTTCGACCAGATATTGAACGATGTCGTTGGCTCCCTGGCGCGTGGCCGCGTGCAAGGCGGTGCCTCCGGAGCGACGGGCATCGTTGACATCGGCGCCGAGTTCAACCATCAGCTTCACGGCCTCCAGCTTGCGGCTGCCTGTCGCCAGCAGAACGCCCCCGACGCCGTCCGGCGTCTTTGCCTTCGGGTCTGCTCCCAGCGCGACCAGTTCGCGCATCATCGCGACGTTGCCGGTCTCGGCCGCCGTCAGAAACGGAGTCAGACCGCCGCTGCGGAAGTAGGTCGGCGGGCCGGTCGGCATATCCGTGAGGGCCTGCAGGTCGGCCCCGCGAGCCACCAGATCGCGTACCAGGTCGATCTTGCCCTGCCGGACCGCCTCGTGGAGGGGGGTGCCGCCGCTGCGGTCGCGCGAATTCACTTCCGCGCCGTGCTCGAGCATCAAACGGGCCACCGCTTCGTGCCCGCGCGCGAGCGCGATGAGGAACGCCGTGCTTCCGTCGCGAGCTTTGAATCGTGGATCTGACTTCATGGACAGCAGCAGCTTCACGCTATCGATGTCGCCGCGCTGTGCCGCGAACAACAGCGCGTTATACCCGTTTTTCGCGACCGCGTTCACGTCCACGCCTCGCTCAACGAGCAAACGCGCAATTTCCGAGCGCCCCTCCGCCACGGCCCACATGAGGGCGGTCTGGCCCAGCCGGGCTTCCGCGACGTTGATGTCGACCCCCTGGTCGAGCATCAGCTTTACCAACTCGACATTGCCCGAGTTGACCGCGCCCATCAGTGGAGTCTCGCCGTTCCATCGAGCCGCGTTAGGATTCGCCTTCGCCTCCAGCAGCATACGCGCAATGGCGAGATTGCCGTTGGCGCAGGCCAGCGTCAGCGGAGTCTCTCCATTCTCGTCGGCGGCATTGACGTTGGCCCCGGCCCGAATCAAAGCTCCAAGAATCTCGGGGTCTTCACGGCTCGCGGCCCAGGCCAGCGCCGTAGATCCGTCGCCCCTGGCGGCGTTCACGTCGACGCCGCTCTTGATCAGCGTCAGCACGGTCTTGATATCACGGTGCTGAACCGCTTCCAGAAGCCGGAGGTCGGCGGCCGAACCGGGTCGCACGAGCACCAGCAAGCTCAGAAAAATCAGATCACACCGGACTGCCATTGCCATGGGTTAAAATGATATATTAGCGCTGGCGCATTTTGATATAGGAATGTGGTGAAACCGCTAATGATAAACGCCGTACGAAGCCGGGACGAAACGCTGACAGCGACCTGGAAACCAGTCCCGGTGGCTATCGTTCTTGCTGCCTTGTGCGCCCTCGCGGCCGCCGCAGCTCTTTTCGGGCAAAATCCTTCTCCCGCTCCGTCGCCCGAGGCCGCCCAGGCAATGGTGAATCGCTACTGCACCAATTGCCACAATGAAGATCTGAAGGCGGGCGGCGTCTCGCTCGTCGGCGTGCGCGCGTCGGCCGTAGGCGCCGCTGCGAATACCTGGGAAAAGGTCCTCCGCAAGGTGCGAACCGGCGAAATGCCTCCGCTCGCCATGCCCAGGCCTGACTCGCCCGCGCTCGCCTCGTTCACCACCTGGCTCGAAACTGAGCTGGACCGCGCCGCCGTCGCCCGGCCCAATCCCGGGACTCCATCCATCCATCGGCTCAATCGCGTCGAGTACGGCAACGCGGTTCGAGATCTCCTCGCCCTGGACCTCGATCATTCTTCAAGCCTGCCGGCGGACGATTCCGGTTACGGCTTCGACAACATCGGCGAAGTGCTGACGCTTTCCCCGCTTCATCTGGAGAAATACATGACCACGGCGCGGCGGGTAAGCCGGCTCGCCGTGGGAACGGTAAAACTCAGCCCGGCGATAGAGAAGTTCTCGGTCGGCCGCGCTTCGGCCGGCGAAATCAGCGACGAATTGCCGCTCAGCGTCCGCGGCGGAATCGTGTTGCGCCATCATTTCCCTGTCGACGCGGAATATTCGATCCTGGTGCGCCTCCGCGGCAACCCGGACTCCAATATGCCGCCTCCCAAGCTCGACGTGCGGCTCGACGGCAACCGCGTCAAGCTGTTCGACGCGAACATCAACCTTGCTGAAGAAGCGCAGTACACCCGGAGCTTCGAGTTCCGTCTTCCGCTGAAGGCGGGCATGCACGTCATTGGGGCCGGATTGCTGAGTGAATCCACGAAGCCCGTGGTAGGCGGCGCGCGCCGTGGTGTCGACCCGCCCCCGGCAACGCCGGCCTCGGTCGATTACGTCCTTGTCGGCGGTCCTTTCAATCCGACGGGTCCGGGCGAAACGGAGAGCAGGAAGCGCATTTTCGTGTGCCGCCCGGCCGCGGGCGAGCCCGAGGAGCCCTGCGCCAAGAAAATACTGACCTCTCTGACACGGCAAGCCTACCGCCGTCCGACCGATAAGGGCGATATCGAGCCGCTGATGAAGTTATTCGCGACAGGCCGCAAAGACGGCGGGAGCTTCGACTCGGGAATCGAGACCGCCCTGCGGGCGATCCTGGTTTCTCCGAGCTTCCTGTTCCGTGTGGAGCGCAGTCCGCGCGGCAGCGCGCCTGGAACGGTCCATCGAGTCACCGACCTTGAGCTGGCGTCGCGCCTCTCGTTTTTCCTCTGGAGCAGCATCCCCGATGAAGAACTTCTACGATTGGCCGAGCAAGGCAAACTGCGGCCGGTTCTGAATCAGCAGGTCAGCCGGATGCTCGCCGACCCGAAGTCAAAGTCGCTGGTCGACAACTTCGCCGGGCAGTGGCTCCATCTGAGGAACGTCGCCACCTGGCGCCCGGATCCGGACAAGTACAAGGATTTCGATGAATCGCTGCGCAGCGCACTGCAGCGCGAGACCGAACTCTTCTTCGAGCACATCGTGCGCGAGGACCGCAGCGTGCTCGAGTTCCTCAACGCCGACTACTCGATTCTCAATGAGCGTCTGGCGCGCCACTACGGAATACCCGGCGTGCGCGGCAGCTATTACCGCCGCGTCGCGGTGAACGAAAACGAACGAGGCGGCATTCTAACCCACGGCAGCATCCTGACCGTTACTTCCTATCCGACCCGGACGTCGCCGGTGTTGCGCGGCAAGTGGATTCTCGACAACGTGCTGGGCGCTCCGCCGCCTCCCCCGGCGCCGGATGTCCCCGCCCTCGCCGAGAGCGCCTCGAGTTCGGCCCGGGACCTGCGCACAGCCCTGGAGAAGCACCGCGCCAACGCCGCGTGCGCTTCCTGTCATGCTCGGCTCGACCCGCTCGGATTCGCGCTCGAAAACTACGACGCCATCGGCAAGTTCAGGACCAGCGAAGGGGGGACCGATATCGACGCATCCGGATCGCTTCCCGGTGGAATTACCGTCAACGGGCCGGGCGATCTGAAGAAAGTTCTTATGGAGCGTCGCGGCGAGTTCGTCGAATGCCTTGCCGAGAAGCTCCTCACCTACGCACTGGGCCGCGGTCTGGAACATTATGACCTGCCGGCCGTCCGTCAAATCCGCCGTGAGGTCGCCCGCAACGACTACCGGTTTTCATCACTGGCTTTTGCAATCGTTAATAGCGTACCATTCCAAATGAGGAGGACTGCGGAACCATGATCATCACGAAGAAGTCCTTGCCGCGGCGCACGTTTCTTCGAGGACTCGGCACAGCCGTCGCGCTTCCCTTCCTGGACGCCATGGTCCCTGCCCTTTCCGCCCTGAACCGGTCGGGCGCCAAGCCGGTCCTCCGGATGGCCTTCTTGTATGTGCCCAACGGCGTCATCATGAAGGACTGGACGCCGACGACCGAGGG
Organism: uncultured Acidobacteriota bacterium; assembly: GCA_963827655.1. Classification (GTDB taxonomy): domain Bacteria; phylum Acidobacteriota; class UBA6911; order UBA6911; family UBA6911; genus CAWHCF01. The sequence continues at coordinate 73,882 of CAWHCF010000037.1, forward strand.
CGCCGGCTTCGAGTTTACCCGTACGCTGAAGCCGGTGGAGCCATTCCGCGATCGCCTGCTGGTCTTGTCGGGTCTGGACCAGTACAACGGCCAGGCGCTTGGCGACGGCCCGGGGGACCACGCCCGCGCGGGCGCCACGTGGCTTACAGGCGTGCATCCCAAGAAAACGCAGGGCGCAGACATCCTGGCCGGCACTTCCGCAGACCAGATCGCGGCCAAGGAAATCGGCAAGCAGACTACGCTCCCATCGCTCGAGTTGGGGCTGGAGGATAATCGCATGGTCGGGGGCTGCGATTCCGGCTATAGCTGCGCTTACAGCAACACGATTTGCTGGAGTTCGCCCACGACACCGCTGCCTCCCGAGATCAATCCGCGCGCCGTGTTCGAGCGCATGTTCGGCGACGGCGAGACCACCGATCCGGCGGCGCGAGCGATGCAGGCCCGGCAGGACCGCAGCATTCTCGACTTTGTCAACCAGGATGCCGCGCGCCTGGGTCTGGGGCTCGGCACCGGCGACCGGCGGAAGTTGAGCGAGTATCTCGACGCCGTGCGAGAGATCGAGCGCCGCATTCAGAAGGCGGAGCAGCAGGATCCCGCCGCCGCCACGCTCCCCTCCATCGACCGTCCGGCCGGCATTCCGCCGACCTTCGAGGAACACATCAAGCTGATGTTCGACCTGATGACGGTGGCATTCCAGGCTGACTTGACCCGGGTCATCACGATCATGATCGGCCGCGAAGGAGGCAACCGGACGTATCGTTCCATCGGTGTGCCCGACGCGCACCATGGCCTGACTCACCACTTCAACGACCCCGCCAAGATTGAGCGGATTCAGAAGATCGACCAGCATCACGTCGAGATGCTGAACTATTTCCTCGGCAAGATGCAGGCGGCCAACGACGGCGAGGGCACGCTGCTGGATCACTCGGTGATCGTATACGGCAGCAGCCTGAGCGACGGCAACCGCCATCAGCACGACGATCTGCCAACCTTGTTGGCCGGCGGCGCAATTAGCAGGATCAAGGGAGGGCGCCACATCCGCTACAAGAAGGGCACCCCGATGACCAACCTGTTTCTGACTCTGCTCGACATGGCCGACGTCCGTCCGGAAAAGATCGGCGACAGCACGGGCAATCTCGAGCAGCTGTCGAATCTGTAAAGGCCCTTAAAGAATCATCCCCGGAATAAATCGTGGCGCGGGCCCGTCGCCCGGCGAACCTTGCTTCGCCGCATCCCGCGTGGCCCGGCTCGATCCGATTCCGCCGCCTCCGAACGCTCAGTAATTGACGGACACGCCATCCAATGTCAAGAAACATGACGAAACATTATGGAAGCCCATAATCCATACTGCAGGGCCGCTCGCCGAACTCCCCCGTTCCTGCAGAAAACAGCTCCTGCCGCGACTCAGAAAGCCCAGCGTGCCGAGTGAACGTCAGAGAGTCAAAACGGAAAGGAAAGACCCTATGGTAACCCGCCGCTTTTGGTTGGCCCTGAGCTGGTTCGCGCTGGCCCTGGGGATTTGCCTTGCCCAAACCCAAAGCCCGCGACCCAGCGAGCCGGTTCCTGATATCACCGGTGAGTGGACTGGCACCTGGTCTTCCTACAATCCAGCGCAGGCGGCCGGCGTGCAGAAGGAACTCTGCAAACGCCTCGATTCCAAGGTCGTGCAAAAAGACGCCATTTGGGAAGCGACCTTCGAGGGGGATTGCGGCCGGCCTTACAAATACACCATCAAAATGGAAGGCCGCCAGGCCGGAAAGGTTGTCCTCTTCAAGGGCACCGTGGACCTGGGACAAAAAGACGGAGGCGTCTATGATTGGATCGGACGGGCAAACGACAAGGAGTTCGTCGGGTTCTTCACCAGCGCGTCTTACACCGGAGTGTTCAGCCTTTCCCGGCCGAAATGACGGAACCGGCGCAGCAGAATTGCCAACCGCACCGGAGATCCGAAAGTTTCGGGCTTTGACAGATCCGACGGGGGATAATCCGCGTATGATTGGGTATTACAGAACAGGAGGAGCCAGCCATGCTGATCAAGAAGTCCGGTGATATCCCTTATTCGGAGGTAACTCCGAAGAGCGTCTACATGAACCGGCGCGATTTCATGAAAGCCGCAGGCGTAGTGCTGGCTGCTGGCGGAATTTCCGGCTCTGGCTCGGTCGCGCTGGCAGCCACGAAACTCCAGTACACGAAGAGCGGCCTGAGCACCCAGGGGGAGGAACTCACGACGTTAAAGGACATCACGACCTACAACAATTTCTACGAATTCGGCACCGAGAAAGAAGATCCGCATCAGAACGCCAAGGAGTTCCGGACCAATCCGTGGAAGGTTTCAGTAGAAGGCCAGGTCAAGAAATCGATGTCCTACGACGTGGAAAGCATTATCAAGATGCATCCTTCGCTCGAGGAGCGTATCTATCGCCTTCGTTGTGTGGAAGCCTGGTCGATGGTGATCCCGTGGATCGGGATCCCGCTCGCTTCCGTGATCAAAGCCGTGGAACCGACCTCCAAGGCCAAGTATGTGGCCTTCCAAACGCTCCACGATCCCAGGCAGATGCCGGGACAGCGCCGGGCGGTGCTGCAGTGGCCCTACGTAGAAGGCTTGCGTATGGATGAAGCCATGCATCCCCTTACCATTCTCGCCGTTGGGCTGTACGGCGAGATTCTGCCGAATCAGAACGGCGCGCCCCTTCGTCTGGTGGTGCCGTGGAAGTATGGATTCAAGAGCATCAAGTCGATCGTCAAGATTCGATTCGTGGAATCACAACCTCCTACTGCCTGGAACCTCTCAGCCCCCCATGAGTACGGCTTTTACTCCAATGTCAACCCGGAGGTAGATCATCCGCGCTGGAGCCAGGGCCGGGAACGCCGGATCGGAGAGTTCACGAAACGAAAAACCCTGATGTTCAACGGCTATGGCGATCAGGTAGCCAGTCTCTATTCCGGCATGGATCTGCGCAAGAATTACTAGTCTCCATGAGCAGCCGCAAGATCCTTCTCCTTAAAATTGCCGTCTGGATTGGGTGTTTCGTTCCGCTGGGGCGATTGCTCTACAAGGGATGGACCGGTGGTTTGGGCGCCAACCCGATCGAATTCATCACGCTCTCCACCGGCACCTGGACCCTCATCTTCTTGCTCGCGACCCTCAGCATCACGCCCCTGAGAAAGCTGACAGGCCAGTCGTGGCTGATTCGCATACGCCGGCTGATCGGCCTCTTCGCATTTTTTTACGCATCGCTCCACTTCACGACCTACGTGTGGCTGGACAAGTTTTTCGAATTCCAGGAGATGGTCGAGGATGTAATGAAGCGGCGTTTTATAACGGCGGGGTTTCTAGCCTTCACGCTCCTCGTGCCGCTCGCAATGACATCCACGACCTGGGCCGTACGCAAACTGGGAGGAAAGAAATGGCAACGGCTGCATCGCTTGATCTACCTGAGCGCGGTCGCCGGGGTGATTCATTTCTGGTGGAAGGTGAAGGCTGACGTGCGCGAGCCCGCTATCTACGCCGCTATTCTGGGGGGACTGCTGCTGCTGAGGCTCGCGATAACGGCGCGTGAGAAATACCGGAAGCCTTCCCGGCGGCTGAAGTCCGGGCCGGTCCAGCATCCCGGCACCCAGCCCGCCGGCGGACCCGATTGAGCCTGAGCTTGACTCCGGGCATGACCGAAGTCAGCCGCTGCCCGTCTGACCACGGTGGACGCTCCCATCTTGAGTTATCGTCACCCCGCCTCTTCGCTCGCGGACGCCTGAGCCAGGCACAAAGCGGCGCCCAACCCGGCTCCCAGGAACAGCCCGTAGACAACCCCAAAGAGCAGCATCCCGATTTTCCCTTGGATTGAATAGAAGAGCGCCGCACCGAGAAAATAACCGGCGGAATTGGCGATGAACAACACGGCGAGGAGCCTGGGCGCAGCGCGCGGAGCGCCCAAAGCCGCAGCCAGGACCAGGCCCATCAAGACGGAGCCTGCAAGAGACCCAACCCATTCTCCAGCCGTCCCACGAATAGTAAAATACGCCGCCATCCATGCCACCGCATATGCCAGAAACGCGGCGCCGAAAATGACGGGAAACCGGGGCCGCCGCCGGCCCGTTACCAGCGGAGTCAGAGCCATACCGCCGAGGACGATAAAAAGAACGGTCCAGGTTGCGTAGGCGCCGTAGAAACCAAGGTGGCGGTACATCCAGCGTTCTGCGAATGCCACTGTGGCGAAGACCAGCAGGCTGGCGAGGCAGAAGCCAAGCGCGCCGAACCATAGCGAGTAGGTGAGGGACGGGGCGTTCCTGGAATCTCGAATTCTGTTCATGTCGGGGCGCAAGGCACGGCAATATACCACAATACCCTTGTATTTCCCGGCGTCTTCGTGCCTTAGTGATCCTGCGCAATACGGTGACGTATTTCGGCAGTTGAGGCGATGCTGCGGCCAGGCCCGCCAAGGCCGGGTTACGTGCTTACTAAGAAGGAGCGTGAGGTGCGACACAGGCCAGGCGGCCTCGGACGCGGCTCAATCCGCGCCCTTAGGGTGCTAGCTGACGAACCCGGTTCATGATAACCAGTCGCTCTCGCAACCAGAATTGTGAAAGTTACTTAGTATCTGCGCAAGAACGAGCTTAGTTGCATAGATTGCAGCACGCCCAGAAAGGAGACCTTTCTGATGTTCGCCGACATCGACCTTGCACGCCGGATAGATCGGGCGGAAGCCAGTCTCTCGTCCGACTTCGCCGATGCGACCAGACGAGGCAAATCTGGGCAGGGAGTCTTCGTTCAAGAACTCGGTGGGGGCGTTGCCGTGTGCACAGGGGTTGCTTCGCCGATGACGAAAGTGATCGGGGTTGGATTCGGCGAACTGCCGTCCGAGGAAGAGCTCGATACCATCGAGCGCGCATTTTTCGATCGGGGCTCCCCGGTACGGGCGGAGGTAGCCACCCTGGCGGATCCGGCGTTTTGTGCCCGTCTCACCAGCCGCGGCTACATATTGCGCGGGTTCGAGAATGTGCTTGGGCGCGCCATCACTGGAGAGGACGGCGCCGGGTTGGAGCGCTCGGACATCGACGTGGTTGAAGCCGCCGGCGTTCCCGAATGGAACGACGTCGTGATCACCGCCTTCGAGAACCCGGACACGGGTGTGATTTCGGCGCCGGCCGAATCGTTTCCGCGCGAAGAACTCGAGCGCATCCTCGACGACACCGCCTCCGCCCGCGGGTTCAAGCGTTACCTGGCCCGCGTTCGCGGACAAGCGGCCGGCGGCGCCAGCCTGCGCCTGTTCGATGGCATCGCGCAGCTTTGCGGCGCGGGCACGCTTCCTCGATTCCGCCGGCAGGGAGTGCAGACCGCGCTCCTGAAGACGCGGTTGCGCGACGCGCAGCTCGCCGGGTGCGAGATTGCCGTGATCACGACACAACCCGGTACGAAGTCTCAGCAGAACTCGCAGCGGCGGGGATTCCAGCTGCTCTATGCTCGCGCCGTCCTGGTGAAGGATCCGCCTGGAGCCGGACCCTAGAACAGAATGCTTCGTGTTTCTTCGTGGCTTCGCGTCTTCGCGGTTAGTTTGATGAACGGCCTGTGATCGCTCCGCACGCATCCTTGACGGCGTTGCCCAGAAACCGGGTGGAGCCGCTGTAGATAAGATCCTGGTCCTTGTTGAAAACGGCGATCTTGTTGCCGCGCACGAACGGCGTCGCCGGATTGGTTTCCTCATGGTCCAGGCGAACAATATATTCCGCTTTTTCGTGATTCGCGGTCACGATCACGCCGGGGCACCGTTTTATGAAGTTCTTCATGACTTCGACGCTCTGCGGGCTGGTGCCGCCCATGAGCAGGAGCGAACCTTTGGTATCGCCGATGGAAGCGTCGCCCAGGAGCTGAAGCGACTGGCTCTCGGTAATGAACACGCGCGGCTTCTCAGCACCCGCCACGCTCAGGGGAATCGCAAGCGTGACCACGGCGGCCCAGGACCATTCAGTCTTCATTGTCGTCTCCAACGAAATTTCGTGTGTGCCTGTTGAATTGGATGCTCGACCTTGATCCAGGTCTCAGAAACTCGATCGCGGCGCGCGCGAGCGGGCTCACCGTTTTCAACGGTCCCATGGAAACGACGCGGTAGGCTGGTTCGCATAGCGCTTGATCGTAATGGTCAGGGTGCCGCCGGTTCCCGGCGCCATCCTTACGGTGAAGTGCGGCGCGTCGACTGCAATTTTGTTGCCGCCCGCTTCCACCGAGACGCATTGGTGCTCCGCGAAAGCCCCCGTCTGCACCACCAGCTGACGAGCGTGGACCGGACTGGTGTTGACCAGCGTCAGCACCACGTCACCCGGCGTGATCTTCTCGACCAGCGCGGCGACGTCTTCCGGCAATCCGGCGCGGCGATGTACGGGGTCGAAATAGCGGAGCCGGCTGTGCAGAATATTGCCATCCTTGCCGGGATCGTTTCCCCCGAGCATCAGGTTCACCAGCGTATCGGTAGCCACCGGACTGAAAGACTGTGCGCCGTCGGAGGGCCGCGTATCCGCTGTCCGGAGGTCCTGGCGCATCCCGTGGACGCGGCGCCGCAAGCGCTCAAAGTCGGCTTCTAAAGAACGAATTGGATAGTCGGGATTCTTACCGTCCAGGTAGCGCAGCCAGGGGTCATTGGACAGCCACTTGAGGTCCGCCGGGTCCATCAGCCAGAGGTAGATGTCACGCTGCACTTCGAAGTATTGGTTCGGGGTAAAGCCGTACCAGCCGTTGTCGCCATACTTTTGCGGCAATAAAACGCGGCCGTCCTGTTGCCGGCTGGCGGCATAAAGATTTGAAAGTTGGCGCCGTAGAGGCTCGACGAAGCTCGCATCCCCGGTGAGTAAGAAGGCTTCGCCGAAAGCGGTGCGCGCGCCGCGCATGTAGTAATTGCGGCCGCTGGTGGACGGATCGAAGTTCCAGCCGAAGGTTCCGCCATACCACTTGCCTTGCCATTCACCGCCAATGGTTCCATCCAGACCGATGTTGGTTGGGATGTTGCCCTTGTTGGCCATGACGCGATCCCGCCAGGCGCCGGCATATTCGAGCACCCAGTCGCGGTACTTGCGCTCGCCGGTGAGCGCGTATGCGTTGAACGCCAGCGAGCAGGCGCCCAGATTCAGCGGGTGGTCGCCCCGAATGTTGGCGGCGTCGCGATAACGGTTGTGGCGCTCCGGTTGTCCGGGCACGGTTTCGCCGCCCCAATCGAAGACCGAGGCCGGCGTCAGCAGCGGGCCGCGGCTGCCGTTGTGCAGGCTGCGAATGATCTTGTTCTTGGAATCGTAATTGGACGCCTCGGGATCCTCATTCATGTAGAAGCCTGCGAACCGGCGCATGCGCTGTATGTAGAGCGCGTCGCTGGGCGCGCTCAGCGCGTAAAAGTGGAAGGGCGCCAGACCCTCGCCGTTATGTTCCCAGTCAAACGAAGCCGGGAATTCCCTGTAGTACATCCCGTTCTTGGCCATCTGGGTCGAGGGAGCCCGGGCCTGCGTGAACTGAACCAGCTGCCCTTCCCAGGCCTTTCGGTACAAGTCGAGGATCGAATCCGGCGCGCCCAGGGCGTGCAGCAGCGGCCAGGGAGTGAACGTCTCCATGACGTCGTCGGGGCCGTCGTTGCCGCCCCACCGTTCGATACAGCGGAAAAAACCGCGGTCGTCGACGTATTTGGCCGCGAACTCGGCGGCCGCATCGGTGTAGGCCTTCAAGAGCGCGCGCTCAGCCAGCGCCCAGGCCGGCGGCGGCATCGGCTTGTCCACCTGGACAACGGGCGGCGCAGCGAATGCCGCTAATGCGAAACACAAAGCAAGCAGAACAAGTCGCATGTCGTCCATTGTAACGAAAAATTGTCTGAGTTTCTTCGAGTCTTCGCGTCTTGAGTTTTTGTTCTACCGCGCTAACCACAAAGACTCGAAGACACCAGGGACGTAGACTCTGATACAATCCGGTCTTTCGAGCACAGCCGCTCGCACGGCAGGAAGGGGAAAATCATTGCTCGCTCCTAACGACCGGCTCGGGCATTACGAAATCGAACGCGTCATAGGCGCCGGTGGCATGGGCGTCGTTTATCGCGCCTTCGACACGCGCCTGCAGCGTCCCGTCGCCATCAAGCTCATCCATCCAACGGATGAGTTCAACGTCAGCAGGCGGCTCCTCAATGAAGCCCGGGCGGCCTCGGCGCTCAATCACCCCAACATCTGCACGGTCCACGAAGTCGCGGAGCACGGCGACCGCAGCTTCATCGTGATGGAGTACGTCGACGGGCGGCCGCTCAGCGATGTAATCGCCGAAGGACCGAAGCCGCCGGAGCTCGCGCTGGAGCTGGCCGTGCAGGTCGCCGGCGCGCTCGCGCACGCCCACGAGCGCAACGTCGTGCACGGGGATCTGAAAGCCGCCAATGTTTTGATTTCGGAGGCAGGCCGGATCAAAGTGGTCGACTTCGGGCTGGCTCGTCGTCACGCCGCGGTGGAGACAGGGGTCACGGATACCGGGCTGACCGGCGGCACCCCGTATGCGATGGCCCCCGAACTATTGCGTGGCGCGCAGCCCGACGCGCGAAGTGACGTCTGGGCGCTTGGCGTGCTGCTCCACGAACTTGCTTCGGGTACGCGACCGTTCACGCGGCCGACTGTGGCTGAGTTGATGGCCGCAATTCTGGGCGAGTCGCCGACACCTCCACCATCCCACGTGGCTCCTGCCTTGCGCCGCATCATCGATCGGTGCCTCACCCGCGATCCGATGCGCCGGTACCAGCACGCCGGCGAAATGCTGGCCGCGCTCGACGCGATATCAAATTCGAGACCTTCAGTCCCGCCCGCCAACGAAGACGACGGCGCGGCCTGGATCGTTCCGGCGCCGCCGGCGCTCTCGTCCGCCGGGGCGAGCCAGATTGTCCTGATCGGGCGCGAGCAGGAATGGAAGCTACTCCGCGCCGCCTGGGAAGCGCGCTTCGACCGGCCGGCGTCAGCTTGCGTTTGTCGCCGGCGAACCCGGTATCGGAAAGACTCGATTGGTGACGGAGTTCGCTCGTTCGGTGGGGCCGGAGGCGAATGTTCTGTTCGGGCGCTGCGACCAGGAAGCTCTCGTGCCCCACCAGCCCTTCGTCGAGGCGCTCGAATGGTATCTGCGTGAATGCCCGCCTGCGGTGCTCGAGGCGCGGCTCGCTGACGTCGATGGAATCTGGGAGTTGGCCCAGCTGATTGCGCCCCTCGCCCGTCGTGTCCCGCTGGTTCCGGCGCCGGTCGAGTCCAATCCCGAAGGCCGGCGCTACCGGCTGTTCGAGGCAGTGGCGGCGCTCGTGTCGGCGATCGCGCGGTCACGGCCCTTGCTGATAGTGCTCGAGGATCTGCACTGGGCCGATCGGCCGACGCTGCTGCTCCTGCGGCACCTGTTGCGCTCGTCGCACGCGGCCTCGCTTTGTATCGTCGCGACCTACCGCGAAACCGAACTGGGTCGCACACACCCGCTCGCCGAGATGCTCGCCGAGCTGCGCCGCGAGGAAGGCGTGACGCGAATCGGCTTGCGCGGTCTGAAGGAAGAGCGACGTAAGCCAGTTCATCGGACAGTGGATCGGACGTGAGAGTCCGCCCGGTCTCACTCGCCTGGTTTCCGGAAGGACCGAAGGGAATCCGTTCTTCGTCGGCGAGGTGCTGCGGCACCTCTCTGAGACTGGAGCGCTTGCCCAACCGGACGAGCGGGACTCGTGCTTCCGGCGATCCAGGGGGATTGCCGGAAGGGGTACGAGAGGTGATTGGACGCCGCCTCAGCCGGCTCAGCGAGGCCTGCAATCGCGTGCTGGGCCTGGCCGCGGTCGTCGGCCGGGAATTCAGCCTGCCGGTCCTGAACACGCTCGCCGAGCTGCCGGAGGAGCAGCTGCTCGACATCCTCGACGAAGCTATCGCGGCGCGCCTCGTACAGGACGTGCCTGGCGCTCCGGACCGTTACGCCTTCACTCACGCGCTTGTGCGCGACACCCTCTACGAGGAGCTCACCGCAGCACGCCGGGCGCGCCTGCACCGTCTGGTCGCGGAAGCCATCGAGCGGCTCGCACCGTCCGATGATCCACCGCTCGCGGATCTGGCTTACCACTATGCTCAGGCCGCGTCGGCGGCTGTTGCTCATAAGGCCATCGAGTACGCCATACGAGCGGCCGAGCGCGCCGCCGCAGCCTTCGCGCTCGAGGAGGCCGCGCGTTTCTACCTCACCGCGTTGCAGGCACTGGATTTGCTCACGCAGGGACCCGGGCTGAGACCGCGCAGGTTAGATCTCCATTTCCGGCGCGGGCGGGCGTTCGCGGACGTCGGTCTCTGGGGACCGGCCAGGACCGAGCTCGAGGCTGCGCTCGAGCTGGTCGATCCAGCAGAATCGACGCTGCGTACCCAACTGCTGTTGGAACTCTCCAAATGCTCGTTCTGGCTGCTCGATGTGCCTGCCGTCCGGCGTTACGCCAGCGAGGCGCTGCCGCTTTCCGAGTCGCTCGGGCGTGATGACTTCGTGGCTGACGCGATGTCATGGCTCGGCGGCGCGCTGAACGCGGAAGGAGATGTGCCCGGCGCGGTAGCGATGGATCGGCAGGCCATGGCGCGCATTGGCGGTGCAAGGACGTTCGGACTCGCGCGCGCTGTCATATCCCTCTACCATCTAGGCTTGGTTGACGAGGCATTGCAGCGAGCCGTCGAGTCGGTCGAACAAGCTCGCGCCAGCCAGGATCCCACCTACCGCGTCTTCGCGCTCCAGCACCTGGCCATCAGCCTCGCAGGTGCGGGCCGGTACGCGGAGGCGCGACGGGCGTTCGACGAAATGCGGGATTTCGGCCGCCGCCATGGCGTGCTGCCGATGTTGGCGCGAGGAATCTGCATGTCTGCCGGGGTCCACATCGCGCTGGGCGATTACGCGCGAGGGGAAGAGATCGCCAACGAAGCCCGCGAACTCGCGCGGCGGGTCAGTTTTCCGCCCGCTTTTGTAAGCGCGGGAATCGACCTGCTTACCGTTTTCGCCCGCGCGCACGAGCCGGGCCGAGCCGACGCCATCATGGACGATGTCGCCCGTGCCGTCGTCGCAGCCGGCGGCTGGCACGGCTGGCTGTGGCGCCTGCGCTTGAGCCAGGCCCGAGCGGAGCTGGCGCTCGAGCGCGGCGAGTGGCAGGCGGCGATCGCGGCCGCTTCCGACGGGATCACGGACAGCCAGGCGCGATCGAGGCCGAAGTACGAGGCGCTTGGCCTCGTGACCCGGGCGCGCGCGAAGAAGGCGATCGACGACGTGCCGGGAGCCATTGTTGATGCCTCACGCGGCGTCGAGATCGCGCGCCGATTGGGCGACCCGGCGTTGCTGCTGAAGGCGCTGGCCGTGCAGATCGACGTGGACGGGAGTGACGCGCTGGTCATCGAGGCCCGTGGCTGCAGCGATCGGATCCTCTCGCACGTCGACGACGCCGGCCTGCGCGAGCGTTTTCTCGGCAGCGAGCTGTCTGACGTCGTTGCCAAAGGACGTTAGCTGCAAGGATGCTTCGTGTTTCTTCGTGTCTTTGAGTCTTAGTGGTATTTGTTACTCACTGCCCGGTCTTGCGCGCAACCAGCCGGTACGAAACAAACGCAAAGCGCTTGCTGTCGGGCGACCACGAAGGCACGTTTATCGTCCCCTGGCCGCCGAAAAGCGTGGCGAGCACCTTCGGTTCGCCGCCCGCCGGCATGATCTTCAACTGCACGTCCTTATTAGGCGGGTGTCCCTTGACGCTCGGATCATAGGCGAGATACACAAGCCACCGGCCGTCCGGCGAGGGATGGGGGAACCAGTCGCCGGATGGCGCTCCAACCGAAACCATCTCCTGCCCCGACCCGTCGGCGCGCATGCGCCAGATACGCATCAGTCCGGTGCGTTCGGAGTTGAAGTAGATCCATTGCCCGTCCGGTGAGTAGTCCGGGCCGTCGTCCAGGCCGGGCGCTGTCGTCAGTCGGCGCTCTTCGCCGCCATCCACGGAAACCGTGTAGATGTCGTATTCCCCACTGCGCTGAGCGCAGTAAGCCAGGGTCTTGCCGTCCGGAGACCAGCCATGCCAGTACGACGGCCGCTGCTCGACCACGAGGCGCGGTTCTCCTCCGGTCGCGGGGACAATCCAGATCTGCGACCCTCCGGACGCGGACCCGCTGATCGCCATCTGCCGGCCATCCGGGGACAAGCCGTGGTCGTTGTTAAGCCGCAGCGATCCGGTCTCGATCAGCTCGGGCGTGCCGCCGTCTGCGGGAATGCGGTACAGTTTGCCGCCTCCGTTGTAAAAGAGAGAGCGGCCGTCCGGCGACCAGTTGGGCGCTTCAAAGTGCGCCGTCTCCCGATGGATGATGCGCCGCTGGCCGGTTTCGATCTCGATGGTCTCCAGCGTGCTCTCGACCATGCCGCTCCTTGAGATCGATGACGCCGTCATTGCGGACAGCCACGCGCGAGAACAAAGCCGTTTCCGCAACCTTTACGTCGTGCGAGCAGACCGCGAGGCCGGCGTAAACGGTTTCCGGCAACGACAGAGAGAGCGCCCCCACCGGCTGGAATGCGCCTCCTCGGGGGGCCACCTCGGCGGAGATGACCTCGCCGTGGCGTTCCAGCCGCAGGGTGGCCGGCGCCTTGATGCTGGTGCGCAGTTCCTCGGTCGGCCCGCCCTTCGTCCTCCTGAATTGCAGCGCGATCAGTCCATCCTGATGCGCGACGAGATCGGCGTAGGCGTCGTCAGGCGCGAGCCCGGAGCGCAGGATGGGTCCCGCCTTCTTGTGGGCATTTCCACCGCTCGTGACCCACTCGAAATCGGCGGTTATGCTGATATCCCCGGACGCCGAACGCCACAGGAAGTGGAATGCGTCCGTCCCGGCCCACATGTTGGCGCCACTCCCGGTAATGCGATAGGTGTTGGAGCCCGGATTGTGCTCAACCGCGCCTTTGTGCTCGACCACGCCAACATCGCCGGACTTTTCGAACTCGCCCAGAGCCCGCTGCGCCGACAGCACCACGGGGAAGGCAGCGACCAGCCATGCCACAAAGAACAGCACACGCATACTCTTGAACACAGCCGTGATTTCCATTCTTGCCTCCTTGCTTTCTTGGCAAAGATTCTTAGTGTTTCTTCGTGTCTTCGTGTCTTCGTGGTTACGCGGTCAGAAATCGAAAAGGTAGTTGAACTTGACCATCAGCACACGGCTCATCGTCCGGCGCTGGTCGCCGTGCGGATCGAGGTAATCTTCGGTGGCCACACGCGTGTTGTAGACCACGAAGAAGCCCGTGCTCGAGGTCGAAAGCAGCGCGAGCCTTATATTCGTTCCGACCTGGCCAGTCTGGCTGTTGTACTGGCTGAAGAACTGAAGGTAGCTCTTGGGCGTGAAAGACCAGTTGAAGCGCAGACCGACCAGGTCGGTCGTAAAATCCCCTTCGGGTAGCGCGATGAAGTTGCGGACGTAGTTTGCGGTCCAGCTGATATTCTGGCCATAGCGGTAGCCGCCGCTCGCGTTGATGGTCCGGATCGTTCCGGAGTAGAAGTCGCCCACTGAGAAGTTGCCCGAGGCCCAGAAGGTGTGCGCTGGGATCGGTCCCGTAGTTAAGGACCATCTCGCTGTAGTCGTAACGCCCGGGAGGGATCAGGACGCCCGGGCTCACCTCGAACGGTTTGTCGAGCCGCTCGAAGTTGCGGTTCAACGCAAGCCCCAGGCTCGAGCCGTTCTGCCAGCGCGTGTCGAGATGGTAGTGCTCGAACGCGGACTCTTTCTCGTTGGTCTCGAGCGTGTACCAGCGATTCCACTGGAAGTGCGGGAAGATGCTGCGCAGCAGCTTGCCTTCGGGATAATGCGTATACCGGTAGCCGATCGTCGGCTTGCGGAATCCGACACGCTGGACGTAGCCGACTTCGGGGTTGAAGTCGCGTCCGACTTCCGTGTAGCCGGCATCGGCCCGGTGATGCTCGTCATCGTAGGCCAGGACAGACGAGGCCGCGTGGTCGCGGCCCGTGAGTCCTGGGGTCAGGCTCTTGGCCAGGTAGTTGAACCAGTTGGCGTGGCGGCCAAACCCGATGTTGAGATCGGCGCCGAACGTGTAATTGTACGAGGGCGCCGAGGTTCCGCCGGTCAATGAGTTCCGGCCCACGGCGATGAGGCCGATCGAGGAGCGGTTGCGCAATTCGCGGGCTACCCGCAGCACGCTGAAGTTGTTCGCCGGCACGACGCCCTCGACCTCGCGTGTCATCATGTCGAGCGCTCCGATCTCGTAGTTCCCCATCTTCCCGCTTAACCGGACGCCGGCGTCGATCGGCACCTCGATCCCCGAGCGGTCGATACCGATCCGCCGCGAAAAGAACGCTTCAACCTCCCGGGGCGTGCCGAACTCGAAGAACCCGGAGTTTTCCAGGAAGAAGGGTCTCTTTTCCGGGAAGAAGAGGTCGAAGCGGGTCAGGTTGACCTGCTCCTCGTCGACCTCGACCTGCGCAAAGTCCGTGTTGAAGGTGGCGTCGAGCGTCAGACCGGGGGTGAGACTGTACTTCAAGTCCAGACCGGCATTCAGCGCCGGATCGGTGGCGTCGGGCTCGGTGTAGTTCTGTTTGAAGCCGCCGAGCACATAGGGAAGAAGCTTCAGGTTGCGATGTACCTCCACGTCGAGTCCTTCGAGCTCTCCGGCGATCGCGACATCGTTGAATGTGAAGCCCCGGGATACCGGCGCCCAGAACGACTGCTCGTTGCGGCGGCGAAGGTTGCGGGTGATGTTCAGTCCCCATGTGCGGTCCGAGCCGGGTGTGTACCGGAGCGTCTTGAACGGAATCACCATCTCGCTCTCCCAGCCCCGTTCCGTGACCTTCGACCAGACCTTCCACACTCCGTCCCAGTTCAGATTGAAGGCCGAGGCGCCGCCCCGCTGGGCGCCCCCGCCGCCCCCGGCCCCACCAGCGCGGGCGGGCGTCCCGACTCCGCCCCGTCCCTGGCCGGCTTTCGAGAGCTGGCCATCGTACTCGATGCCGGTCGGGCTGGTTCCGAAGATGAAGGCATTCTGCCGGTCGTGGAAGGTATCGAGCAGGATCTCGACCGAGTCGGTGTCGATCAGAGACGCGTCCCGGCGGTTCTGAGTAACGACGATGTTGTCGGGCTCGGAGTCGAAGCAGATGATCCCGATGTAGAGGTTGTTGTCGTCAAACGCGATCCGGATCTCGGTCGACTCCGTCGCGGAGGCGCCCTCGTTCGGCTCCTGCTGAACAAAGGCGGCGGCCGGCGCGATCCCGCTCCAGAGATCTTCCGTGACCAGTCCATCCAGAGTCGGCGCTTTATCGACGCGCCGGGCGCGGACCTTGCGCGACCCGACCGGCGTATTATCCGCGAGGATATGAGGAACGACGAGGAGCAGCAACGCGAGACGGCACACCTTCGCCAACAAGGTTCTTAGTGCTTCTTCGAGCCTTCGCGTCTTGGTGGTTCGGTCGCCGATCTAGAACTCCAGGCGCAAGCGAATCATGATCTGCCTCGCCGGAGCGAAAGCGCGGGTCGAGGTAACGACGCCATAGGTATTGGGCGCGGACAGATTTGATCCGGGATTGTTGAAGTTGGCCTGATTGAAGACATTCTGGGCGGCCGCCATCATGGTAAATCTCCAGCGCTCGGTGATCGGGAAGGTTTTGCCCAGCGTCAGATCGTGGATAGTGGAGGCCCGGGCCTTCCAGGATGTTCGCGCCGCTGTTGCCGAACCGTCCGGCAGGCGGGCGCGCGAACGCCGTGGTGTCGAACCAGCGGTTGAGCGTCCGCTCGGAAGACGGAAGGTTGCCGTTGGCGATGCGGTCGGGCAGGCCCCCTACGGTGTTTGTGTTTGAAGGATCGGCGCCCGCGAAAGACGGCGAGAAGAATTGCCCGCTCTCCATGTAGGCAATCCAGTAAAGCTGCCACCCGCCCACAACGTGGTTCACTACCTTGTTCACATCGGACAGAAACTGCTTGCCGTTGCCGAAGGGCAAATACCAGAGGGCGTTCAGCACGACGCGATGCCGCACCGTGCTCGGATCCCGGTTCCAGAATAGAGGCGCGTATGGGTTCTCGAGGTTCAGCGTTTTGGAATAATTGGAGGCCCAGGTCCAGTGGGCGTCGAACATGACCTGGCCGACCCTGCGCTGCCCTTGCAGCGTCATGGCGTTGAAATTGGCCGCGCCGTCGGTAAAGGCGTAATTGGTATTGACGAACTGAGGGAAAGGCCGGCGCGCCTGGTTGAAGGCAGTCAGACTCGGCTCGGGCTTGTTCAGGTTTCGCGTATAGTTCAGACCGCGAGAGCGCGAGCCGAGATAGGAAACCCGGATGCCTATATCCCGGAACTGACGCTCGATCGTGAAATTGAACTGGTGGATGCGGCCGTTATTCGTGTCAGGGTCGAATCCGTTCACGCTCTGCGAGGGAATCGTCCCCGATCCGGCCGGAAAGGGGTTGGGCATGGCGAACAGCGGCTGGCCGTCCCGGATCGCATTGAAGAACGTCTCGCTGATCTCGAAGGGACCGCCGCCCTCGGCTCGGGCGAAGCGGCCGAGGCTCTCGGTATAGACGCCATAGCCCCCGCGAATCACGAAATTGTTTCCGAAGGGGCGATACGCGACACCAAGGCGCGGAGCGAAGTTGCTAAGGGAAGGATGCTGTTGCGCATCGCCGGTCACCAGCTTGATCGTATTGGTCGGATACAGAGGGCTGACCTCCGGCATCGCCTCCTCCGGCACGATGACGTTACCCGACTGGCGATCCCAGTTGTAGATCAACCCGTCCTCGTAATCGGTCTGGCCGAAACGGTCCCACCGCAGACCCAGTTCCAGCGTCACCCGGCTGTTGACTTTGAAGGTGTCCTGAGCGTAGATGCCCAGCTCACTGTCGATTCGCGTGCGGTTTGTCCGAGGATCGAGGCGCTGGCTGGAGAAGGGCAATCCAAGGATGAAATCGGCTGCGCCGTAGCCGGTCAGCGATCCGTTGAAGTTGAACACGCCGTAGCTGCCCTCGGGAACGGCGCCGCTGAACATGGATTGGGGCCGAAACTCCATTCCCAGCTTCAGCACGTGGCTCCCCTTGGCCCACGTGAGATTATCGGCGATGTCCCATGATTTGTCCTTCTGGATATAGCCGCCCGGGTTGATGCGAAGGTTCTGGTAACCCGTAATATCGATGCGCGGGAATCCCATGGCGCTCAGCCCCTGGGGGTTCACGCCCTGGATCCCCAGTTCCGACACCACCGCATCACCGCGCAAGGGCGTGAAGCCGTCCACTTCGTCGCCGTCGATGACATCCGGTCTATACAATCCGAATCGGAACGAGTTCACCAGGACCGGCGAGAAGACGTGGGTGTCTTCCACAACCCACGTCGAGCTTTTCCGGATCCGGGTCCAGGTCAGTTCCGGGAAGGGGCCGTTCAGCACATAGAGCGGCTTGCTGTTGAGCAATTTAAAATAGACGGTGTTGTTTTGAGCGATCTTGTGGTCGACGCGAACGTCGTAACTGTTCCAGGTGAAGAGATCCGTCGGATAGGGAAAAAGAAAACCGTAGTTGCTGGCGAAGGCATTGGGCCCACCGAGATTGGGAGCGTGCAGATAGTTGTCGAATACTCGCTGGATCGTGGGGTTGATCCGGCTGGTGGGAATCACATTGTTCGGAAAGGGAGTGTTCGTGAGCGGATCGCGCACCGTGATGGGCTGCGGCAGGGAGAGGAGTTGCGAGAAGTCGCCGCGCCGCATCTGTTCGGTCGGAACGTCGCGCCGGTAGAAGGTCGAACTGGGCCAGCGCTGGCCGCTCCAGGAGAAGAAGAAGAAGGTGCGGTCGCGCAACACCGGACCTGCAATCTCTCCGTTCATGGTATGGAACAGGTTCTTGGGCTTGGTAGCGTCGAAAAAGTTGCGCGCGGAGAGCGCCGAGTTCTGGTGCCAGTAGACGGCCCGTCCGTGGAACTCGTTGGTGCCCGATTTGGTGGTCATGACCATCGAGGCCGGGCGCGCGTATTCCGCCGAGTTATTGGCCATCACCACCTGCACTTCCTCCATCACGTGGACGTTGGAGGCCTGCAGCGAGCTCCCTTCGCCCGGAACGCCGTCAATGGCCGTCTGCACCTGCGTGTTGGGCTGCCCGGCGATCTGAATCGTGTAGAGGCCGGTCACGCTTTGCACCAGGGGAAGGGTCGTCATGACGACCTGCGGATTTCGCCCGTCGCCCACCCAGGGCGCGTCGTCAAAGCGCTGGCTCGTGAACGACGCCTGGATCTTGGCCGATTCGGTCGAGATTACCGCCGCGTCGGCCTTGACCACCACTTCCGCGTCCACGGCGCCGAGCTCGAAAGCAATGTCGATGCGGCGAATCTGGTTGGTTTCCAGAATGATATTGTCGGCGACGAAATTCTTGAAGCCCGGCGCGCTCGCGGTGAGCCGGTAAGAGCCGCGCTGAAGCTCGGGGATTTCGTAATCGCCGTTTTCGTTGGCGATGGTCGTGCGCGCGATGTTGGTGCCGAGATTCGTGATCGTGATGTTCGCGCCGGCGACCACGGCGCCGCTCGGATCGCGAACTGAGCCACGGATCGTGGACACGGTCAGCTGAGCAAGAAGATTGGCGGCGCACGCCAGATTGAGGGCACACGCCAGTGGAAAGAGAACAGCAAGTTTCTGAGTCATGGCAATCCCTCCGCAGTTTGAGGGGATTACACCACCGCTCAGTGTGCCAGTCAAATGTTATGGTGCGCTTTTTGCCTCCTAGTGTCTTAGGCGCTGAGCGACACGTTCAAACCAACATGTTGTCGTCCAGAAGGGGCCTTTCGTTCGGGGCGAAGTCCCCGAGCGAACCTTAGTGTCTTTGCGGTTAATGCGTTGACTCGCGCCTTCCTCTGTGGGTACATTGTAACTACAGACTGGAGGCACTATCATGAAGGCTCGTCTTGTCCGCATCGGAAATTCGCGAGGCGTCAGGCTGCCTAAGCCTCTCATCGAAGAGGCCGGCCTCACGGACGAGGTTGAGGTTCGCGTTCGTGACGGGGCAATCGTCATCATGTCTACGGCCCGGCCGCGATACGGCTGGGGCGAGGCCGCGAGGCAAATGCGGCAACGCGGCGAAGATCGCCTTCTTGAAGAGCCCACTCCCACCCACTTCGAGGACGAGGATTGGAAATGGTAGTGTCACGTTTGGCCAGACGTGGCGATGTGTTCCTCGTAAACCTTGATCCCACAAGGGGCCGTGAGATCCGCAAGAGGAGACCATGCGTGGTCGTTTCGCCTGACGAGCTGAACGAACACTTGCACACTCTCATCGTTGCCCCGCTTACCACCGGCGGTCACTCATATCCGTTCCGAGTGCCGTGCCGGTTCCATGGCAAGGCTGGTTACGTCGTCGTCGACCAGATTCGCACGGTCGATCAGGAGCGACTCTCACGAAGGCTTGGGCAGCTTGCTCCGGCGACTCTGGCCAGAACGCTCTCGGTTCTCCAAGAAATGTTTGCCCCATAAGAGGGTTTCTTCGTGTCTTCGTGGTTAGAGCTGTCTAACGATACCACCAAGGCTCAAAGACGCTAAGAATCCTCCACCTCAAAACAGAAGCTTCAGCGCGAACTGAAGCTGTCTGGGACCGGCATTGGCCGTGTTATTGATCGTTCCGAAGTCGGGCGTGCCCAGCGTCTGCTGCGGCACCCCGAAGTTCGGCGTGTTGGTCAGGTTGAAGACCTCGGCGCGGAACTGCAGCCGGCTGTTCTCGGTCACGGTGAAGTTTTTGAACACGGAGAAATCCAGCTGCCGCTGCGGAGGACCGTAAAGAATGTTTCGGCCCGCGTTGCCGATTTCAAAAAACGGCTGCGGCACGAAGGCCGAGGTATCGAACCAGCGATTGACGCTGCGCTGGTCCTCAGGGAAGAGTGCCGTCGGCGATGCGGTGGGGCCGGTCGCCGCCGCCTGTGTTGGCGCGGCTGGCGGCATTCTGGATCGAATAGGTCAGGCCGGTCTGCGCGACGGCGATGGCGTTCACCTGCCACCCCTTCATGAGCTGCGCCGCGAACCCGGTGGCGTTTCTTGCAAACGGCAATTCATAGTTAGTCCCGAGCACCCAGCGCTGGCGGACGTCGATGTCGGAGCTCGCGCGCTCCAGCGTTCGATTGTTGACCAGCTGGGGGTACGGTCCGCTGCCCGGTTTGCCTCCCGCCGTGGTCTGCGTGTCGTCAATCGCGTGCGCCCAGGTGTAATTGGACATCAGGGTGAAGCCCTTGCTGAAGCGCCGCTCGAGCGTTGCCTGGAGCGCGTGGTAGTTGGCGATTGAATCGGTCTGCACGAGCGTGATGTTGTTGACGTTCGGGAACTGCGCGAAGTAGGGGCGTCGCGGGAGGATCGCCCCTGGACCAGGCAACGCCAGGTTGACGTTGGGAGTGCTCAACTGCTTGCGCGACAACGCCCCGACATAGCCCGCGCTGACTACCATGCCTCCGGCAAATTCGCGCTGCAAGGTCAGGTTGTACTGCTGGACATAACTGGAACGGAAATCAAGGGCGACGGCGGTCAGGTTACCCCTCGGATTGGCCGGGTCCGTCGCCACCGGCAGCGGCAATCCCTCAGCCAGCGTGTTGATCGGAGTCAACGGTGTCGTGGCGACCGAGAACAAGCTGACGTACGGCGGATTCCGGAAGTGAGCGCTCGAGCCGTAATTCGCCGGGTAGAAGTTTAAGCCGAAGCCGCCGCGCAGCACGGTGCCGCGGCCGAGCGTGGCGGCAAAACCGAATCGCGGCGCCAGGTCGTTTCGATCCGTGACCACCCCGACGCTGCGCGAGACGCCGTTCTTGCCCGCTTCAAGAATCCGACCGGTCGCCAGATCCGGGTTCGAGATGCGATCGGCAACCTCGACCAGCGGCGTAAACACCTCGTAGCGCAACCCGAGGTTCAGCGTGAGCCACCGGGCGACGCGCCAGTCGTCTTGCAGGTAGATGGCGAGTTCCCAGGTTCTCATCCCCGGCCAGACCAGATGGTTTCCTCGCGTGGTCAATGCGGGCAGGCCCAGTAGAAACGAGGCCATGCTGTTGCCGCTCCCCGCGACTGCGCCCGACGGGTCGTTGGTGAAGTTCCCGTTGAATTCGAAGTCGCCGCGCGGCTGCGGGCCCTGGAACAGAGTGAACTGGCGGCGGCGGAAATCGGCGCCGGTCTTGATGCTGTGCCCGGAACGGATGTGGGTCACGCTGCCGACATACTGAAAGATGTTGTTGAAGCCAATCAGCGGCACGAAATTGCTGTCGCCAATCCCCCGGAATCCGGCGATCGTCATCGGGGTCAGGCCCGAGCTGTTGATGTCGAAATTCGCCCCGCGGATGCCGAACTGCTCGCTCACGTCCTTGCCGTAATTCGGCGTGAGAGAAGAAATGGCGAAGCGCACGAATCCAGCCTTGAACTCGGCCAGCAGGTCGGGGCGAAAGGTGTGGACGTAATTTAGGTGCACGCCCTGCGAGCGCTGGAGCGCCGGACCGGAAAACTGAAAGCGGTCACCGCCGGCTTCGATGTCTCCCACCGCGGGAAGGTGCGGCGGCGTGAAGGTATCGGTGTCGTTGAAGGAGTAGCGCCCGTACAAGGAGTCGCGTTCGGAGAAGCGATGGTCGATGCGGATGTCGAAGGTGTCGTCACGCTGCTTCTTCACCGGCGCGTGAGTAAAGTTGTTAGCCAGACCCGGGCGCTGTGGCTGGGGATACAGGGTCAGCAGGCGAACGGCAATCGGCTCCAGCCGGTTGGCCGGAATGACGTCGCCCGGAAAGCGGTCGCGGATGGAGACGGCGGGGTTATTCGGATCGGCGCGCAGAGTCATCGGATCGAAGATCGGGTTGATGCCCGCGAAGTTGCCGAGTCTCATTTCGGCCGTCGGCACGGTCGAAACAAAGATCTGCGCCTGACGCTGGCGAAAGCCTTCGTAATCCCCGAAGAAGAACGTGCGGTTCTGTTTGATGGCACCCCCGAGGCTGCCGCCGAACTGATTCTGGCGGAACTTGGGGGCAGGACCGGGCGGGGAGAAAAAATTCTTGGCGTCGAAGATATCGTTGCGAAAGAACTCGAAGAGGGAGCCATGGTACTCGTTGCCTCCCGACTTGGTGACCAGGTTGATCACTCCGCCCGCGGTGCGGCCGAGCTCGGCGCTGTACAGATTCGTCTGGACCTTGAACTCGGCCAGCGCATCCATGGCCGGCTTGACGACCACGGTGCCGATCGAGCGCTCGTTGTTGTCCATGCCGTCGACCAGGAAGTTGTTGACGAAGTCGCGCTGCCCGTTCACGGCCACGGAGGAGGTGCGGCGGCGGTCGTCGGGACGGTTGCCGCTCGAGAGGGCATTGGGGACACTCTCATTCGCGCCGGCCGCCGCCTGCGCCAGGCGGATGAAATTTCGTCCGTTGAGAGGCAGGTCCTGGACGGCGCGCTCGTTGACCAGGCTGCCGAGCGACGACGAATCCGATTGTAGCGCCGGTGCCTGCGCCTGGACTTCGACCGTTTGCTCCAGCTGTCCGACTTCCAGCCGAACATCGACCCGCAGGCGATCACCGACCGCGAGGACAATTTCCGGCACGCTCCAGCCCCTGAATCCGGTCTGCTCAACCCGGAGCGTGTAGCGGCCAACGGGTAGCAACGCCATTAGATAGTTCCCCGTGGTATCGCTCAGCGTCGTCCGCACGACCTTGGTTGCCAGATTCTCGACGGTAATGGTCACGCCCGGAAGCACCGCGCCCGATTCGTCGGTTACAATCCCGACGATATCAGCCGTGTTAACCTGCGTCCATGCGGGCACGAGGGCAAAAAGACATAGCACACAACTCAGCAAGTATCTCATTGAGACCTCCGTCAATTGTGAGATTGTCCATCACGGTAGCGACGCGTCGCGCACGAAGACTGGCTTCGGCTAACGCGAGGCGCTTGCGGTCGTCAGGGATTTCGCTTAACAGACCACACGGAGGTGAAGCACCGCCAGGTCGAGGTGAGGAGGGATGCCGGCTCGCTGGATGGCTATGACGACGATGTGGCGAGCCTCCACATGTCGAGTGGCGAGAAGTACGCACTTGGGTGTGACCCGTTGCACGATCGATCTGGGCCGATTATATCAGCCATCTCCCTGACCGATGACTTTTTATTGCAACGGGACCCACGCTTCTTGGCGTTTCTTTGTATTACTACGCCGTAACTTCTTGCTTTCTTGGCAAGATTCTTGGTGTTTCTTCGTGTCTTTGAGTCTTCGTGGTATTTGTTTAGACAGCTCTAACCACAAAGACACGAAGACACAAAGAAACACTAAGAGCACTTCGGTTGCGGCCTCACGGCTGCGTTAGGTCTTCGTGGCTTGGCGGTATTTGGTTCCTCAGTTGACGAGACTTTCGGTAAAGTCCGCCAGATCGGCGGCGAAGCGGCGCGGATCCTCCCAGTGGAGGGCATGCCCGGCGCCGGGATAGACAACAAGCCGCGATCCCGGGATAGCCGCCGCGAGGGCCTCCTGGTCGCTTCGAGGGAACAAGGCATCCTGATCACCCCAGACGATAAGGGTGGGGGCATCGATTCTGCCGAGATCCCTTGAAAAATCAGCTTCCATCAAGCCTTTCAGCGCCGCTCGCCACACGCGCGCCGGCAGCTTCAGGCTCTCCCGCACGACGGTGTCGAAAAACGCCCGCGGCACTGGCTGTGCCAGCGTACTCATTTGAAACTCACGCACAAAACCCGGATCGATCGGATCCGTAAGATTTGATACGGCGTCCCTGAGCTCGGCCAACTGTGGATTCCCTCGCAACGTGGTGAACGAGGCCATGAGCACAATCCCCCGCGTGCGCTCGGGGTAGTCGATCCCAAAGCGCTGGGCAACATAGCTGCCCATACAATGACCGGCAATAACGGCCGGCTCCAGCTCGAGGATATCCATGAAGACCGCAAGGTCTGCCGCCAAATCACTGGGATGGTAGCCCGTCAGCGGGCGAGTCGCATCGCCATGCCCCCTTTGCGACAGGGCGAAGGCGTGTATGGACTCGGGCAGATGAGGGAGGACGCCCTCGAAGGATCGCCACGAGTCGGTATAGCCATGCAGAAACAGCACCGGGATGCCCGAGGGATCGCCCTGCTCGACATAGGGAAGCTCGATCCCGTTAGGAAGTTCAACGCACTTGATAGCGGTTGTCGTGTCTGATGTGCTCATAAGCGTAGCCTTCCTCTCCTTCTTGGCTTTTGGTGGTTGGGTTCACAGCGTCTTGAGAAAAGCGATCAGCGCCATCTTGTCTCGGGCCGAGAGTTTCAAACCAAACTCGTGCCCTTTCACGGCGCGCGTCTTCACGCCGTGTCCCTTGAATCCCGTCGGCACGTAGTCATCGCTGAGCCGGTTGGGGTCGAACCAGTCTTCGAGCGTCATCACCGAGCCGTTGTGCTCGAACGGTCCCCGGTACCAGACTCCTTTCAGCGAAGGCACCTTGTAGTAGCCCGTGCCTCTTCTGGTCTTGAGCGCCAGCGTCGGGTCGGTGCCGACCGATAACGGCAGGATGTCGTAATTCATCATGTGATCGATCGGTGGCGCGAAGCCATCCACCGGCGTCAGCTTGTTATTGGTATAGAGCGGCGGTGTATGGCACGTAGCGCACCCCTGTTTCTGAAAGATCTTCTGCCCGCGCGCGGCCAGATCGTCGAAAGGGTTCGGGTTGGCCGGAGGCTTGAGCGAATAGAGGTAAAGCGCCAGCGCGTAGAGCTGCTCATCACTATAGCGCTCCTGCGTTTTTGGCTCGGGCAAGGTGCGGAAGTCTCTCGCGGCAGGGATGAAGCCGCCATAGCTGGCCAGGTTGTCGGCCCCCTGGTTCAGCGCCGAATAACGCATCATATCCGCGATCGAGCGCTGGATCAGAAGACCGGTATGGTCCAGATACTTCCGATCCTTGACGCCGATCAGGTCCGGTATCTGTGGCGGAGAGAGCGGGCTCGTGCCCTGGCGGGCGATCACGCCGGGCGGAATCGCGGCGTGCCATTCGGCTATTTGATCGAGCGACATCCGGTCGACGTCCGCCAGAGGATCGGGGTTAATCCACGGAACGCTAAAAAAACGGCGCTCAAAAGATCGGATTCTCTCAAGAGTAGAGTTCGCCCGCACGGTGATTTCGGACGCCTGTTCAAAGGGGAAATTTCCTTGCGCCCCTTTGATCACCGTCCCGTCGGGCATCACACGGGTGTGGCACATGGCGCAGGAGATCGTGCCCAGCTCGACCTTCCCCTTCTCCCTTATGACATAGCGGAAATAAGGCAGCGTGCCGTCTCGTGCTGCCTGCACTGCCATATTCTCGTACCACAGCGGGTCTTTGACATCGGAAGCTCGGACCACGGCGTCATAGAAGATGGGCGCATCGAACACGATCTCACCCGCTTGGATCCAGTCGGCTTCGGTCTTGAGCCGGGAGGCATCGAAGACCGTTTCCGGCTCCTGCTGTTTGAGCCATTCCGAATAGCCTGGAGGCTCATGGCCCGGGACATAGACCGGGTAGCTTTTGTAGATCGGCCGAACGGGGATGCGGTAGTAATAGTCGGCCGAGATGTGCTTGGGGGAAGCGGAGCGATCGACGCGCGGCAATTCCAAACCGTGCATGGCTTCATCCTCCCAGACCCTGAGATGGGCGGGCATGAGAGCATGAGCTGTTTCCTGTGCGTTGCCGCCGTGAATTAGGCCGGAAACAGCCGCAACGAAGATCAGGGCAAGCATGAGATACTTGATACGCTTTGTTCGCTTTCCAAACCTCATCCAGGTAACTCCTGTTGGTATCTCTTCGTGTCTTCGCGTCTTCGTGGTTGGTTTCGTGAGGTCCACCACGAAGACGCGAAGAACGCCGGCTTGGGGGATTACAGATCTCCGATCGTGAGCGATGAGGTCGAGTACTTCCACGCCTCGCTGAATTCCTTTTTCACCCAATCCACTGAGACCGATTTCTGCTGCATCTTGAGCGCTTCGAGCAGGCCGAAAAGCGAGCGGCCGTTGCGCGGGTTGATTTCCAGATCCTTGCGGAAGATGGCTTCTGCCTCAGCCGCCTTCCCCTGACGCAGCAGGGCGCCGCCGAGCGCCTCGCGGACCGAGTAATGCCACTCGGGCGGCTCCATGTAGTTCTGCTTGTCCTGAAGTTCGACTGCGCAGCGCCAATGCTTAATCTCCGACTCGATGTCGCGGTTGGCGCGGGCGATGCGCGCGTCGAGATCCACCAGCCCGATCTCCAGAACGCTCCGCGCGCTGTTGGTCATGAGCATGTCCGACTCGGAAACCCGGCTGGTAATCACCTGCATGCGCTCGCGCTCAGCCTGAGCCTTCCCGGCTTTGCCCAGGCCCGCAAACGCCAGGCCGCGCGCATAGTGGTACATGGCATTCACGAACTGGTTCTTCTCCTTCGGCTCAGGCTGCGCCAGCATTTCGTCCCACCTGGCAAAGCGCGTCAGAACCAGCCACTCGAAGGTGCCATACGACGCGATCATCGGCATGTCGTCGATGGCCCCATCGACGTTCTTCCTCAGCCGCCGCGCCCAGTCCAGGGCCTCGTCGTACTTGCCCTGCATCATGCGGGCGAAGGAAACGAAATGCAGATTGTGCGAGTAGTACATTAACGGGTAGACACCCTTGGCGCCTGAGCGCTCAATGTACTTGCGATCAACGTCCGAAGCCGTCTCGTTCACCGTGGCGGACGACTGGTGGTCGCCCACGCGCAGGAAAATGTGCGACGGCATATGGACGATGTGGCCGGCGCCGGGCATGAGGGAGCCGAGCCGCATCGCGCTCGGAAGCGCCCGCTCCGGGTTCTTCGACGCCTCGACCGCGTGAATGTAGTAGTGGTTGGCGCCGGGATGGCTGGGGTCGCGGCGCAGAACGCCTTCCAGAACCGCGATGATCTCGAGCGTCCCTTCGGCGGGCAGGCCGTCCGCGCTCCAGAGCTGCCAGGGTCTGAGGTTCATCAGCGATTCCGCGTAAAGGGTTGCGGCGTCCAGATCATCCGGATAACGCCGCACTACTTCCCCCATGGCGTCCTTATAGGCAACGCCGAGCTGCTTGCGGTCCTCGTTGGGGTCCTTCGAGTAACGCTTGACCAGAGCCTCGACGTAGGCCCGCTCGTTCGCCGGGGCGCTCTTGGCCAGATCGATTGCCGTCTCGATGGCCTTCCAGGCTTTTTCCTCGCGTTCGGGCATCGGAGGAAGATTGTAGTTGGGACCCAGCGCCAGGGCGATCCCCCAGTGCGGCATCGGCGACTTCGGATCCAGTTCCGCCGCTCGAGCAAAGAGGCGCGCCGCCTCGTCGTGGTTAAAACCAAAAATCAGCGCCAGCCCCTGGTCAAAGAACTTCTGCGCCATCGCCGATTCCGTGGCAATGGGATGACTGTGGTTGCCAAGCCCTTCCAGCAGTTCCGCCGGCTTCGCCGAACCGGATTGGTGATGGTCGTGCTGCGCCTTCGCAAAGGACGCAGCAGCAAGCATGACTATGATCAGCTTCCTCGAGTTACCACCCATTGGTTAGTCTCCTTTCGCACAACCGTATTGCAAGGTTGGTTCCACACTGTTGGGCAATGAGCATGCGTCGCGTAAACTAAGCAGCAAGAATAATTTGCCAGGTGGGAACAACGCTTGAGTTGAGAAATGCGGCGAGCATCCGACTGCTGATATTTCAGCAGGTCTGTTGAAATTTCGACACTGCGGAAGATAGCCTTCGACCACGAAGGCACAAAGACACGAAGCAACACTAAGAGGTTTTGGGCGCTTCGATCCCGAGCTTTTTCATACGGGACCAGAGCGTCGAGCGGTTCATGCCGAGGAGCGCGGCTGCGCCCTGGGGACCGGCGAGAACCCAGCCCGTGCGCTCCAGCGCCCGCAGGATATGACCGCGCTCGGCTTCCTCCAGCGATTGAAATGAGCCGGTTTGTGCGGGCGTCTTATTCGTAAGAGCGATGTGTGCTTCTTGCAGGACACCTCCCTGGCAGAGGATTACGCCGCGCTCGATGATGTTGGCAAGCTCGCGCACATTGCCAGGCCAGTCGTAGCTCTCGAGCCGGTCCAGAGCTGCACGATCGATACTTTGGATCCGCTTGCCCATTCGTTGAGACAATTTCCGCGCCAGGTCTTTGGCAAGAAGCCGGATGTCGTCCTTGCGCTGACGAAGCGGAGGGACCTCGATCGGGAATACATTCAGGCGGTAGAACAGATCGGCCCGGAAGGTGCCGCGCCGCACTTCTTCGGCGAGGTTCCGGTTGGTGGCCGCGATCACACGCGCATCTACCCTGATGGTGTGAGAACCTCCAACGCGTTCGAATTCCTGTTCCTGAAGCACTCGCAACAGCTTGGTCTGCGTGTCCAGCGGCAGCTCGCCGACCTCGTCCAGAAAAATGGTTCCCTGGTGCGCGAGCTCAAAACGTCCTTTCTTCTGCGAGACTGCGCCCGTGAAAGCGCCCTTCTCGTGGCCAAACAACTCGCTCTCAACCAGGCCTGCCGGCAGCGCCGCGCAATTCACCTTCACGATTACATTCTGCTTCCGCCGGCCAAGGTTGTGGAGCGCGCGGGCGATGAGTTCCTTGCCGGTCCCCGTTTCGCCCAGCAGGAGGACATTGGAATCCGTCTGGGCCACCATCTCTATGCTGCGAAACACCTTCTGCATGGCGGCCGAAGCACCGACCAGTTCTTCAAAGTTGACCTCGCTCTGAAGCTCTTCCTTGAGATAGACATTCTGCCGTCGCAACTGCTCGAGCATTTCCTCGGCTTGTTTCCGCTGGTTGATGTCGCGGAGTATCAGGGTGAACAGCGTACCGCTGGATACCACCGAGCGCGACACGGTCGCTTCGATGGGAAAACTCTCGCCGTCCTTGCGGATGGCCCTGAGTCCTTCTGGAATCCAGAGCCGGCCCTCCCCGGTCTGGGATTCCGCCACGGCAATGTAATTTCCCAGCAGCTTGATCAGATCCTCTGACAAGAACCGGTGGATGGATTGCCCAATGACCTCGGAGGAAGCGCAGCCGAAGGTGTTCTCCGCCGCCCGGTTGAAGATGACAATCATGCGCTGCTGATCGATGACCACAATGGCGTCCATGGCCGACCGGAAGATACCGGCCAGGCGGTCCTCGCTTTCCCGGAGGCTGGCGTTCGCTTCCGAAAGCTCCGCCGTACGCTCGGCCACTCGCTGCTCCAGTTCCGCGGCGTGACGCTCAATCTGACGGTTGAGGTGCGCGTGCCGGATCGCGACCGCCAGGCTGTCGGCCACTTCCTGCGCGATCTCGATGTGGTCCGATGAGAAGGCGCCGGTGTTCTCCGAACCGAGATTGAGCACTCCGATCAGCTCGTTCCGGGCCACGAGGGGTATGTTGACGAAGGACCGGATGCCCTGTTGCCGCAGGCGAGTGGCCGGCTCTTCGACCGCAAAGTGATCGATATCGGCGATGGTATGTGGCTTTCCCTGGCGCAGGTCGTCAAGGCTGCCGAAGATCCCCAGCGGGACCTCTGAACCAACATCCGGTTGTGTGGCGCCCGGCGCGTAAACGCCAATGATGTGCCCCAAGCCTGCCCCCGGATCAAATACCACGACGCTGGCGCGCCGGCACGGGACAAGTTCGTGGATGCGGACTATTGCGGCCTGCGCAATTTCCTCGAGCGAGTGCGCCGACAGGATGGCGTGATCCGTCTGTTGGAGAAGCCTCAGGCGCCGGTTGAACCTCAACAGCGCCTCTTCAGCCTGTTTGCGCTCCGTGACGTCGCGCTGGATGCCGAAGTGGCCGGTGATTCTCCCTTCGGCGTCGTAGAAACAGATGTAGTCGCCTTCGACCCACATACGGCTGCCGTCGAGTCTGCGCTCGTCGCTTTCCACGTGCAGGCGGCCGGCGTCGAACATACGGCGCCACAGCTCTCTTCCATGAGCCAGATCGTGAGCGAAGAGATCGCTCGGCGTCCATCCGATGAACTGCTCGCGCGACGCGCCGTATTGCTCGAGCATGGCGCCATTGATCTTGGTGATGCGTTGGTGCCCGAAAACGTAGTCGAGGATCTGGTCTTGATTGACGTTGTCGCCCCACCGGACCGGCTGGTCGAGCATCATAAAGAAGAAGCCGTCGAGCGACTGCGAAAAGAACAATTCCAGATTGTCGAGCGACTCACGCAGTTCGTACTCCGCCAGGCGCCTCCGGTTCGTCTCCAAAGCGAGGGCAGTCAGGTCGGCGAGGGAGGCCGCGAAGTTCTGTTCATCGAGCTTCCAGCGACGCGGTTGGCCGGTGTGTTCGTGACACAGCACACCGATCGGTTTTCCTTCCCGGCGGATGGGCACGTCCAGAACCGACACCGTGCCGCGGGCGGCCAGATAGTCCGTTAGCTCTGCCGTCAGCGGGTCGTTGCGGGCGTCGCACGCCGCGATGGTGCGGAAATCCCTGAGGGCGCCAAAATGGCGCGGGTAACGCTCGACTTCGAGCGCCGCGCCGCTCTCGTGAAGGCCTTGTTCGCGGTCAAAAAGGTGAGCGCATCGGATCTCGGCGTAGGTTTCGCTGTAGACCCAGACGCTCACGCGGGCCACATCCAACGTGGCCGCACTTAACGCCGTGACATGAGTCAGAAATTCTTCGAGGTTACTCGATTGAGACTGGCCAAGTTCGAGAAGGGCAACCTGAAACTGGAGTGTTTGAAAGTCCGCCCGGCGCCTTTCCTCGTCCAGGAGATGGCGCTCGGAAACGTCCCGGGCAATCGCCACAAGGGTTTGTGAGTTGGTGCCCGCCAGCCGGCTGAGGCTCACCTCCAGCCGGCGCGAAGAAAGGTCGGGACGCAGGATGTCCAGCTCGATCAGCGCGGGCGCCCCTCCCGGGGGCCGTTCCGAACCCAACACAGGTTCGGCAATCTCTGAGGAGCGGGGGGTCAGGATCTCGGTCAGCCGAAGATTGACCAGCGACTCCGCATTGCGACCAGCCGCAGCAGCCGCCGCCTGATTCGCCCAGAGAATCTTGCCGCTTGGATCAAGAACGAAAACAGCGTCGCGCAGATGGTTTGCGGCGAGCTCAAACGACAATGCCTCGACGGTCATGCCCGCCTCCATGCTGCTTCATGCCGCAGGCCGCGCCCGCTCTCCCGGCTGATCGTGCCGATGACGAAGGACTCCACGCGCCAGACACCGGCATCTCGACGATCTCCGGGATCGGTAGCGTTGAAACATCCATCTGTTTGAAACATAGTCAGCAACCGTTTCGCGCGCAGTGCAAGCGGCGCTCGAAGGCCGCCTGAAACCCGGAAATTCTATCATGACGGTCCGCGTAGCGAGAGCCGTCTGATTGGCATCCCATTCGCGTGCTCGCTCGTTTTGATTGCGACCGCGATTGTCTCCGGGTAGGATTGGCATTTTCCGTCGCATGGCAGGATATGGCGGTATTGAAACACCCGGCACAAATCCGACAGGAGGCCCAGTCATGTACGAGGATTTACTCAGCCTGTTACCCGAAACCGAGTGTTCCCGAAGACAGTTTGTCGTCACGGCGCTCTCGGCCGGATTCGCGCTCGCGGTGCAGCCGGTCACCGCACAGACGATCACGACCGACGCGACCGGTCTGACGGCCGGCGAAGTCAAGATACCGGTTGCGGACGGAGAAATTCCCGCCTACAGGGCCATACCCGCTTCAGGCGGCCCATTCCCGGTCGTCCTCGTGGTCCAGGAGATCTTTGGAGTGCACGAACACATCAAAGACATTTGCCGCCGGTTCGCCAAACTGGGCTTCCTGGGAGTGGCGCCGGAGTTATACGCCCGGCAGGGGGATGTCTCGAAAATCGCCAATATTAATGAGATCATCTCCAAGGTGGTTTCGAAGGTTCCGGATACTCAGGTGATGTCGGACCTCGACGCGACGGTCACGTGGGCTCAAAAGTCGGGAAAGGGAAACATCGACAAGCTGGGTGTGACCGGTTTCTGCTGGGGCGGCCGCATCGTCTGGCTCTATGCAGCCCACAATCCCCGGTTAAAGGCCGGCGTGGCCTGGTACGGCCGGCTCGTCGGCCAGGCCAACGAATTGCAGCCGAAGTATCCCATCGAGGTGGCGGCAGCCTTGAAAGCGCCGGTACTGGGACTGTACGGAGGGGCCGACCAAGGAATTCCCAATGAAACCGTCGAGCAGATGCGTCAGGCTTTGAAGGCTGCCGGCGGCCGCTCTGAGATCGTGCTGTACCCTGATGCGCCCCACGGTTTTCACGCCGACTACCGTCCAAGCTATCGCAAGGAAGCTGCCGAGGACGGCTGGAAACGCCTGCAGGATTGGTTCAAGAAACATGGCGCTGCCTGAGCCTGACACCAATCACCGCCACCGACCTGGCTTCGTACTCAGCGAACGGCTCTCGATTGACCGGCAGCCCCTTTTGCTTTTGGGGCACGGGTCATTAGAAACTGTTGCAAAACTCGCCCGGTTCATGTGCGGACGGGCTATCAAGCCCGTCCTAGGGCCGAAGGCCCGGCAGTGCGTAGGCCCTGCCGTAAGGCCGGGAAAAGAGTTCAGGTTTAGAAACGAGCGCCGAAGGTGCGACAGAGTCGGAGTGCCGGTCCTTCGGACCTCGGACTCGGGATCATGCAGACCCCGCCCTCACGGGCGGGGCTATTCACTGCCGGGCCTTCGGCCCTGGTCAAAGTGCCCCGTGCTTCATGTGCCAGCGTAAATGTCCAAACTCCAAGCGACGGGTCTGATTAGACCCGTGCATTTCACGTCAGCCGACTAAGGGATCAACCGAGCGACCAGGGCTCCCGGTATTTCTTGGAAAGAAAACGGGAGGCTTCCTGATCATTGATGATCTGCTCCTTTTCCGGGTTCCAGAGGATCTTGCGCCCGGTGCGGTACGAAATATTTGCCAGCTGGCACGCCGTCGAGGAACGGTGCCCGTCCTCGATGCTGCAGACGGGCGCCTGGCGCGACCGGACGGATTCGATGAATCCGAGCTGATGACGTCCCGCTCCGTTGTCCAGATCCTTGCTGCTGACGACGGGCTCGCCCTGCTCCGCTTCGGGCACGATCTGGTAACCAAACCGGTTGACCAGCAAGGTCGCTTGATCGCCGAGAAACTGAATCCCGTGATCCGCCCGGGGGCTGCCCGCCGGAAAGCTCGTGGCGTGACGACAGGAATAGGTCAACACGAAGTCGGGAAACTCGAACAGCATTTCGGCGGTGTCCGGCGTCTCGCGCGGGTCCTGGATTGCGAATTTCCCCCCGGCCGTCACGACAGCGCGCGGTGCTTTCGCTTTCATAGCCCAGAGCACGATATCGATCAAATGAACTCCCCATGCCAGCAGCATTCCACCGGAGTAGTCCCAGAAATAGATGTAATTCCAGTGGAAACGATTGAGGTTGAACGGCCGCTTCGGGGCCGGCCCCAACCACATATCATAGTCAACACCCGAGGGCGGAGGCCCGTCCGGCAGATTCTCCAGCGTCTCCGAGCGGCCGCGCCCCGAGCCCGACGCGAGGCTCCAGGCATTGAAACAGTGAACCCGGCTCACCTTGCCGATCTTGCCGCTCTGAACCAGTTCGACCGCTTCCCGAAAAATGGTTCCGCTGCGTTGCTGCAGCCCAACTTCTACATGGCGTTGATGCCGGCGAACGGCCTCCACCATGAGCTGACCCTCTCGGATGGTGTGGCCCACCGGTTTTTCCAGGTAGATATCCTTCCCGGAACTGAGTGCTTGCAACGCCGGAATGGCGTGCCAGTGGTCCGGAGTGGCCACGATCACAGCGTCGATGTCGTTTCGGTCGAGCACACGACGGAAATCTTTGTACGTATCGAGCTTTCCTCCGATCCGCTTCATGGCCTGGCCCAGCCTGCTTTCGTCAACATCGCACAAGGCCACTGCCTGTGCCTTCGGGTCCTTCAGGCACCGCGCCAGATCTCCTGTCCCCTGAGGTCCACAGCCGATCAAGCCCAGCCGTACGGTGTCATTGGCACCCCGGGGCGAAGACCAGGCGCGCGATTCGACTGCCGCCACCCCAGCCGATAGGCCTGCGGCAGATGACATGAAGAACTGACGACGAGTCAACTCTTTCAGGTCTGGCATAGATTTCTCCCTTGTTCCACCAAGATGTCTCGCGGTCATCGATTCGTGGGGCCGAATCTACCAAGCTCGCATGCAGAGCACAAGGGCTGATTGGCCTGCAGAACCGTTTGAAAGCCAGGTTGATCTCCACGAAAAGGATTGATAATGTACGCCCCCATGTGACCTTCACGATTGCTGGTGTGTTTTTTCGTGTCTTCGTGTCTTTGTGGTTAGCGCTGCGAAACAAATACTACCAGGGCACGAAGAAACACTGAGACACTTCTAAACAAAGGGTGATAGTCATGTCCAGAGCTTGCCGGCTTTTCTTGTGGGTGCTGTTTTTAGTCGCTGGCGCGGGATCCGCCCTGGCTCAGACCGGGCGCATCCTGGGGACGGTTTCCGACTCAACCGGCGCCGTGATCCCCGGCGTAACCGTGACGGTCACGAGCCAGGAAACCAAGGGCGCCCGAACTTTCTTGACCGACAACACGGGAAACTATGACTTTCCGGGCCTGCCCGTGGGCAATTACACGATTCGGGCAGAGCTAGCCGGCTTCAAGACCGCCGAGACCCAGATGCGGGTGGAGATAGGGCAGATCGCGCGCCAAAACCTGCAACTGGCGGTAGGCGAAGTCGCGGACGTGGTCCAGGTGCTGGCTGAAGCTCCGCTGCTGCAGGCCGACAATGTGGAAATCGGCCAGGTGGTAACCAACCGGCAGATTATCGAGCTTCCTCTCAACGGAAGGAACTTCACAACCCTGGCTCTGCTGGTCCCGGGAGTGACCACGCGAGGCGGCGGGCTGGACTCCTTCGGAGAAGCCGGAACGGTCTCCGTGAACGGCTCGCGCGGGGGCGCGGAGAACTACATGGTGGAAGGCGTGACGACCAACGCGTCTAACACCCGCCAGCCGCAGATCGCGCCGTCGGTCGAGAGCATTCAGGAGTTCAAGATCCAGTCCAGCACTTACAACGCCGAGTTCGGCCGCGGCGCGGCCGAAGTGAACCTCATCACCAAAAGCGGCACCAACAGTTTTCGCGGCGTCGTGTACGACTTCTGGCGCAACAACAGTCTGGCGGCCAACGATTTCTTTCAAAACCAGCTCCCCAATCCCGATTCGATCGGGAGCACGCTGAATCGCCATCAGTTCGGCGCCACCTATGGCGGTCCGATTTTCAAGAACCAGACATTCTTCTTTTCCAACTACGAGGGGCAGCGCGTGCGTGAGGGACGGACGGTGACGTACCGGGTTCCCACGGATCTGGAGCGGGCCGGGGATTTCAGCCGATCGCCCGGCGTCCAATCGATCACCGATCCGGAGACGGGATCGCCTTTCCCGGACAGCAAGGTGCCCGCGAGCCGGTTTCACTCGGCCTACAAGTACTTTCAGGGCTGGTGGCCCAGCCCCAACACGACCGACGGGTTTCTCATTTCGGCGCCCAAGAACCGCTCCGATTCCGATCAGGTCGGGGTCCGTGTCGACCACAACTTTTCCAAGAAGGATACGCTCTTCGTCAGGTACTTCCGCGCGCGCCGCGACCTGCTCAACCCGGGCGTGGGCACCGAGCCGGGACTTCTGGAAAACATTGTCGTGGACGTCGACAGCCGGCAATGGGCGGGTCACTACACGCACAGTTTTTCTCCCAACCTTCTGGTCGATTTCCAGTATTCCCGATTGGATTTCAACTCGTTGAGCGTGGTCGGACCGAACTGCTTCCAGGAAGATAATTGCACCAATCACGTCGTGGCGTCGGGAATCCAGAACATGGATTTTACCGCCCAGTTTTTCCCCGGCGCCCCGCAACTTGCGTTCGGCGCCGGTGGCTGGGCGCAGTTGCTCGGAACCCGAGACCCCCTCGAGGTGCTGTTTCCCACAGATTCCTGGAGGTCGGAGCTGACCTGGATCAAAGGAAAGCACACCATGAAGGGAGGGATTGACTTCTACGCGCAGGACGGGCTGGTGCAGATCGCGCTGCAATCCCGGGGAGTCTTCAGCATGACCGGCGCCCGAACCTCGGGCGGGCGCACTCCCTGGTCCGATTTCATGCTGGGGCAGGCCACGCAACCTGCCCGCGCTATTCCCACGACGAAGACCGGAATCAACAACCATAACTTCCATTACTTCATTCAGGACGACTGGAAGATCCATCCCCGGCTGACTCTGAACCTTGGCCTGCGCTACGAGTACAATCTGTTTCCGACCGCGACCAACGGCGGCGGTTCGGTGGACCCGAAGACAGGCATGCTGATCTTTGCCGACCTCGACGGAGACGGCACTCCCAACAACGAGGCGGAGTTTGCCCCGGGCTTCGATCTCATTTACCCGCTTGTGAAGGATTCTCTGGTTCCAAACCAGGATCTGGGGCTGGACGCTTCGATGATCAAAACCGACAAGAACAACTTCGCGCCCCGCTTCGGGCTGGCCTGGCGCCCGTTCGGCGACAGAACGGTGGTCCGCGCCGGCTATGGAATCTACTACGGCACGGTTGCGAATGGTAATATCGGCGAAAGCCAGATCCTCATGCCCCCGTTCTCGGTAGTCGAGGTGGGCGCCAGCGGGTCCATCGACAACGCCTTTCCCCGGGTGCTTACCCAGATTCTTCCCGGCACGTGGCAGGCGTTTGCTCTGGATTCGAACCAGCAGTGGCCCTACGATCAGCAGTTCAGCTTGACCCTGCAGCACAGCCTTGCCAACGACCTGATTCTGGAGAGCGGCTACGTGGGAAGAACCGGAACCCATCTGATCAGCCGCAGCAACCTGGCCATGCCCGCCAGCCGTCCCAGCTTTGTTCCTCCAACCCTGGTTATCCATGACGCCGATTCCACATCGAACTTCCATTCCTGGCAGACACGCCTGGAGAAGCGCTACTCGAGCGGGCTGGCTTTTTCGCTGGCGTACACCTGGTCGAAATCCATGGACAGAAGCAGCGAAGACCGGGATACGGGGGGAATCGACAGCGGATTCAATCGGCGCGCGGCGTCCGATCACGACATTCCCCAGCGCTTCGTCTCCAGCGTGGTATGGGACCTGCCTTTCGGCTATGGCAGAAAATTCCTGAGCGCGCGCGGAGGGTTCGTGGACGCTGTTCTGGGTGGCTGGCAGTGGTCGGCCATCGCCCAGTTCCAGAGCGGCCATCCATTCCACCCGGTCTGGGCCACCGGCAGCAACAGCGCCACCGTCGCGACCGCTCGCATCCCCAATCGCATCGGCAACGGTGAACTGGACAATCCGACGCCGCAGCGATGGTTCGACAGTTCGGCCTTTGCGCCCCACGTCAGGCAGCCCGATCCCAGCCGCCCGGGTATGTTCCTTCTCACCGAGGGCAACTCGGGACGCAATATCCTCCGGTCCGACGGCATGGCAAACTGGGACATCGGGATTATGAAGAACTTCTACTTCAGAGAGCGTTATCGCGTGCAGTTCCGCGGCGAGCTGTTCAACACTTTCAATCACGTTCAGTTCGCCCCGCCCGGCGCCTGCGCACCGAATTGTCTGGGACGTTCGAGACCTGAGAACAACGCACAGATCACGGGCGGTCCAAACGATGGGCGGGTCTTTCAAACTAACAGTATTCCCCGTCAGATCCAGTTCGGGTTGAAGCTGTTTTTCTGATTCATTGGTGTTTTTTCGCGTCTTCGCGTCCTGGTGGTATTTTGTTCTGGAGATAATAGATGGCAAAAGCAGTTCGAGCTCGTTCTCTTCTCACCGCCCTGATCCTTACCCTCCTTGCCACACTGGCCTGGACACCGGTTCGCACGCCGGCAGCCGATGGACCAGGGCTGAAACGGGGTCAGCGGATCGCCCTCATCGTGCTCAACGACTCACATCCCCGGGCCGGGATGGCAATCGACGATTTGACGAGCTTCTTGCAGCGCTCGCTACAAGCCGTGGTGCGCAGGTATCCCGGCAATGTGTCCCCGAAAGAACTGGAGGAAGATGCCTATCTCTTGTTCGGTCCCGCCGATGACAGCCCCGATTTGAGCCGGCTGGCTCGTGATGCAGGAGTTACGCTGGCGACGCGGGATCTGGGTCCCGAGGGATCCCTGATCAAGGCCGCTACCGTAGCCGGCAAGCCGGCAGTCTTCCTGACCGGGAAGACCCTCACCGGAGCCTGCTACGCAGCCTACTCGTTCCTCGAAAACGAGCTCGGGATAGGCTTTTTCATCGACGGCGATCGGGTTCCGGAGCTGCAGTCGGTGGTACTGGGCAACCTGGAGCGAAGCGAAACTCCCGCGGTTCCGATTCGAGGGATTTTCTATCATCCTACCTGGAAGCACCCGCACGCCACCTCCTGGCGTCTCTGGTCATGGGAAGGTTCCCGGAAATACATCGACTGGATGCGCCGGAAGCGCTTCAACGTGCTGCCGGCGTTTCACGACGAAGGCGGCTATTTCTGGGGCGACGTGATTTTCAAGACCTTCCCCCGGCTCAAGATTAACGATAAGAGCCTGGCGCAGTATGTCGTCGATCCGAGCTGGCGCACCCAGTTGAACAAGAAGATGTTCCGCTACGCCCGCGACAGCGGCATCCAGATCGCTTACAACCTGTTTTACTCGCAGGTGCCGGAGTTCTTTGCGGACGCTTACCCCGAGCTGAAGTACCACCCGCTGAACATGCGCAACGTCGGGATCAGCGCCATTCAGCCGCAGTGCAAGGAGATCATGAAAAAGTACTGGGGCGCGCTCCTGGAAACTTACGGCGTCGATGACTCGCACCTCTATCTGGTCTGCTCCTATCAGCACGAGCGCTCCCTTCCGCCTTATTACCAGGACCGCAACGCCGCCAACCATTCAGGCCCACGAACTGGTCAAGGAGCTCGATCCCAAAGCAAAAATGTTTATCGAGACCTGGTGCTGGAAATACCGTCACGAGTGCCCCGATCCGTATTCCCCCTGCCCCGGGCCGCAACGAAGAGACTCTCACCGCCTATCCCAAACAGGAATGGGAGATCTTTAACAAGGGCGTTCCTCGCGAGATCGGAGTCGTCGAGTGGGATCTGAAAACGAACCCGAAGAGACTTCCCGATTTGTCGTTTGGGGGCCGTCCCTATATCCAGCTGACCCACACCAACATGGAGGGATGGTGGCCGCCGACGACGGCCCGGAGATCCCCGAGGTGGCTGATCAAGTATTTTGACGACGCCATCGACCACGGCGCGCAGGGCGTGATGTTTTTCCACATTCAGGCCACCGCCAACGAGATTTCAGCCGACCTGTCCGCGCGCATTGGTTTGCAGAAACGGCCCGACCTGGCGAAATTTTATCGCGACTATGCCAGGCGGCGTTTTGGAGAGGAGGTGGCGGACACGCTGGCCGAAAGCCTGACTCATCTTTGTGATTCCGTGGAAATGGGTGCCGACAACAGCGCACCCTTCAATCTGTCACTGGCTCTGGTTTTTCCAGGTTTCAACGACA
Organism: uncultured Acidobacteriota bacterium; assembly: GCA_963827655.1. Lineage (GTDB taxonomy): Bacteria > Acidobacteriota > UBA6911 > UBA6911 > UBA6911 > CAWHCF01. Next base: position 113,249 of record CAWHCF010000037.1, read on the forward strand.
GCGCCGAGGATCTGCTGGAAAAGTGCCAGGAGGTGGGCGAAGCTCGCAAGACCTGGATTCGAGACCGGCTGAAGGTGTTTGAGGAGAAGGAAAAACACGCCGCCCGGGCCCAGCTTCTCGCTCGATCGGCGGCTCCGCGTTTGAAAGAGGACCCCTTTTTCAAGCGCCACCTCTGGGAGCTGGACTACGTGTCGGCTCGCTTCGAGGGCATCGAAAACATGTACAAAGCGCACCTCTACGCCGACAGCGATCCCGCAAAGGCCGCGGCCCATTTTCGCCGCGCCACAGATGCGTTCACCTCGGTCAAGGAACTATTCCGCGATAAACCCGGCCACCGCATGTCAGAGATTCGCAACCTGGAGCCGGATGTGCCTTATACGGCCGCATTCTTGAAGGACTGGGAGACGCGAGGCTACTGGCAGCCCATCGTGAAATGGTTTCATGTCGTATGGGAACGGCTCGATGAGTTCGAAGCGCGGATTCAGGCGATGAAGCCCAAAGGACTGGCCGGAGTAGCCTCGATCCGTGCGGACGGGCTATCAAGCCTGTCCGGCCTACCAGCGGCACAAATGAACTTCTTAAGGCTGAGTCATCCTGATTGGGTTACGTGCGACGGGCCGGAAAGGGTGAGCCATGAGATTCACCAGGTTCAAGACCACCCTGGCGTTCGCAATCCCGGCGGTCTTCACTGCATGGGTCTGGCTGGACCGCCTCATCTTCGGCCAGATCCGCCGCGGCTGCAGCCGAATCTTTCCTTTCGCTTCAGGTCCTGGACGAGCAGGGAAAGCCTGTCATGGCCCGGCTGCGTCTGAGAGACGGCGCGGGCCAGGCCAAGCCGCCTGAACTCCTGGATGGCGCGCGCGCGGTGCCGATTCACCCCCGATATCCGGAACTGGGAATCGTATTTCCCCGCGACGGACGCCTGCGGCTCCCTGAAGGAAAGTCCACGATTCAGCTCGAACGTGGCACGGAGTATGAGCCGGTGGCGATCGAGCTCAATGCGAGCGTCGGGCCAGAATCTCAAGCACACGGTGACTCTGCGGCGCCGGATCCACATGGCGGAAAAGGGATGGTGGTCCGGGGATCTTCATGCCCACCGGGACCCCGCAGATATGCCGGCGTTGATGGAAGCAGCCGATCTCAATTTCGCTCCCACCCTGACTCATTGGAACGATAGACCGTTGCTGGAGAGCTGGCCCGCGCAGAACATCTATCCCGATGCCCAGGGTAGAACCTATTCCATCCATAACGCGGAAGACGAAAGGGCCTGGGGGGCAGCCTTGTTTCTCAACCTGAGATCGCCGATCCGGTTGTACCGTCCCCGCTCCGAATACCCTCCGCCGACGGTTACCTGGCAGGAAGCGCGGGCTAACGGGGCATACATCGACCTGGAGAAAATGATCTGGTGGCAGGCGCCGGTCATCACGGCGCTGTCCATTCCCGACAGCCTGGGATTGGCTTGCAATCACTTCATGGAGGAAGGGATGATGGACGCGGAAGCCTGGGGACGTCCTCGAGACCGGGTCAAATACCCGGGCCAATCAGGCTTCGCCCAGTACATCCTTGATCTTTATTACAACTACCTTGGCGCCGGCCTCAGGCTGCCGGCTTCAGCCGGGTCCGCTAACGGAGTCCTGAAGAACCCGATAGGTTACAACCGCTCTTACGTGATGCTGGACGAACCTTATTCCTACGAAAAGTGGCTGGCCGGACAGAAGGCGGGCCGAAACTTCGTTACCAATGGTCCGATGTTGTTTCTCACGGTCGAAGGCAAACCGCCCGGATCTACCCTTCCCGGGTCCATCCGGGAGGTTTCGGTTCGGTTGTCCGCCAGCGCGTCGGCCCCGCTCGAAACGGTGGAACTGATCGTGGACGGAGCCGTGGCGAAGTCCTTCAAGCCCGGGGCAAAAGAGTTCACAACCACCGTCACCAAACTGAAGATACGAGACGGAGGATGGCTGGCCGCCCGCTGCTTCGAGCAAAACCAGCTCACGGTTCGGTTCGCGCACACCAGTCCGGTCTACTTCGGGGCGAGCCCGGCTCGTTCACCCCAGGCGCTGCTGTTTCTGCGTTCCTGGGTGGAAACGGAGATGGAGCGGATTCGATGGCTGCCCGCCGAGTTGCTGACATCCGAACAGAAGACGGAGATCCTCGAGATTTGCCGGAAGGCGCGGGACTTCTACCAATAAGAGGCTTCGCGTTCCAGGGACTTAATCGGGAGATGAAACCGGCCTGGGCTGCGCCTTGCGCCACTCTTCTTCGCCGGCCTCGTGGCGCCGCTGCAGCAGCACAAAGGTTCCCTTCATGTTGCCGGTGACAAAGTCCGGCAGACCGTCGCGGTTCACGTCCCCGACCACTACTTGCCGTCCGACGCCGGAATCACCGTCGGCTTGATACGGGACAAACTCGATCTCGCCTGTCTTTCGCACCAGCTTGAACCAGTAGACCACGGCCCCGTCGTTCCAGCTGGGAGTCTTGGTGTGGTGCGACCAATACGTCTTGCCGGTGACGATGTCCTTGAGCCCGTCGCCGTCGACATCGAAAAGATCGACGGCATGCAGCTCGCTGAAGGCCACGCCGTAACGGCTCTCCTGGGGCTTGGAACCCATAATCAAGTGTCGCTTGAAGGTAATGCGACCGTCTTCCTTTACCTGCTCAAACCATGCCAGCCCGTAGTCGTGGGCGCCCAGGCTGGTGATCACATCGCTGTCTCCATCGCCGTCCACATCATAGGCATACATCTGCGCGCCCCCCGGCTCGCTGAAAGGGAAGGAATGAAACTCCCACTTCTCGTCGCCGGAGGCCGGCTGCCGGAACCAGCCGTCTTTCATGATCAAGTCGAGTCGGCGATCGCCATCGATGTCGCCCACACCCAGGCCGTGACCGAATTTCTTGGGCGCGACATCGCCAGAAATGGCATGGAAGGTCCAGGGTTGGTCCGGCCGGTCCCAGTTCACGGACGCATAGCCGAAAAATCCGTCCCTCGTGCAAATCAGCTCCGGCCGCTCGTCGCCCACGAGGTTGGTGAAATGGGGCGACTCGTTGCTGACCCAGTCGAAGACGATGTGCTTCCGCCAGGGACCCTCAAGACCGGCCTGGCCGGGATTCTCGTACCAGGCGACCGCGGTGGATGGGAAGCCAATGACGAAGACGTCGTTCCAGCCGTCCCGGTTGAGATCGTAGACAAACGAGAAGAAATTGTCGGCATAGCGATTTCGATCCTGCACGACGGCCCTGTAGATCTCGTACTTCTTCACGTAGTCCGGGCCTCTGTACCAATAGGGCCCGGAGACTATGTCCATGATGCCGTCCCGGTTAATGTCCCCAAAGTTGGCGCCCTCGGTGTAATAGTCGCCGGTCAGCTGTTTCTTTTCGAAAGAGTGAACGAAGCGTCGTTCCGCACTTGGACTCAGGCTCGACCACAAGAGAAGAAAAACAATGCCGATAGGATGGGGTTCCTTGTCATCATTGACTCCATGGCTGCGTGTAAAGCCGACCGACCGCCGGGCCATTGTGATTCGCGGGTTCTCTCGAGTCAAGCCGTTTGCGAGAGCGCTTGGCTCGCTCATCGCAGGGCGTAGCAACTCCGCTTGCCAATCTGAACTCGCGCACGAAAGAAACTGTTCATTGCAGAAACCGGGCTGGAACTGCTAGCGTATAATAATCACAACCTCGGAGGCACTAAATGAGATTTGTCGCGCTTTTGCTCGCCATGGCTGTCAGCCTGCACGCTCAGGAGATCACCGGCTCCATCAACGGCATCGTCACGGACTCTACCGGCGGCGTCCTGCCCGGCGTTCAGGTCACCGTGACCAACATCGGAACCAACGTCGCCAAAACAGTGACCACCGGCCCTAGCGGCGCCTACGTCGTGCCGTTCCTCTTCTTCGGCACCTATCGGGTCAGCGCCGAGCTCACAGGCTTCAAGACCGCCCGCGCCGAAAACATTCGCCTGTCCACCAGCGAGCAGGTGCGCGTCGACCTCACCCTCTCGGTCGGCGACGTGACCGAGAGCGTCGAAGTCACCGCCACCGAGGTGCTGCTCAAGACCGAAGAAGTAAGCATCAGCACCACTGTCAATCAGGAGATGATCGTCAACCTGCCGCTCGCGGGACGCCAGGTGATCGCCGCCACGCTCCTCACACCGGGCGCCTACTTCGTCAACAACAACAGCAAGGCCCAGCGCGATTCCGGTTTCGTTCGCCGCAACGGCGTCTCCCTGAGCGTCAACGGCCTTACCGATCTCTCGAACAAGTTCTACTACGACGGCATCGAAGGCATGAACTTCGACGGCGGCACGCGCGCCTTTGACCCCGCGCTCGAAGCCATCCAGGAGGTCAAGGTTCTGGTGAACTCCAACTCGGCCGAGTACGGCGGCGCCGCCGGCGCGTCGGTCAACATCGTCACCCGCGCGGGCACCAACCAGTTTCATGGCCACGTCTACGATTACCTGCAGAACGACGCGCTCAACGCCTTCCAGCTGGACGCGAAGAACCTCCAGGCCCGCCAGATCGCTCAGAACCAGCTCGTGACCTCCTTGAAGCCCGTCGTCCGTCACAACATCTTCGGTGGCGGCGTCGCCGGCCCCATCCGCCGCGATCAGCTCTTCTTCTTCGGCCATTACGAAGGCATTCGCGGCAGCCGCTCCGGGCAGTTCAACCAGCGCACGGTCCCGACCGTGAGGATGCGGAACGGTGATTTCAGCGAGCTGATCACGGCAGCCAGGCCGGTGCTGCGCGATCCGCTCGACCTCGAAGGCGACGGCAACATGGTCTTCAGCGACCCGTCCAATATGCGCCGCTTCATTCACCCGACCTCGCTCAAGGTTCTCGAGCTCGTTCCGCTTCCTACCAATTCCGCGCTGGTGAACAACTTCCAGGGCCCGATCCGACCGTCCGAGATCACCACCGATGAGCTCACCGCCCGCATCGACTGGCGCATCTCGGACAAGGACTCCTTCTACTTCCGCTACATCCGCAACTTCAACAACGATTTCGTCGGCGATCTCTTTCCCGCTCTTCGGTCCCGGCTCAGGCGACCGCAGCTTCAAACGCCTGCGCCACAACCATAACGTGAGCATGTCCGAAACCCACATCTTCTCCTCGAATGTCTTCAACGAGGCTCGCATCGGCTGGAACCGCAGCTTCACTCTCGAGGAGCTCGAAACCAGCTACACGCGCGATGTATCGACCGAGCTTGGGATCGCCGATCAGTTGCCGCTGACCCGCGATCCCCTCGAATGGGGTCCGCCCAATTTTTCCATCGCAGCGAGCGGTTCCGCGCTCGGCCTCCCCGGGCTGCGCACCGCCGCTCCCTGGAACCCCAACGGCGGCCAGATCTGGCACTTCGCCGACAACCTGTCGCTCCTGATCGGCAAGCACTCCTTCAAGACCGGCCTCACCGTCATGAGGCGCAACAACGTATTCATTGAGACCCTCACCGCCCGCGGCGCCTTTTCCTTCGGCGGCGCGCCCGGAGGCGCCTACACCGCCGACGGCCTGGTCGATTTCATGCTCGGCTACATGTCGGGGGCTACGCGTCGGGGTCGCGCGCGCTGCACGGCCGGCCCAACCAGTTCTGGACCGCAGGCTACGTGCAGGACGATTACAGGGTATCTTCCGACCTCACTTTGAACCTCGGCCTGCGCTACGACTACTTCCAGCCCTGGAAGGAGCTGCGCGATCACTGGGCCAGCTTCGACCTCCAGACCAACTCCGTCGTCTACGCGGAGACCGCCACCGACGAACAGGCCGGACGCGCTCTGCGCTTCGGCGACATGAACAACTGGGGCCCGCGCTTCGGCTTCGCCTGGCGTCCGTTCGGCGCCCCGGACACGGTCCTGCGCGGAGGCTACGGCATCTACTACGAGCAGGAGCACCCGAGCGGCCCGATCCTGCACGCCATCAACCCGCCGCCCGGCGGCTTCGCCGCTCCTGGCGCCGAGTCGAGCGGCTTCGGCTTCACCCGCGATTACACCGCGCCCTGCGCTGGCCACGAACCCGCAGCCCACGCTGTTCTGGCAAAATTTCTCGCGTGGGCTCGGCCGTGATTCCGGCGCGCATCGCGCGTGAATGCCGCCGACCCCAAGATGCGCGATACCTACGTGCAGCAGTGGAACTTCACGGTCCAGCAGCGTCTGGGCGACAACAGCTTCGAGGTCGGTTACGTCGCCAACAAGTCCAACAAGATTTACACCTCCGAGGACGTGAACCGCCCCGGCGACTTCGCTTCCCGCTTCGTCCTCGGCACGGCCGCCCTGATCCGCCCCGGCTTTTCCTCGATCGGCTGGCGCCAGTCCGACGGCTCCGGCCAGTATCACTCGCTGCAGACCAAGTTCGAACGCCGCACGCGCGCCGCTCAGTACCTGGTCTCATACACCTGGGGCCACGCCATCAGCGACGCCGAGCAGGGCCAGAGCGCCGTCGGCGTCGGCAACCCCGGCAGCTTCCACTTCCTCTCACGACCGCAAGCTCGACAAGTCGTCGACGACCTTTGACATCCGCCATCGCTTCGTCTCGGCCATCGTCTACGACATTCCCTTCCGCACCGGCAACGCCTTCGCCAACTTCCTGATCAGCGGCTGGCAGACGAACTCGATCTTCACCGCCCAGACCGGCAATGCCACCCAGGTCACCGACGCCACCGGCCGCGCAGATGCGTGGTCGCGCTTCGATCGCCCCGACCTGGTGGCCGAACCAGACCTCTCGCGCGGCGACCGCACCGAGGACCAATTCTTCAACGTCAATGCTTTCCAGGTCGTCACCGAGCCTCGCTTCGGCACCGCTCCCCGCATGATGGTCCGGCAACCCGGCTTCTGGAACATCGACTTCACTCTCGCCAAACGCTTCCGCATCACTGAAGCCTCCGGCCTCACCTTTCGCGCCGACTTCTATAACCTCCTCAACCACGCCAACTGGCGGACGATCGACACTGCGATTCGTGACGTGACCAACCCGGCCGTTGGCCCCCCGGGCACGCTCCAGAATCCGTACGGCCGTGTCAACGCCTTCGGCGACCCGCGCGAGATGCAGCTCTCGCTGAAATTTGAATTTTAAAAAGGCGAGAATTGTGGGGCCGCATCGCGGCCCCCGGAGATTGGCAATTTCGCGGGCACCGAAGCTCGGGTGCCGTAACCGGGCCGAAGGCCCGGCAGTGAATAGCCCCGTTGCAAAACTCGCCCGGTTCATGTGCGGACGGGCTATCAAGCCCGTCCGGCTCCCGAGGGGCACTACTGAACTTTTAAGGGTTGGTCAATCGACTCTCCGGCCATCAGAGAACGGAAAGCCTCGCGCTGCGCCGGCGTCCCGAGGACTGCGAGCACATCGCCGGCCTCGAGGATCATCTCCGGGCCCGGGTTGCTGTAAGCCGTTTCACCCCGCAGTATCGTGACGATCGAGGCTCCGGTCCTCTGGCGGATCGAGGCTTCCCCGACCCCTTTTCCGACGATGGGCGAGTCGGCTTCGAGCGTGATCCACTCGATTTCCATGGAACGGCTCGCATGGCGAAGCCGGTCCAGCAGCCGAGCGGCGGTGTTTCGCGTGTAGAGCGGGGCGTAGTGCTCACGCCGGACGCCATCCGTGAAGCTCTGGATTTCGAGCGTGGGAACACCGAACTGCGCCAGCGTCTGGCGCACCATCTCGAGCCCGGCCTCGAACTCCGGCTGCACCAGCTCATAGACGCCGAGCGCGCGCAGCGTGTCCAGCTGAGCCAGCTGCGCGGCCCGCGCCACGATGCGCAATCCGGGGTCGAGCTGGCGCGCGCGACGCACAATCAGCTCCACATCGAAAGCCGCCGGCACGGTGACGAGCAAGAGTCGAGCCCGGTGAATCCCTGCCGCCTCGAGCACGACCGCGCTGCTCGCATCTCCGTAGATTACGGCAAGGCCGGCCTCGCGCGCCCGCTCCGCCGCATAGCCATCGAGCTCGATCACGACGCTCGGCAGGTTCAGCCTGGTCAGTACGTCGGCCGTATAGCTCCCCACCCGGCCGTACCCGGCGATGATGACGTGAGGCTCGGCCTGCTCCTTGAGTTCCGACAGAACCTGGACCTGCCCCGGGCCGCGCCAACGCCTGTACCTCTGAATGAGAAAGGGAGCCGCCTGAAGCGCAAATGGGGTCAGCATCATGGTCACGACCGCGGTAGCCAGAACCAGAGAGAACATCCCGTTCGTAATCGCGCCGCGTTCAAGGCCCACGCGTCCCACGACGAAGGCGAACTCACCGATCTGGAACATCCCCATCCCGGCAAGTAAAGGAGCGGTGTCCCGGTATCCGAATGCACGGACGACACCGGCGCAAATGGCCGCCTTTCCGAGAGCGACCGCCATCACGATCAGCAGTACTACAGGGAGATTCTTCATCAGGAAAGGGATGTCCAGCAGCATCCCGATCGACACGAAGAACAGCATGCCGAATACGTCTCGGAGCGGAACGATGTCGCTTAGCGCCTGATGGCTGTACTCCGACTCGCTCAGGACCATTCCCGCAACGAAGGCGCCAAACGCGAACGAGAGGCCAAAGAGATACGAAACGTATCCAATACCCAGTCCGAGCGCCATGATCGAGATGACGAAAAGCTCTTGCGAATTCCAGGTGGAGATGCGCTGCAGCAGAGCCGGTATCAAACGCGTGCCGCCGTAAATCATCGCGAGCAGGAACACGGCTGCGCGTGCGGCAGCGAAGGCCAGGGTTACGGCGCCGGTCTCCGGGCGATCCAGCTGGGGGAGGATCAGGATCATGGGTACGACGGCCAGATCCTGGACAATGAGCATGCCGATCATCACTCGCCCGGCCAGACTGCGCAGCGTTCCCCGCGCGGCCAGAGTCTTGAGGATCACGGTCGTGCTCGAAAGAGAAATAAGGGCCCCGAGCCACAGCGATTGGTTCCCGGACCAGCCAAGCAGACGTCCGATCCCGTAACCAAGAAGAATCGTGAGGAGCAGCTGAATGGGAGTGCCGATCAGGGCGATCCGGCGAACTCTCTTGAGCTTCGTGAACGAGAATTCGATCCCGAGGGCAAAGAGGAGCAAGGCAACACCGATCTCGGCCAGCAGTTCGATGTTGTGGATCTCGGAGATCGTGATGCCGCCGGTATAGGGCCCCACCGCGATGCCGGCCAGGAAGTATCCCAGGAGCAGCGGCTGGTTGAAGCGCTGGGCGATGAAGCCCCCGGCCAGTGCGGCTACCACGATAATGGCAAAATCGGCTGCGATTCCCATACCAACATTCTCCTGGGGCGACGCAGACTGTTAGCTTGAACGCTGAAGAAAAGCGGTCTTCTGGCGGGAGAGCAGAAACAAAAGCCAACCACTAAGACGCAAAGACTCCGAGGTTATCCCCGCGGCATTTGGCCGGTCTCAGGGTTGCGGCTTCTGGGCTCGCAGCACGTTCTCGAGCCGGCCGGGTTCGTGGCAGGTCTGACAGACCAGGGCGCTCTTTTCCGCAGAAGCAGGCTCGTCCAGCCATCTCTTCGCCTTGCGCTCATACGGAGTGCCGGCCATCCCGGCGACAATCTGGTTCAGATAGGTTTTGGCGTCTTCCCAGTCCCCCAGCCGCTGAGCTGACTGCGCCAGACCGGCCAGAAGTTCGCCACGTAAATGCACCGGCAGACGGTCGATCGTCGGCTGCTGCATCGAAGCCAGCTCTTTGAAGAGAGCTCGCCCCTTCGTGTAAGCCTCGGTCCTTTCAGGCTGCGGCAGGCGATCGCCAAACAGGATGAGGCTGGCTCCCAGAACAGCCAGGACTCCCCCGTCCTTTGGTGCCAGCGCGAGCGCGCGTTCCATCTTGCTCTTGCCCCCCGCATACAGGGTCCGGAAATCGGCTTGCTTGCCGGCTTCGTGAGCCTTGATGGCGCGGAACAGCTCGGAGCCTCCCGCCCAGCTCAGTGCATGAACGTTCTCGGCATTCTCCCGGAGCATCGCGTCCAGCTTCTTGACGCCGATCTCGAACCGATCCATGTCGTCGGCCATATAGCCGGCGAAAATGTCCTCGCGCACCTGAGTGTGGACGGTGAGTCTCGGCTGCTGGGCCGACTGGGCGAGAAGCAGACCGCTGCTCACCAGGGCAACCAATACGACGCGGCGAATCATTGGAAGACCTCCTGAGGGGATCTTGGCGCTTCAAAGTTGCAGCTAAACCACGGGCGAAGCATACCACAACTGCGGCGCTGGATGGCGGGGCTTTCCTCGCGAGCACCATTGGTCGCAGATTGAGATAGGCGTACAAATAGTTGTACGCGATCGCCGCGCAGTGATACTTTTCAGCAGCATTCGTTGAACGATGAATTTCTTCGTGTCTTTGAGTCTTAGTGGTATTTGTAATCTGATGCTCTTCGCGGTTCTCGCGCTCGCGGTCGGGGCACAAAGCAGCGTCACCGACTGGCCGCAGTTCCTTGGTCCCGAGCGGAATGGCATCTACCGCGGGCCCGCACTGGCTGAGACCTGGCCCGCGAGCGGGCCGCGGGTAGTCTGGAAGAAGCAGGTCGGGCCGGGATTCAGCGGACCCGTCGTGGCCCAAGGCCGAGTCATCCTGTTCCACCGTGTTTCCGATCGCGAGGTCGTCGAGGCGCTCGACGCGCGCACTGGAACCGCTCAGTGGCAATACGGGTATCCAACGTCCTATCGCGATGATTTCGGCTTCGACGAAGGTCCACGAGCCGTACCGGTCGTAGAGAACGGAGTGGTGTACACCTTCGGAGCGGAGGGACAACTGCATGCAATCTCTCTCGCGACGGGCACGCGAATCTGGAGCGAAGACACGATGCGGCGTTTTGGCGTTGCCAAAGGATTCTTTGGCGCCGCAGGTTCGCCGCTGGTCGAGGACGGAAGAGTCATAGCCAACATCGGCGGGCGCGGCGCCGGCATCGTGGCCTTTGATGCCAAGACCGGCAAGGTTTTGTGGTCGGCGACCGACGACGAAGCGAGCTACTCGTCGGGGGTGGGCGCAACCATCGGCAAACGGCGATCCTCGGTTTTCCTGACCCGCACGGGTCTCGTCGGAGTCGATCCTGCAACCGGCCAAGTGCAGTTTCAGCGGCGATGGAGGTCCCGCCAGTCGGCGTCGGTCAATGCGGCGACGCCGATCGTCATCGGCGATCTGATCTTCATATCAGCCGAATACGGTCCTGGCGCGGCGGTTCTCCGCGTCGACGGCTCTACCCTCACCGATCTTTGGTCATCCGACGAAGCGCTCTCGAATCATTACTCGACGAGTGTCCACCGCGACGGCTATCTGTTCGGCTTTCATGGTCGTCAGGAATTCGGCCCGAGCTTCCGCGCCGTCGAGCTGCGCACGGGGAAGGTCCGCTGGAGCGAGGATCGGTTCAAGGCAGGGAGCGTGACGCTGGCGGGCGAGCGCTTGTTGATCCTGCGCGAGACGGGCGAGTTGATTCTGGCGCCGGCGTCGCCCGACGCGTTCCGGCCTCTCGCGCGCGCACAGGTTCTTCCCGCGACCGTGCGTGCGTTCCCGGCCCTGGCTGACGGCCGGCTTTACCTGCGCAACGAAAAAACGCTGGTCTGCCTGGACCTGAGTCGCTGACATCATGCCGATCTTCATTCGGAGTGTTCTGAGCCCGTGCGCCATCGTCATACTCGCCGTTACCGTCTGGGCGCAGTCTGGGGATCGTCCCCAGCAGGTCTTCGATCGCGCGATCGCGGATTTTCAACGAGGCCGTGTGGCCGAGTCGGTGGCCGGCTTCGACAAGCTGGTGAAGCTCGTCCCGGACATTGAGCCCCAACTCTGGCAACGCGGGATCGCGCTCTACTACGTCGGCCGCTACCGGGACTGCCGCGCTCAGTTCGAATCCCACCGCACGGTGAATCCGAACGACGTCGAGAACGCCGCCTGGCATTTTCTCTGCGTTGCCCGCGCCGAATCGCCCGAGAAGGCCCGGAGTGCCTTGCTCCCGGTGGGCCCCGACTCTCGTGTACCGATGTCGCAGATTTACGAGATGTTCCGCGGCAAATTGAGCCCCGAAAAGGTTCTTGGGTCCGCGGGTGTTCAACTCGATGCCCGGTTCTACGCCCATCTCTATCTCGGCCTCTACTTCGAAGCCCTTGGAAGCGAGCGTCCCGCCCTCGAGCACATCACGGCCGCCGCGGACGATCGATTCACGGCGGCAGGAGGCTTCATGCACACCGTCGCCAGAGTCCACCTGACCCTGCTTCGGCGCCGGAAGTAGATCCACGTGTTGAGTACGCGGTTTCTGACGCGGATTGCGGCAGCA
>CAWHCF010000038.1:0-217444 GCA_963827655.1 uncultured Acidobacteriota bacterium
GTTGGCCAGCGCCGAGCGTTGCGCTTCTAATTCAACAAACATCATTCGATTGACGATTGACGGTTTTCGATTGACGATTTCAGAGGTCGTCGGACGAACTCGTCGAGGAGGCATCATCTCCAGCTGCTGCTTCCTGGGCGGCCTCTTCCGCAATTCGATCCATGTCTTCGCCCAGGTCTTCTCCCATCTCGCGTCCCATTTTTTTCATCCAGCGGGCGACACTTGCGGGATCTTTCTCGTCCAGACCGGCGAGACTCGACGGATCCGCCATCGATTCGAGCCGCTTTTCCTCGGACTTCGGCATGGCGAAGCGTGAGAATAGCTGTTCCAGGTCGCGGCTCTTGCAGAACTTGCAGGCCGGCTCGAACGATGACGAAGCCAGAACCAGAAAGCTCATTCTGCGCTTGCAATTCGAGCAGAGATACTCGTAGATTGGCACGCTGATTCTTCGCGCTAACCCAGCGCCTCCACTGCTTTATCGATCTCCTCGCGGTTAAAACCGATCACAAGCTTTTCGCCGATTACCAGAGCCGGAGTGCGGTAACCGCAAGCCGCCGCAGCTCGTCGATGGCGCCGGGCGTCTGGCGAATGTTGATCTCCTCGAATTCCCATCCTTTGCGGATCAGATACTCTGTCGCATGATGGCAGGCTGCTCAGCCAGGCTGAGTGTAAATCTTGATCACCGTTCCAGTATATCAATTGGTGACAGGCTACCCTTTACCTTTTTTCCATTCTTCATCTTCCCTGATTCCGCCGGAAGGTTCCGCTTTTGCCGCCTGTCTTCTCCAGCAATCGTATCGACTCGATGATCGCGCTCTTTTCGACGGCTTTCACCATATCGTAAAGGGTAAGAGCCGCCACCGATGCGGCAGTAAGCGCTTCCATCTCGACACCCGTCCGGCCGGCGCACGATACCGTGGAAACGAATCGGATCCCTGCCGGCTGCGGCTCGGCCCGCACATCCACGTGTGTCAGTGGAATCGGGTGACAGAGGGGTATGAGTTCGGCAGTGCGCTTCGCGGCCAGGATCCCGGCCAGCCGGGATGTCTCGAGCGCATTCCCCTTCGGCAGTCCGTTCTTTGCGATCAAGCCCATAGTTGCCGGCGACAACTTGACAAAAGACTCTGCGATCGCGCGCCGGAAGGTTACCGATTTTTCACTTACATCGACCATCGCGGCGCGACCGCTCTGGTCGATATGGGATAGGTTCATTTCCCTCTTCTTGGGTTGCATGCGCGCCTCATGGGCCGGAACGGTTCCTCAGCGAAAAGTCTGCGAGAAGCATCGCCTCTACGGTCTCTCCGGCTCGCATGCAGTCACGATCGGCTGGGAAAATCACGGTGGCATTGCAACGCGAAAACCCGATGATGTCGGCGGACCCCTTCCAGCGCAGCGGCTCGATGGTCCAGCCGTTTTCGCGGCCAGAGACCCAGGCGGGCAGGAATGCAGTGCGCCCTGGCTTCTGTTTCATGTCGCGCAGCAGTTCCCCTTGGATCCGAGGCAAATCCGGCTTGGCGAGGCCGCACAGGCGTCCCAGGGCAGGGCGGACGAAGTTCTCAAATGCAACGAAGGTCGAGACTGGATTACCCGGAAGCCCGAAGACGAGCTTATCGCCTTTGCGGGCAAATACGGTAGGTTTTCCAGGTTTCATTCTTACCTTGGTGAAGAAAATCTGGAGTCCGAGTTCCTCGAAGATGTCTTTGACGAAGTCGTACTCGCCCATCGAGACACCCCCGGTCAGAATCAGAACATCCCGTTCGAGGCCCATCTCCATCAGACGGCGCAGCTCTTCCTTATCGTCACGCCCGATCCCAAGGTAATCGGCCCCAAGGCCCATCTGGGCCAACTGACCGGACAGCGAATGCGCGTTGGAGTTCCGGATCTGGTCGGCTCGGGGAGCCTGGTCCGCGTCAATCAGTTCATCTCCCGTCGCTATCAAGGCTACTCGAGGCCTTGTGTAGACCTTGACTCGGGTGTATCCGAAGGTGGCGAGCACGGCGATCTCAGCGGGTCCGAGGACGCGGCCATGCTCCAGGACGAGGTCTCCGGTCGACGCTTCGGCTCCGCGAGGGGCGATATTTTCCCCCAGCTTCACGGGCTTGAGAATCACGACCTCCCGGCCGTCCCCTGAACGCTGGCTGTGTTCCACCATCTGGACGGCGTCGGCGCCCTCGGGCACGGGCGCTCCGGTCATGATAGCCACCGTCTCCATCCGGCCCACTGGAATCGATGTTCCGCCGCCGGCCCGGATCTCCCCCACATACGCGAGCCGCGCCGGGGCAGTCCCGGCGTCTTCGAAGCGGAGAGCGTAGCCATCCACGGCCGCCCGCCGGAAAGGGGGTATATCGCTTGTGGCGACAAGGTTCTCGGCCAGAACGCGGCCCAGGGCTGACCGGAAATCGATCGGCTCCACATGGCGTTCCGGAAGGTTCGACAAGACCAGCTTCAGCGCTTCATCGATGGTGATCATAGCAACAACTTAGTCGGATCTCTGGCAAAGCGTCCGCGCTGAAAGGCGGCCCGCAAGAAGTGTTTCTTCGTGTCTTCGTTTCTTCGCGGTTAGAGCTGCCTGACAAATACCACTGAGGCTCGAAGACACGAAGAAAGACTTCAATCGCTTTCATCGAGGAGCATGACAATAGCCGTCTCCGGGCCCTTAATGCCACGCCGGGCCGCCGTGCGCAACCGAAGCGTATTCCAGCCGGACTTGAGACTCCATGTCAGGGATTTCTCATCGGCCACACCGGTCCAGTTTTTTCCATCAAACGAAACCTCATAGCCCGTTCGATTCGGATCGTAACTGTCCAGGCTCATTCGGATGACTCCTCGCGAGGCGGCGACGATCTGAGCCTCTACGACTCCCACCGTCCAATACGCGTCCTCCAGGCGCCGGGTAGGCATGAAAGGTTCTTCGTATAGCCGATGTGCAGCCGGCTGCCGCCGGAGTCGTTCTGATACCATACCGCGCGGGCATGCGCATCATCGAGCGGCAGGATATGGCGGACACCCGTGCCCGGGGCGGTGTGGTCCGTGATGTAGATCCAGAAGTAGGTCGCCGTCTCGTCCTCGTCGGGACGGTTCCACCACACGATGGCCGGATTCTTGGTCACGGACCTGGGTGGAACGCCCACGACGTGGTTCACGTCGGCTCCCCCGTTTTTGAGCCACTCGGCTCGAATCTCCCACGCCGAAAGGGGAACTCCCTTTTTCTCGAAGTGCAGGTTGCTCTGCGAGTCCATCACCACCCATTTGTGGAACTGGTTGGACCAGACTTCAGCCGCTCCATGGTGGGTGCTCTGCATCCCCTCGGGACCGTGCTTGCGGTCGACGCCGATTTTGCGCGCTTGCCACCCCAGGGCTTGAGCGCATTCGGCGTAGGTGATGGCGTACTGCGTGCAATAAAACCGCTCTCCTTTCGCCGCAAGCTCCAGAATCTCTTGCGCGGTCGCAGGGCTGGACCGTGGATTCCCGCCGGGGATCCGCTGGTAGATCCATTCCTTGAGCAGAAGCTGGGCGCTCCATTCGTCCGGCGCCTCAGCGACGAGTTTCTCCAGTGAATACTTCTCGCGCAGCGCGACTAGCCGGGGGTCGTCATAGTCAAAAGCGACAAATCGAAACCCCGAACGCGCTGCGGCGGGAATGTCCGCCGTCACTTCCAGAAGCTTGAAGCCGGCGGCGGCCGCAGCGGCGCTGACGCGCTCGACCGTGAGCGGCCCAGGCTGGAATGGCAAGGTTTCCGCCGAGAGGCCGCCGCCGGCTATTGCCAGAGCGATGCCCGTCAGCCATACGATCTTTCGAAACATAGGTTCCCCTGTTATGCGTCCAATCCACAATCCACACTACCGCTTGTAGCCGATTTTTCGCAGGAATTCGCGCCGCGCTTTCGCCTCGGCTTCGCCTTCAACCCCTTTGGGTGAAAACCCATCGACGACTCCAAGGACGCCGCGCCCTTGATCGGTCTCTACCGCTATGACTTGTACCGGATTAGCGGTGGCGCAGTAAATCTGGCAGACCTCAGGGCAGGCTTTCACCGCATTGAGAACATTGATCGGATAAGCATCCCTCATCAGGATTACGAAAGTGTGCCCGGCCCCCAGGCTCCGGGCGTTTTCAGCCGCGGTCTTCTTCAGAGAATCATCGTTCCCATCGACCCGTATCAGGCGTGGCCCCGACGCCTCGCAAAATGCGATGCCGAATTTCGCGTGGGGACAGGAGGTGACCATGATTTCGTAGAGATCTTCCACCGTCTTCATGAAGTGGCTCTGTCCAAGAATGATGTTGCACTCCTCGGGAATCGCGAGCGGCACCTGTTTAAGTTCCATCCCTGCACCTATAAGTTACGCTATACTTGATGGCTCCCCCGGGTCAGGTCTGGATTGTACCAGGCTTGGTTGACGCGCGAAACCTCTTGGACAAACAGGGTTCTTTATGTGCGGTATAGTAGGCTACATTGGTCCCAAACCTCTGGTTCCGATTCTTCTGGAAGGGCTGCGCAAGCTGGAATACCGCGGCTACGACTCTGCCGGGATCGCAGTGGTATCCAATGGAGAGGTCGCTCTCCGCCGGTCGTCGGGAAAACTGATCAACCTGATAAAATTGCTGGAAAACAACCCGCTCAAAGGGGACTACGGCATCGGGCACACCCGCTGGGCGACCCACGGCCGGCCTACGGAGGAGAATGCCCATCCTCATCGTGACTGCAGCGGAAAAATCGTGGTGGTGCACAACGGGATCATCGAAAACTACCTGGATTTGAAACATGAGCTGCAGGAACAAGGGCACCGCTTTGTAACCGAGACCGACACCGAGATCATCGCTCATCTGGTGGAGTCGCTTATGGCGGGCCGCACCTTCCCAGAAGCCGTGGGCGCGGCCCTATCCCGACTGCGCGGAAGCTTTGCCGTCTGCATCATCTCCGCCGACACTCCGAACACGATTCTCGCGGCGCGCAGTGGGCCACCGCTCATTATCGGCCAGGGAAAGGGCGAGCTGCTGGTTGCCTCGGATGTTCCGGCCTTGCTGCAGCACACGCGCAAAATCTACTTCATGCAAGACGGAGAGATGGCCATACTCGCTCCTGACGGGGTGCAGATTCAGGATTTCCAGGGCGCCCCGCGGACCTTCTCTCCCCAGGAAATCAGCTGGAGCCCCGAAATGGCCGAGCGGGGCGGGTATCCCCACTTCATGCTGAAAGAGATCCACGAGCAGCCTCGTGCCATTCAGGACACGATTGTAGGCCGTATTTCGCTGGACTCGGGACACGTTTTTCTGAACGAAGCGAATCTTCCCGAAGAGGTTCTGACGGCGATCGATCGCGTCCACATCGTGGCATGCGGCACATCCTGGCACTCGGCGCTGGTCGGGAAATTCCTGCTCGAGGAACTTGCGCGCATCCCTGTGGAGGTCGACTACGGGTCCGAGTTTCGTTACCGGGATCCGCTGCTTGACCAGCGTTCGCTCGTGATCGCCATAAGTCAATCCGGAGAAACCGCCGACACTCTCGCGGCGGTTCGCGAGGCGAAGGCCAAGAACGCCCGCATACTGGCCATTTGCAATGTAGTCGGGAGCATGCTGACCCGCGAGAGCCACGGAACCCTTTATACGCGAACCGGTCCGGAGATCGGCGTGGCATCGACGAAAGCCTTTACCTCTCAGCTGGTAGTTCTATTTCTCCTTGCGCTTCATCTGGCCCAGATCCGCGGGAAAATAGCGCCGGAGCAAACCGCCGAGCTCCTGGCCGAGCTCACCAAAGTTCCGCATCAAGTGCAGGAACTGCTCTCCTGTGATGAGCTTTATAATCGGATCGCGCAAACCCTCTACCAACGCTACAACTTTCTCTATCTGGGACGTGGGATCCACTATCCCATCGCGCTGGAAGGGGCCTTGAAGCTGAAGGAGATTTCGTACATTCATGCGGAAGGGTATCCTGCCGGCGAAATGAAGCATGGTCCCAACGCGCTCATCGATGAAAACCTTCCAGTCGTCGCTCTTGCGGCCCGGGATCGGCGCAACCCGAAATCGGTGTTACGGTATGAAAAAATGTTGAGCAACATCGAAGAAGTCCGCGCGCGTGAAGGCATCGTGGTTGCTGTTGCAACCGAAGGCGACACCCATGTCCCGCAACGGTCAAACCATTGTGTCTCGATTCCCGAACTTTCGGATTACCTTGTCCCGATTCTCCTGGCGGTTCCGCTCCAGTTGCTGGCCTATCACATCGCCGTGCTTCGAGGATGCGACGTAGATCAGCCGCGGAATCTGGCGAAGAGTGTCACGGTCGAATGACGAAGCTAACGTCTCTACCTTCGTGGTTGGAGCTTGGCATAACAAATACCACCAAGACTCAAAGACACGAAGGAACACAAAGTAATCTTGCCTGTTCACTGCCGTAGCACCCGTTGCAAGAACTCGCTCAGCGCCGAATCCGCCGGGGCGCCTGACACCACACGGGTCCGCGGCGGTGCGAGACGCGCTGCCTCATCAGCGCCGATCGGCTGCCAGTCGCCGTCGATGGGGTTGATTAGAAGCCCGTCGGTTTTTGCCGCGCTCCACAAGTCGGGAATGTCCGGCCCCTCGAGGCCTCGGAACGGCACGTAGCCGAACGGGATCTCGCGATCGAAGGCGGTTATTCGGTCCCGGTCTTCGTTCTGAAGACGGAACGAGAGCGCGAGCGAGGCCGGCCGCTCCAGGAAGTGGCGCAGCGTGACGAAACTATCCCGCACGATAAAGAAGCGGACCTTCGGGTCGGAAGCGAGGAAGTAGGTTGCCGCAAGCGCTGCGTTCTCGCCGCGCGCATAGATCCCGAGGGATTTTGGCGCGAGCGCCGCCGCCGCGTACGCAAGGTCGAGCGCCTGCCGGCCGACGAAATTCTCGCCGATGAGTAGACTGACGGCCGCGACCCAGCCACGCTGAACCGTCTGCAGTTCGCCGAGGCCGCGCGGATCGACTCCGGCCAGCGCCCAGCCGCGGGCGAGAAGCATGTCCACCGGGAGGTCCGCTACCGCCGCTTCCTTCCCCCGGTCGTCGAGCGCCAGAAGCAAACCGCGTTCGATCCCGGCGGGTCGTATCACGAAACCCGGCACATCGAGCTTCTCATCGACAGGGATAAGAACGCGGGTTGCCGCGCCCGCCGGGAGCTCGACGCGCCGGGCGCGGACGGGACCCGAAATGCCCAGCACTTCGCCAAGCCGGAGCTTCTCACGAGGCGGCGTCAGGGAGAGGCGGCGCGCGGCCTCAACCAGAGGCGGACCCGCTGGCTGGTTGCTGCCGATCGGAAACACGCGGAGGTCTGCAGCATCGAACGGCGTGATCGCCGTTTCGGGCTCCGGGTAGGGTCGTCCGTCACCGACTCCTTTGAGCCAGTGCAGGAACCAGCCGTAAGCTGCCTCGCGTTTTGCCTTCTGGTAGCCGTGTCCTTCGGTGCTGTCCTCGAAGAAGCCGAACTTCTGAGTTGCGCCGTACGCTGAATAGAGCTTCCGGCCGTAGTCGGCGATCTCCCGCACACCCTCGATCGGAAAGCTCTGGTCGCGCGAGGCGGCAATGACGAGCAGAGGGCGAGGCGCCACCATTGCAAGCAGCTCGTGGTTGTTCGCATAGCGGATGAGCCCGGGGACGAAGTGGCAGTGCTCGCTCGCGTGGTACCAGTCGAGCGGCCGGGTCACGCGGATCTGCTCGAGGAACTCGCTCGTGCCGACGACCGGCACCGCCACCGCGATCCGGTCGTCCAGGGCCGAGGTAATCCAGGTGTTATAGCCGCCGCCCGAGGCGCCGGTCATCCCGATGCTCTTCGGATCGACCTCGGGCCGCCCGAGCAGATAATCGAGCGCGGCACGCGTCTCGTGCTCGGCAAAGCCCTGTTGCGCCACACCGACCAGGAGCCCCTCGACCCTCCGATGATCGCGCGACGAGATCCCGCGCTCGCCCTGTCCGAACGGATCCCAGGCAAGAACGACGAATCCCAGCCGCGCCATGTTGATGCAGAAGGCCTGGAAATCCGGGCGAGTCTTGGAATCCGGCCACCAGTGGCCGATGTAGAAAAGGATCGCCGGAACGCGCTCTCGTAGATTGTCCGGAATGTACAGATGCGCCGGCACTTCCATTCCGGGGAGCGCCTGGAAGACGATCTTTTCGATCCGGTAGCCCGAACGGGAGACGGTTCCGATGGTCCGAGCAGCAAGGTCCGGCCGCAGGAGCCGCTCGAACCCTAGCGAGGCGCGGATCTTCGCGCGCAACGCCGGGCGCGCGCGGTCGGCCTCGCCTGCAGTGGCAGCGTGCCGGATGGCGCCAAGCGCCGCCGCCGCCCGAGCCTCGATCAGATCCAGGACGGCAGCCTCGCCCGCGCGGGTGTCCACCGGCCGAAGCGCGGCGATCTTCGCCTTCCAGTCTTCGCCGTAGCAGACTCCGGAGGACAAGAGCCAGAACCAGAGCAGGAGCGCGCGATGGACCATCCGGCCCCGGATCATAGCACATAGCGCTCAAAGAGGCGGCGGAGCTTGGGTGTATGGTCGTCGCGCCGGCAAAGATTCCTGGCTTTCTTCGCGTCTTTGCGCCTTAGCGGTGGCTTTTTTCTTGCGAGTAAAAAAGTGAACTAAATGACAAGAGACTTCAATGCTAAGATGAAAACATGGTTGACCTCTTGACCAGATTGAATCCCGAACAGCGCCGGGCCGTGGAACACGGTCAGGGGCCGGCTCTGGTCCTGGCCGGTGCGGGAAGTGGTAAAACCCGCGTCATCGCGTTTCGAATCGCTTATTTAATGCAGAACAGCGCGTCGCGTCCGGAAAATATCCTGGCGGTCACTTTTACCAACAAAGCCTCTCAGGAAATGCGCGAACGGATTCATTTGCTGATGGGCCCACACCGGCCCTCGGAACCCCTCATTTCCACGTTCCATTCACTCTGCGTTCGGATTCTACGACGGGAAATCCACCTGCTGGGCTATCGCAAGGATTTTTCGATTTACGACACGGACGATCAGAAGCAACTGATAAAGCAGATCATGGAAGATTCCGAACTGCGGGAGATCGACTTGTCTCAACGGGAGATACTGAGCCGGATCAGCTATGCCAAGAACCACAATATTCTCCCCGAGCGCTATGCCGAATATTTTCCGTCCGATAACTCTTCCGACATCGAGCGGCTGTACATCGCATACAACCGGCGGCTCCGCATGGCCAATGCGCTGGATTTTGACGATCTCCTCCTGAAGACGGTCGAGGTCATGGAGAAATATCCGGCCCGTGCGGGATCACTACAGCAACTGGTACCGCTACATTCTCGTCGACGAGTATCAGGACACGAATCGGCCGCAGTACGAACTGCTCCGCCTGCTTACCTCGCGCCACCCCAACCTTTTCGTGGTAGGAGACGAAGATCAGTCTATTTACAAGTTCCGGGGAGCGGACATCAAAAACATCTTGAACTTCGAGCGCGACTTCCCCGGTACGCGAATCTTCAAATTGGAGCAGAATTATCGCTCGACGCAGAACATCCTGCGGGTTGCGGGCGCCGTTGTTGAAAACAACACCGAGCGAAAAGGGAAAACGTTGTGGACCGAAAACCACGCCGGAGACGTTATAACGTGCCGGCGATTCCGCTCCGGGCGCTCGGAGGCAGAGTGGGTGGCGTCCAGGATCCAGGAACTGCTGGACGAAAACGCCGACTACCATGTCGCCGTCTTGTATCGAGCCAATTTTCTATCACGCAATTTTGAAGAGGTGTTGATGGCGCGCGGGTTACCTTTTACGGTGCTGGGCGGCGTGGCCTTCTTCCAGCGCATGGAGGTCAAGGACATGCTGGCTTACCTCCGGGTTATATTCAATCCCGAGGACGATGTCGCCCTGCTGCGGATCATCAATACTCCTCCGCGTGGAATTGGAACCACCACCGTCGATGCGCTGACCCAGGCGGCGATCCAGAGACAGGTGCCCGTTCTTCATGTGCTGCAGGAGTTCGCTCGGAACCAGACAATACCGGGCCGTGCGGCGCGCCCGCTCAACCGTTTCATCGAGATGCTCGAGCGCTGGATGTCCAGGCGGGATAGCGCGAGTCTGGCCGAACTGCTCGACGAGATCGTGAAGGACATCGACTACCGAGCGATGCTGGAAAAGCACGAGTCTCCCGCAGAAGCCGAAAGTCGCATGTCCAATATCGCGGAGCTGGCGGGCGCGGCCGCCGAGTCGGAGCAGAGAGGGGAAACGGTATTCGAGTTTCTGGATCGCGCGTCCCTTTCGTCGGAGTTGGACCGTTACGACCCGAACGCCAGAACCGTGCTGATGACTCTTCACAGCGCAAAAGGACTGGAGTTCGACGCCGTCTTTCTGGCTGGTCTGGAAGAGGGGCTGTTCCCTCACGCGCAGTCGATGGCTCCGCAGGATCTGGAGGAAGAGCGACGGCTCTGCTACGTTGGAATCACCCGAGCCCGCCACAAATTATTTCTGACCTGGACTCCTTTCCGTCGTAACTTCGGCCCCGACGCTGCCTTGCCCTCGCCTCCCTCTCGCTTCTTCAGCGAGATGCCCCCGGAGCTGGTGGAAGGCATAGGTGAATCCTATGTGTACGACCAGCGGGAACAATACCTGTCGGAGGAAGAAACGCCCGGTGACGGACGATCCTGGATCGAGCTGCTGAACGAGCAAATCGCGCGCACAGCACCATCCGGACGGGGAGGGCAGGCCCGTCACACAAGCGTCGAGTCAAGGCCCGCCTTCCCACCCTTGAAATCGGGTATGCGTGTCCGTCACGCTCAGTTCGGTGATGGGATCATACTGAATCGCGAACGTGTGGGAGACGACGTAAAGCTGACCGTAACCTTCAGCAGGGTGGGAAAGAAGACCCTTCTCGAAAGATACGCAAAACTCCAGCCTCTTCGGTGACAGACTAGCCCGTTCCTTATCTTCGCGTTTTGGCAGTGGCTTTTGTTTTTTCGTTCCAACCGCTAAGACGCGAAGAAAGTCGTAGACAATCTACACGGCTTGCCGCCGCCTTGCCCTGACCCGGCATATGAAGATCCTGCTCTACGAGGTTGAACCCACGGATCCGGCGACCTTCGTGGGCGTAAGCGCTCTCCTGCTGTTGGTGGCTGCGGCCGCCTGTTACTTTCCTGCCTCGCGCGCCATGAGAGTCGACCCGGCGGTGGTGCTGCGCGACGAATAGTGACCTCATCAATGTTCGTTTCTGAACAGCGTAAGTTCGGAAGCGGACATTCTAAAACGCCCGCTCTTTGCCATTCCTCAAACAAAGTCCTGGTTTCTGAGTGCTTAAGCGTTGGTAAGGCTCGTGGCCCGCTATTTGCGTTTCGCCCTTGGAGAATGGAGATTGGGACGAACCGTGGACGCTCACGGTGCGTCTAAATCTCACGAAACCGCTGCGCCTTCCGGAGGTTGAATGGGTTCAACTATCCCGCAAACATCGGGGAAGAAGGAAGGGCTGGCATGGTCCATCGCAAGTTAGTTTGGTTGTGGGTTGTGGAAGTGCTTGCCGCCGGCGTCCTGGTCGCGGACGCGCCAGCTCAGCGCTCTTCCTGGGCTGAGTGCAACCAGGCCGGCACAGAACATTACCAGCAAGGGCGCTACTCCGAGGCGGAGAAGCTCCATCTGGAAGCCGTGAGGAAAGGAGAAGAGTTCGGACCTGAAGACCCTCGCCTCGCGATCAGCTTGAACAACCTGGCATCTGTCTACCGACTCCAGGGGAGGTACGCGGAGGCGGAACCGCTTTTTCAGCGCGCGCTCAGAATCGATCAAAAGGCTCTGGGGTTGGAGCACCCGAATATAGCCACCTCGCTGAACAACATGGCCATACTCTATGAAGCCATGGGGAAGTACGATCAAGCGGAATCGCTACAGCGGCAGGCTCTGGCAATAGACGAGAAGACCCTTGGGCCCAAGCATCGCAACCTGGCCCGAGACCTCGTCAACCTGGCTGGTGTATGTTCCACTCAGGGAAAGTATGAGGTAGCCGAATCCCTCTATCGGCGGGCCATCGCAATCCAGGAAGAAATCCTGGAACCTGATTCCCCCGACAGAGCCGTAACTCTCAACAGCCTCGCGTTACTTTACCGAAACCGCGGCAGATATCGCGAGGCGGAGCAGCTCTACCTCCGGTCAAGAACACTCATTGAGAAAACCCTGGGAGTGGAGCATCCCGTAATGGCCGCAAATCTCACAAATCTCGCGCTCCTCTACCAGGTCGAGGGGAAGTATGCAGAGTCGGAACGGCTCTTCCGCCGGGCATTGATCCTGAGTGAGAAGCCTCTAGGCCCGGAACACCCGGAGACCGCCGCCATTCTCGCCAGTCTGGCTGGACTGCTTCAACTTCAGGGTCGATTCACGGAAGCCGAATGGCTCTACCGGAGAGCGATATCGACCATGGAGAAAGCGTTGGGACCCGAACATCCCGACGTTGCAGTCGGCCTGAATAATCTGGCGCTGCTCTACCAGAAGTTGGACAAGCCTTCAGAGGCGGAGTCGACCCTGCTCCGATCTCTTGCGATCGTTGAGAAGGCGTTCGGATTGGAGCACCCTTACGTGGCTGTCAGCCTGGACAATCTGGCCGGGTTCAAGGGTCTCCAGGGCAAGAACGTCAATGTCGAACCTCTTTATCGACGGGCACTGGCCATCAAAGAGAAGACCCTCGGGCCCGAGCATCCCGACGTCGCCACGACTCTCAATAATCTGGCAACGGTGTACCATTCTGCGGGCAGATATGGGGAAGCTGAGCAGCTCTTCCAGCGATCCCTCTCCGTCTTTGAGAAAGCGTTCGGGCTGGAACATCCTAGCGTGGCTACAAGCCTCAACAACCTGTCAGCCCTGTACGCGACACAGGGCAAGCACCGTGAAGCGATCACGATGCAGGAACGGGCGAATGCGATCCGCGCCAAACATAGCAGCTCGAAATAGTGGTGTTTCTTTGTGTCTTTGAGACTTGGTGGTATCGCTAGACAGCCTAACCACGAAGTCACGAAGACACGAAGAAACATCGGCGAGAGAGCGCGCACTGGCTCCCGGTTGGCGTGACTTTCGTCGAGGTTCGCCGCGATGATCCAGATAAGAAACGTTGAAAAGAACTTTCCGGCAGGCGCAGAAAAGAACTTTGCCTTGCGCGGCGTCAACCTTGAAGTGATGGAAGGGGAGTTCGTAACCATCATGGGACCATCCGGCTCGGGCAAATCGACGCTTCTCAGTATCCTCGGGATGCTTGACGGCGCGTGGAGCGGCGAGTACTACTTTCTCGGCCAGCCCGTTCACAAGTGTTCCAACAAGCAGCGCAGCGAGCTGAACAAGCGTTATATCGGCTTCGTCTTCCAGCAATTTCATTTGCTCGACGGCTTGACAATCTTCGAAAACCTCGACGTTCCGCTCTCGTATCGAGGCCTGAAAAGCGGCGAGCGCCAGGCGGCCATTGCGGAAATCCTCGATCAATTCCAGCTCTCCGGCAAGAAGTCGCTCTATCCCAGCCAGCTATCCGGCGGCATCCAGCAGCTGGTAGCCGTCGCCAGAGCGGTCGTGGGAAAGCCTAAGCTGATCCTCGCCGATGAGCCGACCGGCAACCTGCATTCTCAGCAGGGAAAAGAGATCATGGAGCTGTTCACCCGCTTGAACGGGGCAGGGACGACCATTGTCCAGGTCACCCATTCTGAGGTCAACGCCTCCTACGGACGTCGAACCATCCAGCTTTCCGACGGTGTGGTGGTGGCGGAAGAGAGGAATCCGCCGCAGTGACGTTCCGCTGATCATCATTTCCCTCTGGTTCCTCGTTGGCTGCACGCGCAGTGTCGCTGTATTCGAGCCTCACGTCAAACCTGCTCGACCCGACAGAGGCTATCGCAAAACCACCCGATACATGTGCGGACGGGCTATAAGCCCGTGCGGCGCCCTAGTGGCACAAAAGCTTTCATTGGTCATTTCTCAATCCGGATCGGTCACCTGTCATGCTCGCTGGCAGGCTATACTCAGGTGACGGATCTCAGGAACATCGGCCGTGAGGGGATCGACCAGCGCACGGTGCGCCTCGGCCTCCGCCTGGGATTCTGACCTGTTAGTTTTTCTATCGCGTCTTCGTAGGCGGTTTCACAAATACAGGTGCGGTAAGCATGCTCTGAACCTTACACGCATCTCATCGATCTTGGCGAATTCGCCCCGGAGGGGCGGCGGACATTAGCCCCGGGGCAAGCGAAGCGCAGCCCGGGGTTTGCGGGGTTATGTCCGCGCGCCCTGATGGGGCGCAGGAGCATTGAGGGGGAGCGTCCAGCGCCCCTCCGGGGCGCGTTCCTTTGCTTGTGTAAACCGGGGGCAACGCTTCGCTTGCCCCCGGCTAATTTCCGTCGCCCTTTCAGGGCGCCGCATTCCTACGATACCGTAATTGCGAACGCCTGTACTTTAGTGGTAATTGTTCCTTAGCTCAAACCGCCAAGACACGAGTAGAATGAGGTTTTGTCGAAAACTGAGGAGGCCCATGAAAAAACTAATTCTTGTTCTGGTTTTCTCGCTTTGCATTGCACTCCCAATTTGGGGACAGGTGAAGCTCACAGCGGGACCCGAAGAGATCGCGGTCGAGATTGATGGAAAGCCATTCACGGTTTTCTACATCGCCGGCAAAGATCTGAATCGGCCCTATCTCAATCCACTCCGTTCGGCTTCCGGGAAGGTTGTAACGCGGTCGTATCCTGCGGGCCAGATAGCGGGAGAGAGCACGGACCATCCGCACCATGCAGGCCTCTTCTACGGGCACGGCGATGTCAACGGCTACAACTACTGGGCCATACAAAACGGCCCGGCGGAGGCCTCTCGCGGTAGCGACAAGAGAGGACGCATCGTTCTCAAGGAATTGGTCTCTGTGAAAAGTGGGAAAGAGTCGGGTTCGATTGACGCTGTTTTAAACTGGCTGATGCCGGATGGCAAGCCGATTTTGACTGAAACGCGGAAGATGACCTTCTACTCGAACCCCGAGCTCCGCATCATCGATTTCGCCTTCGATTTCGCCGCCATCGAGAAGGCTGTCTTCCGTGACACCAAGGAAGGTACCTTCGCCATGCGCATGGCTACGGTACTCGAGGAGCGGCAAGGCAAGTCAAAGACAGATGGGCCTTCGAAAGCGGGCAAATTGGCCAACGCTCAGGGCGGCGAGCACGAGGAGAATGTGTGGGGCAAGCGATCGGAATGGGTGGACTATTCCGGTCAACTGGATGGTGAAAAAGTGGGCGTGGTGATCATGGATCACCCCGGCAATCCGAGGCATCCCACGTACTGGCATTCCCGCGCCTACGGGCTGCATTCCGTAAACCCGTTTGGCGTGAGCGATTTTCTTAACGATAAGACAAAGGACGGGAGCATGACGATCGCGCCGGGCGAGCATGTCCGGTTCCATTACCGCGTGATCATCCATCCTGGCGCGCCCGGAACCAGGATCGCAGAGCTTTACAAGCAGTACGCCCAGACCAAACAGGCGAAATCGGGCGAAACAGCCTTGATAAAGGAGAAACCATGAATGACATGCATCGAAGGAGCTTCCTGGTGAGCGCGGTGACTTTGCCGGCGGCGCTTCGCGCCAGCGCGCTGCCCAGCGCGAACAACACCGTCAGGGTGGCCGTTGTAGGGTTCAGGGCTCAAGGCCAGACTCACATCAAGTCCTACTTGAATGTCCCGAACGTCGAGATCGCAGCCCTCTGCGATGTCGATGAAGCCGTGCTGGAAAAGGGATGCAAGATGGTGGAGGAGGCGGGCAAGAAGCGCCCGGCCACTTTCTTCGACATGCGGAAGTTGCTCGAAGACAAAACTATCGATGCCGTTTCCATCGCCACGCCCAACTTCCAGCACACCTTGCAGACCATCTGGGCCTGCCAGGCAGGGAAGGATGTCTACGTCGAGAAGCCATGCTCGTACAACATGTTCGAAACGAAGCAGATCGTCGCGGCGGCGCGCAAGTACGATCGCATCGTACAGCACGGCACCGGAGCCGGGGCTTCGCTCCACGAGGCGAAACAGAAGATGAAAGAGGGAGTGATCGGGGATGTTTATATGGCGCGCGGCCTCTGCTACAAGTGGCGCGACACCATTGGGCATGCCAAGGAAGAACCCGTGCCTTCCGGGGTCCACTACGATTTGTGGATTGGGCCGGCCCCGGTCAAGCCTTTCACGCGCAACCGATTCCACTACAACTGGCATTGGCAGTGGGACTA
This sequence comes from uncultured Acidobacteriota bacterium, assembly GCA_963827655.1. Lineage (GTDB taxonomy): Bacteria > Acidobacteriota > UBA6911 > UBA6911 > UBA6911 > CAWHCF01. The sequence continues at coordinate 16,172 of CAWHCF010000038.1, forward strand.
TGGCAACGGCGACATCGGCAACCAGGGCATCCACCAGATGCACGCGGCCCGCTGGGCGCTCGGCGTGAAGTATCCGACCAAGATCAGCTCCATGGGCGGGCATTACATGTTTGACGACGATCAGGAAACTCCCAATACCCAGGTCGCCAATTTCGAATTCGAGGAGGCCGGCAAGAAGAAGCTTCTGGTGTTCGAGGTGCGCCACTGGATCAGCAATAACGAAGCAGGCATCGGCGGGATATCGGATCCTGAGGCGGGGCCCGCGGCAGGGGCGAGGCAGACCGTCGGCAACATCTGGTATGGCTCGAAGGGATATCTCACGACGGGTCGGAGCGGATGGCAGACCTTTTTAGGCCAGGAACAAGCGCCCGGTCCAAAATCGGAAGCGGGCAGGGGAACCAGCCCATTCGCCAACTTCGCCGATGTGGTGCGCAGTCGAAAACGTGAAGACTTGCTCGCTGAGATCGAGGAAGGTGCGATATCGACCACGCTCGTACATCTGGCCAACATTTCCTACCGGGTGGGGCGCACGTTGTATTTCGATCCGGTTACCTATAGTTGCAAGGGTGACGCGGAGGCGAACGCGATGTTCACCCGCAAGCAATACCGGTCTCCGTTCACCGTCCCGAAGCTCGCGTAGGGTGGGCGTGAGTCGATTGGGGGAGACACCTGACCTGTCTCAGAGCATCCATAACTCTGGTCGGAGTAGCTGCTTGACCTTATGCAGCAGGATGCGACCGATCATCTGGCGGCCAAAGTCGATGCGCGCGAAGGCCGTCATTCCAGGTCGCAGCAGGCCATCACTGTTCTCGATTATCAGCTCGACACGGTAGGTTCGCTGACCGTATTGGTCTTGTTCGCTCTCACCGCTCATCTTAGAGACCCGGCCCCGGAAGCGCCGATCGGGGAAAGAGGCAGTCTTCAGGCGCACGGGATAACCGACCCGCACGTCACCGATCTGCCGCTCTGATACCTGAATGCGAACGAGCAAGCGGGTAGTGTCGGCGACGCGGCAGATTTCCTCGCCCTTCTGAAAGTATTGCCCGAGCATGCGCGGCAAATCTTCCCCGAAAACCGTGCCCTTCCGGGACGTCGTCAGCTCAAACTGCGCGCGTTTGCGCTGGAGCAGAATGCGACGCTGTTCAAGCGTGTCGAGTAGCGCCCGCGTGGAACGTAGCTCGCCTTCGAGATTCTCAACCTGTTGGGTCTCGGCACTGAAATCCGAGCGCGCCAGGTGCATTTCCGTCCCTATACTCGTGTGCTTCCGTCGATGCTCTACGAGGGCCGCTTCGAGCCGTTCGCGCGCGGCCTCCAGTTCAGCCGTGAGAGTCGAGGAACGCGTCTCGGCTGTGTCGAGCTCGCTGCGCGGCAGGAGGCCTTCACCGAAGAGTTGCCGGGCACGCCTGAGCTGAGCGTCGGATTCCCCGAGCTGCGCTCGGCGCAGCTCAACATCAGCTTGCAAGACGGCAATAGCGGCCGGGTAGGACGTTGCGGCTCTACTGAGCAGGTTATTCGATGCCGGCAAAGCAGTCGGTGAGAACGAGGCGGTTATCACCCGTGCCGTGTCTACATTCGACTCGGGAAGCCGGGGTTGGTTGATCTGACGCTGCTCGGCATCGATTTCTTCGTACTCATACCGGCGCTGGCGCAGTTGTGCTTCGGCGCGGACAGTTAATTCCCCTCGCACGCGCAGCTCACCGAGCAACCGATCGTATTGGGCTTTGGCGCGCACCAGCTCGGATTGCACTTGCACGATCTGCTCATCAAGTTCGAGGTTGCCTAGCCGCCCCACTATTGAGCCGTCCACGACGAAGTCACCCGGCTGCGTGCGCAGCTCGACGAGCGTTGCGCTTTCAGGCGCGCGGATGATCGCCTCCTGACCCGGGAATGGCGATGAGGGTGCCGTAGCTTCCGACGGAAGCCTCCCAGGGCATCAGCAATGCGCCGATTGCCAGCAAGAAGATGGTTAGGGGCACGAGGTGTCGGCGCCACCGCGGTCGTTTCGTAGCACGTTCGCTTGTTTTTCCCCTTTCACTGCTCGCTGCTCCTTGATTATTAGTCTCCATGATGGCCTCCGATTTTGACGCAAGCTGCCGATTGACTACCATCCTCCAGAATTTGACAATCGTCGACGCTGTTGTAGTGATCATCTGCTCGAGCGGTCCGCGGATGAAAATGAGCCCCACTCCAGCGGTGAGCAGCAAGCCCAGGAGGTGAAGTGAATCGATCAGGTATCCGCCGACATAACAGATGAGGACGATGATCAGCCCCACCGTAAAGAGGGTAGAAAGAAACCCGAAGATGGCATACGTCGTGCGTTCGCGCCTGCTGTACTGCGCCGCTGCTTGCGTCGCGCTCGCCGGTAGACAACGCGCCGCCACAAGCCACGCCAGTAAGCCCGCGAGCGGGCCATTAAATTGGGCAGGCGCAGAGCCTGGCTTAGAAAGTAATAACCATCGAGTTTGATGAGCGGGTTCGCATTGAAGGCGACGTTCACGACACTGCCGAGAAAAAAGAGGAAAGCAAGCTCTGAGATGAGTGTGTGAGGCGCGACCGCAAACCAGGTGAGCAGCGCAGCGGTGCCGACGAGCAGCTGCCAGTAGACACCGGCCAGGATCACCCACAGCCGCCGCCGTACCTGCGGGATGAGGTGGAGGCCTGACACATTGCAATAGAGCGCGGGCAAGAAATAGAAGACCATCAGGACGCCAACCTCGGTCGAACGCCCTCCGAAGGCTTTGCAGGTCAACCCGTGCGCGAACTCGTGTGAGAAGACCACGAGGGTTCCGGCAAGGAATACGGCGACAAAGTGTTCGCGCAGCACGATACGCGCCGTAGCTCGTCACTTCGGCCCAATCCCTGAGACGACAGCAGAAGCGCTAACAGCATCAGCAAAAGGGTGGTGACGACAAATCCCGGCGTCCAGACCCAGCGCAAGAGCGGAACCATCCGCGCGAAGAGGCGGTCCGGGTTGAAGAGCTTGAAACGGACGTAGAACTGACGGCCGTGGCCGATCTGGCTGGCCTGGCCTTTGGGTGCGCTCCCCGGCAAGAACGCCGATCTCATCCAGCTCGGGCCAGAAACTTGTGGAGTGCCGCAAGGGAGAGCCTGCCGCCATGCTTTTGCCTGAATTCGTCGCAGAGTGCCGTGGGAGCGAGAGACTCGCCGAGCAACTGCAATACACTAATGCTCGGTCGGATGTAACAGGACGTAGCGGCCGACGGCAGCCGAGCCGACGATGTAAACCAGTCGTTCGCCATCACGCTGCTCGGTGACCTCCACGTCGGAGGCGATCTGTGGCGGATAAGCGCAATAGTCGCCCTTAAACATTGCCTGCTTCCTTGGGGCACAGGGGAGCGGGGTTAATGCCGGACACTCCTTTATCTCCCCGGTGGCTCTGCTCCCTTGCCGCGCCTCTGGCGCGAGCTTCCAGTTCAAGCGCTTCAGGCATGCGGTTAGTTTTTCTGAGCAGGCGCGCGTAATTCTCGAGACAGGTGATGATCTTGGGGTGACCCGGCTCGAGCGCTTGCTCGAAGATCAAGAGCGCCTGCTGATAAAGTGAGGCCGCCTCTTGATGCCTCCCTCTGAGATTTAAGAAGCACGGCCAGGTTATTAAGCGTCATGGCGACGTCCGGGTGGGCAGGCCCAAGGAGCTTCTCCTTAATCGTGAGAGCTCGCCGGTAGAGCGCCTCGGCCTCTGAGCTTTCGCCCCTGGCCTGATGGAGCGCTGCCAGGTTGTTCAAGGTTGACGGCGATCTCGTAGTGCTCCGGGCCGAGAACGCGCTCGAAGGTAGCAAGCGCGCGCCGGTACAATGGCTCTGCTTCATCGTGCTTGCCTTGGCCATCCAAGAGGGCTGCCAATGCGGCAATATCGGCGGCGACGTCCAGATGATCCGGGCCAAGCGCCTTCTCCCGAATCTCCACGGAGCGCCGGGCAAAAGGCTCGCCCTCAGCATAGCGGCCGCGCGCGTGCTCGAGCCCGCCGAGGTTGTGGTAGATGGTCGCTGCTTGTTGATGATTAGAACCGAGAACCTTCTCGGTGATCGCCAATGCCCGCCGGTAGAGCTGCTCGGCGTCATCGAAGCGGCCCATGTACTTGTAGAGCACTGCCAGATTGTTGAGGACTGTCGATACTTCAAGATGCTCGGCGCCAAAGACTTTCTCGGCAAGCTCGAGCGACCGTCGAAAGAGGGCTTCTGCCTCTTGATAACGTCCTCGAGCGCGGTAGATCCCGGCCAGGTTACGGAGCGACCGCACGTGGAGCTTCTGCACTGCGACTCTTTCTCCCGCCCCTTCTAGAATCCTGACCGAGCGCTGATAAAACTGCTGGGCCTTGGCGTATTCGCCCTGATCTTCGTAGGTTCTCGCCAGGCTGTTGAGCAGAGGGACGAGATGGAAGTGGTTTGGTCCGACTGCTCTCTCCAAGAGTCGCTGCGCCTGAAGGTATAAAGATTCGGCCTTCCGATGCTTGCCTTGAATGCGACAGGCAAGAGCGCGACTACGGAGATGGCGCACGACTTCTGCTGGATTCAGATTCGGCGCCTTCTCCGCAGTCTTTGAGATTTGTCTGGAAGTTGTTCATCGACATCAACCACAAGTTGATGATCCTCCAGTTTTCAACCGGAAGAACTGGTCGCTCGACCAGTCTTCAGTGAACGAAAATAGCCGGGGGAGGTGGCTACGCCAGGGGGCGACCACCTCTTCCGACTCATCAATACTCAGTCGATCTCTGCGATGTCGTTCACGAGCATTTCGTTATGGTTCCAGGCAATGCCTGAGCGATCACTTCCTCCAACTCTTCGATACTCAATTCGATCTCGGCGTGTCGCTGACGAGCGTTTCGTTGTGGTTATAATGCCGGGAGCGATCACTTCCTCCAGCTCTTCGACACTCAATTCGATCTCTGCGATGTCGCTGACGAGCGTTTCGTTGTGGTTGGTAATGCCTGGAGCGATCACTTCCTCCAGCTCTTCGATGCTCAGTTCGATCTCTCGATGTCGCTGATAAGCGTCTCGTTGTGGTTCAAGTCAAGGCCTGGAGCGATCACTTCCTCCAGCTCTTCGACCCTCAGTTCAATCTCTCTGGTGTCGCTGATAAGCATCTCGTTGTGGTTCAAGGCAATGCCTGGAGCGATCACTTCCTCCAGCTCTTCGATGCTCAGTTCAATCTCAACTGCCATCACGTTTTCCTTCTCGTCTCTGTTAACCTGTGTATTCATTGTTTTCTCCTGTATAATGAGGACCGGTCGAAAATGGCCGATCCCTGTTCTTTGACCTGCGTGGAATTGGTTTTGCCACTAAGGCTCATCCACGGCCTAGTTCAACGATCTAACTGCCTTTATCTACTAAAGCGGAAATTTGGCCCAAGACCTATCACCCCCTCGAAAAATTTCTTCTGGGTCCTTGCCGGCGGAGTACGAGGCGGCATCAAGAGATTGACAAATTTCCGCGGTCTGTGCCTGAGCCCGGCACATCGTTGTTGGGCAGCAACATTTTGCTCTGTGCCGGTATTCGATAGCATCGGCGTCCTTTGCAGTACGCAGGGCTGGCGACAAATACAGGGTTGCCGGCATCGCGGTGGCACTTTTACTCGGTGTGGTTGACCGGCTTTTCCTGGGTCGTGTTTACGAACCTCCAGTCGTTAGGACCCTGGCTCGCCGACACGTGTCAAGGTCTGCTCGGCGTCCAAGCAACGTTTGATTGACTTGATTGGTTGGAGAGAGGTAACTTGCAAGGGGTATCTCGAAAGGAGTCAAGTTCATGCATGTGCGTCCGTTTCTGTGCTTCCTGGCGCTTGTTGCAGTCATCGGTTGCACCAGCTCCAGAGCGCTTCAGACCGATGGCTCCAAGTCCAAGTCCAAGTGGCCGGAACATCCCGATTTCAAGCCGACTCCCGAGCAGGGACCGATGCCCAAGAGCCTGCTGGTTGTCAAGCGCGCGGACATCAAGAGAGCCAAATACCCGGCAATTGATTTTCACTTCCATGCCCAACTTCCGAAAACTGAAGACTACGTCAAAATGATCGCCGTCATGGATAAGGCCGGCGTCGGAGTCCTGTGCAACATGAACGGCGGTCTGTACAAGACCCTGGACAAGAATCTCGAGGTCGGCAAGCCTTACAAGGACCGTATCATCCATTTCGCCCGGCCCGTATGGGAGGGCATCAACCAACCCGGCTGGTCGGAAAAAACCGCGGCCGAGCTGGAGCGCGCCTTCCAGGTCGGGGCGCAGGGGCTGAAAATCAACAAGGCACTGGGACTGGAACTGAAAAACACCGACGGGACCTACATTCATTGCGACGACCCGCGATTGGATCCACTCTGGAAAATGTGCGCCAAGCACAACAAGCCCGTCATGATTCATGTGAGCGACCCGATCGCCCGCTTCCTTCCGATCGGCCCCGACAACGAACGCTACGAGGCGGGAAACTGGCGCAGCGACCCCGACGGTAACTACCATCGAACCGGTCAACCCCACTATAGCGAGATCTGGAAACACCAGGAAAACATGGTAGCCAGGCACCCCAACACACGCTTCGTGCTGGCTCATGTCGGGAACATGCCGGAGGACCTGGAACGGGCCGGAAAACTACTCGACAGGTTCCCCAACGCCGACATGGAGCTGTCCGCCCGTTTTCAAGATCTCGGCCGCCAGCCCTATACCGCCCGGAAATGGCTTATCAAGTACCAGGATCGGGTGCTGTTCGGCACCGACGGCAGTCCCGACCGCGAGGTAGAGCAATTCTGGACACCACATTGGCGATTTCTGGAAAGCGACGACGAAGACTTCGATCATCCGGCCCAGATGCTTTCTTCCCGTGGCGCTCCGCTGCAGGGACGCTGGAGAATCTACGGGGTCTTCCTGCCCGACGAGGTGTTGAAAAAGATCTACTATGAGAACGCACTGAAGTATTTGCCTTCGGTGCGTGACTCAATCAAGAAACAGCTTGGTGGCAGGTCTTCTTAGGCGTTTCTTAGTGTCTTTGAGTCTTAGTGGTATTTATAGTTATGAGAGTGCTGCTGGTCTCCTGCTATGAGCTGGGTCATCAGCCCCTGGCCCTCGCCGGCCCGGCTGCGCACATTCTTGCCGAAACTCCTGCGGCAGTCGAATGCCTTGATCTTGCGGTAGAACCCTTTGATGCCGGCAAGGTCGGACGCGCGGATATCGTGGGTATTTCTGTACCTATGCATACGGCTCTCAGGCTGGGCGTCAGAGCTGCTGCCAGGGTGCGTTCGTTGAATCCCACGTGCCATGTCTGTTTCTACGGACTCTATGCGTCCCTTAATAGAGATTACCTGTTGGGGCACGTTGCCGACAGCGTCATAGGAGGTGAGTACGAGCGCCCTTTGATCAATCTGGTCAAGTCATTGTCAAACGGCGCGGGTGTGACCGTCGATCTGGAAGGGGTTTCGACTCCGGCACAGCAGTCCGGTCCGTTTCTGGGTCGTCAGGTCTTCCTGCCTCCGACGCGAAGCCTTTTGCCTCCGCTGGAAAAATACGCCCGGCTGGACACGGGCGAAGGCTTCAAACTCGTGGGATATGTGGAGGCCACCCGCGGCTGTCTTCACACCTGCCTGCATTGTCCGATCACGCCCGTTTATGAAGGGCGTCTTCGTGTCATCAAGGGTGACATTCTCCGAAGGGATATAGCCGCCCTGGTCCAGATGGGCGCGCAGCACATCACCTTTGGTGATCCCGACTTCCTCAACGCGATCACTCACTCGCTTCGCGTCGCAAGACAGCTTCATGAAGACTTTCCCGACCTCACTTTCGACATGACCACGAAAGTGGAACATATCGTAAAACATCCGACCTTGTTCGAGGCGCTGCGCGAGCTCGGTTGCATTTTCGTCGTGAGTGCGGTCGAGTCGCTCAACGATCGAATTCTTCAATACCTGGAAAAGGGACATACGCGGGACGACGTCGTCGCAGCCCTGGAAATTACCCGTCAGGCGGGTATTGCCCTTCGACCGTCTCTAGTCTCATTCACTCCCTGGACCACCCTGGAGGATTACATCGACGTCCTGGACTTCGTAGAAGAACACGGACTGATTTACCATGTCGATCCGGTGCAGTACTCGATCCGGCTCCTGGTTCCGCCCGGGTCGAGTCTGCTCGATGCCCCTCAAATGAAACCTTTCCTGGGAGTGCTCAACCGGGAAACGTTCTCCTACGAATGGAAGCATCCCGATCCGCGGATGGACGCCCTCCAGGAGGCAGTCGGCGCGATTGCCGAAGCGGCGACGCGCAGCAAGGAAGATCCGGCGTCGACTTTCGATAAGATCAGGGCTCTGGCGCTCTCGCTGAACGGGAACAGAAGTTTCTCCCCGCCGGCGGTGCGCAAGATTCCGAGAGCGGCTCGTCCAGCACAGCTGACAGAATCATGGTTCTGCTGAGCGGAACCGACGAGGGACCAGTTGGTCCCAGTGACCGGGTTTCCCACGCAGTTCTGACCAGCTTGAATTTCCTGGCTCATTACCTTTCTTGGCGTCTTAGTTGGTTGGTTCATAATTACGCTGACGTATTGTGTAGCGGTAGGAGTCGCTGTGTTGTCGCCTAGGGCCGAAGGCCCGTCAGTGAGTAGCCCGGCCCTGAACTGGCAAAATGGGCTGTGTCGCGGCGTCAGACTTTGCAGAACCCATGCATGGCACGTATCAGCGTCCTGGTGGTCAGAACATCCCAAGGAGCGACACGCGAAGGAATCCGTTCGAAAGGCAGAGGAGAGTTGTGATTATTGATTTCCATGCCCATTATCCGCGCCAGGAGAATTTCCTCCCTCGGCTGCTCGAAGCGCTGCCGCGCGCCGGCATTGATCGCATTTGCCTCTGTTCGGCCGGCGAGAATTTCGGCCACGTCTCTAATGAAGAAGTGCGGGCGGCCTTCGAGCATCACCCGGACCGTGTCATTGGCCTGGCCCTGGTGAGGTTGGGAATAGATCCGCCCGAACTCGTGGACGAGTACGTGCGTCAGGGATTCAAGGGGATCAAAACTACCAATCCGACTTTGCCCTACGATGATCCATCCTTCTACCCGTATTACGAGCGGATAGAACAGCATCAGCTCCCCGTACTTTTTCACACCGGCATCGTCGCCCGCACCGAAGGGGATCGCGAACTGCGAGTCAGCTCGATGAAAATGCAGCCCGGGCGCTTGGATGCCGTCGCTCGAGCATTCCCGCAATTGAATATTGTTGCCGCCCACCTGGGAGTGCCCTGGTATGAGGAAGCTTCAATGCTGGCGCGCATTCACCCGAACTTCTATGTCGATCTGACCGGGGCATGGTGGGGTGGCTGGCGGGCTAACAAGGGACCTGATTTCTACCGGTATCACTTCTTCTGGCCCGGCGCCTGGGAGAAGATAGTGTTTGGGACCGATATCCTGCGAGTCGAGGAGCTCGAACCCGCAAAACAAATTCACGACCGCATCTTTGAAGCTCTGGACCTCGATCGTGGGACCCTGGACAAGATCTATGGCGGCACTGCGGCGCGCCTGTTGCACCTGCAGATTTAATTAGGGACGTCCCACACGTTTCCTATTTTTTTGTCACTGCAAGAAATCGGGAAACGTGTGGGACGTCCCTGATTTAATTTATACTACGCGAATCTTGACCGGCACATCTCAACTCACATCGAGAGCACGCTGGCGGATTGTGGCCCTATTATCGGCCTCGATTGCCATCAACCTGGTCGATCGCCAGGTGCTGTCGGTTGTAGCGCCGGTAATCCGCGAGGAGTTCAAGTTCAGTAATACCCACTATTCGTACATCGTTTTTGCCTTCCAGCTGGGCATGTTTGCCGGCCAGCTCCCCGCGGGCTGGCTTATGGATTCTATCGGGACACGCCTCGGACTGGTTTTGATCTTCATCGGCTGGTCGGCCACAAACGGCTTGCATGCCCTGGCGCGCGGCATGGGGAGCTTCGTGGGACTTCGCTTCCTGATGGGACTGACCGAATGCGGAAACTATAGCGGCGGGATCAAGACCATTTCCGGCTTGTTCGGCCCCGAACGGCGGGCGCTGGCGGGAGGCATCTTCAATGCGGGGGCACAGCTGGGTTCCATCGTCGCGCCACCCCTCATTGTTTTCATCACCTTGAAGTTTGGCTGGCGGATGGCGTTCCTGGTGCCAAGCCTTCTCGGTCTGCTCTGGATCATCCCATGGCTTGGATTATTTCCCCGCGACCTTGCGGCGCGCTCCGCAACGAGCCCTTCATCACAGATCGGATTCAAGACATTACTTGCCTGCTCGCAGGTTCGGGGACTGTTCTTGATGCGTGTCTTCTCAGGACCGCTGAGCAGCTTCTACTGGTACTGGATGCCCGAATATCTACGTCATGGACGCGGCATGTCGTTCGTCATGATCGGAATGCTTGCCTGGCTTCCTTATGTTTTCGGAAGCCTGGGCAATCTCGCGGGCGGATTCTTCTCGGATTACTTGATTCGCCGGGGCGCGAGCCTGGACCGGGCCAGAAAAGCCGGTTTCAGCGTCGGCGCCGGGCTCTCGGCGTTGAGCCTGACTTTGCCGTTAGCGCCCGGCCATGTCGCGGCCGTGGCCATTATTTGCCTGATTGTCTTCGGTATGAACTGGATGGCGGCGACCTACATCGGAACCGTCGGCGACATTTTCCCGGAAGGAGTTGTGGGACGCGTGAACGGAATTGCCGGGGCCGGCGACAGCGGTATGGGCATGATCACCATGCTGCTCACGGGAATCGTGGTGGATCGCTTTTCGTATTTTCCGGTTCTGATTGCTGCTGGCATTCTTCCGCTGCTCGCGCTGGCGAGCATTTTCTTCGTCGTGCGGCGCATCGAGCCCGTTCAGCTCCCGCTTATGGAAGACAGCGAGCCGGTGCACGCAGCACGGTGAGTACAGGCGTTGCGATAACGTATTTGGAGTGTGGTAGCTTGCTAAGCTTGCTACCGCCGTGGTTTGGCGAAGCTTGCTTCGCCTTGTGCGACTACGGTTTGCACACCCAAAAAGCCACCGGGAATAAGTTACTTGGTACTGCTGTTCGCAATTACGGTAAGTAACTTATTTTGGAGCAGTTGAGGCCTGAAGACAACTGAGGTTGTCTGTCGCCGCGATCGAAGTGTGATCGCCGCCTGCGGCTGCATGGCATCATCGAGCGCATTCCCGGAAGTCATCGCTACCAACTCACGTCGAACGGTCTGCGCATCGCGCTGTTCTTCTCCAGAACCTATGTTCGGCTTGTTGCGCCCCAAACTTGCCGAAATCATGCCCCAGGCTCCGCCTTTGTCCTCCGCACTCCGTGTCGCCTTCGACCGCCTCGAATCCGCAATCGAAGCCTGCTGTAAGGAGGGAAGACTCGCTGCCTAAACTTGACTCAATTCTCGTTGAAATCCCTGGGAAAAGGACTCTAGTACGAGTGGTCCGTCTGCCGCACAGTAGCTCTCGGCGAGCCAAATGTTTTTCGTCGGAATCTCGCGTCCGTTCGGTTAACTTGCCCAGCCCCGAATCGGCCGAAAGAGTATCGACTGAAGTTTGACGTCGTTCCCTGCAAAATTCCGTGCAATCGGGCACCGTGAAAATCGGACAAGATACGTCGCGGGGCCACCCGGAATTCAACTCTTCAGCCGGATCTCGACCCTAATGTTATGTTAATCGACGAGCGGATCGCCGTGTAGTGCTGATCAAAGTTCGCGCACGTCTTTGGAAGAAAGCAATGTGTTCCGCGGGTTATCCTCACGAATCGAGTCCGCCAGGGACCGCACCACCGCCTGCGCGCGCGCGCGCAGGGCATCCCGGACGGAGGCGTCTCTGCGCCGGCCGGCCAGCTCCGCGGCGGCCTTGAGGATTTTCCACTCGATCATCGGACAAGGAAACTGCTCGATCAACCGCAGCGCAGCATCATATTCCCGCGCCGCATTCTCGAGCTGCTCTTCCAGGACGGCGATGTCACCTTGCAGCTTGTGCGCCCAGACCCTGCGCTTGGGGTTTTTGCCTTCGAGCGAGAGAGCGGCATGCTGGCCGGCCTGTTTGAGATCGCCCTGTGTGATCCAGTAGCTCGCGAGCTCTGCCTGAAGGCGCGGCTGGTAGACCCAGCGGAACCAAAAGTCCGTGCTGTGGAGTTGTTCGCCTTGCCGGAGGTGCTCCAGGGCGCGTGTCGGCTCGCCTAGCGCCAGATGGTCCCGCGCCGCGTTAATGTGGGAGTTGCACTCGCCTTCTACATCGCCGAATTCCCGGGCCATTTGAGCCGCTTCTGTGTCCAGCCGCAGCGCTGCCTCCAGGTCCTGCGCCTCCCCAAGGAGCCACGCCTGCGTATTGCCGAGACGGGGCGGCCAACGCCGGTTGCCGACGCGTTCTGCCAGGCTCGTAGCTTCTCTGAGCACGTCCAGCGCGTCGGAGATCCGGCCGCGGTTGCCGAGAACTCTGCCTTTGTGAAAGAGCGCCCTCAGTCTGTCGTCGCAGGCACCACCCAGCTCCTGTGCCCTGGAGTCAGCCCAGTCCAGTGCACGCTCCGCGTCATCGTATTGCGACAGCATGGCATGAATACTCCCCCGGAAAGAGACGGCGGCGATGGTTAGCAAAGGCGGTCCGCTCCGGCGCAATACAGGAATGGCCCGGTCAAACAATGTTTCGGCTTCGGCAATCTGACCGGCGCACCACCGGGTACAAGCTAAAATAAACCCACTCGCGGCCATGGCGGTGTCGGACCCCACAAGCCGGGCGAGTTCGAACGCACGCTCCCCTTCTTTCTGAGCTTCCGCCACAAGCTTCTTGTAGAAGAAAAGCACGGCCGCCTTGCTGCAGATAGCCTTGATTTGCACGTCGCGGTCTGCCGACTCGCCGGCCGCGCGCTCGGCGAGATCGAAAGCGGCAATCGCATCGTCGTACCGCGACATGTCCTGATAAAGCGGCCCCATTTCGAGAGCGGCTGCCAGGACACGCGTATGCCGCTCAGACCCCTTCAATCTTTCCGCATCGGCGCCGGCGCGCTGGGAAAGCGCGACGGCTTCAGGATAGGCATAAACGCGGGCGGCGTTCCGGGCTGCTTGAAGGAAGTGATCCGAAGAGCGGGCAAAGTCCCGGGCGTCGTGGAACAAAAGTGCCAGTTCCGACGCCACCTCGGCGCTTCGCGCCGCGTAAAACTCCATCAGAGCGTGCGCGACGGCGCCGCTGAGCCTGGCCTTGCGCGTCGTCGCCAGCGAGGCCTGCAGAGCATTTTGATAGAGTACGTGCACGAACGAGTAGCGCAGGGTCAACGTCGAGTCGGGAAACTCCCGTTCGCCGATTAATCGCACTAGGCCGTGCAATCGTTCCAGCGCTTCCAGCCGCTCCTCAACCTCCGCCGGGTCGATCGCCAGAGCCTTGGCTAAGATGGCCGAGTCGAACTCGTGCCCCTGCACAGCAGCGGCGGCAGCCAGGCGGCGAGCCGGTTCGTCGAGCTGATCGATCTCTCTCTCGATCATGCTGCGCACCGACTCGGGCATTTCACCCTTGATCTTCGGCAAGGGCCGTGCCAGGGTCCACCGGCCATCCACCTGGGCGATGACTTCGCGATCCCGGAGGTAGCGTACAAGATCGACCATGAAGAGCGCGTTACCCTCGGTCGTGCCATGGATAGAAATCGCCAGATCGGCCGGAAAAGAATGCTCGGGGAAGTGGAGCCCCAGGTATTGTTCGACGTCCCCTGAGCTGAGGAAGTTGAGCGCAAGTTCGCGGCAGGCTCCGTGCGCCTGCAGCTCCTGCCGCACTTGAAGGAATGGATGCTTGGCCAACCGCAGGTCAGAAGGGCGATATGTCGCGACGATCAACACCCGCATCGCTGCGATGCGGCTTCCGGCATAGGCGATCAGATCTACCGTGGAAACATCAGCCCAATGCATGTTGTCAAAGAAGAGCACAAGCGGCTGGAGCCGGCTGACTTCCTCGAAGAACGCCAGGAGTTCACGTTTCAGGCGCGCCTGCGACGCCGCTTTGACGTCGGCAAGCACAAGGGAGTCGGATGAATCGTGCGCGGAGAGAGGGACGATCTGGACATACCAGGTCGGCGCCACCAGCTTCAGGAGCCGCGTCACCGGGTCGCCGCCGCTGCGAATCAGGCTCTCGAGAGCTTCGAGTAGCGGCAGGTAAGCCTCGCTTCCCGCCAGCCGCTCCGAGCACCGCCCCTTTGCAACGTAACAGGCTCCGCTCTGGTCGCGCAGTTGGATCGAGAAATCCTCGATCAGCGTGCTCTTGCCGATGCCGGCCTCTCCGGCCACGCAAAGTACGAGCCCCCTGCCCTCGGATGCTGACTGGAACGCAGCTCCCAGTTCGGCCAATTCCTTCTTGCGCCCCACCGTGAGTCGCCGGACGGGGCCGCGCGCCGGCGCCTCTGTTCGCGGTAAGACTACTTGTCCGGCCAGTTGTGCCAGGCCGCGATACACTTCCCCGGCGGAAGGGCGCAGCCGCGAATCTCTTTCCAACATGCGCAGGATCAGGTCTTCCGATTCTCGAGATATCTCGGGCCTGAGCCGCGAGGGCGGCAATGGTTTCTCTGACAGGATCGCGTTCAAGACGCCGAGGTTCGAATCCGCCTCGAAGGGATGACGGCCGGCGGCCAGCTCGTAGAGCAGAATGCCGAGAAAAAATATCGCTGGCTGGAGGCGCACTCTCTCCCAGGACCTGTTCGGGCGACATGTACCGAATCGTTCCCACGAGCGTTCCAGGAATGGTCGGGACCTCTGTGGCGGTCGCTGACGCGACATGGCTGCCGGCGGGAAGCACACGCGCCAAGCCGAAATCGAGGACCTTCACGTAGCCATCCTCGCGCACCATCACGTTTTCCGGCTTGATGTCGCGGTGCACGACGCCGGCGGCGTGTGCCACTGACAGCGCTTTGGCCACCTCGTTGCCCAAACGCCAGACCTCGCGTAAAGGCAACCCTTCGGCGGCCAAGGCACGCAGGGTCCGGCCGTGCACCCATTCCATGACGAGGAAAAACCCCGCTTCGGTTTCGCCGATGTCGTAGACGGTGACGATGTTGGGGTGATTCAGAGCGGAAGCGGCGCGCGCCTCTCTTTGGAATCGCTCGACGGAAACACGATCCTGCACCTTGTGCGCGGGCAGGAATTTCAGAGCGACCACGCGGCCAAGGCGCGTGTCCTCAGCCCCGTAAACCTCGCCCATGCCGCCCCGGCCCAGCTCGGACGTAATGCGGTAGTGGGATACAGTCCTGCCTATCATCCTGGAGCCCTTAGAGGCCTGATAATAGCACATCTGGCCGTACCGATCGCCGTCGCTGCAACGGGTTTTCGAGGGATACCCAGGCCGACAACCTGCGTTCGACTACCAGGATTTCGCAACAGCCTCGCCTTCGAGCGCGATTCTGACATTATTATCTAGATGTCCAACCCGAATACATACTGGAGCTCATTCACGTCGCGTCCGATGAGCGAGCCGCAATCATTCTGCCCGAGACAGGTATCGTAGTCACATGCAAGCAACTCCGCGACCAGGTGACTGAAATGGCCGACGCGCTCGCGGCGCTCGGCATTCAAGAGGAGAGCGCATAGTAAAAACAAGCTGCGGTTTTGTCGCGCAGCCTCCATAGCCCCCTGGGATGAATCCCTGATGCTTCTGATATGGGTGTTATGTCAGCTGCGAGCTGTGGATCTTACGCCTCTGCGAACTTCAACTCGCCCGGCTCGGGGCTATTACCTGGACGTGGGATGGGGAACCTATGGCTTCAAGGCTGCCCCGGGAGCGTGGAAAAACCTGGCCGAGCTGATTGCGACAGGCAGGACCCCGAACGCATCCGTCACTTTGCCTACACGCGCTTCCGTGAAGGAAAGCTGGTCGGTGAGAAGGCTGCTGCCGCATTCTCGTCCTGAAAAGAACGATAGGTGTTTGTGCTCGTGCCGCTCTTGGTGCTCGAGAGAGCGCGCTTCACCCGTAGAGGCGTGCGGGCGGGCCTCACGATGTGAGTCAAAGCTGCCAGGAAATCGGGGTCTCGGGAGCGTAGGTGCAGAAGTAGCCTGTCTTGATGGAGTGGCTCAAGTGCTTGCCCAGAGCAGGGTGGGCGGCCCGGATCTTCTTGATGGCGCTCCGAATGCGCCACGTCACCGCGGAGCGGGCCGACGTGAAACGCGCGGGTCTAGCCAACTTACCGTATTATGAAACCGCGTACTAAGGTGCCCCGGTGATTCCGGGTTCCTTCAGGCGCACCGGTTCCCCGGTCTCCAGCGAGCGCTGGGCTTCGAGACACAGCATGACGGCGCGGCGTCCTTCTTCGGGCGTGATGGGCAACGGCGCCCCTTCGCGTACGGCGCGCGCCAGGGAGTCAATCTCCTCGCGCAGCTCAAAAAGCTCACCCGGCGTCTTCGGCACTTCCAGCTTCCTCAGGCCTCCCTGATCGGAGATTTCGAGCGAGTAACTGGGATGCTCCGAACGGTCCAGCTCGGCGTGCCACTCGGCCCGCACCATGGCCTGTGAGCCGATGATCTTGATGCTGAGGTGGTGTTCGACGGCGGCCAGCGTCTGAGAAACCACGGCGTATGCGCGGTTGGGGTAGCTCACGATAGCGACGAAGTTGTCGTTTAGATCCACCCGGTAAGGAACGCCCGGATCCAGGCGATTGCCGTGCGCGTAGATCATGGAGGGTTCGCCGGCGCGACTGAGGAACCAGGCGGCGGCGTCAAAATAGTGCACAGGTTCTTCCAATGTCCAGTTTCCTACGCGCTCCGGATCCAGGCGCCATCCCGAAGATCCGCTCCGGTAAGGCCGCCGCCAGAGATCGATCAGCACATAACGGGGTTCGCCCAACACGCCCGAATCTACCAGATCGCGCATCCGGACGTACATTGCGGAAAAACGCATCTCGTGCCCGATCAGCAGCAAGCGTTCGGATCTCCGGGCCGCCTCCATGATGCGATTGCAGGACGCCACGCTGGTCGACATCGGTTTTTCCAGCAGAACGTGCCTGCCGCCGGCCAGGGCGGCGCATGCGATCTCTTCGTGCAGGTAATTTGGAACGACGATGTCGACTATGTCGAGGTCAGATCTCGCCAGTAGTTCGTGAAAATCCGTGTAAGCAGCCGCGCCGGTTTCCGAAACCGCCAGTGCGCATGATGCTTCAGTCCGGGCGCACACCGCCCGCAGTTCGCACCCTGGAGTTTGTTGGATGGCGCGGGCGTGATGTTTTCCCCAGGCTCCGTAACCAACCAGTCCCCAACGAAGGTCTGTCATCTTCTTGGAGTGCGCAAGCTTGCTCTGAACCTTACACGCATCTTTGCATTGGTCCAGAACGAACGGTTACGCCAGCTCGCGCCCTGAAAGGGCGAAAGAAATTAGCCGGGGGCAAGCGGAGCGCTGCCCCCGGTCACACACAACCGAAGAGACGCGCCCGGAGGGGCGCTGGACGCAGCCCGTCAAAGCTCCTGCGCCCCTTCAGGGCGCATAGACTACAAACCGCAAACCCCGGGCTGCGCTTCGCTTGCCCGGCTAATTTCCGTCGCCCCATCCGGGGCGAAATCGCCGAGAGTGATGAGATACGCGTAAGGTTCAGAGCTTGCTTGCGCCTTGTCTTGCGTCAGCTTGGTGCCGCGCCCACGGAATCGCCAAACTCCAGCGATAGGCGCTCCAAAAGCGCGCACTGGCTCAGCTCCCGCTGCGCTGTGTCCGGCTGGCTTCATCCACTGAACCGAAGGCGGAACGCAACGCGAGCGCGGCTTCTTCGCGGGCGGCGCGCGTTTGATCTACCACGGCGCCCATGATGAAGAAGCCATGGATCATGCTTTCGTAACAAGACAGCTTGACTGCCACTCCCGCCGAGCGCAAGCGGTTGGCGTAGTCTTCGCCCTCGTCCCGCAGCGGATCATAACCGGTCGTGACGATGAGCGCGGGCGGGAGGGCGCCTAGATCGGGAGCCTGAAGCGGCGAAGCATAAGGATTCCGTCCGCTGGCTTCGTCCGGCAGGTACTGGTTCCAGAAATAGACCATCTTCTCGTGGGTCAGGTAATAGCCGTCGGCGTTTTCCCGGTACGAGGGAGTATCGAAACTGTAATTCGTGACCGGGTAAACCAGGAGCTGATGGCAAAGCCGGGGCCCGTTGCGGTCGCGCGCCATCAGGCATACGACAGTGGCCAGATTGCCTCCGGCGCTGTCGCCGCCGACGGCAATTCGCGCAGGGTCAAGATCGAGGGACGCGCCCCTCTCGGCGACCCAGCATGTAGCAGCGTAGGCGTCTTCGGCTGCGGCAGGAAACTTGTGTTCCGGCGCCAGCCGGTAATCGACCGACACGACGGCGCAGCGCGCGCTAACGGCTAACGCGCGGCAGCAGGTGTCGTGCGTGTCCAGGTTGCCGACCACCCATCCTCCCCCGTGAAAGTAGACGAGCACAGGGAACGGACCTTTTCCTCCCGGGAGGTACATGCGCGCCGGGATACTTCCTGCCGGCCCTGGAATCTTGAATTCGTCGACTCTCGCGACCGCTTCGGGAGGGCTGTCGAGGGTCAAGAGAATCTCGTTCAACATGCGGCGAACCGATTCGGAGGGTATCTCGGCCAGCTTCGGCTGAGGACCCGCGGCCGCTGCCTGCGCCGCCAGCTGCTCCAGAAATCTCTGTGCCTTTGGATCTAGCGCCATGATTCACCTCCGCAATAAAAGTTGGGTCTTCGTGTCTTGGTGGTGCGCTTTTTTGGCGCGCACTGCTAGGCTCGCTGAAAGTAGGCCTGCCGCGGCGCGCGGTAGGCAATCGTAAGCTCCGGCGTCTCGAGGCGGCGGCGGCGGTCACGCGATTCGAACAGGAACGCAAGCGCCCCCGTAGTCAAAACCGTGCGCTCGACTGGATAGACGGCCCGCCCCGTGACGAACATCTCTTCGATGCAATGAACCAGCCCGTCGAAGTGCGGCAAGTCGCGTCCTGAGGGGAGGGCGAAGAGGCAAGAGACCGGCTCGGCGCGGTCGTTAAGCTTTGCCGCAAACAAGAAATCACTGGTGTGCCCATCCAGCATGAAGCTCGCGGCGCGAAATCCGTCACGGTATTCAAGCAAGAAGAGAGCAGGCTTGCGGGCATTCTGCTCGGGGGGGCCCGCTTTCTTCCGGGTGCTGCGCGCGAGCGCGGATTCAAGCAGGGGCTTGCTCCACTGTCCATCGGGACTGTCGCGCCAGTTCCAGACCTCCTCCCCTTCGCGAGCCTCAACTGCGGCCAGGCCTCTCTCTCCTCCGGCGCGGCGCTCGACCATGCACTGGAGCGTCTCGAGCGTGTGAAAGCCATAAGCATCGAGGTCGCCGTAGCCGATCGAAAGCGCGTTCTCGAGCTTGCAGTCAATCGGCAGTTCGAGCTCTGGAGTGCGCACCGTGACCGGAATCGAGGAGCCAGCCATGAACGGGAAGCCAAGCTCGCGCGCCTGATGGTACATCTCCCTGGCCTTCGTCCAGGAGTACGACAGGTGCTTATCCGAAAACAGGGGCACTGAGCGGCCGCTCTTCTGGAAAATCTCAACGATCTGCTGAAAAAGCTCATAACGAGGATAAAGCTTCTGTCCCATCTCGTTGGTCGGATATTTGCCGTGCTCCCCGACCAACAGGACGGCGTCCACGGCCAGCTTTTCGCCCCCAAGCGTGAGCGCTTCCGCAATGGTCGGGTAAATCTTGAAATCGTGTTTGGCCGCAAGATCTCGACTCATGTCCTTTTCAGCGATCTGGTCGGTATACATCGAGACGATTCGAGTTCGGGGCTGGACACGAACGTTGTCGGGCGTGTAGCCCTCGAGGATGCGGCCGCAAATGACGTCGGCATGGGAGCGATAGCGGTACTCGGTTACAATGGCCGCGACCGTTTTCTTTTCGCCGGTAGACTCGCCAGGCTGAGTCCACCGAGAGAAGCGATCAGAAATTCTCGCCGGTTCAAGGAGGGTATCGTGTTTAGCATAGTGGCTCAGTTTACGTTAATACAGCGCTGTTTCCAGGCGAAAGTAATTTTTGCGTTGCTTATCCTTTCGACTGCTTTGGCTTCTGCTCAGCCACAGCTTTCGGAGCGGGGGCGCAAGCTGCACCAGGATGCCCTTGTCTTCGACGCGCACATCCACATGATTAACCGGCAGTTTCATTCGGGCGGCGACATCGGCGACCGGCTTCCTGACGGTCAGGTAGACCTTCCCAGGCTGCGCGAGGGGGGCGTTGACGCGCTGCTCTTTTCCCTGTTTGTAAGCGAGGAGTATTATCCGCCGCGTTACGAAACCAGGCACGCGCTGCGGCTGATCGATCTCGCGCTGGAGCAGCTCCAGAAGAATGCCAGCACGATCGAGCTCGCCCGGACTGCTTCGGAGATCGAGCGCATCAATAAACAGGGCAAGATCGCGGCGGTTCTTGACCTCGAAGGTGGATTTGACCTGGACGGCGATCTTGGCGTTCTGCGGAGTCTTTACCGGTTGGGGCTGAGAGCTGCGCAGCTTCCGGCGCACAACTGGGCCAACAACTTCGCCGATTCGTGCTGCGCCACGGCGAAGTGGCACGGGCTGAACGAGCGCGGCCGCGCCGTCATCCGGGAAATGAACCGGCTCGGGATGTTGATCAACGTCTCGCACGCTTCAGACGAAACCCTCGCGCAGGCGATCGAAATCAGCTCGGATCCCCTGGTCGCAACGCACCACGGCTTGCGCAGCTTCAACAATATTCCTCGCACCATGCCTGATGCTCTGCTCAAGAAGATGGCGGCCAGGGGCGGGGTGATCGGGTTCCATATCGGAAATGAGTTTCACAACGTGAAGATGTTCGAGTGGCGGTCGAAGCAGGCGGGCAAACCCTTCTGGGATACCAGCGCCATCGGCAAGAAAGAGGCGAGCCTGTCGATTGAGGCGATCGATCGGCTGGTCGCCCCGAAGTTTCCGATGGTGGGGCTCAACCCGCCGCAAGAGCTGCTCATGACCGTCGACGACTGGGTCAAGGTGGTCGACCGCGCCATCGAGGTCGCGGGAGAAGATCATGTCGCTCTCGGCAGCGACTTCGACGGAGGGCCCACGCCGCCGCGCGGAGTACGCGACGTTCGTGATCTGGCCTTGATCACCGACGCGATGCTGCGCCGCGGCTACTCCGAGACGCGAATCCGGAAATTCCTGGGAGGGAACCTGCTCCGAGTCTTCCGGCAGGTTACGGAAAAGACAAAGCCCAGAGATACGAAATAAATACCACCAGGACACCAAGACACGAAGAAACACCAGGAATTCTTATTTCGTCTGGAGCAGCTTCCTCAATTCCGTCACGGTGCCGGTATACTTGGGGTCTTGCGCCAGATTCTTGTATTCACCGGGATCGCGACGGTGATCGTAAAGTTCGGCGCCTTGCTTTCCTTCATCCCATTCGCTGTAACGCCAGCGCTCGGTGCGTACGGAATAACCGGCGACTGGGCCGCGCTGCACCTGAGTAAAGGCGGCGTTTTTCCAGGGGCGTCTGGGGTCATCGAGCAGCGGGCCGAAGCTGCGCCCTTGCAGATTGGCCGGGGCAGGCAAGTCGCACAACTCGGCCAGCGTCGGATAGATATCCAGGAACTCCACCAGCCGCGAACTGCTTTTCCCTTTGGCTGTCATTTTCGGCGTGACCACGATGAGAGGAGCGCGGGCCGACAGCTCGAAGATCGTGTTTTTGTTCCACCAGCCGCGCTCGCCGAGATGGTAGCCGTGATCGCCGAAGAAGACGATGATCGTGTTGTCGGCCAGCTTGAGCCGGTCGAGCGCGTCGAGCACCTTGCCGATCTGGGCATCGGTGAACGAGATGCCCGCGTAGTAAGCGCGCATGAACTCGCGGCGCTCGCGGTCGGTGAAGCGCGCGAATTCTTCACGCGGACCGGCTGGGATCGCGTGCGGCACGTCCGGCGTGCGCCCGGCAGGGTCGCGCGGCAGCTTGAGTTCGTCGAGCGGGTAGAGATCGAAGTAGCGCTTGGGCGCAATGAAGGGGTCGTGCGGCTTGTGAAAGCCGAGCGCGAGAAAGAAGCGCCGCTCGCGCTGCTGCTCCAGCAGGCGAATGGCCTCGCGCGCGATCTGGCCGTCGGGCTGATCTTCGTCGTCGCCTTCCGCCGCCAGCCAGTGGCACCAGGCCAGACGGCCCCCGGTCAGGTTGCGCCCTTCGCCCAGTTGGCCTTGCCCGGTTGTCTGAAAATAGCGCGCCTCGTCCCAGGACTTCTTGTCATCCATCTCGGCCCGCAAGTCCTCCATGGTCAACCCCCGATGGAAGATTTTGCCCAGGCTCGCCGTGTAGTAGGCTTGCTGCCGGAACAGCTGCGGCAGGGTCACCACGTCGGGCAGCTTCGCGCGGAAGTTGGTGCTGTTGCTGAGCACACCCGTGGCGTCGGGCCGCAGCCCGGTGAGCAATGAGGTGCGGCTCGGATTGCAGACCGGGTACTGGCAGTAGGCGCGATCAAAGCGCATCCCGCGCTTCGCCAGCCGGTCAATGTTCGGAGTCTTTACCAGCGGATGCCCATAAGAGCCCAGATCGTTGCGCAAATCGTCCACCGCGATGAACAGGACGTTCGGATGGCGCGGATCCCCGCCATCCGGATGCAGATTGCGGGCAGCGGGAAGTGATGCGTTCATCAGGCCGTAGAAAAGCGCGCAGAAAAAAATGAGTCGTGAAGTTTTTCCATGTCCGCTCATAGTCAAATTTGAGAACATTAAACCACGAAGAGGCCAAGTACAGGGCAAGGATTCTTTGATGTTCTTTGTGTCTTTGTGCCCTGGTGGTATTTGTTGTCAGCGCTAACCACGGAGTCAACGAAGGAGTGATCCGAATGCGTGACAGAAAAGCAACACGGCATGCATGGATGGGAGTGCAGCTGTGCGTGTGCCTCGCGGCGATTGGCATCAGCGAAGGCTCTTGGCTGCAAAACCCCGACCCACTGGCGGCCGAGGTCGTCATTCGAGCAGATCAGCCTGGCAAGACGATCAATCCCAACATCTACGGGCACTTTGCCGAGCATCTCGGACGGTGCATCTACGAAGGCATCTGGGTCGGCGAAGATTCGGCTATCCCCAACACGCGCGGGATCCGCAACGACGTCGTCGCGGCGCTCAAACAGATCAAGGTTCCCGTTCTGCGCTGGCCGGGCGGATGTTTCGCGGATGAGTATCACTGGAAGGACGGCATCGGCCCGCGCGAAAAACGCCCGCGCATGATCAACACCCACTGGGGCGGCGTCGTCGAGAACAACCACTTCGGCACACACGAGTTCATGGACCTGTGCGAGCAGATCGGCGCCGAGCCATACGTCTGCGGTAACGTCGGCTCCGGAACGGTGCAGGAGATGATGGAGTGGGTCGAGTACATGACCAGCGATGCCGACTCACCGATGGCCAACCTCCGCCGGCAGAACGGCCGCGAGAAGCCGTGGAAGGTGAAATACTTTGGCGTGGGAAATGAGAGCTGGGGCTGTGGCGGAAACATGCGGCCCGAGTTCTACGCCGATAATTTCCGCCGGTACAACACGTTCGTGAAGAATTATTCCGGCAACCGCATCGAGCGCATTGCCTGCGGCTCCAACGGCCAGGATTTCAACTGGACTGATGTCCTGATGCGCATGGGTGGACGAAACATGAACGGTTTGTCGCTTCATTGGTACACGCTGCCGACCAGCAATTGGCGAAAGAAAGGCTCGGCCACCGAGTTTGGCGAGGATCAGTGGCATTCGACCTTCGTGCAGACGCTGCGCATGGAGGAGTTGATTACGAAGCACTCCGCCATCATGGACAAATACGATCCCGAAAAACGGGTCGGCATGATCGTCGATGAGTGGGGAGCGTGGTATGACGTCGAACCCGGCACCAATCCCGGCTTCCTCTACCAGCAGAACTCGCTGCGTGATGCGCTGGTCGCCGCGATCAATCTCAACATCTTCAACCAGCACTGCGATCGCGTGACGATGGCCAACATCGCACAGACGATCAATGTGCTCCAGGCGATGATCCTCACCGACAAGGCGAAGATGCTACTCACGCCGACGTATCACGTGTTCGAGATGTACAAGGCGCACCACGGCGCGACACTGATTCCACTGGAAGTGAAGACGCCTGAGTACAAGCTCGGAGAAGCCGCGGTGACGATGCTGCACGCGTCGGCATCGCGCGATGCATCGGGGCGCATCCATCTGTCGATCGTGAATCTCGATCCGAATCGCATCGCAAGGATTGCCACGAAGGTCACCGGAGCGCCCGCAGGGAAGGTGAAGCGGCCGCGTCCTGACGGCTCCGGCTATTAACGCGCATAACACCTTTGACAACACTGGCGCCGTC
This sequence comes from uncultured Acidobacteriota bacterium, assembly GCA_963827655.1. Lineage (GTDB taxonomy): Bacteria > Acidobacteriota > UBA6911 > UBA6911 > UBA6911 > CAWHCF01. The sequence continues at coordinate 40,390 of CAWHCF010000038.1, forward strand.
AAGCCGGCCGCGTTCGACGCTTTCGCCATTGCGGGAGACTTGATTTCACTTACCCTTCCGCCCAAATCGGTGGTCGTGCTCGGGATTCAATGAGAGGGGAAAATAATTGACGTTAATCAGTCTCATAGTGTAACTGAGCACGATGCTTCGGGTTCTGGGTGGAGCGCTAGGTTTGGTCGCCTGCATGGCGGCGGTCGCGGCCGAGATCGACAAGCCGACGCTCGCATGGACGCAGGCTGTAGTCGATCGGTGGGAGATCGCCTGCCGAAAGTATTTGAACGTGCCGCCCCATCCGCTGCCCTGGATTATCTTTTTCGATGACCGTTCCGCATGGCATTTGAACCCCGACAAATCTGAGCTCCCCGGCCACACGTATTGAGAGCGGCCGTGAATTTGGCCGAGACACGAGGTGGTCCAGGTAGAGCACCGCGAAGGCCGCCTCTGGGTTCCGGGTCGTGATGCGCTGCCATAAAGGCGGGCGGCGCACCATGCCGTATTCCGACGACCGCAGAGTATTTTTCGAGCTGGCGCTGCCGTCGTTATGGCAGAAGGACGGTGGCGCCTCGCGCGAGTGGACGATGATATCGGCTCGCCTCCATGAATTGACGCCACGCGGCAGATGGTCGACGTGTCGAGGTGAATTACGCGAATGGCGGGCGGATCACGCGCAGCCGAGCCGAGCAGTTCGGCGGCAGACAGCAGGTGATGTTCTTGTTTACCAGATGCGGGACGCATCACGAGGTCTGGCAGCAATGGCGTCGAAGGGCGTGGTCTCTGTTCGGCGCTTTTGATCGACCGGCTGGTGCCGGAGCTGGCAGGCACGTTTCCTCGCGCCGGCTTTTCCGTCACCGTTTGCAGTACTGCACGAGGTGGTGAGTGCGGCTCGGTGACCCTGCCCCGGCTATCTTGCGTCACGCTCCTCCCGAATCAAGGCGCCCAGGTCATAGTGGACTGCTCGCGTTTTGGGCAACCGATAAAACCGTGCCGGGGTACCCTTGGACATTTCACCCAGCTTCAGCGTCCGGTCTCCAGTAGTCGCGTCAGTTCAACATCAGGGTCGCTATCGGGCGGGCTCAATTTCGCGACCACCTGGTTGCGCCGCTTGATCACCATGGAATCGCCATCTGCCACGGCGTTCAAACAGGCACTGAGATTGCGCCGAAACTTCGCGACTGTAATCACCTTCATGTGCTCCTCCCAGCGAGTTGTACATAGTGTACATTGAGGCAGCGGCCAGACAATGGAGATCGTGACGGAACCGCTCATCAAAGGGGTGAAGGTGAAAGACCTCGTTCGAAGTGCTTGGGCGCGCCTTTCCGCTTCCGCAGCGGATGATTTCAATGCCCCCATGACTGAGTCTTTAAATCTGGAGGGAATAATGCGTCCGAGAACCGCCGGTTACCTGGTGTTGATCGGCATTGCCGTCATCGTCGAGACCCGTCTTTGGGCTGGACCTGAGGCGGCACCTGGCAATGCTTACGAGGAGGTGAAGGACTGGCCGAGACTTCCTGCAAGCGTTCAGCTTGGAGAAGTGCCGGGCGTGGCGATCGATACCCATGGTCACGTGTTTGTGTTTCATCGACCCGGACGAGGGTTCGAACCGCAAGCGACAGAGTTGCTCTCGGAGCCCACGATTCTCGAGATTGACGCCGCTACCGGCAAGCTGCTCAATTCCTGGGGCGCGAACATGTTTCTTGTGCCGCATGGAATCACGATCGACAGCAGCAACAATGTCTGGGTCACCGACGTGGGTCTCCAGCAGGTGCTCAAGTTCTCACATGACGGACGACTGCTCCTGAAGTTGGGAGAAGCGCGCGTGGGAGGATCGGACGCGACACACTTCAATCAACCTACGGACATCGCCATTCGCACGGATGGGGAATTCTACATATCGGACGGCTACGTGAACAGTCGAGTCGCCCTGTTCGATCGAGCGGGCAAATACCTCTCGGAGTGGGGGAAGAAGGGGAATGCAGAATCGCAGTTCGACAATCCGCACGGACTCGCGCTGGCGCCTGACGGGGATGTTCTGGTGGCAGACCGGCAGAATTCACGGATTCAGGTATTCGATCGCGCCGGGAAATTCAAGAGCCAATGGTTGGGTGCGAAAGAAAAGGGAAGAGTCTTCGGCGTTGCCGTCGATGACGCCGGCGCGCTGTATGTCGGCGTGCGCAAGGCCGACTACGATCCCCCGTCTAACGGCATACTCAAGCTCGATCGCGAATGGCGTACTGTCGCAGCCATCGGATTCGGCGGTCCAGGCGGTCCGGTTTTCAATGCAGTTCATGACATCGCCGTTGCTGAAGACGGAACGATCTACGTGGCAGAGACCCGAACAAAGCGAGTCGTGAAGCTACGGCCCCGATAAGCGCGCCTGCGGATAAGCTGAACCCGCGAGTTGTTCAGCTCAAGGCGTACGGCTCAGCTTCCGGGAGTATCGCGAAGACCTTGGGCCCGGCGCTTAGAACGTGTCAAAAAATGCAGCGGATGGTCCTCGATTGACCGGGCCCTTTGGCTTGCGCCAGGCCCGAAGGGCCGGCAGTGCGTAGGCCGGCCGTAAGGCCGGGAAAACAGTTCAGGTTTAGAACGAGCGCCGAAGGTGCGACACAGTCGAAGTGCCGGTCCTTCGGACCTCGGACTCAGGGTCTGCCATTCCCCCGCCCTGACGGGCGGGGCTAATTCACTGCCGGGCCTTCGGCCCTGTTACCCGCACGCGCGCTGCGGTGCCAGCGAAATGCCCAAACTCCGGGGCGCGGGTCATCAGAACCCGCGCCACAGACCCAATTGTTTCACAGCTTCTTATGAACGGGAATCGTGGTTCATCGCCGGTGAAGGCCTTTTCAAAGCCCCGGCACGCCCCAGGCCAGGGTAGGGTGTATGGGCCGCGCGGTCGCCTCATCCGTGTGCACCACGCAATCCGGATGGCCTTGCAGAAGTGTTGAGGGATAGTCCGACGTCGGGTCGCCCAGCAGCGTAATGCGGAAGACGGCGCGATGCCGCTCCCCTCCGGCAAGGAAGAGGCGAATCTTCCGCGAGGCGAGGATGTCCCTGAAACCCAGAGTGACGGCCATGGGCGGGATCAAGTCGGAACTTCCGCCCGAAGAGTTGATGCTCTGGATCACGATCGAGTCATCGCCGAGCGCGACGATCCGGGTCAGCGAGTCTCGCATCTGATCCGGGCTGATCTTGTACCAGCGCGAGATGGGCGGATCGTTGAAGGCCACATGCCCGTGGTACCCGATGCCTCCGAAACAGGTATCGATTCCGCCCACCGCCCGCATCTTTTCGCTGATGGCATCGGGAGCGAATGGGCTGGGAAAGTGAGTGTTATCGGGACTCGGACGCACAGCGGCGTCCAGCTTGCCAAAGACCTGGCGACGCATGAAACCCTCGAAGCTCAGCGGGTGGTCGAGCGCGAGCGGGCGTCCCTGCCAGTCCAGAAGTTCGTCCATCTGAAATGTAAACACGTTCTTCCAGCTGATTCGCTCGCGGTTGCAAATCTCAACCAGACGGAAATATTGAGCTACGGGACCGACAGGCAGAATCCAGCGCGTCGGTTCATTCTTGGCGTTGTTGGAGCTGATCTCGTCAGCCATGGAGCGGGCAAAATGCTCCATCATGGCCGGGACGTCAGGAAACAAACGAACTCCCAGTCGAGCGCGGGTCAACAGTTCGGCGACCGGAAGGCTCAGCCATTGCTGCAGGCTCATCAAGGTGCCCTGAAGCGAAGGATTATATAGCAACGATCCGAGGATAGGTTCGTGGTCATCTGAAGCCATGCTATACTCGCCCGCCCTCACTTCGTGTTTCTTGGTGTCCTTGTGTCTTCATGTGATTATCTGGCACTGCATGGAGCGTGAGCATGGCTGGTCGAGACAAGCGGCGCGAATGTCAAATTGCTCTTTTAAGCTGTCTCATCATCTTTCCGGGTGTGCTTTTTGCCGGCGCCGCAGACTCATCCATCGTTAGAGAGGGAATCGTTACGGATGAGTCGGGTGCCTCGATCGCAAATGCCAGGCTTATCGTACAGAGCACCCAGGGTTCCGTTTTGCAGGAGCATTTTACTGGCGAAGACGGAGCCTTCAGTGTTTCCGGATTGCCGCCCGGTTCCTATGTCCTCAAAGTGATGGCCGGAAACTTTCAAGCCCGTGAAATGAGTCTCGAGTTGACTCCAGTCGATACATCGAAGCTCAAGATCGTGTTGAGCCTCGAGTGGTTGCGGAATGAAGTTACGGTCACAGCCAGGCGCGGAGCCGTCGAAGAGATCGAGGACGCGGCGAATATCATCACGGTCAAAGATCAGGTCGATTTCCAGAGGCCGCTCGTGACCATCGGGAACGCGCTCGAAAACAGCGCGGGCATAATGGTGCAGCAGAGCACTTACGGTCAGGTGTCGCCATTTCTGCGAGGTTTGACGGGGTATCAGGTTCTCAATCTCATTGATGGAATCCGGTTCAACAATTCCACATTCAGATCCGGCCCAAATCAATACCTCGCTTTTGTCGAGCCCAGTCAGGCACAACGAATCGAGGCGCTGCTTGGCCCGACAGGCTCTCAATACGGGAGTGACGCGCTGGGTGGAACGATTCAGGTATTGACGCTCGAACCAAGGTTCAGTCGAGAAGGAAGATTCGACCTCCATGGCGATCTGCAGACTTTCGGGGCAAGTGCCGATGCTTCTTCCGGAGGCAATCTGGGCCTCTCTCTCGGCAGCGATCGCCGCGCGCTGTTACTCGGCGCCACGTGGCGGCGGCATAACGACCTGCGCGGAGGCAGCGGCCGCGACTCCCGCCACGTCTTCCATCGCTTCTTTGGTTTGTCCGACGACCAGATTCGGGATCTCGAGGGGAGCCGTCAGCAGGACACCGGTTTTACTCAATATGGGTGGCACAGTAAACTGGCAATGCGGCTGGCCAGCGATAATAACCTCACGCTCTGGTATCAACGCAGCGACCTCGATCGTGTTCGAAGCTACAAGGATCTGTGGGGAGGGCTCGGGAGACTGCGCTACGATTTCACTCCCCAGGACCTGCAATTCTTCTATGCCCGCTATGAAAAACTGGGCCTCGGCTTCATCGATTCCTTGTCCGGCACCTTTTCCGTGAATTCACAGGCGGACGGATCCGTCCGCCAGGGATTGCAATCGACGGACCCGGTTGTCGACGATGACGTCTCGGTTAAGGCCCTCGGTTATTCTTTGCAAGGCACGACTCACCTCGGTCGCCGTCACGCGCTCGTATTTGGCGGAGAAATCTACGACGAGCGGATCGGCGCCAGCCGATTCGATTTCGACCCCCGAACCAACGCGACGGTACAGAAACGCGCCCGCTATCCGGACGGCTCTCGCTATACAACCTATGGCCTGTTTGCCCAGAATTCGGCCGACCTGATCCATAGAAAACTGCGCGCTGTCCTCGCCGGTCGTTTCACCGGGGTTGACTTTCGCACGTTCGCAGAACGAAACCGCGATGCTTCCGGATCTAACCTGGGTGTAATCGATGTTTCGCAAACGTATCAGGACCTCACTTTCAATACTAACCTGGTGTGGCAACTGAATGAGCTGATCGCTCTTAATTTTCTCGTCGGTCGCGGATTTCGATCACCTAATCTGAATGATCTGGGCGCGCTGGGACTCAACGACCTGGGCTACGAAGTACCCGGGCAGGATGCGGCGGCCTTTAACGGTCTCATTGGAAGCAGCGATGGTGAAGACGCGCTGTCAACCGGCAGGAATGTCGACAGGCTCGCTGCGGAAAGGATGTTCAACTACGAGTTTGGTGTGACGGTTCGCCACCGTCGATACTACGCTCGCGCGCACGTCTTCGATGCCGAGTTGAAGGACCCCATCGTGCGGCGAACGCTTCTATTCTCGGCCGATCTGGTTCCCCCGTCCCTGGCGGGCATTCCAGTTAGCGCCATAGCTGCCACCCCCTCGCAACGCGGGCAGGGTGTGGTAACTGTGGCCACAAGCGCCGACCCTCGAGCTGTGAAGGCTTTCGTCAATGACGGACAGATTCGCTATTACGGCGTCGATGCCGTTTTCCACTGCTCTCTTTCATCCCGTGTTTCGGCTGACGTTAATTACACCTACCTCGTGGGACGAGAGCTCAATCCGAATCGCTTTGTGCGGCGCCTTCCCCCTCAGCAAGGCTTTCTTGCCTTGCACTATCAGCCTGAAGGCGGAAGGTTCTGGGTCGATGTCAGCGGGAACTTCGTGGGTGCGCAGGATCGCTTGAGCGGCGGAGACCTGACGGATGAACGGATAGGGGCGTCGCGGCGTCGGCGCGACATTCTTGACTTCTTCCAGGGATCTCTGGTTCGGCGCTACATTCAGCCCGGCCTCGATGGCGTCATCGGAACCGCCGATGATTTGTTCGCCCCGACCGGTGAAACGTCGAACCAGATTCGCGACCGCGTGCTGCCGGTCGGCAAGGTGATCAACGGCGTGGAGATCGTTGACGATAACAGCCGGGTCCCCTTGTTTCTGTCGAATCCGGGTTTCGTTTCCTTTACCCTGTCCGGCGGTTTCCGGCTAACCGAGAAAGCGACCGTCAGTCTTGCGCTGCAGAACCTTCTGGATCGGAATTATCGTATCCACGGGTCCGGGATTGACGCCCCGGGAATCAACGCCTTCGTGAGCTTGAAATACTCCTTCTGATTCCGCGGAACAAATACACACCAGACGCGAGAACACGAGGTTACTGATTCGTTGAATCGGGTTTTCCGTTAGTCCGCCGGATGACTCCGGAGTCAACGGTCTTTCCGGGACGGCTGATGGTCTGGAAATAAAGTTGATCGCCGGCGATTTCAACCAGCATGAAGGAATTATCCTGGTCGAAACCTTTGGCGGTCAAATCGGTCTTCGCCAGGTTGCCCTCGCGCAGCTTGGCGCTTCCTCCCTGCGTGAAATGGTAGATTCCTTTTTGCGGCTTGAGCCGCTCGTAAAAATGCTCGTGTCCGGCAAACACCACGGAGACGTTGTGTTTCAGAAGTACCGGTTCGAGGATTTTTCTCAACTCCACCGCCGGTCCGTGCTTTTCACCCGACGAGTACAAAGGATGGTGGAAGAAACAGATCTTCCAATCGCTGCCGGAACCGCTCAACTCTTTCTCCAACCACTCGAGCTGCTTCTTGTCCATGTAATTGCTGTCGAGTGCAAAGAAGCGCACGCCGGCTTTGGGCCTGAAGCTGTAGTAGCGTTCCCCGCTCATGTTGAATAGTTTGTAAAAGCGCTGGTTGGGATCATCGTGATTTCCCAGAGCCGCATAGAACTTGATCCCGGCATCGAGAAGCGGCTTGTAGGGGCGCTCAAACTTCTTCTCAAAGTCTTTGGCCTCCTCGTTCCCGTAAAGGTTGTCTCCCAGCATCAGGACGAACTCGTAAGGAAATTTACTGCGATACTCGATGAGCGTTTTACCAACTTGATACTGAGATGTCGTGCCGGTACCGGTATCGCCGATCACGGCGAAACGGAGCGAGTCCCGGACTAAAGGGAGAGTCAGCTGCTGGCTCCAGGCCAGCTGCGGGAAAACCACCAGCAACCATAGAGAGATCACAGAACGCATGATGCCCTCCTCGCCGCGGTTACGTGGCCGGAACCGCGTCGAGAATGTAATCCACGATGATGTTAGCCTTGCATCTCGCAGGATGAGGTGCCGCCCGACGAAGCGATAGTCCAGTTCCTTCGGGAGCTGCGGCAGTTTAAGAAGGAGAGCCGGAGGTACAAGCGACAAGGGCGCGCCGTCAGGATAGACCGCATTTGCTCCAAGCCGAACCGGGCTTCCCTCGGATCTTGGGTTTCCTTCCTTTATCGCCGCGCGAACGCGAGCCCCATCCGTGCCTTTCGATTCGCCCCGGATTATTCCAAGAAACAGCTTCCGGGCCTCCGGGAAAAAAATATCGCCCTGCCCGGGCCTGCGGAACGCGCCTGGCGGATCGCGGAAGCAAGCGCTTCTTCACGCGCATTAATCTGCGCGGGATCGTCCGTCCGTTTCAGCTTCGGGACGTCTTTCTCCGCGCGCTTGTGCAACTCCACATATTCGGCGACCCGATCATTGAATTCTTTGAGGATCAGCGCGTCCGGGTTCGTGCGCTTGTCGTCCTGCTGGAAAGCACCAGGCACAACTGGCGTGAATATCAGGAACAATATCAGACCTGACACTCCGGCTTTTGTTTTCATGGCTCTAAGAGCCCTCCGTAATTTGATCGGGGATCGACCCCAGTTGTTTCTCATGGTCCACATCCGAATCGCTCCAACGCGCCGGATCTTCTGGGACGATTCCGAAAGCTCCCTCGTTAGCTCAAGGCAAGAGTCGCGCCGCTCGCGGGTTTGAACTTACAACTGATTACGAGAGAGTTGCTTAGATGCCCGGGCGGACTGAGATAAAGGGACGGCTGGAAAAGAAAAATCGGGAAAATTTCCCGCCACGATGCGGGTTAATCGCGTAACCAAATCCGAGGGAAACTCTCGCATGGGCAAACCATCAGGAGCAAGCAGGACGGAGGTTAGTTCATGTCGCGTCAGAATCTACTTTTCAAACTTCTTCCACTCCTGCTGTTTGTTATGACTCCGCGCACCGGTCTCGGTTACTCGGTCCTTACCCATGAGGCAATCATCGATTCAGCCTGGGTGGATTTGATCCGGCCTCTGATCCTCAGGCGGTATCCGGATGCCTCCGAGGACGCGCTGCGTGAAGCCCACGCCTACGCGTACGGTGGATGCGTTATTCAAGACGTAGGGTATTATCCTTTCTCCAACAAATTCTTCAGCGACCTCGTACATTGCGTCCGAAGCGGAGACTTTGTCGAATCGTTGATTCACGAGTCGCAGAATCCCCACGAGTTCGCCTTCGCGCTTGGCGCGCTGGCCCACTACTGCGCCGATAGTAACGGCCATGCCATAGCCGTCAACCGCGCGGTGCCCCTGCTTTACAAGAAGCTGGCCGAGAAGTTCGGCGACGAAATTTCCTTTGCCGACAACCCCAAGGCACACCTCCGGCTAGAATTCGGGTTCGATGTGTTACAGGTCGCGCGCGGTCATTACGGTGATGAAGCCTACCGGGACTTCATAGGATTCAAGGTGTCGAAAGACTGTGCTGGAGCGCGCCTTTCTGCAGACTTACGGCCTCGACCTGAAAGAAGTTCTTACCAGCCCGGACCTAGCGCTCGGGACCTATCGGCGCGGTGTGAGTTCCATCATTCCGAAGATGACCCAGGTAGCCTGGGAATGGAAGAAAGATGAAATTCAGAGTGTGGGCCCCACCGCGACGTACGAGAAATTCATCTTTAACTTGTCGCGCGCGGAGTACGAAAAACAATGGGGGAAAGACTACGAGGAGCCTGGATTGCTCGTCAAGTTCCTGGGCCTGTTGCTCCGGATCGTGCCGAAAGTCGGACCCTTCAAAGCCCTGTCGTTCAAGATTCTCACGCCGGAAGCCGAGCAGTTGTTCATGAAAAGCTTTAATGCGACGCTCGACACCTACCGTGCGCTGGTCGATCAACTTCACACCGGTCGCCTCGATTTGACAAATAACAATCTCGATCTGGGAAGGCCTACCGGGCCGGGCGAGTATGAAATAACCGACGAAGCCTACGCGCGGCTTCTGGATAAGCTCGCGGAGAACAGATTCGAGAACGTAAATCCCGACTTGCGTGCCGACATTGTTGCTTTCTACAGCAACCTCAACGCCCCGTTTGTTACCAAGAAAAAGAAGAAACACTGGCGCAAGACCATTGAGGCACTCGCAGCCCTGAAGGCAGCGATGGAGGCACTTAGTGTTTCTTCGTGTCTTTGAGTCTTTGTGGTATTTGTTACACAGTTCTAACCACGAAGAAACGAAGACACAAGGAATCGGGCGGAGGAGGTATGAAACGACACATCGCCACGGCGCTGCTGCTCCTTGCATGCACTCTGTCGACCCATGCCGGACAAACCGCCGCCGATTCGTGGGCGCCGGTTTCGGGCCACATCATGACTCGATGGGCCGAGAAAGTTTCTCCGGATAACGCCTGGCGCGAGTACCCGCGCCCACGAATGCAGCGCGGCGAGAATAGCTGGGTAAACCTCAACGGGCTTTGGGATTTCGGCCGGACCAAATCCGCCGAACTGCCGGATCCGGGCGTGTATCGCCGGAAAATCCTCGTTCCCTTTCCCGTGGAATCCGCCCTCTCCGGCGTCAAGGAGGCGGTCGATGGAACAGACTTCCTGTTTTATCGCCGCCGGTTCGTAAAGCCGGATGATCTTGCGGGGCGGCGACTGCTGCTTCATTTCGGCGCCGTGGATTGGCATTCCGCCGTCTGGACCAATGGCAAGCGGATCGGCGAACACAAAGGCGGTTACGACCCTTTCTATTTCGACATAACCGATGCGCTGTCGGTTGAGCGCGAACAGGAAGTCGTCATCCGCGTGTCGGATCCGACCGACGACTACACACAACCGCGAGGAAAGCAGATGACGCGCCCTTACGGCATCTGGTACACGCCGGTCTCGGGCATCTGGCAGACGGTCTGGCTGGAGGTTGTGCCCGAATCTCATGTGCAATCGCTGACGATCACGCCCAACATCGATCAGCGCGAGGTCATCCTGCAGGTCAAGGGTTCGCAGGCAGCCGCCGGAGCCGAGGTTGTGATTGAGGCGCCCGCCATCCGCAACGGGGACACAACGGAAGGGGTCCGTCTCACGGCGAACGGGCGCATGGACGAGGCGATCAAGTTGTCCATTCCCAATCCGAGGCTCTGGTCGCCCGATCAGCCCTGGCTCTATGATGTGACGATCTCCTTGAGACAACGCGGCGCGATAGTGGATCGCGTGACGAGCTACTTCGGCATGCGGAAAATTTCTCTGGGCCACGACGCCAATGGCTACGCTCGATTATTGCTGAACAACAAGGAAACGTTTCATTGGGGCCTGCTCGACCAGGGATGGTGGCCGGACGGGCTTTATGCCGCTCCCACCGATGAGGCGCTCCGGTACGATATCGAAGTTGCCAAGAAACTTGGTTTCAACCTGCTGCGCAAGCACGTCAAGGTCGAGCCGGAACGGTGGTACTACCATTGCGACCGCCTGGGTATTCTGGTGTGGCAGGACATGCCCAATGGCAACCTGCGGCAGAACAAACCCGACAACCTGATAGTCGCCCCCCATCAACCCGATGCGAAGCGTGACCCTGAATCGGCGCGCCAATTCGAGCAGGAGCTCAAGGCCATGATTGATGCTCGCCGGAGCCATCCCTGCATCGTGGCCTGGGTGCCCTTCAATGAAGGCTGGGGGCAGTATGACACCATCCGGATCACGAATTGGATAAGGGCATACGATCCGAGCCGGCTGATTGTTCCGGCAGCAGGTTGGTCGGACCGGGGTAATGGCGATATCTCGGACAACCATATGTATCCAGGCCCTGGCATGGAACCGGCTGAGATACGCCGCGCCGTGGTCCTGGGCGAGTTCGGCGGGCTCGGGTTGCCGCTGGACGGCCATCTGTGGCTGAACCAGTCAAATTGGGGATATCGCACCTATAACACGTCTGAAGAACTTCGCGCGCGGTTTCGTGAGCTTCACCATCACCTCCGTCCGATCAGATCCCGAGGCATGGCCGGAGCCATTTACACTCAGGTCTCGGACGTCGAAATCGAGGTCAACGGTCTCATGACGTACGACCGCAAGGTCCTCAAATTCGATCCGGCCGAGATGAGTGAGCTGAGCCGGCAGCTCTTCGCCCCCCACAAACTGGCGACCTGGCTGGTGAACGATTCCGAAACCCTGCCTCATGCGTGGCTCTACTCCGATGAGCCTCCTCCGGCAAATTGGGCGCAGCCGGATTTCGACGATTCCGCGTGGCTCAGTGCCGACGCGCCCTTTGGCAACGACGCCAACACGGTGTTTCCACCGGGGAGCCTCATGAAGGGCGACCGGATCTGGTTGAGGAAGAAGTTCACGCTCGCTGACCGCCCGGGCGGTGCCAGCCTTAAGGTTACCTATGGTGGGAGAACCAAGGTCTATATCAACGGCCAGATCGTCGCCGAATACGACTGGGACCGCTCTCGTCACTACGGAGACATCAACATCAGCGGTCGGCTCGATGCGCTGCGCATCGGCGAAAACGTTCTGGCGGTGGAGACTCAAAAGACCCATGAGCGGGAGAAACGCGTCGATATGGGCCTTTATGTCTACTGAACATTGGCCGCGGCGGATTCTCTGGCATGCGTTTCTTCGTGTCTTCGCGGTAGGGAGGCTACCGCCAGGCTGCCGGGTGAGCTAGTTCGGCGGATTGTGACAGCGGCCCAGCAGACTTGAATATCCAAATACCTGCGCTGTTGTTCATGTGCTGGTCATAGCCACCGCTGATCAGGACCCGTCCATCCCTTAGCGTCGCGCTGGCCGCGTAGTACCATGCCCGTTCCAGGCTTCCGCCACCGACGCTAAACCGGCCGCGCGACGGATCGTAGATTTCCACACGGCGGCCTGCGCCGGCCACGACGACCTTTCCGTCGCGGCTCGCAGTCACGGCTCCGGTGAACTTGAAGCGAGGCCGATGCATTCCGCTGGCCGCAGTGAACTTGTTGGTATCGGGGTCGAAAATCTCGGCGCTCCTGCGCTGTCCATTCCAGTCGCGCTCGTCCGATCCGCCGGCGATGAGAACTTTGCCGTCGTGCAGTAGCGTCGCCGAGTGTTTGTAGCGCTTTGAACTCATATTCCCCGCCGCAACGAAGATGTTCGACTCCGGGTCATACATTTCGGCCGATGCGAGCACCGCTCCCGCGCTCGATCTTCCTCCCGCAATCAACACCCTTCCGTCCGTCAGGAGAGTGGCTGTGTGCGCCGCGCGCGGCGACTTCATCTCGCCGGTCGTACGGAAGGTGCGAGTGGTTGGATCGAATAGTTCCGCCACCGCGCTGGGACTCGATACGCTCCCACCCGTGATCAACACCTTTCCGTTTTTGAGCAGAGTTGCAGCATGACGCTCTCGCTCGACGTTCAAGTTCCCTGCAGATATGAATCTACCTGTGGCCGGCTGATAGAGCTCGGCGCTCGAAGTTACGCCGCCGCCCGTCAGGAGTACATCGCCGTGAGAGAGCAGGGTAGCGGTGTGGCCTGCGCGAGCGACTGACATGTCGCCGGTAGGCGTCGATCTTCCTGTCTTCGGGTCGTAGAGTTCCGCCGAGGCCGCAAGCACCTCCTCGCCTGTCACACTCACCATTCCGCCCGCCAAGAGGATTCGTCCATCGGGAAGCAATGTTGCGGTGTGGGCCGAGCGCGGCGCGAGCATCTTTCCGGCAAGATCCACTCTCCCGTTTCGTTCATCCGCTTGCAGAAACTCGCCGGTGGAAGCGATGATCCTGGGCGTAAACCCAACTACGGCAAGTATCAGCCCGCCGGCGATTCCTCTAAACAGCGAGTCCTTTTTGGCGCAGGTTTCCCCGCAGTTGACTGAGTACATCCAACCGAACACCAGGCTCATTGCGAAAAAAACAAATGTGAACAGAACCGCTTCCTCGACCGGCAGGTTTCGAAAGACGAATGCGCGAATCCCTGACACCGCCGCGACTATGCTCGTGATGAGCAGCGCGCTGGCGAGGGGGGAAACGAAAGTCGTTTGAGTGACGTTGATCTTGCGTCCCAGGATTATCAGGGCTGGAAACGCGACGGCCCCGCACAAAATCAACCCGCCCAGTCCAAGCATCGAGCCGAACATCACAAGGTCGAACAGAGTGAAGTCTTCCGGCGAGTATTCCCAAATGGAGGCGGCCGTTATGGCCGCTCCTGCCAGCCATGCAGCCGCAAAAGCCACCAGAAACCTTGTTGATGTTTTCATTTCACCAGTACCTCGCGTCTTTGCGTCTTCGTGGTAAATCTTGTTCCAGGCTAACGATCTTAGGGTTCGCGCAGAAATAGGTTCGCATTCTGCTGCAGGCCCCCAGGGCCCGCTGGCGAGGCGCGAGCGACGATGCATACCCGGTGCGGTACGTGAGGAGCGAGCAACAAAGCCAGCGGGCCTGCGGGCCGCAGCCCGAAGGGGCGCGATCCTCAGCGTGCTTAGCGAACAGAAACCGGTTCATGATTGACCGCGTACTCTCGCGCCAGAATGTGAAGTTGTTTCTGCGCGAGCCCTTAGTTGGTCGAAAACCTGTAGACGGTTGTGGTCGAGTAGCGGCTGCCTGGCTTCAATACGACGGAAGGAAAGTTCGGCTTGTTGGGTGAGTCCGGGAAGTGCTGAGTCTCGAGACAGAATCCGTAGCGCCGTCCGTAGACCTTGCCTCCTTTGCCCTTGATCGTACCATCCAGGAAATTTCCGATGTAAAACTGGACGCCCGGCTCGGTGGTAAGGACCTCCATCACGCGACCCGATTTTGACTCGGTAACTCGCGCCGCAAGGCGGAGAGAACCGGCAGAGCCGTTGAGGACAAAGTTGTGGTCGTAGCCGTTGCCCAGCGTCAGTTGTTCGTCTTTGGCGTCGACCCTTTCGCCAATCGGGTGGGGCTTTCGGAAATCAAAAGGCGTTCCCTCGACACTTCGCAACTCGCCGGTAGGAATCAGTCCCTTGTCCACGGGCGTGAAGCGGTCGGCGTCGATCATCACGCTGTGCCCCAGAATATTGCCTTCACCCTGGCCGGCCAGATTGAAATAGGAATGGTTGGTGAGGTTGACGACCGTATTCTTGTCCGTCGTCGCGCTGTAGTCTATTCTCAATTCGTTATTGTCGGTCAAGGTATAAGAGACCGTGGCCGCCAGGTTTCCCGGGTAACCTTCCTCGCCGTCCTTGCTCAGATAACTGAGCTCGAGTCGCTGTCCATCCCGCTTTGCTTTCCACACGACTTTGTCGAATCCCTTGATGCCTCCGTGCAGATGGTTCTCACCGTTGTTGCGGGCCAGGGTGTATTCGGCGCCGCCCAGCCGGAACGCGCCCTTGGCGATGCGATTGCCGTAACGTCCGATTATCGCTCCGAAGTATGGATGGCCCTTCAGATACCCGTCGAGCGAATCGAAACCCAGCACCACGTCGGCGGCGCTTCCCGTTGCGATCCGGAACTTTCAGCGATACCACGATGCCGCCAAAATTCGTGATTGCTGCCTCGACCCCCTTGGAGTTTGTCAGCGTGTACAGTTCGACTCTTTCACCGGTGGGCGCCTTGCCAAATTCCTTTTGGGGCGCGTAAGACATCGCCGCAATTACTGCTGACAAACAAACAATCGCCAATCTGCCGATCGACATAGGTGATGCTCCTTATTGAGGTAGTGCCTGGGCGTCTCTGGCGGTCATGCGCGGTTGTCATCTCAACGCCCACTTCGGATACGCTACCTGCCCCGGGACGGCGACGCGCGTGGTATACAGCGTCTTGCCTGCGGTGATGTAGATCGTGCGTCCGTCGTGCCCGCCGAAGGCCAGGTTTGTGATCAGATCTTCGTGGACCGGAATCCGCCCCAGGAATTTTCCTTCGGGCGACATTATGTAGACGGCTGGAGGCACATCCCTGGTTTCCCAGGCATGGCGCGGCTCCATGACGCCGGCGGCCAGATAGAGATTGCCTTCGATATCCAGACGCATTCCGTCAGCGCCGCGGCCAGGGGCGAAGTCATGGACGAGTCGCTGGTTGAAGGGGTTGCCACCGTCGTCCAGTTCGAAGGCCCAGATCTTGCGGCCGCCCCCCTTCAGGGGGGAACTATCCACGAGGTACAGCCGGCGTGAATCCTGGGTGACGGCAATGCCATTCGGTCGATCGATTGCAGGTTGGGCCAGGATGCGGCGCACGCTTCCATCGGTGTCGATGCGATAGACTCCTTCGATCTCCATTTCCATCGTGGAACGGTCGCCATAACAAGGGTCGGTGAAGTAGGCTCGGCCGCGCCCATCGATGCAGATGTCGTTGGGCGAGTTGTAGCGGACGCCGTCGTAACGCTCGGTCAGGATTTCATAGACGCCGGTCGCCAGGTTTGTCCGGGTCACGCGCCGGCCGCCGCCAGGACCGAATTCGCTCCCTTCGCAGTGATAGAGCCGGCCCTGCTGATCGAATGTCTGACCGTTGGTTCGGAACGAAGGCTCGCGAAATACAGACCGCGTGCCATCGGGCGCGAGCTTCATGATGCGATTGTTGATGATGTCGGAGAAATAGACATTCCCTGAGGCATCGACTGCAGGCCCTTCAGTGAATGCCACGAGCGTGGCCGGCTTGACGCCGGCGGTTTCGACTTCCGCGGGCAATGGCAGCGTTTTGTAGGATTTTTTTTCCCAATCGATCTCCTTCCCTTCCTTGCAAAGATTCTTGGTGTTTCTTCGCGTCTTCGTGTCCTGGTGGTATTTTGTTTCGGAGCGCTAAGTTACGGCTTGGTCGCGGAAACGACGGGTTGGCCCCCGACGGCCTCAACCTTCTTCGGCAGGGCCATCGACTTCAGGATCAGGGCCATGACAGCCGAAATTAAGGCCAGGCCCGCGCTTCCATAGAAAGCCGCAGTCCAGCTTCCGAACCTTTCGAACAGGAGGGCGGCCACGCCGCCGGCAATGATGGATGCGACGCCTTTGGCGCTGTATAGAAAGGCGTAGTTGGAAGTGGCGTGGCGCGTTCCGAAGTAGTCCCCCGACGTGGCGGGGAACAAGGAAAAGATCTCGCCCCAGGTGAAAAACGTCAGCACCAGCGTGATCGCGAACCAGGTTCCGGAAAGACGGCCCAGCGTCAGGATTGCCAGCAGGCAGGCTGCCTGAAGCGCAAAAGCGACCACCATGGTTGTCTCGCGTCCAATCCGGTCAGAAATCCAGCCCCAGAAGATGCGGCTCGCGCCGTTGGCGATTGGATTCAGAGCCGTCGCGACCGTCAGGGCTGTGATCGTAATGTTCCACGAAAGCGCGATAGGACCGGCATGCGCGGTGACAAGCAGGCCGCCTGTCGCCATCAGCACGAACATCGCATAGAGCATGTAAAAGTGCGGTGTCCGCAGCATCTCCGCGCTGGTAAATTCCTGGACGTCCCGCACACCTTGCCGCGACGCATCTTTCTTCGAGGGCCGGAAGTCCGGTCCCGGAAGCCTCAGGAACTGGGCGGCAATGACGATCAACAGGCCCTGAAAGATGCCGGTCCAGAGAAATGCCGTGCGATAGTCGTACTGCCGGATCAAGTAGGCGATGACGGGCACGAATAACGCCGTGCCGGAACCGAATCCGGCGGCAATTATGCCCGATGCCAGTCCGCGCCGCTCGGGAAACCACTTCAACGCCAATCCAATACAGCTGTTATAAACAAAAGCCGCGCCAACGCCGGCGAGGCTGTAGAAAACATAGAGTTCCATCGGGGACCGCACATACCCGAGCCAGGACCAGCCCACACCGCACAGGATTCCGGCGATGGTGATGAAATAGCGCGGCCCCATCCGGTCGATCAACCATCCCTGCAGCGGTTGGACCCAGGTCTGAAAGATAACAAAAAGAGTGAATGCCCACTGGATTTCGGACAGTTTCCATGAAGTGGCTTCCTGAATCGGGCGGACGAACAGGGTCCAGGCGTATTGCAGGTTGGCGATCATCACCATCGCGATAAGCGAAGCCACGAGCTGAAACCATGGTCTGTTCACAGCCGGCTGGGCCATTCTGCCTCGAAGTTCGTCACGACTGGCGAACAAGGTCCCCGGGAAGAGGACCAGTCGCGGATTTTCTTGGGTGTCTATTGCTTCCTTGTTTTTTCCGCTACCACGCGGCGTTGTATTTTGCCGGTCGAGGTTCGCGGTATGGCCTCGACGATGGAGATCGTCTTGGGACATTTGAAGTCGGCGAGGGAGGACTTGCAAAAGGCGATCAATTCCTTCTCGGTAGCCGGCGCGCGCAGGACCACGGCGGCCGCGACCTCTTCGCCGTAGACGCGATCCGGAATCCCGAAGCCGACTGCTTCCGCCACGGCAGGGTGCGACAGCAGGACTTCATCGATCTCGCGGGGCGAGATCTTCTCTCCTCCCCGGTTGATCAGCTCCTTGATCCGTCCTACGAGGGTAATGTAGCCGTCGTGGTCGAAAAGGCCTTCGTCTCCGGTGCGAAACCATCCGCGAGTGAAAGAGGTCTGGTTAGCCTCAGGATTGTTTTCGTAACCGCGAATCACGTTAGGCCCCTGGATCGATACCTCGCCCTTCACGCCGGCGGGCAGCTCATTTCCATGCTCGTCCAGTACCGTGACGCGCACTCCGGTCCCGACCCCCACTGACCCCGGCTTTCGGATGCCGGGCGGGAGCGGATTCGAAGACATCTGGTGCGCGGCCTCCGTCATCCCGTAAGCCTCGAGCACCGGGGCGCCGAACTTCGATTCCAGCTCTTCCATGGTCTTCGGCGCCAGGGCTGCGCTGCACGAGCGAATGAAGCGCAGGTTCTCGGCCCCTTTTGGTTTCTCGGTTCCCCGGGCGCGAGCAAGCAGCATCTGGTGGAGCGTGGGAACGGCGGAGTACCAGGTTACCTTGTGAGTGTCGACCGTGGTCCAGAACGAAAGCGGATTGATTTGAGGCACCACGACGATCGTCCCGCCCGTATAGAGGGTAGCAAGGGTCGAGGCGACCAGGCCGTGCACATGAAACAGCGGCATGACGCAGAAAGAGACATCTTCCGCGGTCAGCTGGTAGGTCTCGGCGACGTTACGAGTCGAGGTCATCAGGTTCGTGTGCGAAAGGGGCACACGCTTGGGACGGCTGGTCGTGCCGCTGGTATGAAGAACCAGGGCGATATCGTCTTTTTCGGGAAGGGCCGTCGCCGTCTCGGCGGCCGCGGAACCCTGCCAGGAGACCTGGATCCGCCCGCGGTCATCGAGTCCGATCTCGATCAGGCGGATGCGATCGCCTGCCGCCAGCCGCGCCTGTTCCGCTCCGCCCTTGGGCACGATCAACGCGGCGGCATTGGTGTCTTCCAGATAGAACCTGAACTCTTCGACTTTGTACGCCGGATTAAGCGGTGCGGCCGTCCCGGCGATCGACGCGGCAAGAAACGAGACGATCACCTCGACGCCGTTGGGCAACGCCATGGCGATGCGGTCGGTGCGCTGGATTCCGAGTTTGCGGAAAACAGAGACCAGCGAGTCGACTTCGCTTCTGAGCTGTTCGTAGGACAGCGCCCGGCCCTCGCCGGCAACAATGATGGCGGTGTGGGAAGGGGCCCCACGCTCGAGCAGTTCCCGAATCATGACATCCTCCGGCGGTGAAGGATTGTACTATGTCGATTCTCGTCGATGAAATCAAGACAACAACACCGGTGGATGCTGACGTTCTTCGAAAGGGATTGTAACGGCGCAATCCGCTGCTGGCGCGATTATTCGTGGGCCGAATTGATGCGGCGATTCTTGTGCCGGCTGTGCCGGTTCTTTTGGGAGTTTCTCACAGGCAGCTCAAGAGAACGCCAACTCGCGGGTCTATGCCGGAATCCATATGGTCTAAGGCTAGGTGAAAAGATTCAAGCCCGGTCCATAGACGGCTATGCTTGTCCGGCAGGGCGATCTCTGACAATATGGCTCAACCATGAAACTGGTCATTCATCCACCTGTTGAGCCGGAACGGCTCGGCAAGATTCAGGCAGCGGCCGGAGCCATGTCGGTCGTCAACGCAGTTGACGAAGCGGAGGCCAGGATCGCCATCGCTGATGCAGACGCGTTCTTCGGCAAACTGACCCCGCCGCTCCTGGCGGCGGCCGGGCGGCTCCGCTGGGTCCAATCGCCCACGGCGAGCCTCGAGCACTACCTCTTTCCGGCGCTGATCGATCACCCGTGCGTGTTGACGAACATGCGCGGCTTATTCTCGGATGTGATTGCCGATCAGGTGTACGGCTACATTCTTTGCTTCGCCAGGAACCTGCACCTTTACGTTCGCAACCAGTCGGCTGCCCGCTGGGAACCTGTCGGCGGCGAGTCCGAGCGGCAGAGTTTCGCGTCGGGTCCAGGCCAGGTGGGCGGCATCGACCGCGCCCATCGCCAATTAACCGGCGCGACGCTTGGGATCATCGGTCTGGGGAGCATCGGGGGTGAAGTTGCGCGGCGAGCGCCGGTCTTCGGCATGCGAGTCATTGCGGTAGATCCGGTTCGAGTCGACAAACCGGCAGGCGTCGCCGAACTCTGGCATGCCGAACGGCTCCCTGATCTCCTCAAGGAAAGCGACTACGTAGTCATAGCCGCCCCCCACACACCGGCTACCGAAAGACTGTTGCGGCGGCCGCAATTTCAGCAGATGAAGACTACCGGCTATCTGATCAACATCGGGCGCGGAGCCATCGTGGATCTCGCTGATCTCACCGCGGCGCTCCGCGCCGGTGAGCTGGCCGGCGCCGGGCTTGACGTGTTCGAGCAGGAACCGTTGCCGGCCGATCATCCTCTGTGGAAGATGGAAAACGTAATCATCACGCCCCACGTAGCCGGGTTCTCGCCGCTCATCGCCGAACGTCATCTGGCCGTCTTGCTCGAGAACATCGGCCGCTTTGTTCGCCGCGAACCGCTGGCAAACGTGGTGAACAAGTCAATGTGGTTCTGATCTTCGCACTAACCACAAAGACTCCAAGACACCAAGAAACGCGAAGCATCTTTCACTTCCGGGATATATAATTCTCTCACTTACAGCCTATGAGCCGCTTGAAACATCCTGGCGAAGCTTCTCGGGGCCTGTTCTCACCCGAAGACTGTTTTTGGAGAGTGAATCGCGAACTGTTGGTGAACCTTGCCGGATCGCGAGCCTTGATGATGGAGTTGGCTCACCCGCTGGTTGCCGCGGGAGTGGCCGACCACAGTAATTTCCGGAGCCGGCCTCTCGGAAGGCTCTATCGCACGGCCCGTGCCATGACGGACATCACTTTCGGCACGACAAATGCCGTGCACCTCGCGGCCCGCCATATCAATCATTGCCACAAGCGCGTTCACGGGATCCTGGCCAAGGATGCAGCGCCGTTTCGCGGGGGAACTCAGTATCGCGCGAACGAACCGGCCCTGAAGCTGTGGGTTCTCGCGACACTGATCGATTCGATTCCGCTGGTCTACGACCTTTTCGTGAGGCCTCTCTCCCTGGTCGAAAGAGAAGGCTACTACCAGGATAGCCGTCTGCTCGCTCCGCTGCTTGGCATTCCGGGTGATATGATGCCGGCGACTTACGCCGGCTTTACTTCCTACATGGAGGAAATGCTCAACAGCGAGCTGCTCACGGTCGGTGATACGGCTCGGGAGTTAGTGAGGGCGCTCTTCGCGGGCCCCGTGATCGGGACCGTGACTCTTGCCGCGAGTGTCGTCGGGATAGGCTTGCTTCCCGAGCGGTTGCGCCGGGCGTACAACTTTCCCTGGGATGACCGGCGAGATCGAGTTCTACGCGGCGTCGCAGGATGGTCTCGACGAATCCGGCCGCTCGTGCCGAGCGTGATCTGCATAAGTCCGAGGGCCTGGATCGCCGAACATCTTTCGATTGACGATTGACGATTGACGATTGACGATTGCCGCGGAGTGGTTTTTAAATCGTCAATCGTCAATCGTCAATCGTAAATTGATAAGACGGAGACGGATGGAGCACATCTACCTTGATTACAATGCCAGCACTCCGCTGGCCCCCGAAGTCATCGAGGCCATGCGGCCGTTCTTGACCGAGGATTTCGGCAATCCTTCCAGCAGTCACTGGGCCGGGAAGCGGGCGCGCGAGGCGGTCGAGACGGCGCGCGCAGAAGTCGCCGCGCTGGTGGGTGCGAAACCAGCCGAGATCATCTTTACCAGCGGCGGAAGCGAAGCCAACAACCATGCCCTTAAGGGAATCTTCTTCGCGAGCCGTCGCCGGACGCCGCACATCATCACCACTTGCATCGAACACCCCGCCGTGCTCGAGCCCTGCAGGTTTCTCGAGAGACTGGGCGCCCGCGTGAATCGTATTCCGGTCGATCGCGCGGGACTGGTGGATCCTGACGACGTTCGCCGGGCCATAACGCCAGACACAATCCTCGTCAGCGTGATGCACGCAAACAATGAGGTCGGAACGATCGAACCTATCGCCTCTATTTCCCAGCTGACCAGAGAGCGCGATATTCCGTTTCACACCGATGCAGCCCAGTCCGCAGGCAAGACGCCGTTGGACGTAAACCAGCTCGGTGTGGACCTGCTTTCAGTGGCCGGACACAAGCTTTACGCGCCCAAAGGCGTCGGGGCTCTGTACGTGCGCGAGGGAGTCGCCCTGGAATCTCTGGTTCACGGCGCCGGACACGAGTCAGGCCGCCGCGCCGGGACGGAAAATGTCCTCCTCAATATCGCGCTGGGCGCCGCGTGCCGGCTGGCCAGGCTCGATCCGTGCGCCGCGCGGCTGCTGGAACTCCGGGACCGGTTCTGGCAGCGCCTTCAGGACGCGTTCGGCGCCGATGTTGTGTTGAACGGCCATCCGACCGAACGATTGCCCAACACGCTCAATGTGAGTTTCCCGGGTTACTCGGCTCAGCAAATCCTGGAACATCTGCCCTGGGTAGCGGCCTCAACCGGTTCCGCCTGTCACGCGGCTTCGCCCACGATGTCGCCGGTTCTGAACGCGATGGGACTGGAGCCGCGAGTCGGGCTCGGCGCCATTCGTTTCAGCGTTGGCCGAATGACCGATTCCAGCCAGATCGATTCCGTCGCGGAGTCGCTGAAGCAGATCATCAATACCCTCCCCTGTCGACAAGTCCGCCTTTCAAAGCGAGTGCGCTAGAATCCAGGAAGACAAGAAACGGCGAGGAGATGGGACATGAGTGTTTCCTTGATCAACAAAGATATAGCGGGCTGGCGCGTGCAGACCAACGAAACGCTCCGCTTCCATACTTTGGAACCCTCGGGCCCCGAGGGTTTCCGGCACTTCCAGGTTCCTGAAGGCACGCTGGGGACCCCTACCGGAGAGGTTAACATCTACTACGCCGGTTCCAACGAGGAAGCGTGCAAGGCCCTGGCGCTTGACACCGCCCGCCTGAAGAAGCTGCTCGAGCACCCTGAGCTCTTTGCTCCAGTGCGGAATGCCTCGAACTACTGGGAAGCCGTGAAGAAACTGACGGGAGACGAGGCCCTGGCGGCATGCATATCGTTCAATGTCGTCTGGGATAATATTCCAAAGAATCAAGGCGGAAACGGGAAGTTCCTTTCCTACCTTCCCTGGCTGAAACTGGCCGGTGGAAAATGACTCTGAAGAGGATTACGATTGACGATTTACGATTGACGATTGAAACTCCAAGTCTACGATTAACCGCCAATTTAAAATCGTCAATCGTCAATCGTCAATGTCTGCCAGAGGAGAATAAAACTCATGAAATGGATAGTGCTGGTGTGCTTCACTCTTACGGGATACGCCCAAACGATGCCGGAGCCAAGCAAGAGCCGAATCGTGGACCTGACTGTAACAACCAGCGAAACGCTGCCGGCAAACTGGGCGGATATGCCCAGGTTCCAGCGCTGGACATACAACTGGTTTACGCCGCTCAAGAACGCGTATGGCGAGGTCATTTCGCCCAGCGAAGGCCCTTACTACGGCCAGCGTTATGTCATCGACGAGCATACCGGCACGCAAGTCGATTTTCCTGCGCACTTCATACCGCCGTCCGACAGCAAGCTGCCATTCGCCGGCGAACAAGGCAGAGTGACGGGAGACAAGTACCCACTCGAGCGATTAATGGGTTTCGCCGTCGTTATCGACGTGACCTCGCTGCTCGATAAAGCGCCGGCAGGCAAGAGTCCCCGCATTACGGTTGCCCACATCCAGGCATGGGAGAAAACGCATGGCTCCATCAAGGCCGGCGATGTCGTCCTGTTTCGCAGCGGTTATACCGACAAATATTACAAGCCCTATCCCGAAGGGCGCCGGCTGACCTTCGATCCCGTGGTCGCAAAGTCGGCGCCAGCCTGGCCGGCGCCGGAGCCCGCCGTGATGGACTACCTTCATGGCAAGGGAGTGTTCCACCTGGGAACGGATGGTCCAAGTATGGGGCCCGCCGAGGCCGGGCAGGAGACCCATGTCGCCGGGCTGAAACATGGGATGAGCTGGGAGGAGATGCTCATCAACCTGGGCCAACTTCCGGCGCGCGGCGCTTTTTACATCGCATTGCCGATCAAGGTGGCCGGCCAGAGCGGCAGCCCGACGCGAGCTATCGCACTGGTCTCCCGCTGAGTTCAACCGCCAAGACACCAGGACACGAAGAAACGCTAAGATCCACTGCCTCACGCGAACGGAGAAAAAGATGCTCAGACGGTTTGCTGTAAAAGGCGCCCTGTTGTTTGTCCTGCTCCTGACTCTTTCACCCTCCCACGGATGGGCGCAAGGATCTGAGTATATTTTCCCCCACATGGTTGATGGCGAGTCCGGGACCATCTTCTACTCCACATCCTTTCTGCTGAACAACGCTTCCAACCTGGTCACCTCGGTGACGATTCGTTTCTTCCGCTCGGACGGAACTCCATGGATGGTGGATCTTCGGAGTTTCGACAGAAACGAATTGGCAGGAAGGGTGTCATCGCGGATGTTTAACCTGCAGCCGCGCGAAACAGTCGAGTTGTTTACGGGCGGGGCTGATCCTCTTGCCGCAGGATGGGCCAAGATCGATTCCGGCATGGCGATTGAGGCATCCGAGGTCTTTGGAGTATTCAACAAAAGCCCGGTATTTCTTCGTTCCGAAGCGGGCGTGCTCCCGGCGCCCGCCGCGACGCTGCACACCCTTTATACCAGCGTCTCGACCGACGAGCCGACCATGGGTACCAACGTCGACACGGGAGTCGCCATTGCCAACCTGAGTGGAGCCCAGGCGATGGTCACGGCAACACTGTTTGATCGCGCAGGCGTGCAGCTCACTCAAGGAACGCTGAGACTCGAACCCAACCGTCACACCGCCATGTTTGTCTCGCAGATCTTCAACAACTTCACTTTCTCCGGCCGGTTCCATGGGATGGTGCGATTTTCAAGCAACACCAATATCGCGGTCGTAGGCTTGCGTCAGGCCTTTGGGGCCAGTGACACCATCTCCACATTAGCCATCAACCCGGATTCGACCCTCGGACGTATTACGGTTTACGACCGGGAGCCCAACGATTCGCGCCCTCAAGCACAGTCGCTCGGTTCGTTGCCGGCCGAAATCATCGGCACGATGAACACTCCAGCCGACGGAGGCGATACAGATCTGTTTTCTGTGAACCTTCAGGTCGGCGACGTGCTCTATGTGTTTGCCGTGGCAGACCTGATCGGTTCGCCCCTCGACGATGCCATCACAATCAGGGATAGCCTCGGTGCCCAGGTCGCAACAAACGATAGTTTCTCGAACGGCTTGAGAGATCCTTTCATTCGATACCCGGTATCGGTAAACGGCGTCTATTACATCGAGCACACCGGCGCCGCCGGCACCAGCATCGCGCAACGCTCACTACCGCCTTCATGTCCTGGTGAGATAGGCTTTGCGTCCAAGGCGCAGGCGTTGGTAATTACGGTATCGTATTGGAGCAGCTGAGGCCTGGAGGGCCGATAGAGCCTGCGTGAGAAGCTGTGAAAATTGGCATTGGTCAGTAAGAACGGTTGCAAGCTCGTCGTGGCCCCGCAGAGGACTACTGAACTTTCCGGGCACAGGCGACAGCGGCCACGCAGAGTCTACGACAGGTCAAAAGTCAGATGCCACCGTGGTCGCTGGAAGGTTTTATGCACACGTTCTGCAGGGCCGGGCGAGACTTGCAAGACTCACCGACGCCCGAGGCTCACGGTCAATCGGACCGTGCGCTGAACTGTTCCGCACCTTCTGCGGCGGCTTGCAGATATCGGTCCGAAGCCGAGAACTCGTACTTCCACTGTGCCGCACCCGGCGCTCGGGTCTAAAGCGAACTCTGCCCGGCCTTACTTCGGGCCTTTATCAGCGGTTTCAGGTCAGCCGTGATCTATGAACCCAGGCGCCTGGACCGCAGGCAATGTGGCAGGATTGAGTTCACCCATTGGAGTAGACTATACTTGTCGGCCAACGGATCCGTCTCCCCTTTCGCCATGCAAATGAAGGAAAGCCCCTGGAAGACCATTCGCATAGTCGCCGGCGGGCTTTCGCTCTGCGTCGCGCTGGTCTGGATCGCCCTTCTCTGGCCCGAGGTGTTTACGCTTCCTGGAGTTTCGGCCCATCTTCCGCCGCAGTTTGCCATGCCTCCCATGTACCCGCTCCTGGAACTGCTCAAGCTCGCAGTTGCGGCTGTTCTGGGCCTGGTGGTCACAGCGGTGCACAAGCGCTATCACCGCGATAAGCCGCTCAGCCGCTCGCTGGAGCAGGCTCAGGTCTTGCTGGGTGTCGCGGGGGCGATGATCGTGATTATCATCGGCGATTCCCTCGCCCGCGCATTCGGAGTCCTGGGAGCGGCCAGCATCATCCGGTTTCGGACCCCCGTCGAAGATCCGAAAGACACCATTATCCTCTTCCTGCTGCTGGCTCTCGGCATGGCTTGCGGTCTTGGGGCTTTCGGCACAGCGGCGCTTGCAGCTCTCTTCATCTGTGTCGTCATGCTGGTGCTCGACCACATCGGCGAGCAGAAACCACGCCCCATGATGCTGGAACTGGTGGCCGCCGGCCGTGAGTTTCCCACGCAGCACGTGCAGAACGTTTTCGCCGCGTACGGCATGGCTTTCGAGCCGCGCGAAGTTTCGCAGGGTGATCAGGCAAGTATCAAATACCACGTCATGTTAGCCCCCAACACCTCACTGGAATATCTCAGCGACCAATTGATAAGCGGCGGCTACTCAGGAATCAAGTCCGTGACCTGGGAATCCCCCAAGAAGAGCGGCTAGCAATGTCCTCCGGTATCGGCGCGGGCCGAGATGGATCCCACCATCTGCGGGGTGAACAGATCATTCTCTGGCCGGGCGAGCGGCGCGAGGCTGTGTTGCGCGTGATCCGGTCGGCGCAGAACAGGCTTATTCTTTCGCTCTTCCGGTGCGATGATTCCAAGGTTCTCCAAGAGCTCGCCGAAGCTCGCCGCCGCAAGGTGCGGGTTCAAGCGCTGCTCACCCGGCGCGCGAAGGGCGGCAAGAAACGCCTCCGGGAACTCTGGGCCTGCCTCGAGGGGATCGGCGCCGAGGTTACCTGCTACGCGGACTCCGTGGTCAAATACCATGCCAAGTACATAGTGGCCGACGATGGCCCGGCCCTGGTCGCATCCCTGAATCTGACTCGCAAGTGTTTGGAAGAAACCTGCGACTTCGTCCAGATCACTTATGATCCGGAGGTCGTGTCGGGGCTCCAAAGACTCTTCGAGGCGGACTCCCAAGCACCCACAGGGGCCTTTCCTGAAGATCTAACCGACCGGTTGATTGTGGGACCGGAGCAGGCTCGGACCCGGCTCGCCAAGCTGTTTCAGGAAGCCCGGGTCAGCATCCGGATCATTGATCCCAAGCTGCGCGATCCCGAGTTCCTGGCGCTGTTGAAGGCCCGAAACGAAGCCGGCGTCCGCGTGGACGTGCTGGACGCGCCCGTGCTCGCTGACCTGCGCTCGCATGGAAAGATGATTCTCGTCGATGAGACCACCGCGGTGATCGGCAGCATTTCGCTTTCAGCCCTCAGCCTTGGATTCCGACGCGAACTGGCGCTCAAGGTGTGCGAGCCGCACTGCGTGAGCCGGCTGAACCATTTTTTTCGAACCATGTCGGCCGCGCGCGCTGATGCGGCGGGGGTGCTCCCGCGTGAACTGACGGCAGATGACGAAGACGACGAGGATGTATTCCCTGAGAGGGCACTTTGACCGACAACAGGCGCTCAGTCCTGGAGGCGCGCACCTATCGGAAACGGAGGGGGAACGGTTCTGGAGGTCTTGCAACACGCTCATGGCTGACAGTGGTCATGTTTTTCATCCCGGTTCTGTTGCCGGCAAGCGAACCATCATCCGCTCAGAAGGATCCCGGCGAAACCAAAAAAAACGTGAGATTCGTGTGGAACAATCGTCCATCCTTGCGATTTGGAGACTGGCTTCGGGTAGATTTCCGAGTGAAACTCCAGGGAGATTTTCGAGGCTTCTCGCCCGAGTTGGAAACCGACGAAGGGACCTTTGAGCTTCAGCGGAAGCGCGTTGGGATCGAAGGAACTTTTCTCAGACATTTTGAATATGAAGTTGAACGTGAGTTGCGTGAGTCCAATCCGTGGCGCGACGTATTCGTAAACGTTCGCTACTTTCGTAATTTTCAGGTCAGAGTCGGAAAGTTCAAGATTCCGTTCGGGCTGGACCAGTTGACCAGTCCCGTAAGGCTCGATTTTGTCTTCCGCTCGCGCATTGGCGACACCCTGGCGCCCGCGCGGGACATCGGCGTCGCCGCACACGGACGCTTTTTCAGAAGAGGCCTGAATTACGAAGCGGGATTCTTCCAGCACGACGGCGAAAATGCCCGCTCTGGCGAGAGTCTCGGCGCCGGGCGCACTTTCGCGGGTCGCGTGACCGGAACGCCTCTGCGCCTCCTGGAAATCCCCGACGCGATCGGAAACCTCGAGCTTGGAGTCGCGTTTACCACCGGCTCCGTGCCTGAAGGGCTCAACAGCGTACGAGGGCAAACGGATTCAGGGGAGACCTTTTTCCCTTCCATTTACGTCAACGGGAACCGATTGCGCCTGGGACTCGACATGAACTGGAGCCCCGGCCCCTTCTCGATCAAGGGCGAATTCATGCACCTCCAGGATGAACGGCGCAGCCAGGGATTGCTTGGCCAGGATCTGCCGGATCTCATTTCGCGCGGCTGGTATTTGAGCGGCACCTGGGCTGTAACCGGCGAGAGGAAGATCGAGGGTATTGAGCCGCGCAAAAACTTCCTGCGTGGTGGCATCGGCGCCGTCGAGCTGGCGGGGCGTTATGAGCAGCTTCGTTTCGGCAGCAGCGAGCACCCCGGGCCGCCACTCCGAAACCCCAGGGCCCCGAACATTCTAGGCAACAGCGATCGGGTATGGACCGTTGGCGTCAACTGGTATCTGAATCGATGGGCGAAGATTCAAGCCAATGCCATGCGTGAAAAGATTGAAGACACGCTGCGGAGCCCGATTCCCGGCCGCGAGAGCTTCTGGATGTGGATCCTCCGGTTACAATTTGTGCTCTGACCGGGCAAAAGAGACGACCGCCAAGACTCAAAGACGCCCGAACTCTCACAAATTCTTGCATTTCTGTTGTTGTGATTCTTCCGCCGTTATGCGATGATACCGGGCGACGCTGGAGGGGGTTCGTCCAATCCATCGGGGATTCAGCGAATAAACTCATCACCAAGAGTTAGTTTCTGACTTTCTGATCGTGCCAACAAGACGCGACTTTTTCAGAAGTGCGTGCGGAGTACTGGGTGCATCCGGCGCCGGGACGCTTCAATCTGCGCGCCCGGTCAGCGCGGCTACAAAGCTTGGCGCTCAGTTAAAACTCGTTCGATATCCCTACATTCAGAATCTCGGCGGGGAGCGCGCCACGATTCTGTGGGCCACTCGCGGACCGGGCGTTTCCACAGTCGAATATTTCACCCGCCACGCATTTCCGGAAAGGGTTACTGCCAGCAGCCGCGAATTCTTGCCCTCTGAGACGGGACTCTCCACGCCTTTCTACCAGCACAAAGCTGAGTTGAGTGGTCTTCTCACCGGCACCGAGTATTTCTACCGCGTGGCGTTGAATGGACAGGATCTGGCGCCGCGAGACAGGCTGCGCTTCCGCACGGCCGGGCCGGGCCCTTTCAGTTTCCTGGTCTTCGGTGACAGTGGCATGGGGACGGCGGCGCAGTTGCGGTTAGCGCAGTTGAATGGCCAGGACCGCCCGGCGCTGGTGCTCCACACCGGTGACATCGGTTACTGGCACGGTACGTACGCGGATTACCAGGAGCGTTACTTTGAGTATTACCGCAACATGATGAAACGGGTCCCGTTCTTTCCAACTCCGGGGAACCACGACTATGGAACTGCAAATGCCGATCCTTATATCTCGGTGCACGCGGTTCCGGGCGACGATGTGCCGGAGGACGGGCGGGGCCGCTACTATTCCTTCGATTGGGGGAACGTCCACTTTGTCTCCCTGGACACTAATCTCTCTCTCACGCGCGCCGTAGAAGGAAACGGCGCAATGCTCGATTGGCTCGAACGGGACCTGGAGCGAAGCCGGCAATACTGGCGGGTGGTGTTTTTCCACCATCCCCCTTTCGCGTGCGGGCCTAATGAGAATGATCCGGTGTCAACCATGGTGCGGGCAAGGATCGTGCCCATTCTCGAGCGCTACGGCGTTGAATTGGTTTTCAACGGTCACGAACACAGTTACCAGCGTAGCCAGTGCCTGCGCAACGGCGTGTTGGCCGAAGCCGGTACGGGAACCGTCTATGTTACTAGCGGGGGCGGTGGGGCCTATCTTTATCCGGTTGCCGGCGCAAGGCGCTCGAGCGTCGCGTACGGCGAATCCGCTCATCACTTTGTGCGCGTCGAGGTTGAGGGCAGCCGACTGACATCGCGCGCCATCCGCGACGACGCAGCAGAAATCGATAGTTTCAGCATCGAGCCGCCGCCGCGAATTTTCGGGACGGTTGCGTTCCAGGACGACTCGTTCACGCCTCGACTTTCGCCCCGAGCGCTTTTCAGCATCTGGGGCAGAAACCTGGCCGAGCAGGCAATGGACGCCGCTTCGCTGCCGCTTCCCACCCTTCTCTCGGGCACCGCTGTCACCCTGAATGGCCGGCGGCTCCCGCTGCTTTACGTCTCACCCACGGAAATTGACGCGCAGGTTGTCACCGATACGCGGGGACCGGCTGTCCTCGGTGTAAGGACGGCAAACGGAACTGCCGAGATATCTGTAGAGATCTCCGACTGACTCCCGTCATTACCACTCTGAGATCATCATCCATTTTCTTCTTTTGGCGTTTCTTCGAGTCTTTGAGTCTTGGTGGTTGGTTTCTGCCGCCGCACTCGCGTGTTGACAGAAGCGGACTGGTCGCACTAAACTCGGAACATTCGAGTTGGCTCTGACAGGATTGCCGGGTTATGGTTCGAAGGTCCCTGCAATCCGAAACCTCAATCTGTGATTGATCGGTTGACTTCTCTCCGACCTTGACGTCAGCGACGGGGAGGACGTGATGAGGCACGCGCAACGCTGGGAAGCAGTGTTTAGCGCGGTGTTTTCCAACTCAAGAGTTCTCATTGCTCAATAAACGAGTTCATCTTGCGCCAGGCCCGTTCCTTCGCGGGAAAAATTGCGGCGGAGGC
The DNA here is from genome assembly GCA_963827655.1 of uncultured Acidobacteriota bacterium. Lineage (GTDB taxonomy): Bacteria > Acidobacteriota > UBA6911 > UBA6911 > UBA6911 > CAWHCF01. Next base: position 71,520 of record CAWHCF010000038.1, read on the forward strand.
GGGATCGGATCCGATGGCTCATGCCAAGCGCGACTATCAGGCGCGCTGGGCCAGCCTCTTTCGAAGGAGGGGAAGGATCTCGTCATTCGGTTTTAGAGCGTCAGCACAGCCTCGAGGAAGCAGTCCCAATTAAGCAGGACGGGAGTGAGGCCAAGCTGGCGGCTCTGACCGACCTGGCGCATCTGCTCTTAAACCAGAATCAGTTCTATTGTGGAGCGCGGTAGCTTGCTGCGTTAGGCGGGTGAAGTTTGCTTCGCCAGTTCCAATTCAGCTGTTCACCTCTCTGTGACGGCGGGCGAGGTGGGAGCCGAAGCGGGGCGAGCGTGGCCGAGCGGAAGCCGGAGCGCGAGCGCGGCGACGGTTACGATCGCGAGTGGAGCGTATGCGATGGACACTATCGAGCGTGGAAGGTAGCTGATAAAGAAAATGAGCCAGATGTAGTAGACGCCGGTTGTGTGGAGAATACGCCAGGCGCGAGGTCCAATCCATGCCGCCGTTCGATCGAAGGACGTGAGCGTCATCGCGGTCAAGAGAACATAGGCAAGCCCGCCGAAGACGAGTGCGAACGCGTCCACGTCGCGTCGGAATCCCTCGGGTGCTAGCCGGGCCAGCGTTATGATTGCGGCCAGGTGAAAATAGTGCGATACGGCGAAGGAGACGCCGAGATAGCGCCGGTTCCTGATAAGCCAAGAACTGAGGGAATTCGGCCACCTGCTATGGAGCGGCGAAGCAACAAAGGCGCTCATAAAGAGAACGAAGGAAGTTCGTGCCGTCGCGCGCAGGACTAGCCGGACGGCATATTCGTTCCAGCCCAAGAGCGCGATAATCGCGGTCACCATCGCGGCAATAATAACCGCCGACCAGCCTACGAGCGGCCACCCACCAGCGCAGCAGCGTTTCTCCAGTGTCATTGCTTGACTCCGCCGGGATTTTCTCACGGATTATCGGATCGATACAATCGTGGCGCAGAGCTGTCTAACGAATACCACTAAGACTCAAAGACGCGAAGAAACACAAAGAATCTTCCCCAAAAACAAGAAATTACGACCTTGTAATACTCAGGCTCGCTGCCGCTCGACGAAGCTTTAGAGTGCGGGCGGGGGTTGCGGGGCCGTACCGCTCTGTGGTCCGGTGGGCCGCAGGTAACGGCGTTCCTTTCGGGTAAATCCCTTACCGTAGGTTCGAGCGTAGACCTTGGTGAACTCCGCTCCGAGGAGCACCACCTGCGCCGAATAGTAGACCCAGAATATCAGCAGCACGAAGGCGCCTGCGGCGCCGTAGGCGGAGGCGAAACTCTCGCGCCCCAGGTAGAGTCCAATCAGTAATCTTCCCACATTAAAGAGAATCGAGGTCACGACGGCTCCAACCCACACGTCTCTCCAGGCGATCCGCGCGTCAGGGAGAACCTTGTAGATCACGGCAAACAAAACCGAGCTGAGGAAAAAAGAGATCAGCATCTCGGAAGTGCGCAGCGCTACCAGCGTCCAATCCGCGGTCCAGCCGACCACGTAAGAATGCATTGCCGTCAAGACCGCGTTCGCGAGCAGCATGACCACGAACACGACTCCCGCGAGGAGGACCATCATAAATGACAGGAGCCGCTTGATGAGGACCGACAATAAGATCCCCTGTATCTCGACGTCGACGTTCCACACCTTGTTGAGCGCATTCTGCAGTTCGCCGAAGAAGGCCGTCGCGCCTAGAAACATCATCACAAACCCCAGAACCGTGGCCGCAAATCCGGCATGGCTCTGGCGCGCGCTTTGTATCAAGGCGCCCAGGAATTCCGCGGTACCGGAGCCGGTTAGACGTTCAACCTCCGAAAGCAGCCCCCGCTCGACGAGCTCGGGACCGTAAATACTTCCGGCGATAGCGATGACAATGATCGAAATCGGCGCCGCCGAAAAGATCGTGTAAAAGGCGAGGGCGGCGCCGTAGTGTGGAACATCGTCGGCGAACCAATCGACAAAGACGCGAGCGATTACGGTCCGGGCGAGCCGCAGGCGCCCGGTGCCTTTCAGGCCTGCGCGCTTTTCTGCCTGTAGATCCTCCATTGTCTTGCTCTCCAGAACCAGGCCAGAGGCGGCGTTCGGGAAAACGTGCTCGAAGAATTCAAGACTGCGCGGCGGAAATGCCGCGGCGCCGGACTTCTCCGCACCGGTCCTTCATGTGTTGATTCCGCGGGATGCCAATGCCGGGCCGAGAACCCGCGAGACTAGCCGAAAGCCTTCTCCTTCTTTCCCGGGGGGCCTGAGATTCGGGGGGCATGACCATCGGGTCAACATGTGCAGTGTTGACTCTGTAGAATCATAGTTCAGGCGCTTCATCCGGACAAGTGTGGACCTGATGGAGTTGAAAACCGAAAGCCGCAGGCAGGTATGATTTTCTTGGCGCCTTTGCGTCCTGGCGGTGAGTTGCGGTTGATCCACTATCAGTAGAATCGGACATTGTCGAGCTCGAGCCAGCCGAAGCCACCGCCGGGCCGGGCGATCTCGAAGCTGAGCATCAGCAGGTCCGAGCCGGTCCAGGCCGCAGGCGACTGTGTCTTATCCTGCTCGAGCATCGCGAAATCAATCCGGATGGTTTCCCAGCGGCTGGCGGCCTTGAACGGCGCCTGAAAATAGGCGTAGTTGCGCACCGAGCGCGTCGGCACAATGAGGCGATAGGAGAGGCCGTCGCCGCGGGCATCGAAGCGAATACCCCGAAAGGCTCTCGCATCGCCGGGCTCAAGCGCGCCGGGCGTGAGAGGCACACTAACGCGAACGAACGGGCGCTGGGCCAGCGACATGCGCGCCAGAATGGAGAGCGCGTAGCCGCCCTCCGCCCGCAGGATACGACCCATCATCAGACGGGAGTGGTCGTGGCCAGGATCGGTGCTGGTGATCCAGCGGGTGCCGAGAGCGCTGCGCGGTGAGTCGGTCGTGGGAGAAGCAATGCTTGCGTCGCCGGCGGTTTCAAAGTCATCAATTTTTTCCGAGACTTTGATCGCTTCAATCGGCGTGGGTTCTTTCGACGCGATCCGGCGCGCCAGGGACTCGCGGTCGATCTCGCGCCCGCCAAGAAAGACGCGCGCAATGCGTTCGATGTCGCTGATATTCTGATGGGGCGCCCCCGAGACAAGCACGAGGTCGGCCACCTTGCCGGCGGCTACCGAGCCGCGTTCATTGTCCACCCTCAGGGCTCTGGCGCTATCAAAGGTAGCGGCTGTGATGGCCTGCGCAGGCGAAAGCCCCCCTGCCACCAGCAGCTGCAGCTCGTGCAACGTCGCCCAGCCGTGATGCGTCCCCGTGACGCCTGCATCTGTGCCGACGCCAAGCCGGATGCCCGCGGTCTTGAGCGCCGAGACGTTATAGAGAAGGTTCCGCCAGCGTTGGCTTCGCTGTGCGGCGCTCGCGTTTTCGGAAGCATCGGGGCGAATCGTTCGCGCCGTCCTGGCAGTTCGTTGTTGTAGAGGCGCCTTTCCTCCCTCGTCCCGTGCGCCAGCGGCCGGGAGCGCCGGAGCCGCGGTTTCACGAACGGCCGGTTCGAGGACAGCCGGGAGCAGCGGTGAAAGAAGGTTGCGCCCGCGCGGTTCGTAAACCGCGAGCGTGGAGACGTAAGCCGTCCCGTTTGCGCGCATGAGCTCGATGACTTCGTTGTCGACTTCCCGGTCGCCGATGCCGTGCACAATCACGTCAACAGCGGCTCGAGCAGCCACTTTCGCGCGCTCCAGTGTGACCGTGTGGGTCAGCACCGGGACCCCGTTCTTGTGCGCTTCTTCCACCAGCGCTGAGAGCGTCTCCTGGTTCATGCTGGTCATGTCGGGGGCCGTGTTATAGCGCCAGCCGTCGGTGAAGACTTTAATTGCATCGGGTCGATAGGGGACGACCCGCCGGACTGCATCGCGCGCTTCGCGCGGCGTCTGCGCTTCGAGGGTAAAAAAGTCGCCCCGCCCGCCTTCGGCGCCGTGTCCGCCCGGCGTAGTCATGCGGGCGGCAAGATGGAGGCGTGGGCCCTCGATGGCGCCGCTGCCGAGCAACCGGCGCATCGGTTCAAAGGTTTCAGGGTAAGTGCCAAAATCCACAACGGAGGTGACGCCGCAGTAAAGGTAAGCGGCCAGGTGCTTGGGCCAGTCGCCGGTGATGCCCGGGAGGGTTGCATTGGGAAGATGGGTATGAAGATCGAAAAGGCCAGGCAAGAGGGTCTGCCCTTCGGCGCGGATGACGCGCGCGTCTTGGGGTAGAGCCAGGTTTGGCTCGACGGCGGCGATGCGGCCGCCGCGGAGAAGAACATCAGCCTGAAACGGCGCTCTGCCGGTGCCATCCACAATGGTTGCGCCCACGATGGCAATGGCCGCGCCGCCCGGTTGTTGCTGTTGTTTCGCGACCCCGGGGAATAAGGAAATGAGAGCGAGTGCGAAAACAAGCGACGGCATGGTGCGCAGGAGAGTATCAACCACAGAGATGCAAAGACGCGAAGAGACGCGAACTATCTTCGTAAGCCTTAGAACGCCCGCTGGTGACATGATGAGAGATTCTAGTCCACTCCCCTGGGGCAGTCTACTGCGCCCCTTGAAATCCCAGATTCTCCGTGACGCGGAGGCCATCGCGCGCCTGTGTTATGATGTCGCGAAGACTTGAATGCTCTTAGTGTTTCTTCGCGTCTTCGTGTCTTCGTGGTTAGAGCTGGAAAACAAATACTTCCAGGATACAAAGACACAAGGAGACACGCAGAAAGGAGGAATTATGGCGATCAATCGAATAACGCCGGAGAAGGCCAAGGAGCTCCTCGATTCGGAGACAGGCTATGTTTACCTGGACGTTCGTACCGTGCAGGAGTTCGATGCCGGGCATGTCCCGGGCGCGAAGAACATTCCGGTTTTGGAACCGGATCCTGGCGGGCGCATGCAGTTGAATCCCCGGTTTGTAGAACTCGTCGAGGCCAATTTTGGCAAGGACGCGAAGGTTATTACGGGCTGCCAGATGGGAGGGCGCTCGCTAAAGGCGGCCGAGCTCCTGTTGGCGGCCGGGTTTTCCAACGTCGTCGACATGCGGGGTGGATTTGGCGGGGAGACCGACATGTCGGGACGCCTCACTTTCCCGGGCTGGGCGCCGCGAGGTCTTCCGACATCGCGGGAGAGCGCGCCTGACGACCGATACGAGAATCTCTCCAGAAAAGAGAAGAAATAGCCGCGATGATGAAAGGGGCAGTCCACAACGTTCTCGAAGCTGTCGGGTCCACGCCGATTGTCAAGCTCAACAATGTGGGCTCGCACCTAGCGGCCGATATCTACGTCAAGCTGGAATATCTCAACCCGGGCGGTTCGATGAAGGACCGCGTAGCCATCAACATCATTCGCGACTACGAACGGCGCGGGTTGCTGAAACCCGGCGGCACGATTGTCGAGGCCACGAGCGGAAACACCGGGATGGGGCTTGCCCTGGTAGCAGCCATTCGCGGTTACAAATGCATTTTCGTGATGCCCGACAAGATGTCGGAAGAGAAGATAAAGTCGCTTCAGGCCTTCGGAGCCCGCGTGGTCATCTGCCCGACGGCTGTGGATCCCGAGGATCCGCGCAGCTACTACAGTGTTTCACGTCGGCTGGCCGAGGAGACTCCCGGCGCGGTGCTCGCAAATCAATACTATAACCCCGCTAATCCGGGCGCTCACTACCTGTCAACCGGTCCCGAGATCTGGGCACAGACCGGCGGAGAGATCGATGTTTTCTGCGCCGGCATGGGAACTGGTGGAACCCTTTCCGGCTGTGCCAGGTATTTCAAGGAGAGAAAACCGGAGATGAAAATCGTCGGGGTCGATCCGGTCGGTTCGCTTTATTACGATTACGTCAAAACCGGGACGATGGTGAGACCAAGACCCTATAAGGTTGAAGGGATCGGCGAGGACTTCCTTCCCGGTACCATGAATCTCGGGATCATCGATGAGGTGGTTCGCGTAAGCGATAAAGATTGTTTCCTCATGACACGTGAGCTGGTGCGGCGCGAGGGAATCTATTGCGGGGGGTCCAGCGGCGCCGCGGTCGCCGGAGCCATAAAATTCGCGGAGACGATCAACAAGAAAGTGAATATCGTGGTGCTCCTCCCCGATTCAGCCCAGAAATACCTGACCAAGATTTTCGATGACAACTGGATGCGGCACCACGGATTTCTCGAACCCGATCCAATCGGCACCGTCGCAGACCTTCTGGCGGCGAAGGCGCCAGGCGGAGTGGTAACCGCGTCGGCCAGCGACAAAGTGCGCGATGTCATCACCAAAATGAAAGCTCACAGCATCAGTCAAGTTCCCGTGACCCGCGATGGAAAACTGATCGGAGTGGTCGCCGAGATCGACGTTCTTCGGCACATGGCTGAGTCCGGTCATTCGCCCGATGACTCGATCGAGAAGCTTGTGACCGCGGAGTTCGCCACAGTTACGCCCGGAACGAGGATCGCCCTGGTCACCGAGTTGTTCGCTCAAGGGGGCATTCTGATAGTTCTCGACGACAGTCGAATCGCCGGAGTGGTTACCAAGATCGACCTCATTGACTACCTTGCCAAGCGCATCCCGGAAGAGAGGCTTTAATCCTCACCACCAGGACACCAAGACGCAAAGAAACACAGCAGACGGGTTTCAAACTTGAGCAAAGCATCGGATCGACTCGCCACTCTCGTCGTGCATGCGGGGCAATCGCCTGATCCCTCGACCGGCGCAATCATGACTCCCATTTTCAACAGTGCGACTTTCGTGCAGGCCGAACCCGGCAAGCACAAAGGGTACGAGTACTCGCGCAGCGGAAACCCGACTCGCACCGCGCTCGAGGCTTGCCTCGCCTCGCTGGAAGGGGGAAAGCACGGCCTGGCCTTTTCCAGCGGCAGCGGAGCGCATGCCACGGCGCTGCACCTTCTTTCACCCGGCGACCACGTGGTGTGCGGTGACGACGTTTACGGGGGAACCTACCGTCTTTTCGAAAATGTCTTTCGTCCTTCGGCCGGCATCGAGACCACCTTTGTTCCGTTAGAGAACCCCGCGTCGCTCGCGGCCGCGCTGCGCCCGAATACCAGGATGGTCTGGCTGGAAACACCCACGAATCCGCTGCTACGCATCATCGACCTTCGGGCGTGCATCAATATAGCCACTGACGCGAGTGTCCCGGTCTGGGTGGACAATACGTTTGCTACGCCCGTGCTGCAGCGCCCGCTGGAGATGGGAGCCACAGCCGTGGTGCATTCCACGACCAAGTATCTCAATGGACACTCCGACGTGGTCGGAGGCGCCATCGTAGTGAATGACTCCGAACTTCACACGCGGCTGGCATATCTTCAAAACGCGATCGGCGCGGTTCCGGGTCCGAACGATGCATGGCTGGTTCTGCGCGGAATCAAGACCCTCGACGTACGAATGGAGCGGCATTGCAAGAACGCAGCCCTGGTCGCAGAATTTCTGGCGCTTCATTCCGGGGTGTCGCGCGTGAATTATCCCGGCCGCCCCGATCATCCTCAGCACGCCATCGCGGCGCGTCAGATGCGCGGGTTCGGAGGCATGGTGAGCTTCGAGCTGAAAGGAGGGCTCGAAGTCGCGCGCCGCGTCGTCTCCTCTACACGTCTCTTCTCCCTGGCGGAGTCGCTCGGAGGCGTCGAGTCGCTGATCGAAGCGCCGGCGCTCATGACTCACGCTTCGATACCACGCGAGCTTCGGCTCGAGCGCGGCCTGGCGGACGGGCTGGTGCGGCTTTCGGTCGGGATCGAAGATGCGGCCGACTTGATCAGCGATCTGGAACAGGCGCTCGCGAAAGCGGGCTAGCAGTCGCTATCTCGAATATTCACCACAAAGACGCAGACGCCAGGTCTTTGAAGAATTCCTGAAATAAGTCGCGCTGACAGGAAACTATGAACGCTAAAGCTGCCTTCGCTCGGGTCGGTGATCGCTTTGGTACTGGTTTCCATCCGGTGGTATCCTGGATCGCGACAGATTCAAGGAGGAAGCAGGCGATGGCCACAAGAGTCCGGCTTACGGCTGAAGATCTCTGGCGAATGGCGCCCGCGGAAGTTCGCCGGGAGTTGGTCGACGGCGAAATCGTGGAGATGCCCTTGAACAACGCGCGCCATGGGGAGGTCGCCACGATACTGGCGCACGCGTTAGTCGAACATGTGAGAAAGTGCGGTGGTGGGAAAGTCATGTGCGAAGTGGGTTTTGTGCTTCAACTTCCCTACGATCTGGAACAGGTGCGGTGTCCCGATCTGGCTTTCATATCGGACGCGCGTCTCGCGGGCCGTCCGCTTCCTCAGAAATTCTTTCCTGGTCCTCCCGACCTGGCGGTTGAGATTCTTTCACCGTCCGACGCCTCCGTGTATGTCCAGCAGAAAGTGCGAGATTATATCGAGGCGGGCGTACGCCTGGTCTGGCTATTGGTCCCACAGTCGAAGACGGCGACAGTCTATCGAGCCGACGGTTCGGCCCGCCTGCTTCGCGAGCGAGATAGCCTGGAGGGTGAGGACATCCTGCCAGGGTTTACCTTTCGTCTTTCGGCCCTGTACGACTGACCTTCCTTCCTGGCGAAGATTCTTGCTGTTTCTTCGTGTCTTTGAGTCTTAGCGGTATTTCTTCGACACTCTAATCACGAAGACACGAAGACGCTAAGAAATGGTGGTTAGTATGAGGACGGGAGCGCCGGAACCAGTCAAGAGACTGGAGTGGGGCGTGGCCGCGGTAGCGGTGCTGCTCATTCTATGTTTCCATTTCGGGTTCTTGCTCCGGGCGGGAGCGCTCTGGCGCGACGAAGTCAACACTCTGCAATTCGCCACATCGGCATCCGTGAGGGAAACCTGGAATTCGCTCCAGTACGATTCCTTTCCGCTCTTCTCGTCACTGGCGCTGCGCGTCTGGGTATTTAGCGGTTGGGGAAGAACGGATTTCGGACTCAGGGTCTTTGGCCTCATGGTAGGGATTGCTATTCTCGCCGCTCTCTGGCTCGATGCCCGGCTCAAGGGCTTTTCAATTCCTTTGCTATCGATGCCTCTGTTCGCATTTGCCCCTCTAGTGATTCAAATTGGCGATTCGATTCGCCCTTACGGGCTGGGCATCGTCTTCTTGCTGGTGGCGTCGGGACTGATCTGGAAAATCAGTGTCAAACCCGGACGCCTGCAGGTCGCGGGGGCGGCCCTCAGCGCCGTTCTGTCTGTACAGTGCCTTTACCAGAATGCCTTCCTGCTGCTGGCGCTTTGCGCAGGAGGTATTGCGGTGTGCTCGCGCAAGAGACAATGGAAAAGATCGCTGCTTGTGGCGGGCATAGGAGCAGTTTCGGCGTTCTCTCTGTTGCCTTATTACGACATCCTGCGAAAGGCGCAGGATTGGACGGTACTGGTTCAGTCACCGACTACGATGCGGGGGATCTGGCGTGTATTCTCGAGGGCCATGGCGTCTGGGGGAGATTTCATGCTCTGGGTCTGGCTTGGCCTTGGCGCCCTGAGTCTGCTGGCCGCTGGCTGGTGTTGGGTGCGGCGCGCGCACAGACCGCTTTCAGATAACCGGAGAGATCTGGTCCTTTTTTCAACCACAGTCCTGCTGAGCGCAACGGTGGCTTTTTTACTCTTCCTGAAATGGGCAAGCCTTCCTTCGCAGCCCTGGTATTACCTTCCTTTGATGGCCGTCTGCGCGCTTTCCATCGATGGGATTCTTGCTGCGTTAACGGTTCAAACGCCGGTTCGGATCTTCCGGGCTGCAACAGCAGTTCTTGTTCTGGTGTTGAGCTTTCCCCGTGGCTGGCAGGAGATTCAGGTTCGACAAACCAACGCCGACCGGATCGCATCCAAGCTGGAGGAATCCGCCCAGGCAGAAGACCTGATCGTCGTGAGTCCATGGTACTACGGCGTCGCTTTCCAGAGATACTACCGGGGCAAAACGCCCTGGATGACTGTGCCGCCGCTTGAAGACCTGAGGATTCATCGCTATGACTTGCTCAAGGAAAAAATGAAATCTACCGACCCGATCGGACCGCTCTTGACCAGAATGTCTGAAACGCTGCGCTCGGGAAACAGGCTCTGGCTGGTCGGAGGGTTTCCCAGCCAGCCGAAAGTTCAGCCGGTTGAGCCGCGGCCGCCGGCCCCCGACCGTCGATCAGGTTGGAACAGTCACCCCTATGTCTCGAGCTGGGCGGCGCAGGCGGACCACCTGGTCCAAACCCACGCGTGCCGAGTCGAAGCGGTGCCGGTATCATCGGGCGAACGTGTGAATCCGTATGAAAGTCTTATGCTGCAGGCTGCGCAGGGATGGCAGCGAGAGTAGCGCTCGTGTCTTTGGGTCCTCGTGGTTATTGGTTAGTCCGCTCCAACCACGAAGACACGAAGACACCAAGAAGTAATACGAAGGAATTGTATGAATTGTTTGTGTCGCCGCAGCGACGCCTTTTCCAGGAGGACGGCAGGCGATCTAATTCGGGCAGATAGTTCCAGGTGTGATGGTGCGTTAGATTGCGCGCCCGAGGATTGCGTTTATTCAGGAGGATGAGTCATGCGTCCAGTGAGACGTCCGGTATCGATGATCGTGATGGCTTTATTTACTGCGGGCCTCTCGATCCTCGCGGCTCCGCCAACGCCTATCGAGCGATTGCGTCTTCAGATTACGCGCGCGATCCCTGCTGCCCAGGGAGAGATAGGAGTCGGAGTCAAGCATTTGGAGAGTGGAGTCGAGCTGTTCGTCAGTCCCGACGAACCGTTCCCTATGGCGAGCACGTTCAAGCTGCCGGTCCTGTTGGAGCTTCATGCTATGGCGAAGTCCGGCGCTCTCAAATGGGATGAGATTATCGACATCGGACCTCGCGACCAGCACCTGGGGAGCGGGGAGTTGTCGGTGCTTTACGATCTTCCCGGGGTCCGGCTCTCGATGCATAACCTGGCGAATCTCATGATGATGATCAGCGACAATTCTGCCGCCGACATCTGCCTGGCCAAAGCCGGCGCCAAGAACGTGAACGCGCGGCTAAGCGCGCTGGGTGTGAGCGGCATCCGCGTCGACCGGTCGTGCCAGGAGTTGATCCTCGATTACCGCGGACACGACACGGAACGTTTAAAAGGGCTGGCTCTAAAAGAACTCCGCGCGGCCCTCCCCCGCTCGCCAAGCGATGAGCAGTCGCGCTGGACGGCGGATGACCGTTTTGCCAAGGATCCAAGGGACACCGCAACTCCACGAGGGTTCGTGACCCTGCTCGAGAAGATCTGGCGCGGTGAAGTCATCGACAAAGATGCATCGCAGGCTATCCTGAACTTGATGAAACGCTGCCGGACGGGTGAGAACCGGATTCGGGGACTTTTGCCTGCAGAGACCGAAGTCGGACACAAGACCGGGACCATTGGGGGCGTTGTGAATGATGTCGGAATCGTCTATCTCCCCGACGGCGCCGGCCACGTGGCGATTGCGCTTTTGAGCAAGCGCACCAGGGCGAGCACCGAGCAGGTGGAAAAAACTCTGGCCCAGATTGCGCGCTACGCCTACGACTACTTCTACTTCACGTCGGGCTCATCCGAGCAACCGAGCGCGGGCCGGCAATGAGGTAATTCTTGGTGTTTCTTCGTGTCTTCGCGTCTTTGTGGTATTTGTTCCGCAGCGCTAACCACGAAGACACGAAGACGCAAAGAAACGCGAGGGAATACTCTGATGCCTACCGGCCGAACCGGAATACGACCCCAAACGAAAGCCGCAGGTTATCCTGCCGCTCATCCTGGAATCGGGTCATCAGGTAGTCGGCCTGAACGGCGCGTATCGCCACAGTATCGTTCAGGTTGATGTCCACCCCCCCGCCGGCGGCAGCGGCGAGTGCGGTATCGGACACGGACAGACCGAAGGCGCCGGCGTTTGCGCGGGAGATTCCAATGAGAAAATGCCCGAATGGAATCACTTTGTCATTGCCACGATAAGAAAGCCGGGGTCCAAAGAGGAAGGAGTGCTGGTTGACATCGACAAAGGGAATGCCGATCCCGAAAATCGATGGCGAGCCATAATGCCCGCTGAAGTCGCCTACAACGCCGAACCAGTCATTGAGATTTCCCGCAATAGATCCATTCCATCCATTCAGATGAATCGTCGTAGGATCAGAGGCGCGAAAGTAAGAATAGCCGCCAAAAACCTCCGCTTTGGGGGTGCTTTCTTGAGCGAAGGCTGACCATGGGAACGCAAGACCTAGAACAGCCACCACAAACAACTTTCTCACAAAGGAATCCTCCTGTTTACCGTCGATAATTCGAACCCTCAGCCCGTAGGGTCCGGATCCTTCCCGATGTGAATAGAATGGACCTTCCCGCGCTGCGGCGCAGCCTCCGACTCCTGCGGGCTTTCGTCTGCCGGACTCGAATCGCTGCACTCCAGATTTGATTCTTTGAGGATCCAAAGTGTTCACGGCGGTCTGATCCGCCGAGAAACAGTTTCTGAAGGCGAAGCCGCCAAGACGGCAGGAGACTGAAACCCGGCGTTCAGTGATGGAGCGGCGGCAACGATCCGCTTGAGATCTATGAAGCCGATTGGCTAGACTACGCTTCATCGACGGAGAAAACACACAATGGCCAAGACCGACGCGGTTCTGGCGAAGATGCGGGAGATCTGCCTTTCGCTGCCGGACACGAAAGAAACAATGACCTGGGGCAAGCCGCACTTCCGCGTGGGCGAGAAGATCTTCGCCGGCTGCGGGGAGGAGAATGGCAGGCAGGTTATCGGCTTCAAGCTGCAAATGGCGCATGCCGAGGCCGTCATCAAGGATGCGCGTTTCTGGCGCGCGCCCTACGTGGGTCACAAAGGGTGGGTGTCGATGGACCCGGTCGGCGTCAAGGACTGGGACGAAGTACGGGCGATGATCCTCGAGAGTTTCCGGCTGATCGCCCCGAGGAAGACGCTGGCCAAGCTGGAGGGAGGCGTGGCGTCGGGCGCGAAGAAGCCGACCAAGGAAGCTCGCGCCACGCCGACAGGGTCAACCGCGAAGACGCGACGGCGCTAAGGGTTCGCGCAGAAATAGGTTCGCATTCTGCTGCAGGCCCCCAGGCCCGCTGGCGAGGCGCGAGCGACGATGCGTACCCGGTGCGGTACGTGAGGAGCGAGCAAAAAGCCAGCGGGCCTGCGGGCCGCAGCGCGATCCTCACCGTGCTTAGCGAACAGAAACCGGTTCATGATTGACCGCCGATTCTCGCGCCAGAATGTGAAGTTATTTCTGCGCGAGCCCTAAGACGAAGCTTTCATGCCAAACCAGGAGGGAACAAACTTTGGGACAAGATACCAGGCACCAGGCTGATTTCAGCGCGGCCCAGCGGAGCCGGCTCTTCGTGCTAAGCTGCACAGCTCTGGTCACGACTGCGCTGATTTTCAGCATAAGAGCTTCCGTCCTGGAGGATCTCGGAAACACTTTCGGTCTGACTGCCGAGGCTGTGGGCTGGTGCGCGGGCGCGGCCTTCCTGGCTTTTGCAATTTCAATTTTCATAGGGAGTCCCCTGTGCGACTACCTGGGAATGGGTATCCTTCTGGGCGCGGCGGCGCTCTTGCATGTCGCCGGGATTCTCATGGTGATCTTTGCTCAGAACCTGGTCGGCGCCATGGGTCTGTCGGCAGCAGCGATACTATATCTGAGCTGGTTTGTGGCAGGATTGGGCAACGGTTTGGTGGAAGCTGTAATCAACCCCCTGGCGGCCACGCTCTATCCGGAGGACAAGACTCACAAATTGAACGTGCTGCACGCGTGGTGGCCCGGAGGAATCGTGATCGGCGGCGTTCTCGCGTACCTGCTGAGAACGGCAGGTTTTGGCTGGCAGGTTCGGCTGGCCACAATCCTGATCCCGGCAGGAATCTACGGCGCCATGCTAATCGGTCAGAAATTTCCGGCGACCGAACGAGTGCAGGCAGGAGTGTCCACCGGGGAGATGATCCAGCAGGCCTTCCGCCCGCTCTTTCTGGTCTGGTTTGGCCTGATGTTTCTTACCGCCGCTCTTGAGCTGGGGCCTGGCCAATGGGTCGATGCCACTCTCACCCGGACAGTGGGGATCGAAGGGATCCTGCTTCTGGTTTACATTAGCGGCTTGATGTTCATCTTTCGCCATTTTGCCGGACCTCTGGCCCATCGTTTTTCGCCCGTCGGTCTGATGTGGATCTCCTCGGTTCTGGCCGGGTTCGGCGTCCTTGCGCTCAGCTATGCGAACTCTCCTGTTACCGCGTTTCTATCGGCGACGATCTGGGGCATCGGGGTTTGCTACATGTGGCCGACAATGCTCGGTGTGACCTCGGAGCGTTTCCCTAGAGGAGGCGCTCTCCTGCTTGGGCTGATGGGGACTGCCGGCAACCTTTCGATTCAGTTCGTCCTGCCGTGGATGGGAAGTATTTACGATGAGTTCACCAACAGGGCTCAGGCGGCGGGACTCGCCCCGGAAGCGGCCCGCGCGAGTGCGGCGCCGGTGGCCTTCCGCTATGTCGCGGCCCTGTCGCTCGTTCTTGTTGTTGTGTTCGGGTTGATCTGGCTGCGGGACAGAGCTGCGGGCGGCTACAAGGTCGAGTCTCTTGAAGAGCGCGCCCGAAAGACACCCGCCTGATTATGCGTGCCAACCGCTTCGCGTTTCTTGAGCACTGCTGTTCACAATTGACGCTATGTATTTTGAAGCAGTTGAGGCCTGAAAGGCCGACAGAGAGTAGGCCCGGCCGTAAGAAGCTGTGAAAAAATTGGTTCAGTGGCGCGGGTCATCAGAGACTGTTGCAAAACTCGCCGGTTCATGTGCGGACGGGCTATCAAGCCCGTCCGGCCCCCGATAGGCACTACTGAACTCTCGCCCCATCGCTTCGCCTGCCTACTTTCCCCTCAGCGACTTTTTACTTTTCACTCTCCACGGGCGGGGCCATTCACTGCACGGGCCTTCGGCCCTAGGCAAAAACAGAGCTGCTCTGACCTCAATACCGTTAGCGTATTTATGAATCCAGCCGACTTTCAGGCGCTTAGTGAAACGTTCAAACCAACATGTCGTCGTATCAAAAGGGGCCTTCTGAATTCGGGGCGAAGTCCCCGAACGAACCTTAGTGTCCTGGTGTCTTCGTGGTAAACTCGTTGAGCATCACAATGAAGATCACCTTTCTGCTCTCACTCATCAGTGTCGCGATACCGCTCGTTGCTCAACCGGAGGAACAGCCAGGCCCCCGTGTTGCCACGCGAATGCCGCAGTTGCTGAGCGTGCTTCCGATGGGGGCTCAAAAGGGCTCGGTGGTTGAAGTCGAATTGCAAGGCGAGTTCCTGGATCGGGCAGAGAACATTCTGTTCTCCACGCCCGAAGTTGTGGCTCGGGTCAAGAAATCAAATTTTACGCGGGTGTTTCTTGAAGTGCGCGTGAGCCCCAAAGCAGAGTCGGGGCCGTGCTACTTTCGGGTAGTAACGCCGCGGGGGGCGTCGAACCTTCTGATGTTCCGCATCAGCGAGTGGCCGGCGATTACCGAACAGGAACCCAACGATGACCCGCGAGATCTTCGTGCCGTCGAGTGGCCGGTTCTGGTCAGCGGACGCCTCGAAACCCCGAGAGATGTCGATCTCTATCGCTTCCATGGGAAAGCCGGCCAGCGCCTGAATCTGAATCTTCTCGCCGCTCGCAACTGGTCCACGGCCGATCTTTCGCTTGCGATCGTCGATGCCGCGGGCCGCGGCCTGCGCCAGGATGAAGGAACCTTCATATGGGATCCGTACATCAGCTTCACCTGTCCTGCGGATGGTGAGTATGTGGCTGCCGTGATGCTCACTCGAATGCCTGCCGGCGGACAGTCAAGGACCGACCTGGTTTACCAGCTGGCCATCGGTCAGGCGCCTGTGCTCGCGTCGGTCTTCCCGTTGTACCTGCAGTCGCAAGCGCCTGTGGAACTGCAGGTGCGGGGCGAGTTCCTTGACTCGAAAACATGGGAACTGGAGGGCGGGGAAATCCAGCGTCAGGAGAAGGGCGATGCGCCCCAGGCCCCGGCTTCGGTCGCTCTGGCCGGCCGGCTGAACACCGGGACGCCTCCGGGCGTCCGGTCGCTGCGCCTTCAGCACGCTTCCGGTTTGGTTACACCCCTGCGAGTCATGACCGGAGAAAGTCCCGCGAAAATGGAATTGGAGAAAAACGACACCCTCCAGACGGCGGAAGCAATCGGGATTCCGGTAACCGTGAACGGGAGGATCGATAGCCGCTGGGATGAAGATATCTATCGCTTTGAAGTGGAATCGGAAACCACGCTGGTCTTCGACATCGATGCGGAAAGGCTGGGTTCGCGGCTGGACGCAAGACTGGCTCTCCTGGATGGCTCAGGCAAGACTTTGGCCGCCAACGATGATGCCAAGCTTGATGAAGGGCCGCTGAACTGGGATCCTCAGATCACCCACACGTTCAAGGAGCGCGGAACCTATTTCATCAAGGTCTCCAGCCAGCAGAGGCGCGGTGGCGAAGACTATGGATATGCCCTCAGCGTGCGGCGGCCTTCCCCCGGATTCACCCTCAGCCTCGCTTCCGAGCGGTTGGCTGTTCCGCGCGGCGAGACCGGCCAGTGGAATGTCTCGGTTCAGCGCCAGGAAGGCTTCCAGGGCGAACTTGCAATCGAGGTCACGGGATTGCCGCAAGGGCTCGAGACCAAACCGCTCCAGCTGAAGGGCGACCAGACTTCGGGCAAGATCGAAATAACCGCTGCACCGGACGCTCGCCTGGAAACCGCCTCGGTGACGATTCTGGGCAAAGGTCTGGTCGATGGGCAGGAGCAGTGCCGCACCGCCCTTATTCCTGCGGCGGCGCGAGTCTCGGGGAGCGGTCCTGGCTTCTCAGACTACCGATCGACGGAAGCCTGGGTTTCGGTCGTCGAGCCGCCGTTGTTTTCGCTCGAATCGGCGGCGTCAGAAGTCTTTCTCGTTCGGGGTGGGACGGCGGAGTTCGGAGTGAAAATTGTGAGGCGGCGCGGCTTTTCAGGGACGCCCGAGTTTTCCCTCGAGAATGCTCCCTCAGGGGTCCAGGTAGAGAAATTCGAGATCGTGGACGATGGACGAATGGCCCGGTTGACGCTTCGAGCCTCAGAGTCTGCGGCCGTGGGACGGGTGCCTGACGTCGCGATCGTGGGCGCCGCGCGCGGCGATCAGCGCAGCGAGTCTGCACCCCGGATCAACGTGCAGGTTGATTAGAGGAGCGCTCGAAGTACCGGAGATCCAGTTTAACGGGCGGTGGGCTGGTGAAGCGCAGGGTGTTCGGGAGTCATTTTTTCGCTCTGCGGTTCACCAACCCTCGAGCCCGTTTGAACCACCGCTATCGAAGCGGCTCTATGGCAACGCGGTTTTGCCCGCGGATTTCGCCGCCTGGGACGCTCATCGTGTGAATGTTCGTGTAGGTCAGGCCATTAATGATGGCGGCCCTGACGTCTGCGAAGTTACGGATGCCGCGCATGCCTGAGGGTCGTCGTTGATTCTAGGGGTCACATCGTCCACCGTAGAGACGCCATAGAATACGCCTCCAGTAATGGTATCGCTGTCCTCGATCGGACCGTGAATAGCCCTGTTGTACATGTTCATGATGATCGGACCGGCAAGTCCCTCAGGGGCAACGTGCACGTGGATCTGGGTGATGTCGGTCCCGAACTGCCGGAGCCTGAGGGAGAATTCGATCCTGTCCGAGTACACGTTATAAATAACGTCGGCGGTAGCCGCACTGATGATTTTTTCAGGTGCTTCCTGTCCGCCGTCAAGCTCGGCTTTGACGACAATCTGGGCCAAAAGCGTCGAACTCCCCACTAACAAGAAAGCAAACACAAGTAGACATTGTAGTTTTTTCATCATCGTTCGTTCCTTTGTGTTTTGCCTCGAGAGTCGCTGTCGCCTGGCAGTCTGCAAAGTTAGAGACCCTCGAAAGCTTTGTTAAATGCCAGATGCCCAGGGATGAGGAAGCCTAGCCTGTTTTTTGTCGAATTTCAACAAGACAAAAGAGAACCTAACAAATACCACCAGGACGCAAAGGCACGAAGAAGCACCAAGAGTCTTTGCCAAAAAAGCAACTGTAGCTTATAGTCTCTTAGATCAACAGGGAGTCACGAGGGGCACCCACCGGTATGACACGTCGGATCGGTTACTTCTTTATGGTCCTTTTGGGCGGTTGGATACTCCCGTCAGAAACTCGTCCGGCTGAGCTGAATAACAGGCCCCCGGCAACTAAAGTGCAAGCCGAGGCTCGCAATCAGCATCGCAACTGGATGCGGCTCCTGGTCGAACCCAAATCGATCTTCTTGTCCGGAACTTCGACCACCCAGAGCCTGATCGTCAGCGCCCAGCGTTCGGACGGCTCGGCCGATGATGTAACAACGCGAGCCCGCTTTCACTCGGAAGACCCGCGTGTCGTTTCCGTCGGGAAGGATGGAGTAGTTCAGGCTGCCGGCAAGGGGGCAACCTACGTGCGAGCCACGTGGGAAGGATTGGAAAGCAGAACCTTCGTCGTGGTGCGCGATTCGGTTGACAAGGCTCGCCCCTTCAGTTTTGCCAGCGATATTGCTCCCATCATTTCTCACTTTGGCTGCAATGGCAGCAGCTGTCACGGAGCGCTCAACGGCCAGAACGGATTCAAGCTGTCGCTCTTCGGTTACGATCCCGAAGCGGATTACGACGCGATTGTGACCAAAGCGGACGGGCGCAGGGTCGACCGCTCCGATCCCGAACGGAGCCTGATCCTGCTCAAACCGACATTTTCCGTTCCTCATGGCGGCGGCCTGGTGATCGACAAAGGCGCCGGAGAATACCGGATCCTGCGTGACTGGATTTCACAGGGAACGCCCCGCGGGACCTCGAAAGGGCCGCGCCTGAAGCGTCTGGACGTTTATCCCAAGGACCAGCGTGTACTCACCGATTCGGATCAGAAGCAGCGGTTGGTGGTTGTGGGCCGCTACAGCGATGGCACCGAAGTCGACATGACGCGCCAGGTGAGGTACACGTCCAACAATCCGGGCGTCGCGACTGTGAGTCCCGAAGGCATGGTGACTCCGGTCAGGGACGGAGAGACGGCAATCATGGTGCGCTCGCTAGGCGCCGTAGGCGTTGCGCGCGTCGGCGTCGTACTTCGCCAGCCCGTCGCGCGCTATCCGCGGGTGCAGCGGAATAATCTCATCGACGACCTGGTTTTCGCGAAACTCGCTCGTTTGAATGTCGTACCTTCTGAACTCTGCACAGATGCTGAATTCATCCGGCGGGCAACTCTCGACATTACGGGCGCGCTGCCTCGCCCCGAGGAAGTAAGGCGATTTCTCACGGATCAGGCGGACGGCAAGCGCGCGCGCCTCGTGGAAGAGCTGCTGAAGCGTACGGAGTATGCCGATTTCTGGTCGATGAAATGGGGAGACCTGCTGACCAATACCCCGCAATTCCTGTACAACGGCACGGCCTACTTTCAGGCATGGCTCCGGGACGCCCTGGCGCGCAACATGCCGTTCGACGAGTTTGCCCGCGAGCTGCTGACTGCGAGCGGCGGCACATACGAGCCGCTCCCTTCGAATTTTTATTCGATCATGAAGAAGCCTGAGGAGATGGCGACGTTCACGAGCCAGGTCTTCCTCGGGGTCAGCCTGGAATGCGCCCGCTGTCACGATCATCCGAGTGAGAACTGGCGGCGCGATGACTTCATGGGACTGGCGGCGTTTTTCTCGCAGGTCAAATTCAAAGGAGGGCCGCGGAACAACGAACGCTTCCTCTATATCGATCCCGACCTGGAGTTCAAGCACCCCGATACCAAGGAGCCGGTCCAGGCGCGAGTCCTGGGAGGGGTTCCGGCGACCTTTAATCCCGGAGAGGACCGTCGCGCCCGCCTGGCAGAATGGCTTACCGCCCCCTCGAACCCTTATTTTGCGCGCACCGCGGTGAACCGGGTTTGGAAGGAGTTGATGGGGCGCGGCATCGTCGATCCGGCGGACGATTTTCGCGCGACCAACCCGCCCAGTCACCCCGAGCTTCTGGATCGGTTGGCGGCCGACTTTGTCGAACACGGCTTCGACCTGCACCATCTGATGCGGCAGATCCTGGGCTCTCGCGCCTACCAGCTCTCGTCGCGGCCGAATGAGACCAACAAGGAGGATCAGACAGCATACTCGCGCCACTACATTCGTCGCCTGACAGCCGAGCAGTTGCTGGATGGCATTTCGCAAGTGACCGAAGTGCCGGAGCGGTTTCCGTACTTTTATCCCGGGAAGCGGGCGACCCAGCTTCCCGACCCGATAGTCGACTCTTACTTCTTGACCATCTTCGATCGCGCCAGCCGGGAAAACGCAACCTGCTCGCGCAAACAGTCCATCAGCCTGACGCAATCCTTGCACCTGGTTGGCGGCGACACTGTTACCAAGAAGATTCGCGATGATCGCGGCGTCCTGTCGCGCCTGATCCGTGGAGAAAGCACCGACCAGGAGATTCTCGAGCACTTGTATCTCGCGGCAGTGAGCCGGTACCCAACCGCGCAGGAGAGCGCAGCCGCTCAGAAATCTGTGGCCGGTGCGCCGGATCGAAGAGCGGGCTTCGAGGATGTGCTCTGGGCGCTGCTCAACTCGAAGGAGTTCTTGTATAATCACTGAGTTCAGACTTTCAACCCTTGAGGTGCAGCTCCATTGAGTCTAAAGGGTATTCAATTTCTCTTTGATGCCGAAGGGAAAGAGACGGCGGTCCTGATAAACCTGAGGCACAATCGCCACGTCTGGGAGGACATCTACGATGTAATCGTGGCCGACAGTCGTAAGGATGAACCGCGTGTGGCGTGGGAAGAGGTGAAAAGGAGGCTAAAAGCCAGGCGCGCTTCCCGTGGCTGAATATCGGCTTGACCTCGAACTTCGGGGGTTGCCTCGTAATAGTGTGTGCATATGGTTCTCAACCACGAAGACGCGAGGACGCGAATCTTCTCTTGGGTCTTGTGTCTTGGCGGTGAGGAGGAGTTAGCTTCAAATGGCTGCGAAATGTGATTGCGGGAGCGTTCCGAAGACGCTGTTCGGGCGGCGGGATTTCGTCAAGATCGGATCGCTGGGCATCCTCGGATTGAACCTGCGCGATTACTTCTTTCTAAGGTCGGCGTCAGCGAATTCGTCCGTGCCGGATCGATCGGTCATTCTTGTCTGGCTGAGCGGCGGTCCTCCCCATCACGATACCTTTGACATGAAGCCTGAAGCTCCGGCCGAGATTCGAGGCACCTTCAAGCCGATTCCCACCAACGTCTCAGGTATTCAAGTCTGTGAGCATCTTCCGCGCACCGCGCGGCAGGCCGACAAATTCGCCATTGTCCGATCCATGACGTCGCGGGAGAACAATCACGAGCCGGCGATCAACTATCTTCAGACGGGCTACCTCCCTTTGCAGACGCTCGAATTCCCTTCGATGGGATCTGTGATCGCAAAAGAAAAGGGTTCACGCAACAGCCTCCCGCCCTACGTCACGATCCCGAACATCTTCCCTTCGTTCGGTCCCGGTTTTCTGGGCGGGGAGTACGGACCCTTTATTGCGGGCGATCCCAACGTCAAGGACTACAGGGTTCGGGACCTGAATCTTCCCGTCGATGTCGACTGGCATCGGGTCAACAACCGGCGCTGGCTGCTCGATCATATGGATCAAAGATTTCGTGAGATCGACACGAAGAACGAGTTTCAGGCGATGGATTCCTTTTACGAGAAGGCCTACGACCTGATTCGGTCGCCATCGGCGCAGAAAGCCTTTGATATCGAGCAAGAGCCCGAGACTATACGAAACCGATACGGGCGCACCCCTGTGGGTCAGGGGTGCCTGCTGGCCCGCCGCCTGGTCGAAGCGGGGGTGCGTTTCGTGACTGTGGCGAAAGGCTGGCTGAACTGGGACACGCACGGCCGCAACTTCACCACCCTGGAAAAGACCTTGCTTCCCGAGCTCGACATGGCCTATTCGGCCCTGCTGGAGGATCTGGCCGCGCGCGGGATGCTCGAGTCGACGCTGGTTGTCTTGATGGGAGAATTCGGCCGGACGCCGAAAATCAATTCAGACGCCGGCCGGGACCATTGGTCCAAAGCTTTCTCGATCGTTCTTTCCGGCGCAGGCGTCATCGGCGGCAGGATACTCGGCTCAACTGACGCCACTGGATCGGAGGTCAAGGATGATCCGGTGCACGTCGAGGATCTCACCGCCACGATCTACGAGCGCCTGGGCATCGACCACACGCGCGAATACCACACCGACATCGGCCGTCCCGTCAAGCTCTCGAATGGCGGCAAGGTGATCACCCAGCTGTTCTGAATCGCGGAACAAAACCAACCACCAAGACACCAAGACTCGAAGAAACGCGAAGAACCTTGGTTCTTAACGGCTGAATCCCGCGAGGGAATTAAAATCCCACTTTCCGTCCTTGATTCTGCTGATCCAGCCACTCTTTCAGTGGAGCGAAGTAATCGAGGATGGCGGTGGCGTCCATTTTATCTTCGCCAGTCAGCTCCTTGAGGGCTTCCGGCCAGGGGCGGCTTAATCCCATTTCGAGCATTTTCTTCAGCTTTGCGCCCACCTTCTTGTTGTCGTAGATCGAGCAGCGGTGCAGCGGTCCTTGATGACCCGCCTGGCGGCAGAGGGCGCGATGAAATTGAAACTGGAGAATCGTGGCTAGAAAGTAGCGCGTGTAAGGAACGCTGGCGGGAACATGGTATTTTGCCCCCGGATCGAAATCCTCTTCGCTGCGCTCGACCGGGGCAGTGACTCCCTGATATTTCTTCCTCAGCTCCCACCAGGCCTTGTTGTACTCCTGCGGTGGAACCTTTCCTGAAAACACCTGCCAGCGCCACTGGTCGATCAGGAGCCCGAAGGGGAGGAAGGCGATCTTATCCAGGGCCATCCGCATCAAGAGACCGAGATCGGCGCTGGGCGGAGGCACCCGGTCAAGAAGCCCGATCTTTTGCAGATATTCCGGCGTGATCGAAAGCGCGATCGTGTCGCCGATGCCCTCGTGAAAGCCGTCGTTCGCGCTGCCGCGGTAAAGCGGCGGCTGATGCAGATAGGCGCGCTGGTAGATGTTGTGTCCCAGTTCGTGGTGAATGGTGGAGAAATCCTCCTCCGTGATATCAATGCACATCTTGATCCTCAGGTCGTTTTCGGCATCGATATCCCAGGCGCTCGCATGGCAGACTACTTCGCGATCGGCCGGCTTCTCGAACAGCGAGCGCTTCCAGAAGGTCTCGGGCAGCGGATCGAAACCAAGTGAAGTGAAGAAGCGCTCGCCGTAGCGAACCATTTCCCGTTTATCGACCTTGCGTGCCCGTAGGATCTTGGTCAGGTCAAAACCTGGATCCCCGCCCTTGGGAGCGACCAGTGGATAGATATTGGCCCAGCTCTGGGCCCACATGTTTCCGAGCAGGTGAGCCGGGATAAAACCCTCTTCCGAAACCACCTCTTTCCCGTAGTGCCGCGCCAGCGATGCGCGCACGTGCGCATGGAGCGCGTCATAGAGTGGCTTCAACTGCGCCCAGAGACGATCCACTTCTCCGGCAAACTGGTCGGGCGGCATATCGTATTTCGAGCGCCACATCGCTCCCAGGTCGGCGAACCCCAGTTCCCGGGCGCCCTTGTTGACCAGCTCCACGAGCCGTTGGTATCGCTTACGCATCGGGGGTGAGATCGTTCGCCAACCCCGCCAAACCTTCAGCAGCTCGTCGGGGTTGCGGCTGGTCGCCATGATGCGAGTCATGTCATTGATGTCCAGGCACTTTTTCTCCGGGCCTTCGGGGCAGAAGCGTCCTTTCCCGTAGTCGCTTTCGAGGGAAACGGATATTTCAGTCAATTCAGTTTGTTCCGCCGAGTTTCTGGGAGCCGGCAGGGTCAGCGAGAGTTTGAGCAGCTTCAACTTTCGAGCGGCATCGGCGGGTAGTTCCAGGTTGTCGAAGCGCGTGGCCGATACCGCCAGTTCCGTGGTCGCGGCAATTACCTCCTTCTGGGCTTGTGCTGCCATTCGTTCTGTGTCGTCTGTGATGAAGTTGCTCTGAACCCAGGCGGCTCGGTCGGACTTGATCCAGAGATCGAGCAGGCGTTTTTCCGCAGAGTCTATGAAAGTCTGAGCCTCGGCCACCGAAGACGGGTTGCGAGTCTGATCGTCCTTGCGGCATGCAATCAATCCCGAGATTACACCAAACAGGCAGAAGACCGTTAAAGCTCTGGCTAGTTGCATTGAGCCCTCTCCTCGATTGTCAGTGTTTCTTGGCGTCCTTGTGGTTGTCTTGTTTCGAAGGACTCAGTCATAGCCGTATTCCTTCAGAATCTCTTCATCCAGTCCCATGAAATGCGCGATCTCGTGGACCAGGGTAATCTCCACCTCGCGGGCCAGCTCTTGCGGATCGGGAAAATCCTCCTCGAGGGGACGCCGATACAGGTAGATTATAGAAGGAAGATCTCCCCAATCGTCAAATCGCCTGTCGGTTATCGGCTTTCCGGTAAAGAGTCCGTAAACCAGGCCGTCCGGATCTCCGGTTACCTCCTCCATCAAGCGCGGGTCGGGCCAGTCTTCGACCACGATCTCCACGTTCTCCAAGGCATCGCGAAAGCGGCGCGGAATCTTGCGGAGAGCGCTTTCGACCAGCGCGTCAAATTGACTTCGCTTCACCCAGGTCCTCGTCGACTAAACCTTGTACCATCGACCCGTGAAGCTACCAAGAGTTGTTTTTCTGCCTTACCCACCGAGTCTCGAAGACTCCAAGGAATCTTGTTCTTTGCGTCCTGGCGGTTAAGGATCGATGGTTGATCTTGAAAAAGCGCGTGAAAATCAGATAGATTCGCTGTCTATGGTTAGGACGCCCGGGCTGTTCTGGCTCGAGAAACGACTCCTTCGGATGATCCTGCGGCGGCTCGTCAAGCCCGTTCGAGTGGTCCTTTGGAATGGAGAGGAGATCTCAGAATCGATCGATCCTCCGTCAGCCCGAATTACGGTTCGAGATGAAGCAACGCTCTGGGGGCTGATCTTGAATCCCGACCTTCATTTCGGCGAGGCCTACAGCAAGGGTCGAATTGAGATAGAGGGAGACCTGGTCGGCCTGCTTGATACAATCTATCGCTCGAAGACTCAGACCACCGAAGGCCTCGGCCGGAGACTCATGTCTCGCTGGTTCGCCCCGCGGGCCTCGAATACGTTGCGAGACTCCCGCACGAAACATTCACCGCCATTACGACATTCGGACCGATTTTTATAAGCTCTGGCTCGATTCACAGCTCGTCTACACCTGTGGCTACTTTCCATCCTCCACCCACTCGCTGGAGGCGGCACAATTTGCAAAAATGGACTACGTTTGCCGTAAGGTGCGGCTGCAACCGGGGGACCGTGTCGTGGAAGCCGGATGCGGCTGGGGCGCGCTGGCCCTCCATATGGCCAAGCACTATGGAGTCTCGGTCAAGGCTTTCAACATTTCCCACGAACAGATTCTTTTCGCCCGCCAACGCGCCCGAGAGGAGGGCCTGGCGGCTCGCGTGGAGTTTATCGAAGACGATTACCGGAACATTTCGGGGCGCTTTGATGTTTTCGTTTCGGTGGGAATGCTGGAGCATGTCGGCTTGCAGTATTACCGCGAACTCGGGAACCGTCATTGATCGCTGTCTGGAAGCGTCGGGGCGGGGGTTTCTGCATTTCATAGGACGCAACCGGGAGCTCCCTCTGAATGCCTGGATCAGGAGGCGGATTTTTCCTGGCGCCTACCCTCCCACGCTTCGTCAGGTGATGGATATTTTCGAACCGTGGAGTTTTTGCGTGCTCGACGTGGAGAATCTTCGTCTGCACTATGCCAAGACGCTCGAACACTGGCTGGCTCGGTTTGAAGAATCGGCCGGCCGGATTTGCGCCATGTTTAACGCGGATTTCGTGAGAGCATGGCGTCTCTATCTGGCTGGATCCCTGGTCGCCTTTCAGACCGGTTGGCTTCAGTTGTTCCAGATTGCGTTCGCTCGGTTCGATCACAACCAGATTCCCTGGACCCGAGGTTACCTCTACCGGGACGAGTCGGACCCCAAGCAGGAGTCGAAATGGATTCATGCGATGTCGTAATCGTGGGTGCCGGCCCGGCAGGTTCTGCCTGCGCCTGGAAGCTGATGCGAGCCGGATTGGACGTCGCGCTGCTCGAGAAAGGCAAGTTTCCCCGAGACAAGGTCTGCGGTGGATGGATCACGCCTCCGGTGCTCGAGGAACTGGAGATCGACCCGCGCGACTATGCGGGCAGCGGGAAAATCTTCCAGCCGATTACCGGTTTTCGCACCAGCCGCATGGGCGATGCCCAGGTGGAGACGCACTACGGAAAACCGGTCAGCTATGGAATCCGCCGCTTTGAGTTCGACCATTATCTTGCGGTGCGTTCGCGCGCCCGGCTGATTGAAGGAGTCGCTTTTGGCAGCCTGGAACGGCTGGGCGACGCCTGGCTTGTCAACAATCAGCTCAAAGCCCGGCTGGTAATTGGAGCCGGAGGTCATTTCTGTCCTGTGGCGCGACACCTGGGAGCGAAATCCGGAGGAGAGGCAATTGTGGCGGCCCAGGAGACCGAGTTTGAAATGGACGTCCGCCAGCAGGAAGAGTGCTCGATCCGTTCCGAAGTTCCCGAGCTGTTCTTTTGCCCTGACATGAAGGGTTATGGCTGGGCTTTCAGGAAAGGAAGTTTCCTGAATATCGGTCTGGGACGGCTCGACCGCCGCCATCTCTCCGGTCACGTCTCCGGCTTCATCAGTTTTCTAAAGAGCGCTCGAAAAATTCCGGGCGACGTGACGCCGTCGCTATCCGGACACGCTTATCTCTTGTACGGCCTGGGCGGCCGCCGGCTCGTCACCGACGGGATTCTCCTGATAGGGGACGCGGCAGGGCTCGCCTACTGGCAGAGCGGAGAAGGAATTCGACCGGCCGTCGAATCGGGGTTGATGGCAGCCGAGGCCGTCGTCGCAGCTCGCGGAGACTACAGGGAAGGACGGCTGGAGCAGTATCGCAAGATGATCGCGGCGCACTTCGGAAAGTCGGAGCGCGATTGGGCAAGCGGTCTCGCCGGCCTGATCCCTCAATCCTGGATTGCAGCTATGGCGCGAAAGCTCCTCGCCACGCGATGGTTTTCACGACACGTGCTGCTGGACCATTGGTTTCTACATTCCCACCAGCCGGCTCTTCGCGCGTCTTAGCGGCTTTCCTGGGAGAGGAGAATGAATGGATGTCGTAGACCTTTTGATCCTGTTGCTGGTTGCGGGGATTTGTGGCGCATTGGGACAGGCGATCACAGGTTTCACGCGCGGCGGCTGCCTGGTCTCAATCGCTCTCGGATTCATTGGCGCGGTCATCGGGATGTGGTTAGCACGGAAGCTTGGCTTGCCTGAAGTATTTGCTCTGACAGTTGGGACTGCGACCTTTCCGATTATATGGTCCATTATCGGCTCGGCGCTATTTGTGGCGGTCGTCAGCTTGTTGACCCGTTCGCGCCCTTGAGCGGATAGAGTTCATCGGTCTTTGCGGCCATGATGAAGTCGTTTCGATGTAACCCTCGGATTTTGTGGGTCCACCACGCTACCGAGACGCGCCCCCACTCGGTGAGGATTGCCGGGTGGTGCCCTTCGCTTTCCGCGAGCTCCCCCACTTTGATCGTGAATGCCAGCGCCTGGGCGAAGTCGCCGAAGTGAAATACGCGTTCCAGCCGCGGAATGTCGTCTCGGACCAGGAGCTCCCAATCGGGAATCTGAGGTTTCAATTCCGCGATCTCCGAATTGGTGACCGTGGGCGCGCCTTTCCGGCACGCCTCGCATTTTTCCTTGATAAGCATATTCAACTCCTCTGCCTATTGCCTGTTGCTTCTGAATATTCCGCCAACGAAAACCCGGGCGTGAGCAGGAGCGCGTGGCCGGCCTCTGGGAACTCGTAGACCGTCGAATCAGGAATGCAGGACGCCATGAAACGAGCCTCCGCGATAGACGGCACGATCTTGTCACGGCCGGAGGCAAACAAGAGGGTCGGGACCGTGATCTCATGCAGCCGTGGGCGCAGATCGACTTGTTGAACAAGCTCGAGCCGGCGCCGGTAGGCGCCGAAATTCACCAGCTGGACGATTCGCCGATAGACCTTCCTGTCTTCCTCGGGCACGCCTTCATGGGCGAGGGTTCGATCGACGATGAAGTTCTTGATGCTTTGCAATCTTTTCACTCTCAGAAGCGGGACCAGGCGGCGCCCCAGGAGAATGCGTCTTCTCGGCCTGTAATACGGAAAAGTGTTGATCAACGCGAGACGACTCACGCGCTCCGGGTAAGCCAGCACGTAGTGCATGGCGATCGTTCCGCCGAACGATTCCCCCACTACCAGAATCGATCCAGGCTCCTCGCCGGCTGTCCCTTCGCCGAGTTCGTCGACAAGATCGCGGAAATCAAAACTTGAACGCTCGCTAAACTTCCAGGCCAAAACCCGGTGACGCGACGATAAAGCAGCGATCTGCCGGTAAAACATCTCGCCGGTGCCATCGAGCCCGGGTATCAACAAGGCAAGCGGCTTCATCGGTTATAGGCGCAAAGAAGCGGATATAAAAGGCCGTCAGAAAGTGTGAATCAATGGACAGGCGCCCCTTCTCACAGTCGGCTCTTCGAACCAGCCCATCGGCCCGGAGTTTGGACATTCGCTGGCACGGCAGCGCGCGTGCGGTTAACAGAGGCCGAAGGCTCGGCAGTGAATAGCCCCGCCCGTTAGGCGGGGACGCACGAGCGTCGAGTGCCGAGGTCCGAAGGACCGGCACTTCGAATGTGTCGCACCTTCGGCGCTCAAGCTTGTGAAACCCAGATTCCCCGGCCTACGGCGGGCTACGCACTGCCGGCCCTTCGGCCTAGCTCTTACCTTCTTCACAGTTTCTCACGGTCGCGGTTGGAGTTTGGCCATTTCACGGACGCGGCAGCTCGCCGACGCGACACAAAGCTTACCGCAATTTTGCGAACCGTTCCTCGACCAGGTCCAGAGTCTGATCCCTCTTGGGAAAGGCAAACCTGACCAGGCCGCGCCCGAGAGACGGATCCGAGGTATAGAAGCTCGATCCGGGAACGGTAGCCACCCCGATTTCGTCGATGAGCCAGTAGGCAAAAGCGGTATCGTCTTCGTCGCGGCCCAGGTGCCTGAAGCTTGCCATGGTGTAGTAGGCCCCCTCGGGCGTGTGGCTCTCAAATCCATGATCGGAGAGTATTTTCATCATGCGCGCGCGCCGGGAGTCGTAGAAGGCGCGGAGCCAGGCGTAGTACGAATCCGGCATGTTCAAGGCCGCAACCATAGCCGCCTGAAGCGGCGTGGGCGCGCATACTGTGGTGAAATCGTGAACTTTGCGGAGGGCGTCGGTCAACTCCTCGTTCGCAATGGCGTAACCGAGCCGCCAGCCGGTGACGGCGAAGGTTTTCCCCATCCCGCAAATAGTGATGGTTCGTTCCCACATCCCGGGCAGAGTCGCCATCGGAATATGCCGCCGCCCGTCGTAGACCAGGTGCTCGTAGATCTCGTCGGTTATCGCTACCGTGTCGAACTCGACACAAAGATCTGCAATGATCGAGAGCTCCTCGCGCGTGAACACTCGCCCGGAAGGATTGTGGGGAGAGTTGAAGATGATGGCTTTGGCTCCGCCCTGGAACGCGGCTCGCAGCTCATCGGGTCTGAAACGGTAATCCGGCGGGCGTATCGGAACCCACACCGGAGTTCCCCCTGCAAACGCAATGCCGGCATGGTAGTTCTCATGAGCAGGTTCCAGAACGATCACTCTTTCACCGGGATTTACAATCGCGACCAGACTCGCGATGACCGCCTCGGTGACGCCGCAAGTTACCGTCACGTGGCGCTCCGGATCGACACTCTGATCGTAGAAACGCCGGCTCTTATCCGCGATTGCCTTTCGCAATGACGGCTGCCCCCAGGTCATGCCGTACTGGTTGTAGCCTTGCCGCATGGCTTCTTCGGCGGCTGCAATGACTTCGGCAGGAGGGTCGAAGTCGGGAAAGCCTTGAGCGAGCAGAACGGCGCCCTTCTCGATGGCATATCGAGTGATGGAGCGTATGACAGATTCCTGAAGGTATTTCAGTCGGTTAGCGGCGTAAGGCATGAACTGAGCAGGGTACCAAAATGCCAGATCTCGAGGCAAGGACTTCCAGGGCTGACGATAACCGCCAACCGCTAAGACGCTGAAGACGCCGAAGAAACTAAAAGGAACTTGACAAATAACTGCCGGCGCGGCAATGTTCGCAGTATCGCGGGGCCCGACCGGCATGCGGATCTTGATTTTCTTGACGCTTTCGATACTTGGTCAGTTTCTGTTCTCACAAGGGGGCTCGCAGGGGAGTAACCGGTCACCCTCTCCGATTCGGTTCAGGAATGTTGCCGGGCCGGCCGGCGTCAATTTTGTCCTGGAGAATCACCCAACGCCCGAGAAGCACCTCATCGAGACGATGCCGGGCGGAGTCGCCACTCTCGACTACAACGGCGACGGGTTGATCGATATCTACTTCACAAACGGCGCTGCCATCCCTTCGCTCGAAAAGGAATCACCCAAATACTTCAACCGTCTGTTCCGGAATGAAGGTGGAATGAAGTTTACCGACGTCACCCAGGAAGCGGCGGTGGCCGGCGCCGGTTATTCGATAGGGGTTGCGGCCGCGGACTACGACAACGACGGCGACGTCGATCTTTTCGTCGCGGGAGTGAATCGTAATACACTCTATCGAAATGGCGGGAAAGGAGTCTTTCAAGATGTTACGTCCGGGGCCGGCATCGAAAGCAGCGTGTGGTCAGTCGCGGGCGGTTGGTTCGATTTCGACAACGATGGCTGGCTCGACTTGCTCGTAGTGAACTATGTGAAATGGTCGCTCGCGCTCGATCGCTACTGTGGCGACGCGGCCAGGAAACTGCGGGTCTATTGCCACCCAAGATATTTTCAGGCGCTTCCGAACACGCTCTACCGCAATCGGCGAGACGGAACTTTTGAGGATGTCTCACTGCGAGCCGGTATTTTGCAGCATGCCGGGAAAGGTATGAGTGCGGCGTTCGCCGACTACGACCTGGATGGCTTCGTCGATGCGTTTGTCACAAACGATAACCTGCCCAATTTTCTTTTTCACAATCGTGGAAACGGCGCCTTTGAAGAGACTGGACTCCTGTCCGGAACGGCTTTGCTCGAGCACGGCAAGCCGGTTTCCAGCATGGGCGTGGATTTTCGCGACTATGACAACGACGGACTCCCCGATATCACTATCACCGCCCTGGCTGGGGAGACATTTCCACTATTTCACAACGAGGGAAAAGGGTTGTTCCGGGACGCTACCTACGGCAGCAGGCTCGGTGCTCTGAGTGCCAGGCGAAGCGGCTGGGGCACTGGTCTGGTTGATCTGAATAATGATGGCTGGAAAGACCTCTTTACTGCCAACGCACACGTCAACGACAAGATCGAACTCTTCGAATCCGGGCAGTACAAACAGGCCAACAGTGTCTTCGCCAACTTGGGAGACGGGACATTTCGTGATTTCTCGAACAGCGCTGGCGAGGGCTTTGAGATTGCCTGCGCTCACCGCGGGAGTGCGTTTGCGGATTTCAACAATGACGGCAGAATCGATGTCGTGGTGACGGCGCTGGGAGAACCAGCGGAGGTTTGGGAGAATATCAGCAGTGAAGAAAACAAATGGCTGATTCTCAAGCTGGCAGGGATTCGGAGCAACCGGGACGGAATCGGGGCTCGGATTCGCCTGGGAAACCAGAGCAACGACATGACGACCAGTGTAGGTTATGCTTCAGCCAGTCATGGTGGAGTCCACTTCGGGTTCGGGAAGGCGGAGAAGATCGAAAACATCGAAATAAAATGGCCCAGCGGCGCGGTCCAGGTTCTGAGAGACGTGTCCGGCAATCAGGTGCTCCAGGTCCGCGAACCCGCGCCTTGACCGCGAAGACAGCAAGGAAAGCATTCATCGGTGATATCTTCGTGACTTCTGCCTCGTGGTATTTGTTTCGCGGCGCTTTCCGCTTGATGGTAGCGATTCTGATTCTCGTGTCTTGGGCCATTTCTCAGACCCGTGAATTCCGCTGCGACAAGGCATCGCTCCGATCCGCTTCCAGAATGTCGCCCGGAGCGCCGGGATCGATTTCATTCTCGAGAATAATCCGACTCCGCAAAAGCATGCTATCGAGACCATGCCTGGCGGTGTCGCGGCCTTTGACTACGACGGTGACGGGCTCACCGACATCTATGTTACAAACGGGGCTGCGATCCCGTCGATGGAGAAGGATTCAGCAAAGTTCTATAACCGCCTCTACCGCAACAATGGCGGGATGAAATTTACTGACGTCACCGAGCAGGCGTCGGTAAGAGGTGCGGGCTATTCGATGGGCGTTGCGGTGGCGGATTACAACAATGACGGCGACGTGGACATTTTCATCGCTGGAGTCAATCGCAACATTCTGTATCGAAATACCGGAAAGGGAGGGTTCGAAGACGCAACGGCGCAAGCTGCAATCCAGAGTCCCATGTGGTCGGTAGCGGCGGGCTGGTTCGACTATGACAACGATGGCTGGCTTGACCTGTTTATTGTCAATTATGCCAAGTGGTCGCTGGCCTACGACCAGTTCTGCGGGGACAAGGAAAAAAACGTGCGAGTTTATTGCCACCCGAAGTATTTCGAGGGATTGCCCAATACACTCTATCGTAATCGAGGCAACGGAACCTTCGAGGATGTTTCGAAAAGGGCCGGCATTCTGAAGCACGCCTCGAGGGGGATGAGTGTCGCTTTCGCGGATTATGACGAGGATGGCCACATCGACGCTTTTGTGACGAATGACAAGTTACCTAACTTTCTCTTCCGCAATCGCGGTAACGGGACCTTTGAGGAAACTGGACTGGCAGCGGGGGTCGCTCTCCTGGAGCACGGGAAGCCCGTATCCAGCATGGGCGTCGACTTCAGAGACTACGACAACGATGGCCTGCCGGATATAAATGTCACGGCTCTTGCCAGTGAAACATTTCCGCTCTTCCATAATGATGGCGGGGGCTTCTTCACTGACAAAACATTTCTCAGCGGACTCGGCCCGCTGAGCGCCCCACGCAGCGGGTGGAGCAACGGATTGTTGACTTCAACAACGACGGCTGGAAAGACCTGTTTTCAGCCAACTCACATGTAAATGACCGAATCGAACTTTTCGAAGCAACCGAGTACAAACAGCCCAACAGTGTTTTTGCCAACGTGGGAGCCGGAAAATTTCGGGACGTATCCAGGGAGGTCGGAGGCGGTTTCGAGGTTGCTAGAGCTCATCGGGGAAGCGCCTTTGCCGACTTTAACCGCGATGGTCGAATGGACGTCGTCGTCACGTCGCTCGGAGAGTCTGTGGAACTCTGGGAAAACGTCAGCCCGAACGATAATCATTGGCTTTTTATCAAGCTGGTTGGAACCCGAAGCAACCGGGACGGCATTGGGACTCGGATCCGGATTGGAAGCCAGAGCAATCTCATGACTACGAGCGTCGGCTACGCCTCCTCGAGCCGACACGGCGTGCACTTTGGACTGGGGAACGTGCCGAAGATCGACAAGATCGAAATACTCTGGCCCAGCGGCAAGGTTCAGGTTCTGAAGGATGTGGCTGCCAACCAGGTTTTGCAGGTTCAGGAAAATAGGGACGTCCCTAATTTTGAGCTGTGTTGGGTGCGGGAGCACTCACCGAGAAGCTGCCACGGACGGCAACCTTTGCGCGACCGATGCGGTCCTCGACTTCCACCTCGAGCCCATAGGAGCCGGGGGCCAGACCTTGCAGGTCTAACCTGTTGATCAAGACCGCGCGATCCTGAGAAGAGTATTGGACCGATTCGCCACCTTCATCCACAAACTCCTTTGCCGTGCGGCCGTCTCGCACAATCCGGTAGAGCACCCGGAGCGACGGCCGGAGAGTGGCCTGGTCCAGCTGCAGGTTGTAAATGTGGAAGTAGATTCCGAGGGGCCGATCCGGCTGAAACTGCCTGTCCACGCTCGGCCTGACCTTGACGTCCCCCAGCACGAACATGGGGTTCCCTTCCGGAACCTGCTTCAGGAACTGGATATACTCCGCCACGATCAACGAGCTGGCGGCAAGCTTCCCCGGCTGATGCGGCGGAGGGAAGATTCCGGTTCGAACGACTCCCAGGTTGGTCCCGTTCAGGTCTTTGACCACCAGATCCAGCTTGTAGCGGCTCATCCGCTCCAGGACGAGATTTTTCTGGTAGAGCGAGGATTTCCTCAGGCCTTGTTCGAGCAAGAGGGGCTTGTAGGAGATGAAAAAATCGTCCTCGAATTCCGTTACGACTTGATTCGCAAGCGTGGAAACGATTCCATACACCGCCACTCGCGCGACCCGGTTTCCCCCTTCCTCTTTGAAGGTCAAGTCTTGATTCTTGATCTGAAGGGTGACGGGAACCAGCACCTGATTTTCACTCAAGGCGAAGCAGTCATCCCTTACCTGGAAAGGAAGGCTGGTGTAGCTTACGTTGACCTTCACCAGTTCCTTCAGGTCCTGGTATTTGATGGGCGTCGGTTGTTGTACTTTGGCGAGAGTTTCATACCTGGCGAATGGATTGTCCCTCGCCCGCTGGTACTCCGAGTAGTAGGGATAGCTCGAGCGGTTCGCCGGGTTGAAGGCCGGGCGGTCTTTTTTTTCAGCGGCGCCAATCAGCTCCGCGAATGTAGCCCCTCCTGGAACGTGAAGAAAGGCGTCCTTTTCGTCCGGACTCAACGCCAACCGGTATTCATCCGTAAAGGTGGGATCTACGAATTCGAGCTCGATGTCGTTTCCAAGCCCTTCAATGTGCCGGTAACGCCATCGTTCCCACGGGAAAGTCCCGGTGATGCCGCCTCCTTCGTTAGGCCGTCTCTTGTAGGGACCCCCGGATGGGGCAGCGTCAACCTCATCCGGAGCACCGTGAATGATGTAGATCCGGCCTCGGTCGGTTTTCCAGCCGGCCTGGGCGCTTCGGTAATGCTGGTTTGCGTAAGCAATCCTTCGATAGTGCTCCTCTTTGAATTCATTGCCCGGCGTGCGCGGATCCGGATCGCGGCGGCGCCAGAACTGTTCGATGAAGTTCTCTTTCTCTTCCAGCGAGGTCAGGTCTTCGAAGACTTTCTTCTCTTCGTCGGCGATGATGTAGACGACATCCTGCTTCAGCCACTTCTCGAAATAATCCTTCCCTTGTTCAGGGTTCTTGCCGGCGTTTCACCTTTACTCTTCCCTTGAGCCACCAGCGGCGACGGTGAACACAATGCGATCAAGAGGAACGCAAGCAGAGAACCAGGGGGAAGCGACCTGACGAATGCCATGTCTATACCAAAAGCACGGGCGCAGAGCTCGATCGTCGACCCTGCGCCTAGAATTCCAATCGCAACGCGAACCGGATCTGGCGCGCATCGTCAAAGGCGCCGTTGAACGAAAGGAAGTTCCCTGACGTGATGTTGTTAACCGGAGCTCCGAAGTGAGGTGTATTGGTAAGATTGAACACCTCGGTACGAAACTCCAGATTAACTTCTTCCCTGAGTCGAAATCTGCGAAAGAGGCTGAAGTCCAGATTTGCCTGACCAGGCCCGATGAACTGATTCCGGTTGGTATTGCCGAAACGCACCTCGGTTGGCTGGCGAAAAGCGGTGGGATCCATCCAGGGTTGGCCCGGTCCCCTTCCTCCCAGCTTTTCGACACTTTCCTTCACCTGGTCCGCTGTCTGCGTGCTGGCGGGGGCATTGAGTGAGGCTCCGGAAGCCGTAACCGTAAAGGGCCGGCCGCTGAAAGAGCTGACCACGCCATTGACCTGCCAGTCCCCGAGGATCGCTCGCGCAGCCCCGGTTTGCGCAAACTGTTTGTTGGGACCGAAAGGCAGCTCATAGACAAACCCCATCTGAAAGATATGCCGGACGTCGTAGCCGGCGTTTGCGCGATTCTTCTGAAGGAAGCCCGGCGCATTGATTGTCAGGCTCGCCCAGCCATCCTCGTCGGTCATATTGATGGCATGGGACCAGGTGTAGGCGCCCTTGATGAACAATCCACGCTTGAACGGGCCGGTTGATGGCTGCCTGCAAGGCATGGTAATTGGCGCTCAGCCAACCGTTCAGCCGATTGGTAGAAGCCGTGCGCCCGAATTGCGCAAAGAAAGGCCGCCCGGTGTTGCCGCCTCCGACTGGAGCCGCATTCAACTCTTCATCCGCCATTTGGCGGACGGTCTGGGTTCCCACATAACCCACATCAACGATGAAATCCTGCGGCATTTTCCGTTGCAGAAACAGATTCCAGGACTGGATGTAGCCGCGCGAGAAGTCTCCCTCGAACACGGTTCTCATCAGTGCCGTCGGCGGCAGCGGAGCGCGACCCTTGCTCAGGTCCGGTGTATCGAGCGGCGGAATCCCCGCGGTATCCAATGGTCCGAATGGCTGAAACACGTTTGCTCCCTCGAACGCCTGGGATATCACGATGGGGTAGAAGCCGCGCAAAGGTCGCGAGAGATTGATGGGATCCCAGCTTATTCCGTAACCGCTCCGGATCACGGTGCTATCGTTCAGCTCATAAGCGATTCCGACACGAGGAGCAAAGTTCATCTTGGACCACTCGGCCCCGAGATTCTTCGGCAAACCAGCATACCCTCCGAAGAGTACTTCCATCGTCTGCAAATCCAGCCGCTCAATCCCTCGATCGTCGGCTCTGCTGCCCAGCGGAAACATCTCGTATCGCAGACCCAGCGTGATGTTCAGTTTGGGGGTTACATGCCAGCGGTCGCGGATGTACCAGCCGAACTGCCATTCGTTAAACGTCTGTTGCACGTACTGCAGGCTCTTGGCCGATGTTGAGGGCAGCCCCAGGAGAAAGCCGCCAAAGGCATTGAATCGATCGGAGGCAGGACCTCCCCGCAGCGCGGTGACGGTATCGCTGAACGAGAAACCTCCCCGCGGCCCCTGACCGATTTCGGGCTGCCACTGATTGAGTTCAAAGCGAACTACATCAAAACCCCAGCGAATGTCGTGATTGCCTCGAATATTGTTGGCGTTGATTTTTCCGCTGTAGTTCTGGTCGTCAAAATAGAAGGGAGCCCAGTTGGGACTGCCTCCGAACTGGGTATATCCAGTCACAGTAAAAATAGGCGCGCCGCCCTGGCGTGGATCCGTTCCGTTGGTGCCGGGAATGCCGAGTACATCCAGACCGATGTTCTTTTCGATGCCCAATGGCACGCCGTCCTGGTCCTGGCGAGTCCACCCAAAGCTACCGTCCACGATGAAAGTGTGACTGGCGGTGAAATTCGTGCCGAACGTGCCAGACTGGACGTAAGCTCTGCCCCTGCCAGGCAAGGCGCTCTCGGCGAAACCTGCTACCCCCGAGCAAGGGCCGCCACCCTCGCCGAAAACCGGCGGGCAGTCGGTCCTTGCCCACATGGCGCTGTATTTGCCCCAGAGACGATATTTCTGCGCCTGCTTGTCGATTTTCAGGTCAAAGTTGTGCCGATCCAGCTCGCGGCTGAACTCCCGGAACAGGTTCTCAGACGATCCGGACAGATTGGGAGCAGGCAGAAAGGAGAGCATTTTCGAGGCCGCGGGGCTGAACCGCGACGAGGGGATGATGTTGTTCGCGAAAGCTGTGCGCCCCGAGCCGTCGGGATTTCCTGTCAATGGGTCAAAGATCGTCGTGCCTGTTCTGCTGAAATCCCCCGCGCGAATATCGGCCGTCGGAACTGTGAACAACCCGGCCATGTTTCTTCGTTCGGCCAGATACTCCCAGGACGCAAAGTAGAATAGCTTGTCTTGGGAAATCGGCCCGCCAATGGTCGCGCCGACGATGTTGCGAACATGTTTGGGTTCCTTTTCCTGTGGAACGAAAAAGTTCCGGGCGCGAAACAGATTGTTTTCATTGTAGCCGAATGCCGAACCGTGGACCTCGTTGGTTCCTGACTTGGTCACGAGAGTCATGATCGCTCCCCCCGTGAGCCCCTGGTCGGCGTCGAAACTGGCGGTCGAAATGCTGACTTCCTCGACAGACTCGCTGGGCGGAACATACGCCGTATGATGAGGAAGCCACACGAACACGTTGGAGGCTCCGTCGACGATGGTCCGGTTGTTGTTGCGGTTGGTGCCGTTGACATTGGTCGTCAGTCCGCGCGCCGGGGTGGAATCGACCGAGTTCTGGAAAAGCGCCGGCGTGGCTCCCGGGACCAGATTGATCAGGCTCTGGTAGTTCTTGTAGTTGGACAGCGGCAGGTTCTTGACTTCCTTGTCATCGAGAACGGTACTTACATCACTCTTCTCTGTTTGAAGCGTGACGGCCGCCGCCTCGACGGTTACCTGTTCGGTGAGCCCCCCGACCTCGACGCTGAGGTCTACCCGGGTCACGATGTTCGCCCTTATCTCGACGCCCGTTTGACGAGCCTCCTTGAAGCCTGTCAGCCTGACGGTCAGGGTATACCTTCCACTCTGGAGAGTGGCGAAGGTGTACCGGCCGGCGTCATTGGTGATTGCCTCGCGAGCGTCGTTGGTCTGCTCGTTCAGAGCGGTCACGGCCGCTCCTGGAACAGCGCCACCCGAGCTGTCGCTTACGTTACCGGTGAGTCCGCCGTAAAGAACCTGGGCCTGTGCAGTTTCTTGAGTAACCCAGGTCAGCAAGAGAAGAGACAGACCGGACACCAAAAGCGCTGTGGACGATTTCTTGATCAGGTAGAGCATGGCTCCTCCGCTTCACCATCCAAGAGTCGACGAGGTTTTTATGCTTGTGTGAAAGACTGGTTGTGGCATCGTACGGCTCCTTCAGCAACCGGTGTCGGTCCTGAAAGTCCACTGTGTAGACGGCCGCTAACCCACTACCTAGGGTGGCCTAGGATTGCGCATCATTAGTGAATCTGTCAAATGAATAACTATCGAAAATAAGGGGCGTCTCCTATTTTTATCGTTGGTGGCCATCGATTGGATGGCCATTCAGATAGTCGCTGGCATGAACGAAGGCTTGTCTCGCGGTCTCTGGAGAAGCGGGGCCGTTTGTTTGTCAAAGCCGCTGAATTGGTCGTCGCTGCTTTGTCCTTCCAGGACACAGTCTGTGATTTGGCTGTTTCGCGGATGCCGACATACAGACCTAAAGCCATGTCTGTCGAACAGGCTGGTGAGCCGGTTCATCCGCAGTAGCGCCCGTCGCGGCGCTCCGCACCTCAAGATGTTTAAACTCCATCCATTGTTCCTCCGGGGCAAAGCGCGGACAAAGCTGAGTCGCACTTCTAATCGCACTCCAGGAAGAAGACGGCGCAGCACAGAGCTAACCCATAGAATGGTCAGCGGTCAGAGTGCCGAATGATCAAGGCGGGGTGATTGTAGCCTCTTTTTCGAGCTGCTCTCTCTCAAGCTGGAGGGTCTTCTGGATCTCCTGGTATTTCTGGAGCATCTGACCCGCTAGCTCGCGCTGGCCAGTGCTGCGGTAGGCTTGAGCCAGCTGGTAGAGCAGACTTCCATCATTGTCCAAAACCAGAGCTGATTTCAGATGAGGAATGGCCTTGGCGGCCTCCCCGAGGGTAAGGAAGGCCCGCCCCAGAGAAGAATGCGCCGGCGGGAAAGTCAGGATCATACTCCACAGCCTTCTTCAAAAAAGGAACGGCTTCACCGGGCCGCTGTTGATTCAACAGGATGTCCCCTGCCAGGTAGTTCACTTGGGCCGAATTGGGCTCTTCCGTCAGAAGGCTGTCCACCAGCGGTTTGGCGGCATCATAGTCGTGAGTCAGGATCAATGAAACGGCCAGTTCCTTCCTGGCGTGGGGTTCCCGGGAGAGATTTCGAGCGCCTTCTTCCATTCATTAACCGACTCCACGTGCCGTCCCTGATTTCGATGGATTTCGGCCATCACCTCATGCATTTCGAAAGAAGGGGGGAGTTTAGCCAGCCTCGAGAGAGCGTCGAGCGCAAGCGCATTATAGATCTGTGATCGCCAATAATACGATTCAGGCGTCTGCTTGTTCTTGACGGCGTCCAGGGCTTCCCGAAAGCGGCCTGCCAGGAAATCACAGACTACCTTCTCGGAATTGCAATCCGGCAATCCGAGCTGCATTTCCTTTTCTTCCTCCTGCGTTGCCCATTCGGCGTGGCCCGTCCTTCGGTAAATCTGGCTCAGGGCCATATGGATCCCCCGCATTTTCGGCTGTTTCTCGAGAGCCTTGCGGTAAAAAAAGAAGGCGCTGCGATACTGCTGTTGTACCGCCCGCGTGTCGGCCACCAAGGCAAGCCAGTAAGCCGATTCGGGAGCGATTTTCTCGAGCCTCTCAAAAGCTCTTCCCGCCAGTGCCTCGTAAGATCTTCCCAGGCCGTGCCAGGCCTTGGGGTTTTCGGCCTCGAGCTTCGTCAGAGCGTCATACTGCTCAGCAGCCTGCTCGAACCTTTCCACGGCGAACAGGGCATCCCCGAGCAATTGCCGTCCCCTTGGATCCTTCCCATCCTTTCCAACATACTTCTGCAAGGACGGAACCGCTCGGGCTGGATTTCCCAGCCTTTGTTCACTTGCCCCAAGAAACAGAAACGCCTGCGTCATCTCCGGATTTGCTTTTACGGCCGCCTCGAGGTGCCGGATCGAGTCCCGGTATTGACCTGCCATGTAGTGGGCGATTCCCAGGTTCATCCTCAATCCCGCTTCACCGGGCAAGACTTTGATCAGCTCCTGGTAGATGGAAATCGCCTCTTTATACTTGCCCGCGCTCATTGCCTCGCGAGCCCGTTGCGACTTTGCCGCCAGCTCATCGGACTGCCCGACTGCCCAGGCGCCATTTGAAAGCAGAAGGGCGCAGACCAGGAGAAACGGCGAGAGGAGCTTTCTTTCACTCATGACGCGTCAGTATACGCGGTTCAATGAAATAACCCTGGTTGCAAGGCTATTCGCCGGGGAGGGTAAAGGCGATCAGAGCGTCGGCAAAGGTGTTTTGGTATCGGTTTCCACCACCGGCGGCAATCACGACATATTGCTTGCGGGTCTTGCGGCCCAGATACGTTACCGGAACGGCGTGAGCGCTGCCATCGATCTTGGTCACCCACAATTCTTTGCCGGTATCCTTGTCGAAAGCCCGAAATCGGCTGTCGTTGCTGTAACCAATGAAGACCAGCCCGCCGCTGGTGACGATACCCCCACCGATCCCGGGTGCGCCGGTGTTGGTTATTCCTTTCTGGGCCAGAGATTCGACAATTCCAAGGGGTTTCTGCCAGACGATGGACCCTTTGTTGAGATCGATGGCCGTCAGCGTGCCCCAGGGGGGCGTCTGCAGCGGGATGCCTGTCTCGTAATCCCACAACCAGGCGGTTCTGAGAAATCCTCCTCCGGTCATTCGATACGCTGGAAAGGACTGCTCCGTAGGCACCATCTTCATGACCATTCCCAGGTTGGAAGAGCTGACAAAATAGAGGCTCGAGGTTGGGTCGTAGCACCCCCCTCCCCAGTCGGCTCCTCCGTTGTTTCCCGGAAAGACCATGACACCCTTTTCACTGGGCGCAGAGAACACGCCGCCGGCGTCGTATTCGCGAAAGATTTTCTCGGCGAACTTACGATGTTCGGGCGAGACATCGGCGATTTCGTCCGGTCGGATCGAAGTGCGCGCGAAAGCGGGTGGCGCGGAGGGAAACGGCTGTGTGGGCGAGAGCTTTTCTCCGGGCACGGTGCTCTGTTGCACCGGCCGCTCTTCGACTTCGAATAGAGGTTTCCCCGTCTCACGGTGGAGGAGAAAAAGAAATCCTTGCTTGGTCACCTGGGCGACGGCGGGGATGTCGCGCCCATCACGGCGGACCGTGATCAGATTCGGCTGTGCGGCTATATCGTAGTCCCAGACGTCGTGGTGCGAGAACTGGAAATCCCAGATCAATTCCCCGGTCTTGGCTTTCAGGGCCAGCAGCGAATTGCTCCAGCGATTGGCGCCATGCCGATCACCGCCGTAATAGTCATAAATCGGCGAGTCGGTTGGAACGAAGAGCATTCCGCGATCCCGGTCGAGGCTCATGATGGTCCAGCACAGGGAACCACCCTGTCGCTTCGACGAATCGCCGCCCCAGGTCTCGTGACCCGGTTCTCCTGACCGGGGAGCCTTGAATCTCTCCCAGATTAATTTGCCCGTATGAACATCGTAGGCCCGCAGGTAGGGAATGATGCCCCCGACAATCACCAGATCTTCATAGATCGTGGGGGGAGAGGCTATGTTGCGCATCCAGTCGGACGGACGCGGATCCGGCATCCCGATCGATCCGTGACGCACTCTTCCACCCTCGCCAAAACCCGGGACCGGCTTTCCCGTTCGCGCGTCGAGACACCAGAGGTCGCCATCGAGAGTGCCTGAAAACACCCGGCGGTCCTCTCCTTTCTTCCACACGGCCAGCCCTCTGTGGGCCCACATGTTTCTCCGTGTCATCCGATCCAGTTTCGGATCGAACGACCAGAATTCCTTGCCGGTCTCGGGATCCAGGGCGACAACTCTGCAAAACGGCGTCGTTATGTACATGACCCCGTCCAGCACGATCGGAGTGCACTCGAACGCCGACTTTGTGGGGTAGTTCTTCCCGTCGCTCATTTCGCCGGTATGAAAGGTCCATGCTCGACGCAAGCCGCCGACGTTGGTCTTGTCTATTTGCTTCAGGGGTGAATAACGCTGTCCCCCCTCGTCGCCGCCCCAGGAGGGCCAGTCGTAGACCATTGAGTTTGGCGTTTCGGCCGGTTTGAAGTACGAAGGACTGATTGCAACCGAGACGAGAATCAGTATCAGCTTCCGCATCGACTACTCTCGAAACCTCGCGTCATTGGGTCTTCGC
This sequence comes from uncultured Acidobacteriota bacterium, assembly GCA_963827655.1. Classification (GTDB taxonomy): domain Bacteria; phylum Acidobacteriota; class UBA6911; order UBA6911; family UBA6911; genus CAWHCF01. The sequence continues at coordinate 114,215 of CAWHCF010000038.1, forward strand.
GGTTGGTCGCCGCAGGACGCAATTGTGAATGGACGTTTCATTAGATCCACGTTTCGAACGTCAGTGACCGGTCGGAACGACGAGGGATCGTAGAAGGGTTGTCCCGGGCCGACCCCTCCCAGTTTCGTGATGGGTCCAACCTGATCGGCCGTCTGGGTGTTGCCAGGAGCGTTGAGCGAAGCGCCCGAAGCAGTCACGTTGAACGGCCTACCCTGAATCGCACTCCAGATCCCGTTAAGTTGCCATCCCTTGATCAGCTGATTGGCCAGACCGCCGCCGTTCTTTCCAAACGGAAGCTCGGCGACAAATCCGAGCTGAAGCATGTGAGGGATATTGAAACCAGCCTGAGCACGATTGCGGTTCAGGACCGAAGGATGGTTGAACGTCAGCCCGGTCCAGCCATCATCATCCGCCCAGTTGATCGCTTTCGAATAAGTATAGGCGCCTTTCAGGAATAGGCCTTTGGTGAAAGGCCGGTTGACTGCCACCTGCAAGGCGTGGTAGTTCGCGCTCAGCCAGCCGTCCCACTGGAGCGTGGCAGACGTGCGTCCGAACACAGGCGCATAAGGCCGGCCGGAATTACCCTGACCAGGGCCCGCAGCGTTGAGCTCAAGATCGGCAAACGATCGGGTCGTTTGTGAGCCGACGTACGCGGTCGATACCACGAGATCCAGCGGGAACTTGCGCTCGAATGACAGGTTCCAGGATTGAATATATCCCCTGTCAATCTGATCCGGGTAAGGGGTCCGCATGTCGACTGTCGGAGGCAGATCAACCAGACCCGTGTTGAGGTCGGGCCCCGTGAATTCGGGTATCCCCAGGGCGATCGACCGGAAAGGAACGAACGCACTGGGTCCGACAAAATTCTGAGCGACCACGAGGGGATAAAAGCCTCGAATCGGACGAGCGAACGGCATAGGGTTGTAGGTGAGACCATAGCCGGTTCGAATCACGGTGCTGTCTCCCAAGCGATAGGCGAGGCCGAAGCGCGGAGCTAGGAGTTTTTTGCTGGTCTTGATCCCAAGATCCTGGGGGTTTCCACCCCGGTCGCCGAGTTTCACTTTCATTGTGGAAAGGTCGAGCAGCTCAATGCCGCGGTCCGCGCGATGCATCAAAGGATAGAGCTCGTAGCGCAGCCCGAACGACAGGGTCAGGTTGCGGCTAGCCTGCCAGCGATCGCGGAAGTACCAGGCGAACTGCCATTCGCGCCCGGTCATCAGCTCATACTGCAGGCTCTTGTCCATGGAGGCGGGAAGCCCGAGCAGAAAGGCCGCATACGCATTGAATTGATTGGGCGAGCGCGCTCCGCCCCGCAGGGCGGTAATGTCACCAGGGAAGACAAACCGTCCCCTGGGCCCGCCGAGTTGCTCCGGCTGCCAGTGATTCAGCTCGTGCCGGACTAGATCAAAACCCCATCGGTATTCATGCGCGCTCTGAATCCGGGTGAAGTTGACGGTGCCGGTGTAGCTCTTATCATTGCGCTCAGCCGGCATCCAGTTAAAGGTGTTGCCCAATGACGCATAGCTGGTGATATTAAAGGCAGGCAGGCCGCTTTGCTTCGGATCGCTGCCGTTCGTGCCGGGAATGCCGAGCACTTCGAGTCCGAAGTTCTGCCCCAAGTCCGGGGGTGTGCCGGTCTGGTCCATCCGGGTAATTCCGAAGGTCCCATCCACAATCATCCTGGGACCCATGGTCCAGGTAGTACCGATGGTTCCTACATAGACCTTGGTATCGCCAACACCGGCGCCGCCATCGCATAAGCAGCCGCCTCCGGCCTGCCCAAGGGCGTATTCACCGCTGACCTGGGCATCCATCATGCTGAACTTGGCCCAGACCTGGTGGGCGGTGGTGCGGTTCCAGTTTAACTTGACGTCGAAGTTATCCCGGTTCATGGCCTGGGTAGCCGACCGAGAGTAGTTATTGGTCACGCCGGGAAGATTGGGAAGTGGAACGAGGTCCTGCATCTTACGGGTGATCGGACTGATCCGGTTCTGGCGGAATAATGTTATTTGGAAACGGGATGCGATCCGGAGCCATCCGGATTTCCGCTCAGCGGGTCGTAAATGATGGTGTCGTAACGTGCTGAAATCCCCTCGACGCTGATCTTGGGGTTGCAAGCGTGAATCGAGTGTTGAAGCCGCGGGCCACCCGCTCGCGCGTCCCCTCCCAGCCGCCGAAGTAGAAGAGTTTGTCCTTGACGATCGGCCCGCCCAGCGTAAAGCCGTCGATGTTCTGAATGCTGTTGGGCTTTTTGAGCCCCGCCGGGAGAAAGAAGTTCTTGGCCCGCACAGCGCTGTTGTCATGCAATGCGAAAAGCGAGCCGTGAAGGTCGTTGGTTCCCGCTTTGGTGACCAGGGTAATGGCCGCTCCCCCTGCCATGCCCTGCTCGGCATCAAAGTTGTTCGTGCTGATATTCACCGTCTCGATGGTTTCTGCCGGCGCCACGTAGGCGGTGTGGTGCGGCAGAAAGATGAAAACACTGGTCGAGCCGTCGATGCGAGTATTGTTGTTGTTGCGGTTGGTGCCGTTTACGTTGGTCGTAAGGGCCCGCGCAGGTGTGTCAGTGTTGGCATCTTGTCAATTTACCTGGCCGAAATGTGCCACAGGACTCTCGATCTCTTCAACATCTAAAGAATAAGCTCGCTTGAAGGTCATTCTCGGCATGAAGCCGCTCCCCGGAACCTGTGCTATCGTATAGACCGCAAAGATGAATCCGAGTCGTCGCATGATTTTCCCCTTGAATCTGCCTCACTGCCGTTTCCGTATGGCGCCTATCATGGGGTTCTCGTTCGTCCTGACCCTCTATGCCGGCGTGATTCCACCCCTGCCCAAGCTGCCTCTCGAAAGTTTCACATCTCCTATGCGCGAGCAGATTCAGGAGGCATTTGAGGATGCCGTTCAGAATCCGGAACGGGCGGAAAATAACGGGCGCCTTGGGATGCTTCTCTATGGATACGAGCACTTCCAGTTTGCCGAGACGTGTTTCGAGCGCGCCCGGGCCTTTGATTCCAACGACAAGCGCTGGGCTTATTACCTGGGGAGGACGCAGGCGGCGCTGGGGAAGCACGATCAGGCGGCTATCTCCTTGCGAGAAGCGCTGCGCCAAAACCCCGACTATCTTCCCGCAGAGCTGTCCCTGGGCGAATCTCTCCGTGCTGCGGGCCAATTGGACCAGAGCCGAAAAACCTACCAGGCGGTTGCAGAGAAGCATCCCGAAGCGGCCGCGGCCTACTACGGGTTGGGCAGAGTTCTGGCCGTCCAGCGTGAGACTGCGCGTGCCATCGAGTTTTTCCGGAAAGCTTGCGACCTCTTCCCGAGTTTCGGCGCCGCCCATTATGCGCTTGCCCTTGCCTACCGCGATCTAGGCGACCGGGCTAAGGCTCAAGAACACCTGGCTTTCTATCAAAAGGACAAACTGAGCTGGCCTCCGACGCCGGATCCGCTGCTCAGGGCGATCGACGACCTCAAGACCGGAGCGAGCGTCCATCTCAGGAAGGGAGTCCGCCTCGAAGCGGTCGGGCGAGATGCAGGCAGCCGTCGAGGAACACGAACGGGCCCTTGAGGCCGATCCAAAACACGCTCAGGCTCGTGTCAATCTGATTACGCTGTATGCAAAGCTGGGCCAGACGGAGAAAGCAGAGGAGCATTATCGCGCGCTTCTTGCGATCGACCCGAACCTTGTGGAAAGCCATTACAACTATGGAGTGATGCTGACCGGGCAACAAAAGTACAAAGAAGCGGCTGAAGCTTATCGCCGGGCTTTGGAGATAAACCCGTACTATGCCGATGCGCACAGCAACTATGCCTATCTGCTCATGGTCGAAGGGCGGCTGGATGAAGCCGCGGAGCACTACCGGGCCGCCATCGCAAACAAGCCGAACCACCGGCTCGCTCACTTCAATCTTGGCCGGATCCTCGTGCATCAGGGAAAGGCCCAGGAAGCAGTCAGTCATTTTCTTCAAACATTGACACCGGAAGACGAAAACACTCCCCGTTACATGTATGGCCTCGGCGCCGCTTACGCGCGCGCCGGCGATCGCAAGAGCGCCTTGAAATACATGCGCGATGCGCGGCAGCGGGCCGTGACTCTCGCTCAGTCCGAACTGCTCAAGTCCATAGACAAAGACCTGGCGGTCCTGGAACAGGGGGAGAATCGGTGACCGGAGCCTTTTCTCGCGGCAGCGGGTTCCAGACTGAGGATTGCGACAGTCGAAAAAGGGCACCGGTAGTCTACTCTCTCCTCGTCATCGCCGGAGTCGGCCTGCAGATCGGTTTCCTGCGGCCTTCCCCAGCCTACGTGGGGAACGCCGGCGCCCGGGCGCAGGAAAAAACCGCCGCGGCGCCGATCTTCCGCGAAGTGGCCGCTCAAGTGGGACTCAATTTCCGTCATTTTACGGGAGCTACGGGCGAGTTTTACATGCCCGAAATCATGGGTTCAGGAGTCGCCCTGTTCGATTTTGATGGAGACGGCGACCTGGATGTGTACCTGCCCCAGGGTACTCTGGTCGATACGACCAGGCGCCCTGCCGACGCCCTCTTTCCGCCACCCCCCGGTCAGCCGCGTGGCCATCGATTGTTCCGCAATGATCTGAATCCTGGCGGAAAGCTTCACTTTGTGGACGTCACCAAGCAAGCGGGGGTCGAGCGCGAAAGTTACGGCATGGGGGGTGCGGTCGGGGACTACGATAACGATGGCGATCTCGATCTCTACGTGACCAACTTCGGGTCCAATGTCCTTTATCGCAATAACGGCAATGGCACCTTCGCCGACGTCACGCGGGAAGCGGGAGTGGATGACGAGCGCTGGAGCTCGAGCGCAGCCTTCCTGGACTACGATCGCGACGGCGATCTCGACCTGTTTGTGGCGAACTACATCGACTTTACCATCAAGGGAAACCGCAAATGCTTCGCGGCAACCGGGGAGCGAGACTACTGTACCCCCAGCATCTACCGGCCTGTTCCCAGCCGTCTATTCCGAAACGAAGGAGCCGGGAAGTTCGCGGACGTCACCGGGACAGCCGGCATCGGGAATGCCTTTGGCCCCGGATTGGGAGTCGTGTGCGCAGATTTCAACGGCGATGGCTGGCTGGACGTCTATGTCGCCAACGATGGCGCCGCGAACCTGTTATGGATCAACAAAGGGGACGGCACTTTCGAGGAATCGGCTCTCCTCTCCGGGGTCGCGTACTCCGCCGACGGAGTGGCCCGGGCGGGCATGGGTGTCGGATGCGGCGACTTCGACAACGATGGCGATGAAGATGTTCTGGTTACGAACCTTCGAAGAGAAGGGAGTACGCTGTACCGAAACGACGGAAAGGGCCTCTTCCTTGACGCATCGGCCGAATTCGGGCTGGCCCACACCAGCTTTCTTTCGACCGGCTTTGGTACCGGTTGGTTCGACTACGACCGCGATGGACGGCTGGACCTGTTTACGGCCAATGGCGCCGTGACGCTGCTCGAGACGCTCAAAGGAACCCCCTACCCGTTCGCACAACGCAACCAGCTTTTTCATAACGAAGGGGAGAACCGGAAGTTTGTGGAAACCACAGCGGCGGCAGGGCCGGCGCTGGCGCTGGTCGAGGTCGGACGGGGAGCGGCCTTCGGCGACATCGATAACGACGGAGATGTCGATATTGTCGTGAGCAACAACAACGGCCCCGTGAGGCTGTTGCGCAACGAAGCCGGCTCCGGAAATCACTGGCTGGAAGTTCGTCTCGAGGGGATAAAAGATAACCGGAGCGGTCTGGGAGCGCGGGTGGCCGTTCTCCGAAAAGGGATGCCGGCACTCTGGCGGCGATGCTCGACCGACGGCAGCTACCTGAGCGCAAGCGACGCCCGCGTCCATTTCGGACTGGGCAAGGTCGCGGCACTCGAGGCCGTGGAAGTCTACTGGCTCAACGGGGATCGCGAAGTCTGGAGGGACATCAAAGTCGATTCCAGCGTAACCCTCCGCCAGGGCTCCGGGAAACCGGTCACACCGCCGTAACCAGCGAAGACTCGAAGACACCAAGAAACGCCGAAGTTTTACTGCTACCGCTCGGGCAGGGCGAAGCAGTAGTAGGCATCGCCAGATTTGGTCTCGGGCTTGCCCCCGCCGCCGGCCGCGATGACGACGTACTGGCGCCCGCGCACCTCGAACGTGGCCGGCGTGGCGTAACCCCCTGCATTCATCTGGTATTGCCAGAGCACTTGTCCGGTGTCGCTGTCGAAGGCGCGAAAGCGTTCGTCCATCGCGCCGCCGATGAAGACCAGTCCCCCTGCGGTCACGATCGGCCCGCCCATGTTGAAGGTTCCGGTCGGCGGGTACCCCTTGGCTTCGAGCTGGGGATAGGTTCCCAGCGGTACCTGCCACAGGATCGCTCCCTTGTTGAGGTCGATGGCGCTGAGGGTTCCCCAAGGGCGCTTGTTTGCCGGGAAACCCTTCGGGTCGCGAAACTCGTTGTGTCCCGTGGCGACATACGGCATGGACTCGAGCGACGGGAGGGTGTGCGGATCGACCATCTCCTCATCGCCGTCGCGGAATAGAAAGGCGAGAAGCGCTCGTCGTTCACCGCCGGACAAACCCGGGAAGGAAGGCATCAGGCCCCGCCCAGTCTGCAGCAGCGTCGTCACCTGTTCTCGCGTCAATCGGTCCCTTACGTTTCGTAGCGATTGCGGCCCGCCTCCGGTGGTTGGGCCCTCGGTCGTGCTGTGGCAGATCGAGCAGTTCGCGTGGAATACCAGGCTGCCCGCGTCACCGAGCCGAAGAGGCCGCCGCGAAGTCGAGGGGACCATCGAGATCCACTCCGCCTCGTTGCTCGTGTTCACGTAGAAGACCCCCGCCCGCGGGTTGAACGCGCCGCCGCCCCAATCGGTGCCGCCGTTGAACTGCGGCAGCGTCACTGCCGGATCCAATCCGGGTGGGAGGAACATGTCCCCGGTGCGCATCCCGCGAAGGCGCTCGAGCGCCCATGCGTGCGACTCGGGATCGAGGTCGGTTGCCTCCGCTGCCGTCAGTCGCTGCTGCGCGTAGGGCGGGGGCTTCACCGGGTAAGGTTGTGTGGGCCAGGTCTGCTCGCCGGGAAGCGTGGATTGCGGGACCGGGCGTTCCTCAATCGGAAACACCGGCTTCCCGGTCTCCCGCTCCAGGACGAACAGGTGTCCCATTTTCGTTGTCTGGACCAGGGCATCGATCGATCGATTATTGGGCCGGATCTTGACCAGAACGGGCGGACAGGGGAGATCGTAGTCCCAGAGGTCGTGGTGGACCGCCTGGAAATGCCACTTCAATTTCCCGGTCGCCGCGTCCAGCGCAAGGATGCAGTTGGCGTAGAGGTTCTTTCCGATGCGGTTGCCGCCGTAATGATCGTATGACGCCGAGCCCGTGCCGCAGAAGACGATCCCCCGCTTCTCGTCGAGGGTGAATCCCCCCCACGAGTTGGCTCCGCCCACGGTCTTCCAGGCATCGGGCGGCCACGTTTCGTGGCCCGGCTCGCCCGGACGCGGGATCGTACGGAAGATCCACCTGCGCGCGCCCGTGCGGACGTCGAACGCTCGGATGTGGCCCGGGGCGGCGGGACTCGGGCCCTCGCCGACCTCGGATCCCATGATCAAGAGATCACGGTAAACGATCCCCGGTGTGTTCGATCGAAAGTGAAGGTAGGAAACGTCCTGGTCGAGTCCCTCGCGCATATCAATGGAGCCGTCCTTGCCGAAGCTCGGCAGCGGCCGTCCCGTGCCGGGGTCGAGCGCGTAGAGGAAAGGCCCGGCGGAAAAGAACAGGCGTCTCTCGCGCCCCTGCTCCCAGTATGCAAAACCGCGATTGACGCCGGCTCTTGCGGTCGGCGCTACGAACTCCCAGATCTTCTGTCCCGTCGCCGCTTCGAGCGCGAAAACCTTGAGCGAGGGTGAGGTCAGGTACATCACGTCGCGGATCACGAGCGGATTACACTCGATGGTCGAGAGACGGCCGGCGATTTCCGGGGCGTGGAAGACCCACGCGGGCTGGAGTTGCCCGACGTTCGAACGGTTGATCTGGCTCAGCTCCGAATACTTGGTGCCGGCGAGGTCTCCGCCGTACACGGGCCACTGACGGGGTGCGACGGTGGACGCGCCGTAGGCCGCGAGGGAGAGCAGCCAGAGTATTACCCAAGATCGCGTAAGCCGGTTCATGTCAGGAATCGGAACAGCAGCGGTGATCAGATGCGTGCGAACAAGATTTTAGAAAGCGATCAGGGAAGTGTCAAGCAGAGGGACGTAGGGAGTCCCGGCACGAGGACAAATCGTGCCGGGACTCCCGGAGGCAGGCAGAGTCAGCCGCGTCCACAGTGAAAGCTTCTCACTCAGGGGACGTTAGGCGCTTTCTCGGGAATGACCGGGACTGCGGTGATCAGGGGTCCGTTCTGTACCAGTGCGACGACCACGAATGTCTGACCCGCCGTCGCCCCCTGGAGCACCATCGACCCCCTGAATGTGGTCCGAGCCGGGAGGAATCTCGTGCAGGAAGATCGCGATCTGGCCATTTGCTGCAAGGGGTTCAGTTCAGCGGGCGTAATTGCAGCGTCCGCATCGTTCCAGTTCTCGTTCACGGTAGTCAGCCTGAGACTGATAGCCGAAGCATTAGGGTTCGCGATGGCAAAGCCGACGAAGCGCGCTGCGGCAAGATCATTGTAGACCGGAATCGTGGCAGCCGAAATGAGGTTGCGACGACAGAACACCGGCGGCCGTCGCTAATTGGTTTCCTACTGACTGTTGGAAGGTGGCTACGCCCGCGGCATTTCCGCCAATATTCTCATACCGGGCCCAGCCAGCCCTCAATGGATCGGTCGCCGAAACTGGATTGGCGATCAGTGTCCGGGTGCCGCCTGAGGGAACCGACACAGCCAGTGCAGAAGTAACCGTCCCATCGATATTGGCATTGATTGGCACTGCCGTTCGCCCCGGTAATGGTAAGAGTGCCATTGACAGTCGTAGCTCCAGTGTTCACGATCGAAAAGATCGTGTTCCAGCCTGCGCCCAGGGCCACTTGGCCGAAGTAGAGACTTGTGGTTGTTTCCGCCCCTATCGGACCGGGATCGGTAAGGTTGCTGAATGTAGGCTGCACCGTGCGCGTGTTTCCCAGGTAAAGTACCTCGTCACTCTGGGCGTACAGCGCGGGCGCCATTACGAAAAGAATCGCGACAAGAATCGCCGATTTTGCAAGTGTGATGCTCGTAGGTCCTGAAGTCGAACGCATGCTAGCTCCCCCTCTTAGAACGGGCTCATCTTAGGAACGTCTGCACAGTATGGCTCAAAGAACCGGGGTGCATCTTACATCCCACCCCTTGGTCGAGTCAACCTCATAAGCGCAAAGACGCCAAGACGACAATTTTCTTAGGCGCTTAGCGAAACGTTCAAACCAACATGTTGTCGTTCAGAAGGGGCCTTCGTTCGGGGCGAAGTCCCCGAACGAACCTTAGCGCCCTGGCGTCTTTGCGGTTGAAAAAACAGGTTAGGGTTTTGCGGTCATCACCCGCCGGAGTTCTTCAATCCGTCCCTTGTAGCGTCCATCCCGGTCATTTGAAGCCAGCAGGCGCAGCTCTTCCTCGGCTTCCGCGAACCGTTTGTCGCCGACCAGGGCATAGGAGAGAAGATACCTGATCTCGAGAACATCCGGCTTCTCGGATTTCAGATTCTCGAGTAATACCCGGGCCGAGCCGTAGTCTTTCTGCTGGAGCTGAAGGGTGGCGACGGTCTGCCGCGCCGGCCAGTACTCCGGCTTCAGCCGGATTGTCTCCCGAAACTCAGCCATGGCTTCCGCCAGGTTTCCCTCAAGGATTGCCAGGTTCCCGAGATTATGATGCGCCTGCCAGTTTGAAGGATCGACCTTCAGGGCTGCGCGATAGTAGCGCCGGGCTGATTCGAATCGGCCTTCGGTCTGTTCCAGCCACCCCAGGTTGTACATGGCAGGAGCGTGATCGGGACGCAGCTCGAGGGTCCTCAGGAATTCGCTGCGGGCCCGGCCTCGATCGACTCCCAGATAGGATACGCCAAGGTTGTAACGAACCCGGGCCTTACCCGGGGCTTTCATCACCGCGTCCGTCCAGAGGCGGACATTGTTCCCCCACAAGGAAAGTCCGCTTTTTCGATGCTGCGGCGTATCCCACCAGGAGAAAAAGCGCGCAGATCGCAAACGCGGCCTCGCGCCACCTGCTGGTCTTGAGAATGCTCCCCACGACAGCGATGAGCGCCAGAGCCAGGACAATCGAACCCGTGATCATGGGAAGGTAAAGCCTGTGTTCAAACATCAGATCCGCGCTGGGAATGAGAGAGGAGGTGGGGGCAAGGAATATAAAAAAGGCCAGAACCAGGAAAGAGGTCGAGGGCGACCAGGTCCGTAGCCTCACCGCCACGGCCAGCACGGTAATCAGAAGCAGCGCGCAGAACCAGAAATAGCTCGACCGGGGCGAGACGGCCATGAAATCATGGTCCACGGAGAGGCCTGCCGGCCAGAGCACGAGCCGCAAATAAGTCACTAGAACGGTCACCTGGCTGGTCAGGTAGCGCAGCGGGCCGCTTTGCAGCAAGCCCACGGTACGATCTCCGATGCTATAGAGGTTGTAGAGAATGTAAGCGGCGCCGCCAAGCGAAAGGGCGCCCAGCGCCACAAGAAACCGGCGGACGGCGGGCGAACTCCTGAGGGGCTTGGGTTCTTTCTGGTAGCACCAGCTATAGGTCAGCAGCACCAGGGGGAGGACCAGGGCGGATTCCTTGCTGGCTGCGGCAAGGATGAAAAGAAGGCCGGCAAGCAGAAGAAAGGGACCTCGACGCCGCGGCTCGCTCCGACCAGACGAAGGCGCTGATCGCTGCGATGGTGAAAAAAGCGGCTAGTAGCGTGGAGCGTTGATAGATGTAATTAACGGCGTGGCTTTGAATCGGGTGCAACGCAAAAATGCCGGCAGCCGTGAACGGCAGCCAGCGCCGGATCATCATGTTCGACAAATCTGATTTGGCCGCACACAGGAGGCGAACCAGAAGATAGATGCCAAGCGCGTTCGCCAGGTGGACGATCAGGTTAAAGAGGTGATACCCCGCTGGATTCTTTCCCCCCAGCCGGTAATTCATGAAGAGGCTTAGATAAGTCAGCTGGCGGCTCTGTGAAGGTTTGAGGAGGAAGAGAGGATCGCCGGGTTCGGTCACCTGCGTGCTTGCCAGGAACAGGGCATCGTCAAAGTGAAACGGGTTTTTCAGGCAACCCCAGTAAGCCCACAGCGTCAGGACCAGGAGCGGCGCGATTTCCGCAGCGCGCCATATCGAGTGCGGATTGTAGGTTGCAAATTGCCGGTCGGTAGCCAACGCAGGACTCTTTCTCGGTTCCGGTCTTCGCGGTAGACGACAACAGCAGGATCGCCCCGAAGACGCCAGGACAACAGGTTATGCAGCAGCACAGACCGAAAATCAAGGCCGGAGGAGCGTCGCGAACGCCGGGAGTGTCACCGGTGCCGGCGATGTTTTCGCCGTCGCCGGGTCTTGCTTGTGCGGCTCTCGTGCTTGCGACCTTTCTTGCCTACGCCAATTCGATAGGCGGTGAATTCGTCTTTGACGACACTGTCATCATCCAGGGAAATACAGCCATTCAAGGGTTGGACGGGGCCCACCTTAAAGAGATCTTCGGCGGGCATTACTGGAAGGCGGTAGAAAGGCAGGGTGGCCTGTACCGCCCTGTCGTCATGCTGACCTACGCTATCAATTATGCGGTGGACGGCGAAGATCCAGCGGGTTACCACCTTTTCAACGTGGTCCTGCACGCGCTCAACGGCATCCTGCTCTTCTTCCTGCTCGAGGAACTCTTCTCGCGGCGCCCTCTGTCGTTTTTGAGCGCGCTGCTCTTTATCCTGCACCCCATTCGCACCGAAGGAGTGGCATCTATTGTAGGACGCGCGGAAAGCCTCTCAGCTTTCTTCATTCTGGCAGGTTGGTGGGCGTATGTTCGGCAGCGCAAAGAAGGCGGAGCCCGGTGGTTGGCGCTGTCATTAGTGTCGTTTCTCCTTGCTGTCCTTTGCAAAGAGAGCGCGTTCTCATTTATCGCCCTCCTCCCGCTTACCGATTTTTTGCTGGGCGGAGGCAAGATTGGCGGATTGCGTCCGGCTCTGATCCGCTATGTCCCTTATGCCGCGCTCCTGGCGTTGACCCTCGCCCTTAGAGTGAAAATCCTGGGCGGCGTGATGCCTCTCTATATCAATCCTAGTTCGAATCCTCTGGTAAATGCCGGCGGCTGGTCCCGTTTCTTGACCGCGACCTGGGTTTTTGGACGCTACCTCTGGCTGCTGATTTTCCCGCTCCAGCTTTCGGCGGATTACTCATTCAATGCAATCCAGCCTGTGACCGGGCTTTTTTCGTGGCGTGCCCTGGTATCGCTGGCGGCCCTTGTCCTGCTTCTCCTCGGCACGGTGATTTCAGCGCGCCGGGCTCCGGTTTTCTTCTTCTGCGGCTTCGTTTTTTTCTCTTCTTTCGTCCTGACCTCAAACTGGTTGCGTCCGATCGGAACGATCATGGCGGAGCGGCTCCTCTATTTCCCGTCCCTGGGGTTTACCTGCGCCCTGGCGTTTCTCCTGTGCGAAGGCTTCGAACGGACCCGATGGCGAACTCTCGCCCGGGTGGGTTCGCTGGTTCTCATCCTGGGGTACACCGTCAGGACCCTGGATCGCAATTTCGATTGGAAGGACCACTACGCTCTTTTTGGCAGTGCGGTCCGAGCTTCGCCCAACAGTTCGCTGGCCCAGGCGAACTATGCCTCGATCTTGTTGAATGTGAAGAACGATGCGCGTGGGGCGATCGAGCACGCCCTCGAGGCCATCAGAATTTTGCCGGAAGATCCTGCGGCGCACTATACCCTGGGTGAAGCATATATGCGGGTCGGTGAGCGAGAGCGCGCGGCGGAAGCTTTCCAGGCAGTGGCGCAGCTGGCGCCGCGCACCTCGGGCGGGGTTTCGGCCCTGCGAAGGCTGGCGAGCATCCGGGAGGCGCAGGGTGATACGAGCGCCGCTATTTCGGATAACGAGAGACTTCTCGAGTGGCGGCCGGCGGATATTTCGTCATACCTGGCTCTGGGGCGCCTTTACGGGAAGGTGGGACGTTGGGATCGCGTGAAAGAGAGCCTGGAAAAGGCCAGGCAACTGGCGCCTCAAGACCCGGCCGTGATCCAGGCCTGGCAGAAATTCTCGCGCGGGCTGTGATTCTACTGGTGTAACTCCTTCCTCAACCGATCCACGGAGCGTCGTGTCTCAGCCAAGTCCTTCTGCCACTGTGTGTTGGTGGGGTCGTGTGCAGCTAGCCGCTCCGCGATGGCAAGGTCGTCCTCGAATTCGCGTAGTGCGTCCGCCAGCCGGCCCCAGGCTTCGTAGACCCGCCCGACGCAGTTGTGCGACACCGACAGGTCGCGCTGCCAGCGTGTGTTGTCCGGGTCGCGCTGTGCGAGCCACATTATGATTTGCTTATAGGCCTCGAATTCATTCAGCGCCTCGGCCAGCCGGCCCTGAACTTCGTAAACGCGACCGACGCTGTAGTGCGACACCGACAGGATGCGCTGCCAATTTGCGTTGTCCGGGTCGCGCTGTGTGAGCCGCAGCATGATCTGCTTGTAGGCCTGGAATTCGCTAAGCGCCTCGGGCAGGCGTCCCTGGGCCTTGTAAACGTTCCCCACGGAGTAGTGCGACATCGACAGGTAACGCTGCCAGACGGTATTGTCGGGGTCGTGCTGGGTAAGCCGCAACATGATCTGCTTGTCGGCCTGGAATTCGCTAAGCGCCTCGGGCAGGCGTCCCTGCCTTTCGTAGACGTTCCCGACGCGGTAGTGCGACACCGACAGGTCGCATTGCCAGGAAGGTGTTGTCCGGGTCGCGCTGTGTGAGCCGCAGCCTGATCTGCTTGGCGGCCTCGAATTCGCGGAGCGCCTCCGCCAGTCGGCCCTGGGCTTCGGAGATGGAGCCGACGCAGTCGTGCGCTGATGACAGTTGCCGTTGCCAGTCGGTGTTGTCCGGGTCGCGCTGTGTAAAGCGTTTCGCAACTTGCTCGAAGGCATGATATTGGTCCAGCGCCCCAACCAGATTTCCCTTTTCCCTAAGGATGTCTCCCAATTGGGCACGGGCGTCCATTTCACCCGGCTCGTCTTGAAGTTCATGAAACAGCTTTACTGCTTCTTGTGCCAATTCCTCAGCTTTTTGGAGGGGAAGGCCGCCATGACGAATCAAGCCAACGCAGACCAGGGACTGAGCGCGAGCCAAGCGAGCCAATTGATCGGTGCCAATCAACTCTTGAAGCGCCACACCGAGCGCCTGCAATGGCTCATAGCGTCCCGCCTCGTGCCACTCCCTCCAGAGTCGAACCAATTCGTCCGCGGCTTGGTCCGGCGCAGCCACCAACCGGTGATAAATTGCCTCGACACGCTGGTGGGGCTCCTCCCCTCCGAAACATCTCCTGGCTCGCGTCGGAGAGTTCGCGAAGCCGGTTGTGCGGTTCTCGCGCCATTTCAGCTCGCAATACTCGTCGTGTGGCTTCGTGGACGTTACAGCCACCGCGCGCAGAGAATGCGTTCTACCATCGGCAGCTCGTTCGGAGCTTTTCCACCCAGGCGCTGGCGGCTGCCTCGTCAGTTTCCATCAGGGCAGCAAGGATCTTGGGGGTAAACCAGTGTGGCACCGAGGCGGCTTCGAGGGCTGGGCGGAGTCCGGGTTCATGGGCGGCCAGCACGATGTCCACCGTGGCCAAGGTAAGCTTCTGTGGGTCGCCCTGTGCGGCTTGAAGTCTCGTGATGGCGTCTTCAAAATTCATTGCGCGGGGTCAGGGCTCGGGTTGGTTCGCAACCCCCGCACCATGGTCTCCAGTAGAGCGCTCACCTTACCGGGATCACCGCCGGTTGCCAGGGTGAGTGCTTTCACGTAGTCGGGCTTCACGTCCGGGCATTGCCATTTGCGCTGGCTGTATTCGAGCCAGTCGTCGACTCGCTGGATCGGCTGCAGGTCGTGGACTTCAGTAAGTGACTGCCAGGAATGCTTCCCGTGCTCCGGTATCTGCTGACCGCCAATGACGATGATCACGCCCGGAGACCGGTCCAGTCGCGGCAGCAACTGGCTCTCCAGCCATTTCTGAGCGTCCGATGATGCTTGCTCGTAGGTGTCGAAGACCAGCACGAGCGGCGAGGAGAGCTGCTGAAGATCGGAGATCAGAAGATAGAATCTGGCCGTGCCACTGGCCGCATGAGCGTGCCGCAGAATTTCCTGGCCGAGATCCAAACGCAACGTTTCGAACAGGTCGTCCAGTAGCGGACAACCTTTGAAGTCCAGCAAAACAGTGGGCAGCTTCGAGTGACGGGCGTAAGCGAGCAGTTCGGCGAGGAGAGCAGTCTTGCCGGTGTTGCTGGCGCCGCGCAACAGGAGAATGCGATGCGGCGACTGGTTCGTGATCATTTTCTTGAAGAGAGCGAATTCGTCCTTACGGTCAGCGAGCTGCCAGCGGTATTCGACGCTCGGACGGCCAGCGGATAACCCGCGGTTGGGGCGGAGGAACTACGATCGGCTCCGAACCGCGCAACCAGGCAAGGAGCTGGGCATAGCCGGCCTCCGCGTTGAAAAGCGTGGTAGCGTTTGAGCTGGTGCGGGATGTGGTCCTGGTCCGCCAGTTCGAAGAGGATGACCCGGACTCTCTCGTTGAAACCCGGCCTGGTCGAAGATAAACTGGCGGATGGCGGCGGCTTCGCAAGCAGCGCCGAGCCCGGTGCCGGGTGCCTGGTTCCCTTCGTAGCGCTGGCTGTAGATTTCTGTGCACGCCACCAGCACCAGCTCGGCTTCTTTGACCTGGCGCTCGGACCATTGAGGCCAGCCCTCGGGTGGCCCGCCCGGCAGCATGTCGCGGTCGAGGATGACCGTCACGCCGTCGGTCCGGAGCCGGTCGGCCAGCGCGTGGACCCGCTCTTTGTGCTTTTCGCTATCGTGACTGTAGCTGATGAAAACCCGGCGCACAGCTTGAGTGTCTGCTATCACTTTTTGTTATTCAAGGCCAAAATCCGGCGGTTGTTTTCATCAATTTGTTGGATCGTGGAGGGCCACGAAGCACGCGGCCGGACTACCAGCCGACTCGCTTCACCCTGGTCCATGAAGGGTCACGAAGGCTCGAAGACTCCAAGGATCGTAGGCCCTCGTGAACAGGAGGGCGAGCGCGAAGTTGATCGCGTGCCCCGCAAGGCACAAGGGACACGGCGTCTTGATTATGAAGAAAAGCGAGTAGATTAAATAAACCCCCAGCGCTACCGTAAACCACGCTACAACCACGAGCATACTGAGCAGCACCGGATCAAACAGCAGGTTTGCGAACAGCAGGACAAGAATCAAAAGATAATAAATCACGCCTAGCAGCGAATTGGGCACGCCAAATACCCGCGCGAATCTCGTGTTCAAGACCGACTGGCAGGTGTGTTCTTTCATGCTGCAGAAGGCGGGCATGATCGAGTTTTCAGCCTGAATGACGCCGTAATAGACCAGAGTAAAGTAGATCGAGATGTAGAGCCCGGCGGCGGACAGCGCGGCGATCAGGATTTCGGCTTGCATTTCTACTCGTCAATCGTCAATCGAATCGTTCAATGCACGGACGTAGCGCCGTAGCGCGGTTTCGAGATCTTCAAACTTCATGCCGAATGCCTCCTCCGCCGCTCTGGGGTCTACTTTTTCTTGCATGAGCATGAACTCGACCGCCGCAGGCGACAGGGGCGGCTTGGGCAGCATCGATAACAGGCCTGCAATGAACTTCGCGTGCGCAACGGGAAGGTGGACAAGGACGCGCTTCTTGCCCAGGACCTTCTGAATAGTGCGCGCGACCTGGTCTATCGTAAGTTCTTGCGGACCGCCCAGGTCGTAGGTCTGGTTTACTCCTGCTTGTCTTAGAGCCGCCTGCGCTGCAACTCTTGCGACGTCGAAGACAGAGACCGGCTGCAGTGTGGCCTTACCAGCGCCAATCACGGGAACGAAAGGGAGATGACGCGTAAATCCGATCATTCGGTTGAGGCTTCGGTCCTCCGGGCCATAGACGAAGGAGGGACGCAGGATCACGTACTCCATCCCGCTCTCGCGGACCGCATTCTCGGCCATCTTGCGGGCAGTGACCCAGGGCCGGTTCTCTCCGGCTGCGCCGCCGGCGCAGGTCACGTAGATAAAGCGCCGGACGCGCGCGTTTTTGCAAGCCTCGACCATGTTCCTGGTTCCTTTCCCATCCACTTCGAGGTATGTCCAACCCAGGGCGGGGTTTTCTACGGGATGGTTCGGGAACTGGACTGCATGGATGACAACATCAACGCCGGCGACCGCTGAAGGAAGAGTGGCGGGCTTGGTAACATTCGCTTGCGTGAACTCCACTCTCTTTCCCCAGCGGTTTGCGGTCTGGGCCCGCCGCGTCAGAATGCGGATCGAGGTATCGGGATCGAGGGCAAGTAATTCACGGACGACGTGAGTTCCGATAAACCCGGTTCCCTCCCGCTACCAGTATCTTCATGATGAACGATTGACGAATGTGGCTTGCCAGCCACTCGCGCATGCCTGAAGGCTCAATCGACAGTCGTCAATCTGAGCATGTGCCTACAGTCAAACAGTACTTTCTGGCAGCGAATGAAAGGGTCGACAGTACGTGCCCCGGCCACGAGGTCGCGGAAACTGGGTCTCACAACACGGGGTCTTGCAGTCCCCGTCCTCACGGGCGGCGCTATTCTCTGCCGGGCCTTCGGCCCTGGTTAACGGGATCGGACAAGAACTTTCGAGAAGCATCCGCTACTGCCTGAATCGCGCAGCTTAAGGCGGTCGCCTGGGGACTCGATCGCCAATCGTCAATCGTCAATCGACAATCGTCAATTCTACTGAAGTTCCTCCTGGGCTTTGGCGATCACGCGCTCGATACCTGTGAGCGTGTTCTGGTGCGTGGACCGGTAGAGATTATCCAGGTGTTGCTTGGCGGTTGAGGACAGCCGGGTCTTCAACAGATAAGTCTTGGCGAAGTTCTTCATCGCAAGGTCCACTTGTCCCTTTTGCCAGTAAGAATGAGCCAGGTGGTAGTAGGCGAGATCGTTCTTGCTATAGTACTTCAGCGTGTTTTCCAGATTCGTGATTGCCCCTCCATAATCCTGCTGCTCGTACGCGACGTTTCCAATGACGTTGTAGCAGGTGGCATAGGCGTGAGTCGTGTAATCCTTCCAGAGTTTATCCGTGGCGCCTTCAGGCTTCGCAGTCGATTGCAGGACTTTGATGGTCTGCCGGGCGTATTTCGCGGCCTGAGCGTTCTTCTTTGCTTCCCCGAATTTCTTGGTTAGTTCGAGCAGGATCTCGTGATTGTCCGGCAACAACGAGACCGTCTTCTCGCCCCACTCGATGAATTTGGCGTCGTTCTTGAGATCCTTGTAGGCCTGGGCCAGGTAATAAGCGGTGGTCCCTTCCGGTTTCTTGGCGAAGACCTTTTCTCCGAAGACAACGAACTTTTTCTGATCTTTGGTTTTCTGATAACCCGCGGCCAGTGCGGAAACGGTGAGTTCGTCGTCGGGCACCAGAGTCAGAAAGCGCTCGCCCGCCGCTACCAGATCGGGCCATTTCTCTTCGCCCTGCAGCTTTTGCAACATGCCATAGTAGTCGGCCACGACATTCTGGCGCAGAGCCGACTGCGGACGATCCTGGAGGAACTTCGCGATCAGTTCCATCTTCTTGGCTGGATCGGCTTCCCCGGTAATCGCCTGGAAGGCTTTGTACTCCTCGGCAGTGTATTTGGCCGGTTCCTGTTTTGGGGGCTCTTGTTTCGGCGGTTCCTGAGCCTGCCCCGGTAAGTTCGCCGATATGGCTAAAATCCCCGAGACGAGGAGCAGGTTAGCCATGTTTCTCAGAAGCAATTGGACTGAACGGGGATACATTTTGCTGGCTCCTTCTCTCTTGGAGCGCCGTCCGCTGCGATCCTTCCGCATGCTTCGGAGGACGCTCCTGCGATTTGCGGTGAATTGTCTGACCATGGTCAGCGCTGAAAAACCTTATAACCAAATTTTGAAAAGCTGTCTAGTTCAATCGGCTTATTTACTTACCACCAGAGAACCGTCAGGTGCTCCAACGAAAAGCCAATCGCAACCACTCCCTCACGTGCACGTCAACGTAGACGACGTGGTGTGCACGTGCTCGTGGTCGGCTGTTGGGTTGTTCGAGAAACCACGTCTGATAACCTATGACAGGGACCGGGCATTCTTTAATCAGCCGGGCTCTCGGGCCTATCCGCTATCCTTCGCAGCATGACCTTCAATAGAGTGACGCTCGAGAGCGTGGATTTCGAAGACCAGCGCTTCCGGATCAGTGAACAACTCGACTCCGCGCGGCTGCTCGAGTCCGTGCGCCAGATCGGCCAGCTTAGTCCAGTGTGCCTGCTGGCGCGCAATGAAGCGGGTCTTGCAGTCATCTGCGGCTTTCGAAGGCTGTGGGCTTTGAGGTCCCTGGGACATCCGGACGTCCTGGCTCGAATATGGCATGAACGCGAACACACCGATCTGGAATTGTTCCGGATGGCCCTGTGGGAAAACCTGTCGCATCGGGAACTGAGTCCTTTGGAAAAGGCGAGAGTGTTGGCGTCCTTGAAGAACCATTGCGGTGTCCAACATGACCAGCTCGTGGAGATTTACCTTCCGGTCCTTGACTTGGCCCCTCACAAAAATACACTGCGGGCCTACCTGGCGCTGCACGATCTCCATCCGCAGCTGCGGGAGATGTTGAACGATGGGCGCATCACCCTGGCCAGCGCAGAACGCCTCGCGCGCGCCCCGCTGTCGCTTCAGAGCAGAATGAGCTCGGTGCTGGAGCGTGTACGGTGGAGCGCCAGCTTGCAGCGAGAGACACTGGACCTCCTCGAAGAGCTTGCTGCCATCGCCGAGTCGGATCCCGATGAGATTCTGAGTGGAAAAGAGATAACAGAAACCGTACACGACACGAGCCTCTCGCCATTTCAAAAAGGGGAGCGGATTCACAAGTTCCTTTATCGAAAGCGAAATCCGAGACTCTCAAAAACAGAGGAACAGTTCCGGGCGCGCGAACAGGAATTGAGTCTGCCGGCGAATATCCGTGTGTCCCCAACGCCGTTCTTTGAGTCGCCCGAGATACGCGTGGAATTCAGTGTTCGCTCACCGCGGGATTTCAGGGATACGTCGAAGGCTCTGGAGCGCGCGGCGCAAGCTCCCGCGCTCGAAGCCCTCTTCTCGATTTCGGATTGCGGATTGCAGATTGCGGATTGCGATTCGCTCGCAAAGGAAAAAGGGAGTGCTAAATCCTAAGCTTCTTTCGATTGCGGACCTTCCGATTGCGGATTGGAATTTAACAATTAGATGAGATTTATTTAAATCCGCAATCCGCAATCCGCAATCTGCAATGATTATGTACCGGCCCGATCGAATCGTCGTTGAACAGGAAGCGTGGCAGGATTCCAGCACTTCTGAAATTCTGCAGCGGCTGCCAGGAATCCCGGTTACAACCATCGAGCGGGTGGATGCCTTACTGCCTGAATTGAACCGCTCCTCGGATCCACACGCGAGCGGGAAACGGTGTTTGATCCTCACCCGGCACCGGGGACGCTTCATGAAAGACTGTCCCGGCGCCGGCGCCGAAGTCTGCTGCAATTATTTCGTGGTGAATTACGCTTCGAATTGCCATCTGGAGTGCACCTACTGCTTTTTGCAATCTTACCTGAATAATCCAGCGCTCATGGTCTTCACCAATCTGGACGATTTGCTTTCGGAGGTAGAAACCCGGCTCGGGCAGGCTCCCCAGCGCCTGTTCCGCATCGGAACAGGCGAAATATCCGATTCGCTGGCGCTCGATGACCTCACTCACTACTCGCGTCGCCTGGTACCCTTCTTCGGAGGGCTTTCGAATGGCATTCTCGAATTGAAAACAAAATCCGACCGGGTCGCGAACCTGGAGCGCCTCGATCATCGGGGACATACGGTGGTCTCCTGGTCGATCAATTCGAGGCGCGTTACTCGTGAAGAGGAGCTGAAGACAGCGAGCTTCGATCAACGGTTGGCCGCCGCGCGACAATGTCAGAAGTGGGGTTATAGAATTGGCTTCCATTTCGACCCGCTTATTCACTATGAAGGTTGGGAGACGGACTACAAGACAGCGGTGGAGGATATCTTTACCGCCGTGGACGCGTCCGGCGTAGCCTGGGTTAGCCTCGGGAGCCTGCGCTTCACGCCGCATCTCCGGGAAATCGTTCGACGCAGATTTCCCAAGTCCAAGATTCCCTACGGCGAGTTTGTTGCAGGCAACCATCGAAAGATCCGGTACTTCCGTCCCATCCGTGAGGAAATGTACACCAGGGTGCGAGGCTGGATTCGTGAGGCCGCTCCTCGAGTCTTTGTCTACCTTTGCATGGAAAACCGCGCCGCCTGGGAGCACAGTGGCGGCGCTGTGCCGCGAGATACCTCTGCGTTGTCCGATCAAATGGATTCCCTGGTCAAGCTCGAGTCTTAGTGTTTCTTCGTGACTTCGTGTCTTCGTGGTTAGAGGAAGACTCAAAGACACGAAGACACACCAAGAATCTTCTTTCAATACGAAGACGCAAAGAATTGCTTTTTAGCCTTTAACATAGATAGACTCCCCTGCGAACAAAGGGTCTCGTGATCCTTTGCGCCTTTGCGGTGAGCACGCTAGACCTCGACCTCTTCGGGTATGTCCGGGTGAAATACGGCTTTGTGATTGATAACCGGCGGTGCATCGGATGCCATGCATGCACGGTTGCCTGCAAAGCCGAACATGAGGTGCCGCTCGGGAAATTTCGCACTTGGGTCAAGAACGTAGAGAAGGGATCTTTCCCCGACGTGCGGCGTTACTTCACGGTCTTGCGCTGCAACCATTGCGACAACGCCCCCTGTGTCACGATCTGCCCGACGCGCGCGCTTTTCACCCGTCCCGACCGGATCGTAGATTTCGATAACGAACAATGTATTGCCTGCAGGTCCTGCATGGCCGCCTGCCCGTACGATGCCATCTACATCGATCCCCATACGGAGACTGCTGCCAAATGCAACTATTGCGCTCACAAGGTGGAGAGAGGATTGGAGCCGGCGTGCGTGACGGTTTGTCCGGAAGAGGCCATTGTTGCCGGAGACCTCGATGATCCGCTGAGCAGGATATCGCGTCTGATCGCTACCCAGCAGGTCACCGTGCGCAAGCCTGAAAAAGGAGCCTTGCCGAAGCTCTATTACATCGATGGCGACATGACTTCGCTCACTCCGGGCGCGGCTCCCAAGAGCGCCAGCTACATGTGTGCCGAGCGGCCGCCGGAGGAGGTAGACGCCGACTTCCGGATTCTGTCCGACACAGATCGCGCGCAAACCACGTATGACGTCGCGCACGAGAAGGCTTGGGGATTTCTCATACCCCTCTACCTGTGGACCAAATCGCTGGCGGCCGGGCCGATTCTTGTAGCGGCTCTGTTGATGCTCATGGGCTATGCCCGGGCGCCGGTGCTGTTTGGCCGCGTGGCTCCGCTGATGGCGCTGGTCCTTACCTTCATTACAACCCTTCTTCTGATCGGAGACCTCGAAAGGCCGGAGCGCTTTCTCAAGGTTTTGTTCCACCCCAATCTGCGCTCCTGGCTGGTGTGGGGCGCATACATTTTGATTCTCTTCTCCGGCATCGGGATGTTATGGCTGTTCGCCGGTTTCGTCGGCTCAGGGCCGCTTCTGGGTTTGCTTCTCTGGCCGGCTCTGATTCTTGCGGCCATGACTGCCGGGTACTCGGCTTTCCTCCTGGCTCAGGCCAAGGCGCGCGACCTGTGGCAGTCCCGGCTGCTCTTTCCCCACTTGATTGTTCAAGCTTTCCTCGCCGGATCCGCCGCGCTGGCGCTGGCATCGTTCTATTTTGAATCGGGGCGCTTCCTCACCGATCTGTTGCTCCGCTGCCTGTTGGTTGGGCTTTGCGTGCATGGCGTCCTCCTGCTGAGTGAGATCGCTCTACCTCACGGCAACCAGGACGCGGCGGGAGCCGTACAATACATGCTTCAGGGTCCTCTGGCCCGCCTGTTCTGGTTTGCGGCGGTATTCAGCGGAGTCGCAATACCGATTCACCTGCTGGCCTTCTATTTCGCGGACCCCTCCTCCGGCTTCGCCTTTCCCATGCTGGCTTCCGCGCTGTCCCTGATCGGGCTTCTGGCCTTCGAGGACTGCTTTATTCGCGCCGGTCAGGCGATGCCGTTGACTTAGTGCGCGGTTTCATGAATACGGTGTCTTTATTTCCGGTGGCTCTTTCGGTGTCTGACCGTAGTCGAACCAGGCGAAGCAAGCTTCGCCCAACTAAGTTGGCTGGGGGCAAAATTACGGTAACGTATTTGGGGCGAGCGGTAGGAGTTGACTCTGTTGTCGCCAGGGCCGAAGGACCGGCAGTGAGTAGCCCCGCCCGTCAAAACTCAGATTCCCCTGGTAGGTGGCTCAGAGATTCTTCCGAGCGCCCTGTGGCGACGGTCCATCAGGCCCGTCGCAAACAACATAATCGAGATGACTCAGCCTCAAAAAGTTCATTTGTGCCGCCACTAGCCGACGGGCTTGATAGGCCGTCCGCACTTATTGGCAGGTTTTGAGACAATCTCTTAGGGCCGGGCCTTCTCTCTGTCGGCCTTTCAGGCCTCAACTGCTCCCAAACGTTATAAAGATACCTCTATGAAGGATTCGCCCGCGTATCTGCCGGAGGGGATGAGCATAGCCCCGTTGGAAAAGGCGCCGCCACCCGAACAGTGGGACGATTGGGTTGAGTTCGATGCCAGGGCGTGGCCGCGCAAAGTGGAAAATCATTACGTGGTGGTTCCCACCACCTGCTTCAATTGTGAAGCTGCTTGCGGGCTTCTCGCCTTCGTCGACAAGAAGGATTGGTCGGTTCGGCGCATGGAGGGGAATCCCTACCATCCGGCCAGCCGTGGCCGCAATTGCGCCAAGGGACCCGCGACCGTCAACCAGATCAAGGACCCCGAACGCATCCTCTATCCGCTGAAACGCACCGGTAAACGAGGCGAAGGAAAGTGGCAAAGAGTCAGCTGGGATCAGGTTCTGGAAGAGATCTCATCGGAGATTCGAAAGCTGATCCTGGCGGGGCGCCGCAATGAAATCATGTACCACGTGGGGCGACCGGGTCACGACGGATACATGGAAAGAGTCCTTCAGGCCTGGGGCATCGACGGCCATAACAGCCATACCAACGTCTGTTCTTCGGCTGCCCGGCTCGGCTATGACGTGTGGCAGGGACTCGACCGCCCCTCGCCGGACCACGCCAATGCCCGATTCATTCTGATGATAAGCTCTCATCTGGAGACCGGGCACTATTTCAATCCTCACGCGCAAAGGATCATCGAGGCCAAGCTCAGCGGGGCCAAAATCGCCGTCATGGACACGCGGCTTTCCAATACCGCCAGCATGGCCGACTACTGGCTGCCGACCTATCCCGGGACTGAAACGGCCGTGCTTCTCGCCATGGCTCGCCTCTTGTTGGGCGAAGGTCTGATCGACAAGGACTTTGTCCGGCGCTGGACCAACTGGCGGCAGTTCATGTCTGAAGAGAAGGGGAAGGGCGACGCGAGCTTCGAAGAATTCCTCGCTGCCCTCCGGGAGATCTATTCTGAATTCACGCCGGCATTCGCCGAACAGGAGAGCGGGATTCCGGCGCAGCAGATCGTCGAGGTGGCTCGCGAGATTGGTCGCGCGGGATCAGCGTTCGCGACACATGTCTGGAGGAGCGCCGCCAGCGGCAACCTGGGCGGATGGCAGGTTTCGCGCGCCCTGGAGTTTCTGAACGTGCTGACCGGGAGCGTGGGGACGCGCGGTGGAACTTCCCCCGCCGGCTGGGACAAGTTCGTACCTGTGCCCTTCGCGGTGCCCGACGGACAGGACGAATGGAACGAACTCATGTGGCCTCGCGAATACCCGCTGGCCCATCACGAAATGAGTTACCTCCTCCCCTATTTCCTCAAGGAGGGGCGAGGCAGGCTGGGTGTCTACTTTACTCGGGTTTACAACCCGGTCTGGACCAATCCTGATGGAGCTTCCTGGATCGAAGTTCTGCGCGACGAGGACAAGGTGGGGATGCATGCCGCGCTCACGCCCATCTGGAGCGAAACTGCCTGGCTGGCTGACTACGTTCTCCCCATGGGGGTAGGCGGCGAACGGCACGACCTGCAGAGCCAGGAAACGCACGCCGCGCGCTGGATTGCTTTCCGTCAGCCGGTTGTCCGTGTGGCGCGCGAGCGGGGCGGCGAGAAATTCCAGTTCACCTATCTGGCCAATCCCGGCGAGGTCTGGGAAGAGGACGAATTCTGGATAAACCTCTCCTGGCGCATCGACCCTGACGGCGGAATGGGGATTCGGAGATTCTTCGAGTCCCCGTATCACCCGGGCGAGCGCGTGACGGTTGAAGAGTACTATCGCTGGATCTTTGAAAACAGCGTTCCTGGTTTGCCTGAGTCAGCCGCCAGGGAAGGTTTATCCCCGCTGGAGTACATGCGCAAGTACGGCGCCTTTGAAGTCAAGCAGGAGGTCTATGACTTGCAGAACGAGCCGCTCAACTTCGAGCAATTCAAACGCGCACGCGTGGACGAGTTTGATCGAGTGCTGGTCGAGAGGAACGGCAGAACGGAACCGGTGGGTCTGCTGGTCGACGGAAAGGCCGTCGTTGGATTTCCCACGCCCTCGCGCAGGCTGGAATTCTTTTCCGGCACATTGAAAGAGTGGGGCTGGGGGGAATACGCCTTGCCGGCGTACATCCGCAGCCACGTTCACTGGACTTCGCTCGATCGAGAAAAGGGTGAATATGTACTGATTTCCACCTTCCGCCTTCCTACTCTGATCCACACCAGGTCGGGAAATGCGAAATGGCTGAATGAGATCTCTCACAGCAATCCGCTTTGGATGCACCCGACCGATGCGCGTCGCATCGGCGTGTCGACTGGAGACCTGATCAAGGTCAACACGGCCATCGGCCACTTCGTCCTCCGTACCTGGGTCACCGAAGGTATTCGTCCGGGAGTGGTCGCGTGTTCCCATCACATGGGCCGCTGGCGTATCACCGAAGAGGATGGGACGGACCGCTGGTGCTCCGCGCTGGTGAAAATCGAAGAGGAAGCGAATGGAATCTGGCGCATCCGGCAGATTCACGGAGTCCGTCCCTTCAAGAGCGGAGATCCTGATTCAGAACGGATCTGGTGGCAAGATGCCGGAGTTCACCAGAACCTGACCTTTGCGTCCCAGCCCGATCCCGTCAGCGGAATGCATTGCTGGCACCAGAAGGTGCGCCTCGAGCTCCCGGGTTCCGATGAGACCTATGGCGATATCCTGGTCGACACCAACAAGTCCTTCGCCATTTACCAGCAATGGATTGCCATGACTCGCCCCGCTCCAGGGCCGGACCATCTTCGCCGTCCCCTCTGGTTCCAGCGTCCCTTTCGGCCCAGGGACAAGGCATTCTATTTCGATGGCGTGGAAAAAAAATACCACTAAGACTCAAAGACACGAAGAAACACTAAGGTTGCCGAAACGCTGAGAATTCAGGTTAACATCCAGCCGAACTCAACTAGGGAGGATGACTGTGAAAAGACTAACATTTGGGATTCTGGCACTCTTTCTGGCAGGCGCAGTTTCCAGCTTCGCGGCCGAAGCAACCTTGACCGGCAAGATCAGCGACGACATGTGCGGGGCGAGCCACAAGGGAATGGAGCACGGGGGCAAGCAGGCGAACGATCGGGACTGCACCCTTGCTTGCGTCAAGGGTGGTTCCAAATACGTTTTCGCCAGCGATGGTAAGGTCTACGCCGTCGAAAACCAGAGTTTCGCAGGCTTGAAAGAGCACGCGGGGCACACCGTGCAGCTCACGGGCGAGATGAGCGCCGACAAGAAGACGATCAAGGTTTCGAAGATCGAAATGCCTAAAAAATAAGAAAGCGGCGGACCAAGAGTTCGCGTGTTTGTTACAACCTCACAAAGCGACTTTCCGCAGGCGCAGAGCGTTCACAATGACTGACACCGAGCTGAAGGTCATGGCTGCGCTTGCAATCATCGGGCTGAGCAGGAGCCCGAAAAAGGGATAAAGGATACCTGCGGCGACCGGCACGCCCAGGGCGTTGTACACGAAGGCGAAGAAGAGATTCTGGCGGATGTTTCGCATGACCGCCTTGCTGAGGCGCCGGGCCCGCACGATTCCGCGCAGGTCTCCCTTGACCAGCGTTATGTCGGCGGATTCGATCGCTATGTCGGTGCCGGTCCCCATCGCTATGCCGACATCAGCCTGGGCGAGCGCCGGCGCGTCGTTGATGCCGTCTCCTGCCATTGCCACCCTGTGCCCACCTTCCTGTAGCCGCTTGACGACCTGGTTCTTCTGCTCGGGGAGAACCTCGGCCTCGACCCGATCGATAGAGAGCGCGCGGGCAACGGCCTGCGCCGTGGGCAGATTATCGCCCGTGACCATGACGATCTGAATTCTCTCGCTGTGCAGCGTTCGGATGGCTTCAGGCGTCGAGTCCTTGATCGGGTCGGCGACCCCGAGCAGGCCTTCAACCCTTCCATCAACCGTGACAAAGATGACGGTCTGTCCTTTTTGACCCAGCTCTTCCGCGAGCTTCAGCAGATCTCCGGGAGAGACTCCGAGCTCGTCGAGCATCTGGCGATTGCCCAGCGCGACCGAACGTCCTTTTACCTTGCCGATTACCCCTTTCCCGGTGAGCGACCGGAAATTTTCGGGTTCAACCGGATCCACACCTCGTTCCTTTGCGCCTTGGACAACGGCATTGGCCAGAGGATGTTCGCTGGCGCGTTCCAGGCTGGCCGCGAGCTGCAACAATTCCGCTTCTCGTTGTTTGTCTTCGGGCCCGGCGACCGAAACCAACCGCGGCTTTCCTTGAGTGAGCGTTCCCGTTTTATCCACGATGACGGTTTCGACCTTTTCCATGATCTCGAGCGTTTCACCGTTTCTGACCAGGACCCCGGCCTTGGCGCCGCGGCCGACGCCGACCATAATCGACATGGGCGTAGCCAGCCCGAGAGCGCACGGGCACGCGATTATCAGCACGGCGATGGCATTCAGTAGTGCGTATGCCAGGCGCGGTTCGGGGCCGAAGAGCGCCCAGAGCACGAACGTGAGCGCCGCTATGGCGACCACCGCCGGGACGAAGTAGGTCGAAATTGTATCGGCCAGCCGCTGGATCGGAGCCCGGCTCCGCTGGGCCTCTCCCACGAGCCGCACTATCCGGGCCAGGAGCGTGTCTGCCCCGACCCGCTCCGCTCGCATGATGAACCCATGAGTTCCGTTGATAGTGCCTCCCGTGACTCGATCGCCCGGTTTCTTTTCAACCGGGAGCGACTCTCCGGTAACCATCGATTCGTCGAGCGAGGTCGTTCCCTCAAGTATCACGCCGTCGACGGGCACCTTTTCTCCGGGACGAACCCGGATGCGATCGCCGGGCCTTAGTTGATCAAGAGGGAGATCTTCGTCCCTGCCGTCGGGGCGGATGACCCGTGCAGTTTTGGGGGCCAGGTCCAGCAGCTCGCGGATAGCGCTGCGGGTCTGGTTCCGCGCCCGCAGCTCGAGCACCTGCCCGAGCAATACCAGCACCGTTATGACTGCCGCTACTTCAAAGTAGACCGCGATCTCTGCGCCATGGCTGCGGAAGGAGTGGGGAAAAATCTCGGGTATTACGGTGGCGACCACGCTGTAAAAGTAGGCAGTCCCGGTGCCGAGCGCAATCAGCGTGAACATATTGGGACTGCGGTTAATTATCGAGGCCCATCCACGGCGGAAGAAGGGCCATCCACCCCAGAGCACCACCGGAGTCGCGAGCGCAAATTGGATCCAGTTGAGAAGTCCTCCCGAAGTCTCGGGGAAGACTCTCCGGCCCAGGGCCATCTCCGTCATCGACAGGAGCAGAAGCGGGAACGTCAGGATGAGCCCGATCCAAAACCGGCGTGTCATGTCCAGCAGCTCGACATCGACCTCTTCTTCACCACCGATCGCGCGCGGCTCGAGCGCCATTCCGCAGATGGGACACGCTCCCGGCTCCCGTCGCACGATTTCCGGGTGCATTGGACAGGTGTAGTCCGTACTCGGAATTGCGGCGCGCCCCGCGCGCGGCTCCAGCGCCATGCCACATCGGGGACAAGGTCCGGCCTTCTCTTGCCTGACTTCGGGATGCATCGGACAGGTGAAATCGCCGCCGGGCTCGGTGGTCTTTGACGCATCTGCCGTCAACGAGAGTTGCACGAGGGGCTTGTTCAGGTAGGTCGTCGGGCCTTGCGCGAAAGCGCTCCAGGCAGTGCAGGCTGCAGAAGAAGTATTCCTGGCCCGCGTGAGAGTACGCGCCGGCGGCAGAGGCTGGATCGACGGACATGCCGCACACAGGATCCTTCACCGCGGTTCGATTCTTGCTGTTGTGCATCCTTTCCATAGCGTTAACGGAGTCGGAGGGCGCAACCAAAATTGATCTTCGGGTTTCTTCGTGTCTTGGTGGTGGCTTTTGTTTTTACGCGCTAAACCGCCAAGACGCGAAGAGCCGCTCACATGTTAGTATGAAGTCGTCAAAGTTAGCCAAGGAACCTCACCCGAAGCCGGAGAATAGCATGCGGCGCGTCAGACGTTCGCCTAAACCGATTGACCGGAGAAGCTTCCTGCGTGACACAGGACTCTTAGGGCTTTCTCTTGGTTTTCCTTATATCAACATCAGCACGGCAGGGGGCGCCCAGTTCTCGTCAAACCCCTTTGCTCTGGGAGTAGCTTCCGGCGACCCGCTGCCCGACGCAATCGTACTGTGGACGCGTCTCGCGCCCCAACCAATGCAAGGCGGAGGCATGCCCCCGGCCGCTGTCTCGGTGGAATGGCAAGTCGCCGCAGACGAAAAGATGGGCAAGGTCATTAAACGCGGGACGGCAACGGCGTCGACTGACATGGCGCACTCGGTGCACGTCGATGTGCGCGGTCTCGAACCCGCGCGCTGGTACTGGTACCAGTTCAAAGCCGGATCTCATGTCAGCCCGGTCGGCCGAACCCGCACTGCTCCTGCAACCGGCTCCGAAGTCGACCGGCTGAAACTTGCCTTCGTCTCATGCCAGCACTACGAGCACGGTTTCTTTGTTTCATACCGCCACATGGCCGCCGAGGATCTCGATCTGGTGATTCACCTCGGTGATTACATCTACGAAGGCGCAGCCCAGACTACCGGCGTCCGGCAACATCACGGCGGCGAGATCAAGACGCTGGAGGAATACCGGAATCGCCACGCGCAGTACAGGACGGACCCCGACCTGCAGAAGGCGCATGCGCTGTTTCCGTGGATTGTTACCTGGGATGATCATGAGGTGGACAATAACTACGCAAACGAAGCCGAAGAGCGGGGCGCGCCCAGGCAGGAATTTCTGGCCCGGCGCGCGGCTGCTTACAAAGCGTACTACGAGCATATGCCGCTGCGGCGCGCGTCGCTGCCGCGCGGGCCCAATATGGAGCTCTACCGGCGTCTGACTTTCGGAAACCTCGCCGAATTTTCCGTCCTGGACACCCGGCAGTACCGCACCGACCAGCCGTGCGGCGATGGTAATAAACCCCCGTGTCCCGCGTCGCTGGATGCCGAGCGCGACCATGCTGGGACCTGCGCAGGAGCGATGGCTGTTTCAAGGATTGGATCGTTCGAAAGCCAGATGGAATGTCATCGCTCAGCAGGTGATGATGGCGCAGGTCGATCGTCGAGCCGGCCCCGACAAGATGTTCAGCATGGATCAGTGGAGCGGCTATGTCGAAGGCAGAAACCGCATCCTGAGCTTTCTACGCCGCCGGAAGCCGGCAAATCCGATCGTGCTCACGGGAGACATCCACTCGAACTGGGTGGCAGATCTGAAGACGGACTTCAGCGACCCCAAGTCGGAAACGGTGGGCACAGAATTTGTCGGCAGCTCGATCAGTTCCGGTGGTGACGGAGAGGATGTGCCTGCCGGCGTGCAGGCTTATCTCCCGGAAAATCCGCACATCCGCTTCTTCAATGGCCAGCGGGGCTATGTGCGCTGTGCCCTCACGCCCAGCCGCTGGCAAACCGACTACCGCATCGTTTCGTCGGTTACCCGCCAGGATGGAACCATCAGCACTCGGGCTTCGTTCGTGGTGGAAAACGGAAAGCCGGGAGCCGAGCGAGCCTGAGCGTCTTCATTCTGTGCGGCCGGTTGCCGCTTTGCCGTCGGCGTCCGCGAAGCCGAACGCGCCGGCGTGTGAATGCAGATCGAAGGGCGTTCCGATTGTGGTGAAGAGACTTCGGTTCTATCCATCGGCAAAAGCCCACAAATCCGCCCGAGCAGCGCTTCTTGGCCATCGCGGGCGAGGGGTTTTTATGGTATCGTGCGCTCTTCACCGCGGCGTCACATCAAGGAGAAACCAGAAACGAACATGAGACCATCCAGTCCCATTCGCGACCGAGACAGTTCACAGAACGATGAAATTCCCGGCACCCTCCCGCGGGAAGAGGGCGGCCGAGGGACAGCCGTCCCACGCGTCGGCGAGTGCGACTGCGGCGGCGCCGCCGGGTAAGAGGATCAGCAACCAGCGGAGCCACTACTAGGTTGCTCGCGGGTCATGAATCTGCGCCTCGACCTGTAAAGCGGCTGTCACGCGTCTTTGGGGCGTTGCTTGTGGGTACGCTATGCTTGCTTTCACTGGCATCTCAGCTCAAGGCCCAGGCTACCTCTCGTGAGGAGGAGATACGACAAGCGCGGACCGACAAACGGGCGCGTCTGTGGCCGGAGCGGACCTCCGGCATTGTCAAGCTGATCGACAAATATACGGACAGCGGTCTCCTTGAAGGCGCTCGCTTGAAGAGGGGCAATAACGGGATCCAATTTATGCTCGGCGGCATGCGGTCGGGCCACGGCACGTCGGCTGGCATTGGCTACCGGCGTGTCGATTTATGGAACGAGAAACTAGCGTTCCGCGCTACGGCTCGTGGAACGCTGCAGGAAGCCTACATGTTCGACCTGGAGATGGACTTGTCCCGGCTCACCAATCAACGTCGCAGCGAGCTGCGTTTCTACGCGAAATACGAAAACTCGCCGCAAATGGACTACTACGGTCCAGGACAGGATTCGCGCAAAGAAGACCGCACCAGCTACCGGCTGGAAGATACCAGCATCGACTTCAGAGGCCGGTACCGGGTATGGAAGGGACTCTGGTTGGGCTTCACGGGCGGTTTCTACGCGCCGAACACCGGACCCGGAAAACGAGACGGCTTCCCCTCGACTGAAGAGAAGTTTACTCCTGACCAGACACCCGGTATTGACCATCAACCGAACTTTCTGCGGGCGGGGTTTACCGTGCAGTACGACTACCGTGACCTGCCTACCGGTCCGCGCTCCGGGGGGAACTACTACGTCCACTTGAGGCGCTACTGGGATCAAGACCTCGGGCGGCACACCTTCAACAGCTGGGACTCGGCGGTGGAGCAGTATTTCCCGTACTGGAACAGGACCCGCGTCGTGGCTTTGCGTCTGGCCATGGTTGCCACCCAAGCCGGTGAGGGACAGACCATTCCGTTTTACTTGGAGCCCACTCTGGGCGGAAACGATATGCTGCGAGGGTTTGAACGGTACCGGTTCTATGACCAGAGCTCACTGCTGGCCACCCTCGAACACCGCTGGCACCTCTTCTCGGGCGGGCACGCCGCCATCTTTGCCGAGGCGGGGAAAGTGGCTCCGGCGGCCAGCCATCTCAATCTGGCCAAGGCGAAATATGCCGGTGGCATCGGGTTTCGATTCACGCTGCGAGAGGCTGTGATCATGCGCCTCGACAACGCGATCAGCAACGAAGGGTATCGGTTTATGTGGACCTTCTCAAACATGTGGTGATGCGAAATCCATGAACCTCAAGCGCTATCGATGGAGCAAGCTCCTGCAATTAGCGGTGCTGCTGTGGGCGGTGCCGCTGCAGGCCCAGAAGTTCTATCCGGACGACCCTCTGACTCAAGATCCCGCTCCGTTTCCAGCTGACGCGGCTAATTTCAGGGGGCTGAACCCCCTTTACGAGATGGTTACTGGCCAGTTCGGGACGCCCGGCCAACGCCACCCGGCGAATGGAGTGATCCCCGCCCTGAGTCCCAACACCCTCGGTGAGGTCATGGACGGCCTTTGGTTTGTGAATCGGCATGCCCGCCAGCGGCTCTCAGCCAAGGAACTGCTGGAGGGTTCGGGCCGAGGCGAAGCTCCATCCCACCAGGAGAAGTGGCGAGTGCTGACAGTCCGAAAGTATGGAATCCGCCCCGGAATTTTGATCCATGACGCCAAGAACCAACTCTATCTGCTGCGCTTTGATACTCCGCGGCGGCTGGAAATGTCCACCGGCGCCGAGATGATCGGCTCCCGCATTTTCCACGCCCTCGGCTACGTGGTGGCCGAGCACCATCTGGTCTATTTCGACCGCGCGCAACTCTTAGCCGATCCGGAGGGAGAAGACATAAACGCCGTCGGTCGGGCGGAGCGCCTCGAGGAAGAGGATATTGATCTTTTTCTGGAGAAAGTGCCGCGCGATCCGGCCAAGGGTTATCGGGCCGTAGTAATTTCGCCGCCGAAAGGAGTACAAAAGCTGCTCGGACCTTACCAATTCCACGGCACGCGCAGCGATGATCCCAACGACGTGGTCCTCCATGAACATCGACGGGACTTGCGAGGCTTGCATGTGATTTCGGCCTGGCTGGCAAACGACTGGATTAGTGCAGTCCAGACTATGGATATCCTGTTTGAGGAAAAGGGAGCGCATTTCATCCGGCACGGACTGGTCGACTTCTCCACGCTGCTCGGCAGCGGCTTCGAACAAGTCAAAGACGCGCGCGATGGTTACGAGCCATTATTTGATCTCCGGTCGACCTTGAAAAACTTTATGGGCATGGGGTTCTATGCCCCCGACTGGCAGCGAGCGCGCTATCCCGACATTCGCTCGGTTGGGTTGTTCGAGTCAAAGGTTTTTGATCCGGCTAAATGGCGGCCCACGACCGAGTCAGCAGCACTGGCCAATCATTTGCCCGACGACGACTACTGGGCTGCCAAGCAAATCCTGGCTTTTACCGACGAAGATTTGAGGGTCGTGGTCAAAGCAGCACAATACACGGATCCGCAGGCAGAAGAGTGGGTCGCGAACTGCCTGATCGAAAGGCGCGACAAAGTTGTGCGCTATTTCCTCGATCGGGTTCTGCCGCTGGAGAACTTCCGAATAGAGGATGGAGTGCTCCGCTTCGACGACCTGGCAGTGCAGCGCGGTCTGCGAGGATCGCAGAACTACTCGGTCCAATGGTCGGAGTTCCGCAATCTTCAGAAAGATCACCTGGATCTCGAGCGAGCGAATTCCTTCCAGGTTCCGGAGCGCGCCGTGGCTGCCGGCGCGGGATCCTACTACGCGGCCAGGATCTCGTCAGACGCGCCCGGCAAGACCTTGACGGTTTACCTTCGGAAAGGAGAAGCGGGTTTCAAGGTCGTCGGTATTGACCGGGATTGGCCCGGAAAGGTAGTGGCAAAGGATCAACCGCGTGGAGGCAAACCACCCAAGACCTATACCGATCTTACACCTCGCCAGAAACAGCTCATCGATACTTACGTGGCGGACTACAACCAGAAGACGGGCTTCAATATCACGACGGAAGTCGGCTATGCAGCGCTCAGCAATTCTGAGCGCACTACCTTTGACGCGATAACCCACGCTCTGTCCAAAACTGAATTGACCGACGCGGAGGGCAAGAACCTGGGCACGGCACTGGATACGATCGTGGCGGTCGAACGCATCGCGGGCCAATACCAGGGCCGCGAAGGCGACGAGCAATTTCGCGTTTACTGCAAGTTGAAGCCCGGGACGCGGGAGATCATCGAGAAGAGCCGGGAGTTCAAATTCGGCGAGGAGAATACAGTCTACCACGTCGGCTATCCCTATTCTTACCGCCAGCTAGGCAAGGTGCCGAACCTCCAGTACTCCATCTCCGAAGATGGTCTTCGGGCGGACATCGACGTGGACTACCGCTCCAGCAAGGTCCCGGCATCCATGTGGAACGGCCACCTGAGCTCCGCCAATTCTGACGTTCGAGCCGGCAACAACCATAAACGCCACAACGATCGCTGGGCGGGCTTGGTTAACTGGTGGTCTGCGATACTGGGCAAAATGCCCGAGGAGGGTGAGCCGGCGGGCGACATGCTGGCCAAAGAGCCGCCGGAACCGGCCACTCCGTTGCCGCCGAACCGGTCTCCAGGTGCGCAGATCGCTGAAGTCTGGGAAGCCACTCAGGAATTTCTCACCGACTGGCTGGTGCGGCGCAACGATGAGGCGCTGGAGTTCGTTTCAGACCAGGCCTTGGCATGCGCAAAGCTGGAAGATGGAACCGACCCGCGCACACTGACGTCCGCCGAAGCGCGCCGAAACCTGCAACAGGTCATGAAAGCGGTTTCGGATCGGGTCGGCACGGTCAACAGCCTGACCCAGGTAATCGATGCCGTCGTTCCGTGGAGGAAAGCCTTCCGTGTGGTGAAACAGCCTTTTGAAGGAGACTTCGCCATCGTCGAGGCCCCGGATGCCTTTGCCGAACACTTCCGCTGCGAAAGCCGTTCCAAAGAGAAACAGCTTCGGGTGCTGTCGGACGAGAACCTGCGCTACGGGACCTACTATGGGGCAGTGTTCCGGTTAACGCTTGGCCCCACTCGAGGCAGCGTGCTGGCGCTGTTGTGGACGAAACAGGGCGGCGCCTGGCGAGTGATCGCGTGGGAGGTTCTGTCGTCCTGAAAATGGGACGTCCCATTTTCCCTCATTTCCGCAGCGCTTCGAGCGTACGGGCTACATTGTCCAGCAGCTCGCGTCGCTGCCCTTCATCGGCGAACGTGAGGTCGCTCGACCGGTAATACTCGGCTTCGCGTTCCCAGCGCTCGACGACGGCGCGACGCGCCACGTCGACATGAACCGGCCTGCCGCCGCGCAGGATGTACACCGGATTCGTGTGGGCGCGAATCTCGGGCTCTCCCTCTCGCTGCGGACTCTGAGCGCGCGCGGCCACCCACACGCTCTCACGAACGGGGATCCGGAACGACAGCGCGACCTCCGTCGCCTTCCCGTCCCCCGCGCGCGCCGCCACGACCTGCCCGTTGACCACGACCTCCACGTTTGAGATGGGCCGGTGGAAGACGGCCCGGGCCTCACCCTCGGCTACATCGCTATCGAGGGTGGCTCCCGGGGCAGCGCCGTTCACCGACAGCTCGAGCAGCGGACCGTTGGACACCACGGCCTGACCGGCGCGCACGCCCGCCGCCCAGCTTTCGTACGCGGACTCGCCGGCGCGCGCCTTCACCAGAGTCCGCTCCGGACCAAGGAGCGGCAGCGTCCGCGGCCAGGGTTTGCGGCTATTCAGTGGCACCGGGAAATCGCTGCCGGCGATCCCGGTCACCCGCAGACCGGCGTTGAGCAGCTCGTACCAGGGCTCTGTCTTGAGCACGCCGAACTGAAACACCTCGATGAAGTCGATCGAGCCCAGAGCAAGGTCCATCAACAGAGTCGAGTGCTTTTGGCTGCCGTCGAAGTGTGCGTAGCCGACCGTGGCGCCGAGCTCACGGCCGCGGCGGAACAGGACCAGGGGAAAGGGGTAGGCTTCTGGCGAGTTCGCATAGACGCGACCGACGCTAAGCGGGCGCTGCAGCTCGCGCGGGCCGAGCAGGTTGATGTGCCCGTAGAACTCGCTGCGCGACTCGTGGCCCGGCCGGATGCTGCGGTCCTTGCGGCGCGCCTCCCCCGCCGGGCCGAAAGCGTACTGCACGGCCGCATCCATCTGCCGCTGGAGCTGCAGGAAGTTCCCGACCGAAAGGTCCTCGGCCTCGAGCCAGCCGAGAAAGATGTCGTCATCCTCGGGCGCGCGGGTCAGGTGGATATGGTCGTCGCCCGAGAGCCAGCCATCCTGAGGCAGCGGCCGGAGCTGCAGATCGACGCGCCGGCGCTCCCCCGGCCCGAGCTCGAAGTCTGCGGCGGCCGGTTCGTGGAAGAGCCCGCGGTAAGCCTCGAGCCGGTACCGCCCGGGCGGCACGACAAAGCGACCGCGCCCCCGGAGCAGGATGACATGAGATTGCTCGTTGCCCGTGACCTCGAGCGTCTCGGGCGACACCGCGCGCCGCCAAAGGCGCTCGCGGTAGAAGAGATCCACCTTGAGAGGCAGCAGCGCATCGACGGGGCTCAGGCGGAAGGGGTTCCCGTTCTTGAGCAGGTAAATGCGGGAAGGCTGGCCGGTGTCGACCTCGAGCTCGGCCTGGAGGCCGGGCAGACCGGACTCGCGAAACTGCACCCATGCGAGCAGGAGAAGCGAGCCGGCGAAAAGGCCTAGGCGCGGCATAGCTCAGTTTTTAGTTCGAAGCTCGGAGAGGGTCAAGCAAATTTTGGGAGAGGTGCTTCTTCGAGGCTTCCTGTCTTGGAGGTGGGTTTTTGTTTCACTAACCACGAAGACACGAAGACACCAGGAAACGCGAAGCATCTATCGAATGCCGTCCCCAGGAACTCACGCCGTTCTCCATCGCCACAACTCTGCTGTTTCCATGAATTCAGAGACCCGACCCAAATCTAAGGCTTAGAAGCGGTTTTAGTTCGAAGCTAGCCGAGGGTCAAGCAATTTCTCGGGAAGGGGCTGCAATTTCGCCGGCCGGTCTCGGCGCGGCGCGCTATGTGAGGCTTTGAGGCGTTTTCGCGTCTTGCGCGGTTAATTTCGTTCGGCCCGCCTGCCGCCCGACTTCCAATTGACCGCGATGCGCAGTTGTCAGACGTCGACCTGTCAATTGACGGTGAATGCTGCCGATGCTTGTACCCAGTTGTTATTCAGCGAATTCTTGATTGCGACGATCTCTCACTTCCCTGTTTTCACCGGCTTGAACACATACTGCCCCACAGAACTGGTCGTAAACCATCGTTTTAGGATACTCGCTCAGGTAGCTCGCGTCCCACACATTTTCGGGCGGGGAGGTACTGAGGTCGGACCTCATCAGCACCCATATGCGCGAAATGCTCTCGCGCGGACACCTGAAAGACGTGCTGCGCCAGCAGTCCGGTTTCGCGTCGATTGAGGCGGGAGACGCGACCATCCGCTTCATCAGCTTGCCTCTCCCCCGCGACGCAATCACCCCGCAGTTTATTCTCCACCTGGGACGGTCAACGAATTCCCTGCGCAGCGTTCTCCAGGAGTACTTCATGATCTATGTCTCGTCGGTCCCTGTCATCCTGGCGGTTTCGGTCCTGGTCGGCTGGTTTCTGGCAGGGAGCGCTCTACGACCCTTCGAAGAGGTTACCCGAACTGCCCAGCAGATCACTTCCGAGAATCTGAACACTCAGATCGTCACTAGACGCAAGGAAGATGAAATCCAGCGGCTGGTGGATTCTTTCAACGCGATGGTGAGCCGATTAGAGGAAATGCGGAAATTCAATGCCGACGTGGCCCACGAACTTCGAACTCCTCTTACCATAATGCAAGGCGAGAATGAGATCGCCTTGCGTTCCCCTTCTCTGCCGGAAGATGTCCGATCGGTCCTGGCCAGCAACCTCGAGGAGCTGGAGCGGCTGACCCGGATAGTAAACGACCTGCTCGTTTTCGCGGAGGCCCAGGCGGGCGCTCAGATGCTGGTCAAGAAGCCGATCAATTTGAGAGCCCTTCTCGATGCCGTAGTAGACCACATCCGTCTTCTGGCTACCGATCGGTACATAGAGACAGACCTCGGCGGTCCCGCAAGTTATGATCGAAGGAGACGAGCTCTGGATTCGCAGGGCTTTCCTGAATCTATTAGACAATGCCATCAAATATTCTCCTGATGGTGGAAAAGTCCGGGTATCGGCCCAGGTCGAGGCTGACATGGTCCGGCTGGGGGTGCGCGACCACGGCATAGGAATCTTTTCAGCAGACATTCCTCATATCTTTGACCGGCTTTATTGTGCCGATCCTGCCCGTAGCAGGGGGAGTGGTGGGACGGGACTGGGCTTATCTCTGGTCAAATGGATCGTGGAAGCGCACAAGGGGCACATTCAGGTAATTAGCCAACCGGAGAACGGAACCATCTTTGAAGTAAGCTTTCCAATTCTGCGTCGTGACGTCCTGGCGGCCAGTAAGTGAAACATACGAACCGCGGGGAAAGCCGGGAAGCAGAGCGAGCGTTGTTTTGGTGTCTTTAACGACTGCGTCCCACTGTCATCTTGTCAGTTTCAAATCATCCAGGGTCGCCGGATTCGACCCTGGATGAGGCATGATAACCCGCCACTCGTAGTTGCTTTCTTGCTTCTTTGGCAAAGATTCTTGGTGTTTCTTCGTGTCTTTGAGTCTTAGTGGTATTGTCAGGCAGCTCTGACCACGAAGACACGAAGAAACACTAGAGCACTTCGATTGCGGCCGCAGGCCGCGTCAGACCCTTGTGTCTCACGCGGTCTAAGAATCAGAAAAAGAACTGATCGGGGAGGCGACGTGGCAACGTTGGACTGGGTGGTAATCGCGGCTTATTTCGTCATCCTGCTGGGGCTGGCGTGGTGGGTCATTCGGAGAGGGCGGGACACCGCCGACGATTACTTCCTCGCCGGCCGCAATCTGGGCTGGTTTGTTGTTGGAGCTTCGATCTTTGCCTCCAACATCGGCTCGGAGCATCTCGTTGGTCTTGCAGGTGCAGGCGCGACCAGTGGCGTGGCGCTGGCGCACTACGAGCTTCACGCGTGGTGCCTCCTGGTGCTCGGCTGGGTGCTCATCCCGTTCTACGCGCGCTCCAAGGTCTTCACGATGCCGGAGTTTCTGGAGAGGCGTTTTTCTCCCACGGCGAGGTGGGTTCTGTCGATCATCTCGCTCGTGGCATACGTCCTGACCAAAATTGCCGTGGGGATATTTGCGGGCGGCGTAGTGTTCGGCACGCTACTCCCGGAGATGCGGCTGGAGATCGGAACGACGACTTTCAACAGCTTCTGGATCGGGTCCGTGATGGTCGTCCTTCTGACCGGGCTCTACACGGTGCTGGGGGGGATGCGCGCGGTGGCGTACACCGAGGCGCTGCAGACCTTGATTCTGGTTCTGGGATCGCTGATTCTCACGCTCTTCGGCCTGAACCGTCTGGGCGGCTGGGATGAGCTGCGCCGCGTCCTCGACCCGGACATGTTCAACCTGTGGAAGCCGCTGGTTCCCACGGGAATGGAAGGAACATGGGAGCCGGTGAAGGAGGCAGGGAGGATTGCCTGGTACTTCAACGGCAACTATCCCTGGTTGGGAATGCTCTTCTGCGCCCCGATCATCGGGCTCTGGTACTGGTGCACCGACCAGTACATCGTGCAGCGCGCCCTGGGCGCCCCGAGCGAGCGTGAAGCCCGCCGCGGCACCATCTTCGCCGCCTTCTTGAAGCTGCTTCCGGTGTTCATTTTTATCATCCCCGGCATGATCTGGCTTGCCCTGGCCAAGACCGGAAAGGTGCCGGAGTTTGCGGCCATGATCGACACGAGCGGCCAGGCGGTTCCCGAGCAAGCCCAGTCGGCGTTTGCCCTCCTGGTGATGCATGTGCTGCCGGCTGGAGTGCGTGGGATCGTCGTAGCGGGACTCCTGGCGGCGCTGATGAGTTCTCTGGCGGGCGTTTTCAACGCCAGCTCGACGCTTTTCACCATGGACTTCTACCAGAAGTTCCACCCCCGCGCCTCCCAGCACCAGCTCGTATGGATCGGTCGCGTCGCCACTACCGCCATGGTCCTCATCGGGCTTCTCTGGATCCCCGTCATCCAGGGAGCCAAGGGTCTGTACGACTACCTGCAGGGGGTCCAGGGTTATCTGGCGCCTCCAATCTTTGTGGTCTTCTTTCTCGGCGTGTCCATGAAGCGCCTCAATGCGAAGGGGTGCCTGGCCGCGCTGATCGTGGGATTTATTTTGGGCGCTTTTCGCCTCGCGGTGGACACTCCCGTCAGCCTGAAGCTGAGCGGATTCGAGCAGGGTTATCCTGAAGGCTCGTTCCTGTGGATCGTCAACAACATCTACTTCCAGTATTACAGCCTGTTCATCTTCCTGGTTTCGGTCGCCGTCGTGATCGCCGTCAGTTACATGACCGAACCGCCCGGAACCGAGCGCCTGCGCGGTCTGACTTACGCCACCGTGACCGAGGCGCACCGACGGGAATCGCGCAGCAGCTGGAACCGCTGGGACGTGATCAATTCCTGCGTCGTGGTGGGCCTGATCTTCGTCGCGTATCTGTACTTCACCGGCTGAGGGATTCGACCCCACTGGCGAAGCTTGCTTCGCCCAACAGCGGCAGAAGTCGCCAATGGTTTCTGGTCCGTATGAGGCCGCTCGCTACAAATAACTGAGCCAGGTCAGTTATCGACGTTTATCCTCCCTGCCGGCAACTGCTTCAGCAGCTCTTTCATTTCCGCCACGGTCTTCGCATAAGCGGGATCGCTGGCCAGATTTTTCATCTCCTGCGGATCGTTTGCGTGGTCGAAAAGCATGGCACCCGCCTGGCCGTCCTCCCACTCGGCGTAGCGCCAGCGTTCGGTGCGCACAGATTTGCCGAGTTTATTCTGAAAGCGCGTCACGGTGAAGGCCGGATGGCTCCAGGGGGCATTCGGGTTGAGCAGCAGCGGTGCGAGACTGTGACCTTCCAGGCCGGGTAGCTTCGACAGGCCGCAGAGCTCGACCAGCGTGGGATACATATCGAGCAACTGCACCGTGCGCGGCGAACTCCTCCCGCCGGTCTTCGTTCCCGGCACTGCCAGAATCAGCGGCACCCGCGTTCCGACTTCGTAGAGCGAGTTGTGTTTCGACCACTTGCCTTTTTCGCCGAGATGATAGCCGTGATCGCCCCAGAAAACGATGATCGTCTTATCGCGCAGCTTGAGCCGCTCCAGCGCATCGAGCACGCGACCGATGTTGGCGTCAGTGAATGTCGTGGAAGCGTAGTAAGCGCGGATCACCTCGCGGGCTTCTTGCATCGAAGCGTCCCGCTCGATGAACAGGTCACTGTTGCGCGCTGGGATGGAAATCTCAGGGAAACCGGGCGGCGCGGCCGGACGCGGAGCAAAATCGGGCGGGAGCGGCATCTTCGCGGGATCGTACGAGTCAATATATTTCCTCGGTGCAGTCGGCGGACTGTGCGGTTTGGTGAAGCCGGCGGCGAGGAAGAACGGCTTGTCCTTGTATTCCTCCATCAGCTGTATAGCGCGAATCGATGTCTGGTAATCTGCGTGCGATTCGCCGTCTCCATCGAGTATCACGATCCGGTCGGATTGCGCAGCGACCTGGCCTCGGGCGGGACGCTTTGCGCCAGTGAAGTCGCGCGGCTCGCCGCCGACGGTCCAGGCATCGGCATCGTCAATGCCGCCATGAAAAATCTTGCCCATTCGCAGGGTTGCGTATCCGTTAGCCTTGAAGTGCTGCGGCAGAGTGGCGAATCCGGGGTGCTCCGCCCGAAACCACGTGACGTTATCCATCACACCGGTGGTGGTTGGATGGCGGCCGGTCAGCAGCGATGTGCGCGAGGGGTTGCACAGCGGGTACTGGCAATAGGCGCGCTCGAAGCGCACGCCCCACTTAGCCAGCTTATCTATGTTCGGCGTTCTGATGATCGGATTGCCGTAGCATCCCAGCGTCGGGCGCAGATCGTCTACGGCAATGAACAGCACATTCAACTTCTCAGCTGCGGCCGCGCTGGTTGCGACAGAATCCGATTGCCAGGGTAGAAAAGCTGACACAAACAACAACGCCGAAAAACCGAGACGGAGTTTCATCATTTTTTCGTCTCCCAACGAGGTTACCGGGGAATGCTTGACGCTCGCCGGTCTGGCGTTGAAAGCTCAACGTCGACTGGAAAAGTAGACCGATGACGTAAAGCCGCGGGGGTTACTTCGTAGCGGGTGCGGGCCTGGGTAGCCACACCGGTTGCATCTGTTCCTTGCTCCAGGTATCCCACGCTGCTCTCAAGGCCTTCACCTTGTCAGGGTGATTGGCGGCCAGGTCTTTCGCCTCGCTCGGATCTTTCGCCAGATTGAACAGCATTGCCTGGGTCACCTTGGTCTCGTAGACGGGTCCCTGTGTCCCGGCCGCATAATCGAAGCCCTGGACCAGCTTCCAGTCGCCCTGGCGGATCGCCCATTGAGGACCAAACCGCCAGTGTAGAGCGTCATGCGGCCTGCCCCGTTTCTCGCCCTTGAGGTACGGCAGCAGGTTGACTCCATCCAGCTTCCATTCCGGCTTGACCTCGCCCCCGCTGGCGGCGATCGCCGTTGGGAGTATGTCGAGTTGGATCACCGGATGGTCGTAGAGCTTGCCCGCGGGCAATTGTCCCTTCCATTGCACGAAGAACGGCACGCGGATACCTCCCTCCCACGTGTCGCCCTTCTGGCCCCTGAGCGGCCGGTTGTTCGACCCGTTTTGGCCCATCTTGGTCATCGGCCCGCCGTTGTCGCTGCAGAAGAAGATCAGCGTTCTATCTTCAAGCTTCAAACTGCGCACTGCCGTCAAGACCCGGCCCACCGCGTCGTCCAGCGCCGACAGCATCGCTGCGTAGCCCCGCCGTTCCTTGTCTTCGACGTTCTTGAAACGGTCCAGATACTTCTCGGTCGCCTGAATGGGGACGTGGCATGCGTTGAACGGAAGGTAGAGAAAGAAAGGCCTGTCTTTGTTCTTCTGGATGATGTCGACGGCGCGCTCGGCGTATGCGTCGGTCGTGTAGAAAGCCGCATCGTCGACGCGTTTCGGGTCCGGACTGAGTCGGGAATCTACCAGCTGGGGGTGGAAGAAGGGGGTGTTGGCCAGGGTGCCATAGAACTCATCGAAGCCGCGCTTCATCGGCCGGAACTCGGGTCCGTAACCC
The DNA here is from genome assembly GCA_963827655.1 of uncultured Acidobacteriota bacterium. GTDB lineage: Bacteria > Acidobacteriota > UBA6911 > UBA6911 > UBA6911 > CAWHCF01. Next base: position 158,040 of record CAWHCF010000038.1, read on the forward strand.
AGGTGCCACTTGCCGACAGCGGCCGTAGCGTAGCCGAGGATCTTCATCCGGTCGGCGAGAGTGGTCTCTCCGAGCGGCAGGCCGAAAATGTCGCGATTGCCGCCGCCCTCGTTGAATTCGTGGCCGAAGCGCGTCTGGTAGCGCCCGGTCAGCAGGCCGGCCCGCGTCGGGCTGCAATACGGGCCGGAGACGTAACCACGGGTAAACCGGATTCCGCCTTTTGCAATCGAATCGATCTGGGGTGTGGGGACGTCCTTCCCTCCCTGTACACCAAGGTCGGAGTAACCGAGGTCGTCGGCCAGAATCACGATGACGTTGGGTCGCTCGGCCGCCATTGCCGCAATCGAAACGAGACTCACAGCCAAAACCGAGATCAGCGTGCGGATCATGATTGGTTTCCCTCAGGTTGGTATTTGGGGTTCGCTGTTTCCAGCGCGGAAAACTGGGACGTCGCCAATTTTTGCTCTTAGGATACCCGACAGGAGCATCTCGGGCGTCTGATCGAAGGCTACTATACGCGCCGGGCTTGGTGCTGTCCATCGCAACGCAGATTGTGGCTTGGGTCACGCCTCAAACATGGCGCTGATTTCCCGATAGCTTACAGCGTCATCGGCAAAAGTGAAGGTGCCGGTTTCTCGCATTTCCCGCGCAGCGCGAAGAAAAGCGCCGAGGGCGGCGCGGGAGAGCGCGCTGCCAACGCTGATGCGTTTAACCCCCAGTTCGGAAAGCGACGCAAGGCTCAGCTGAATGCCTTGCAGCCCCATCAGAACGTTCACCGGGCGATCGAGGGAACGGACCACAGCGGCGATGTCGTCCTTGCTCGTAAGTCCCGGCGCATAGAGAACATCCGCGCCCGCCTCCTGATAGGTCTGAAGCCGCTTGATCGTGTCTTTGAGATCGGGCCGCCCGACCAGGTAGTTTTCGGCCCGGGCCGTCAACGTGAAAGGAAAAGGAAGAGAACGGGCCGCGTCCGCCGCCGCACGGACTCGCTCAACCGCCCGCTGATGCTGGTAAATCGGATCACTCGGGCGATTGGTGGCATCTTCGATCGAGCCGCCGACAAGGCCAGCGTCCGCGGCAAGCCGGATGGTTTCTGCGACCGTTTCGGGATCATCCCCAAAGCCGCTCTCAAGATCGCCGCTTACAGGCAACTCGCTGCCCGATGCAATAGCGCCTACATGCCTCATCATCCTGTCCCGGCTAATCGTCTTGTCCCGCTGTCCGACAGAAAACGCATATCCGCCGCTCGTGGTCGCCAGCGCTTCAAAGCCCAGGTACGCAAGTAGCCGCGCCGTGCCAACGTCCCACGGATTGGGGATGATAAATGCGCTCTCCCGTTCGTGGAGTGCGCGGAAGGCGCTCCCTTTTTCTGCCTGAGTTCGCATCCGATACCTCCGGCCCAAGCCCAACGTGCCAGCTCAGGCGTGCGCGTCGCTTTTACGCATCCCCTGCAGCGCCGGGTTGGGCGTCGCGTCGCAACCAGGCGAGAACGTCATCCGCGTTCAGGTGAATCAATATGACCAGGTCGTTCGCGTTCGTCGTCACAACCGACCCATCCAGATTGGGTTGGGCATGATCCAGCCAACCGAATCATGCAAGGGCCTTGTTTCAGCGATCGGATCCCTGTCACCGACTCTTGCATCGGGCAGCGGGTCAAAAGATATTGACTGTATACGTGACCCTGAAATTGCGGCCATACTCCGCCGCCAGGTCCTTGATGTACGAGAGATGGTTCCGGTACAGGCGGTCTCCTGCGTTGATCAGCGCGGCGCTGATGGTGTGGCCGATCCGTCCGGCGTTCCAGGTATAGGCGGCCTTGAGGTTCACCACGGCGTAACCCGCAGTCCTGGTCTCCGGACCGAAAACCTCATCCTGGTCCGAGGCCATAACAAGCTGAGGCGCAAAACTGAAGCCTTTGTGGCGGAATTCCACGCCGGCGCGTCCGCGCAACGGAGGAATGCGCGGCAAGTGCTCGCCGCTGTCGGTCAGCTCGGCGTTCACGTAGTCCGTACCAAGGTCCAACCAGAGCCAGTGCGTCAGCCCCACCCCGAGGCCGATCTCGAAACCGGTAAAACGGGAGTTGCCTTGAGTGAACTCAAAGACCGGGAGATTGTCTTCGATCTCGCCGGTCGGAGCGCCGAAGATGAAGTCCTGAATGTGGGTGTAGAAATAGTTGACCTCTCCGCGGAAACGCTCGGTCTGATGGCGCAACGAGAGGTCGATGCCGTTCCCGAGCTCGCGGCTCAGATTGGGGTTGCCGATCTCAAATCGCACCGTGCCAATGTGGGGGCCGTTGTTGTACAACTCCTCGAGCGCAGGCGCGCGGTACGCCAGAGCGTAGTTTGCGGCGAAGACGGTGCTGGGGCCCAAGTCCTGCAGGAGACCAACCGATCCCGAGAACCCAGTGAAGCTCCGGTCGATCAGGCCGTCGGGACTGTAACTCGTATGGTCAAGGCGCCCTCCGAACTGAAGCTTGGATCTTTCCCATGCCAATTCCTCGTAGGCGAAAACGGCGAAGCTGTTTTGCCTGGTCGGGGGAGCCAGGGCTTCTGCGCCAATGGTCTCGTAGTCGCGGTGCAGCCCCCAGATGCCGAGGGTTCCGGTGAGCCGTCCGGCCCTGGCCTGCTCGAAGAATCCCTGGTATTCGAAAAGGTTGTTATTGAATCGCGTCGTGACTTCGTCTTCCTCGAGTTCCGCGTGTTGGTAGTCGGTATATCCTGCCCGGAAGCGCAAGTTATTAAACGGACCCGCGAGGTTCTTGAGGCCGGCCTTGAACTGAAACACGTCGCGCTTCGTATCGATGTCGATTAGCGCGTCCTCTTCCCCCTCGAAAGTGCCGGCGAACGGAATCCCAAAACGCAAATCGTCGTGTCCATAGTTGAAGCCGAAGCTTCCTCGCTCCTTGACGAAGTCAAAACCGAGCTGCGCGGTTCCAGTGCGCGTTCGACTGTTCGGGACCGTCCCTTCCGGCGTATGGTAATCATCGGCGCGCCTTCCCCCTCCCCCGGCATGGAAGATCCAGCTCCCGGTGCCCAGGTCGATGTGGCCGTTGGCCGCCCCTTCCGAGTTGACCGTTCCCCCTTCAAAGCGCGCGTGTCCACTGACGCCCTTGAACGGCGCGGTGTGGCCGACGTCGGAACTTACCGTATTGATGACGCCGCCGATGGCATTGCTGCCGTAAAGCAGCGATGCCGGACCGCGCACGACTTCAATTCGTTCGAGGCTTGAAGGATCGATCGGAACACCATGGTCGCCTGACTGGCTGCTCAAGTCGGCCGTGCGGTTGCCGTCCTGAATCACCAGCACGCGGTCGCCATCGAAGCCCCGGATCACCGGACGGGCCGAGCCCGGACCAAAACTGCGCATATTGACGCCAGGCTGCTCCTTGAGCGATTCGGCCAGCGTGCCCGAGAGGTTCTGTTCCAACTTTATCCCTTCAAGGGTCGATGTTGGTTGATAGGTTCTGAAGGTTTCTTGAGTGTACGGGCTCGCGGATACGACAACATTCATCGCCAGTGGAGAAAGGGTCATCGGGATGTTGACCCTGGTCACGGCGTTATCCGTCACCTGAATCTTTTGCGAGCTGGTCTGGAAACTGGGGCCGCGCGCCTCGAGGAGGTAGGTTCCAGGCTGCACCCCCTCGATCTTGAACCCGCCGTTGTTGTCGGTAACAGCCGTTTGCCTGGTTTCAACGACCGTTAATTCGATGCCCGGCAGGGGTTTTTTGCTGCCGCCATGACTGACGATTCCTTCGACCGAACCCGGTGCGGCCCAGGCCGGCTCAGCGCAACTCAGCAATAACAGAAGCAAAATCCAGTTCTGGATGGACTCGAAATAATTGCGGAAAATCATGGTGGTTCTCCCAATCTCGGCGATATCTGCGCAAACACGTGGGCGTGCGAAGATACTCGATAAGCGTTAGCGATGGTTCCTGTGCGCGCGTTGGTTACGGCCAGGTGTTGGGAGGACCGCGGTTTTCTTCAGGATTGAAAGAAGCGTGAATCAGCCGCAACTCTGCCCGAATCGGCGTGTTCGATCGATCTGTGGACGATCGCCGGAACATTCTCTTTCGGGATTAAGCCATTGCCCAGAACCTTGTGAAAGAAGCAGGCGTTGCAGGGTTCGGTCTTGTGGAGAGACTCACATCGAACGAGATGGTAGACCGGGAGTCCGGCGTCATCTTCGGAGTGGAGGGCGGGTCCGCGATCATGGAGTGAAGAATGATCCTGGAGGGCGTCAATTCCTGTGGATAACAAACCCACCAGGAGGCTCAACAGCAAAGCAGCGGCACAATATCGTGCGGAGGATCGCGTGCCTGTAAGACCCATGATTGAGTTAATCTATGCCAGCGGCACTTCCCTGTCAACTCCGCGAAAACGACCCCACCGCAAGGATGCGGCGCCCCGGAGTCTAAATATAATGTTTCAGATGTTCGCGGTAGAAGGCGAGGGTTCGCGCCAAACCGTCCCTCAGCGACACTCTCGGTTCCCATCCCAACACCGATCGAATGCGGCTGAAGTCTGCGTAGTAGTCGCCGATGTCAATCTTTTTCCGATCAGCCGGGTAAGAACGAACAACGTACTTGCCGCCGCCGTTGACGTCGATAAGAAGCTCCGCCAGCTCCTTCAGGTTGATGACGCAAGTGCCGCCGAGATTGAAAACCTGTCCGTCCGTCTTCTCGCTCGAGGCCGTGAGGAGGAGGGCATCGACGGCATCGTCCACATAGGTGAAATCCCTCACCTGATCGCCGTCCCAAACTTCGAAAGCCTGGTCCTCGAGAATCTGGCGGATCCAGATTCCTACGAAGGTCTGACGCGCATCCTTGACTCGCATGCGCGGCCCGATCGTATTCGTGAGGCGCAGGGCGCAGGCGCGAACCCCGTAGACGTTGTTGTAAACGATGTGGTACCACTCTCCTGCCATTTTGTTGATGCCATTCACATCGGCCGGGCGCAGCAGATGCTTCTCGTCAACCGGAAGGTAGTCCGGCTTGCCATAAACCTGGCGTGTGCTGGCAAAGATGATCTTGATGTCGGGATTGTGCTTGCGACAGGACTCCAGGATCGAGAGCTGTGCCCGGCAGTTGATATCGAGGTCGGTGTAGGGATCCTGCATCGAATCCGCATGACTGGTCTGGCCGGCCAGGTTGAAGAGCAAGTCCTTGTGCTGGACCAGGTATCGTAGGCTATATTCGTCACGGACGTCGGAAACATTGACCTGGACGCGATCCTCGAGGCCGGCGATGTTAAACAGGTTCCCGCCGTACTCCGGGACGAGGCTATCCACCAGCGTGACGCGCGCCCCCAGGTCGACCAGGTTGCGGGCAAGATTCGAGCCGATGAAACCCAGACCTCCGCTGATCAGGACTCTACGACCGGCGAATGTTTCTCTATCCATTTCTCAACGAGCCTGTACTCTAATGATGATTTAGATCTTAACACGCTGTGACTTATTCTCGTCTTTCGGAGGGCGCTACGATCCGCGACTTGCCTCGTATCCACCTGGCTTACCTTCCCACGCCCGTGGACTTCCTTTCACGTCTCAGCGGCGCATTGCGGGGTCCTCGCATCTTCATCAAGCGCGATGATCTCACGGGCCTGGCGGAGGGGGGAAACAAGACCCGAAAACTCGAATATCTGCTGGCCGAGGCGAAGGCGCAAGACGCCGATACCCTGGTCACGCTGGGTGCGCGACAATCAAACCACTGCCGGCAGACTGCGGCGGCGGCCGCCAGATGCGGCCTCAGGTGTATTCTCGTTCTGCGCGGCGACCCGCCGGCGGCAGCACCGGCAATCTGCTGCTCGATCGCTTGTTGGGCGCCGAGGTGCTCTGGTCCGGCAGCCGCCCGCGTGAGACGGTGATGGACGAAGTCGTCGCGCGCGAACAGGCGTCGGGACGGCGGCCTTACGCTATTCCTCTGGGGGGGTCCAGCTCGCTCGGGGCCGCGGCATACGCAATCGCGATGGGCGAGGTGAAGGACCAGATGGCCTCGCTCGAGAATCAGCAGGTCGCCCGATTCGATCGGATCATCTTTGCGTCGAGTTCGGGCGGCACGCATGGCGGGCTTGTCGCCGGGGCGTACTTGACCGGCTTTGAAGGCGAGATTCTTGGAATCAGCATTGACCAGGAGCTTGCCGAACTTAAAGAGGCCGTCTCGCGCATCGCGACCGGCGTGGCCGGCTTGCTCGCCCAGCCGCGCGCGTTCGCGGCGCGCGAGATCTCCGCCAGCGCCGACTACCGGGGTGAGGGATATGGAGTCATGGGCAAGCCCGAGCGCGAGGCCATTTCATTGTTTGCCCGGCTCGAGGGTGTTTTATTGGATCCGGTTTACACCGGGCGCGCGGCTGCCGGCATGATCGATCTTATTCGCCGGCGAGTAATCGGCCCCGAGGAGACGATTCTCTTCTGGCACACCGGCGGAACCCCGGCTCTCTGGGCGTACGAGCGCGAGTTACTCGCTTAGCTGTCTTCGCGTCTTCGCGGTAAGTAGGTTAGACTCCTTGGATCATGCGATCCATGGTTCTGGAAACTCCGGCCAAGATCGAGGAACAACCCTTGAAGGCGCGGGAATACCGGGTTCCGGAGCCGCAGGGAGATGAAATACGAATTCGGGTGAACGCGTGCGGGCTCTGCCACACCGACCTGCACACGGTCGAGGGGGATCTGGCGCTGCCCAGATTGCCGGTTATTCCCGGACACCAGATCGTGGGTGTCGTCGAGGCTCTTGGCCCCGATGCTGCCGGGTTTCGTGAAGGCGATCGAGCAGGCGTTCCCTGGCTCCACAAGACCTGCGGCAGGTGCTATTTTTGCCTCAGGGGACGTGAGAACTTGTGCGAACGGGCGCAGTTCACCGGCTTGCACGCCGACGGGGGGTACGCCGACTACGTTGTAGTGCCGCACGATTTCGCTTATCCTCTGCCCGGCGCATTTTCGGACTTGGCAGCAGCCCCCTTGCTTTGCGCCGGCATCATAGGTTACCGCGCGCTGCGCCTGAGCGAAGTCCGTCGCGGGGAAAGACTCGGACTTTACGGGTTTGGAGGTTCCGCCCATATTGCCATCCAGGTGGCGAGGCACTGGGGTTGTGAGGTCTACGTCTTCACCCGCAGCCAGGAGCACCGCGGGCTTGCGCGTGCTCTCGGAGCATCCTGGACCGGCGGCGCTGATGAAGAGCCGCCGGGGGCGCTCGACAGCGCCATCATTTTCGCACCGGCGGGGAATCTCGTCCCAGAGGCCCTGCGTGTCTTGCGCCCCGGGGGAATGATAGCGCTGGCCGGCATCTACATGAGTCCTATTCCGGAGCTGGATTATCATTCTATCTATCACGAGAAGGCGATCCGAAGCGTCGCTAACAGTACCAGGCAGGACGCCCGCGAGCTTCTGGAGCTGGCGTGCGAAATTCCGATACGCACCGAAGTAGAAACGTTCGCGCTTGTCGAGGCGAACGAGGCTTTACTACGATTGAAGCAGAGCCGCATCCGGGGCGCCGGCGTCTTGACCATGACCCAGTAGGTCCGGCGAGAAAAGGATACCGCTAAGACGCAAAGGCTCGAGGAAGAGAAGCTGGAGAGTCATGAAACTGAGGTTTCTTCTTTATGGATTCGTCGGCCTGGCTGCTCTATTCGTCGCGGTCATGGCCTATCTGGTGTATTTCGGTGATGCCCCGGATGGCGCGGGCCTGTTTGACTCCGGAGGCATCGCTCAGCAGCTCGGGGGGGGATCCAGGACGGTCTCCGGCAAGCGTGGAAAACTGACGATCGCCTACACCGGCGACATCACAGGAAGCCTGGATCCGTGCGGCTGAACCGAGCCCGCCATGGGCGGAATGGCCCGGAGGGCCACTGCAATTAAAGACTACAGGCGACAGCATCCGGATCGACCTTTGCTGCTGGTTGAAACCGGGAATGCCATGAAACAGGGAGATAACCTGGATGATCCGGCCAGCCGGTGGGTGGTCGAGGCCCTCCACGCCCTGGGAAGTCACGCCGTCAACACCACAGTTGGCGATTTGCGCAGGCTGAACCGGCTAGCCGAGCTGGGCCAGGTCCCGCGTGAACTGCGAACCACATATCTCGCGACCGCGATACAGCCTGCGTCCGCCAAGCATTTTCCCATCAAGCCTTATCTCGTCCAGTCGCTGCGGGCCGCGCAGGGGAACGAGGAAGTCCGCGCGGGCATCCTCGCGGTAAGCTCCGGCAACGAGGAGGCCTCCGGTGTCGGGCAAATCATTAACACGGATGAAGCACTGCGGCGCCATCTGCCGGAAGTGGCGGCGCAGTCGGATATTGTCGTCCTTCTGACCCGAGCCTCGGACCGGGAACTGGGAAGACTGGGACAGATGTTTCCAGCGATCGATGTGATCATCAACGGCAGCGCACATGGAGAAGGGCGCGAATTCGAAAGGAAGGGCGGGACCGTCATGGTGGAGTCCGCTCACGGCGGCGTCGGGCTGGGCGTCTTGGAGCTCGAATGGGATGTCTCCGGAAGCATCGAAAAATCCAGCAATCATATCATTCCGCTGCCGCCACCCATGCCGGATGATCCCGAGATAGTCGCTCTAGCCCGGAAGGCCCATCTGGAATCGATCGATTATCTCGAGGAGGAGGCAAAGCGAAGCCCTCCCGTGACCGTTCCTTCCATGTTTGCCGGTGCGGGCGCCTGCAAGGACTGCCATGCAGCCGCCTTTCGGGTTTGGAAGAAGAGCGGGCATGCCCACGCGATCGATACGCTCAAGCGGACCCGCGACCACTTCAATCCGGCCTGTCTGGAGTGTCACGTCACGGGATTTGCCGACCGGGTCGGAGGATTCGTCAATATACTGCGCACGCCTGAACTGGCCGACGTCCAGTGCGAAGCGTGTCATGGGCCGTCCGTCAAGCATTCTCAGAATCCCCAAGATTTTCACCCCAGCCCGGCCGAGCACATGCGCAAGAGAGTAAGGAAGGAGTTCTGCCTGCGCTGCCACACGTCGGAAAACTCGCCTGGTTTCAATTACGAGACCTATTGGCCAAAGATCCAGCATTAGCTCGGGGATGCTTAGCGTTTCTTCGTGTCCTCGTGTCTTAGGGAGCCCTTAGTGGTCGGTTTTTGTTCCGTCTTCTGGCAATGGAGTGCTGGCCTGGTTCGCGCGAAATAAGTCGCATTCTGCTGCGCAGCCGAGGTGCGATTCTCAGCCTGCTTAGCGAACAGAAACCGGTTCATGATTGACCACCGACTTGCGCCAGAATGTGAAGTTATTTCTGCGCGAGCCCTAAGGCTTCTTTTCCCAATCTGTCCGCAGCACGGCCATCACCAGCGTGTCGCGGTAGGCGCCGTCATGGAAGTTATCCTGGCGCAGGCGCCCTTCCAGTTGAAAGCCAACTTTCTCATAGCAACGGATGCCCCGCGGATTGTCGGCGTAAACTCGAAGGAAAACCCGGTTGAGGTTGAGGGTGCTGAACCCCCAAGCGACCAGTGTGCGGACGGCGTCGGTTCCGTAGCCCAGGTTCCAGTATTCTTTCACCCCGATCAGAATTCCGATCTCGCCGGAGCGGTTGCGCCAGTCGATTGCGTGATAACCACACCCGCCAATATGTTCCCAGCCCTTACTTTCGGTTCCTCCGGGAAGCGCATCAATGGCCCACGCCTGCGTGTCTTCTGCCGACAGGTTTTGTTCGAACCAGCGCTCTTCTTGCTCGAGACTCAAGGGTCTGTATTGAGCCAGATGAGTGCGGACTTCAGGATCAGCGAACCAGCGGACAAATCGAGGCAGGTCATCCCGGTCGATGGGCCGCAAGCGAATATTCCTTCCAGGTATCATTGCGATTCTCTTCCTTCTTGCCGTTAATCCTCATCTTACCTTACTTTCTGCGGACTGCCTGAATTGCCGTTGTGGTATAGGTAGGGTTACCGAGGTGCATGTGGGGACCAATCGCCAGGCATGGATGCAATTGCTCGATAGCTATGTTCGCGACGAGCAAGTCCTGTTCCAGGGAGGAGGAGCGCAGAATATCGAGAAGCAGCATGCCAAGGGACGACTGACTGCCCGGGAGAGAATCCGCGCAGCTGATCGACCCGGGAACCGAGCTGCTCGAATTGGGACTCTTCGCCGCCTTCGAAATGTATCAGGAATGGAGCGGGGCGCCATCGGCAGGTGTCGTAACAGGGATCGCCCCGGTCGAGGGACGCCTCTTCATGATCATCGCCAACGATGCCACGGTGAAGGCCGGGTCGTTTTTTCCGATGACGGTCAAAAAAGTTCTCAGGGCCCAGCGGGTCGCCATGGACAACCGTCTTCCCCTGATTTACCTCGTGGATTCGGCCGGCGTTTTCCTGCCGCTGCAAGACGAGATCTTCCCCGATGAAGACGACTTCGGCCGGATTTTTCGCAACAATGCGCGTATTTCTGCGCTCGGAGTGCCGCAGGTCGCGGCCATCATGGGAAACTGTGTGGCCGGCGGCGCGTACCTTCCCGTCATGTCCGACAAGATCTTGATGACCGAGGGGAGTGGTCTGTATATCGCCGGGCCATCGCTGGTCAAGGCGGCAATCGGTCAGGACTTGAAGAGCGAGGATCTGGGCGGGGCGCGGCTGCATGCGGCCTTGAGCGGCACCATTGATTTTCGCGAGCCCGACGATGCCACGTGCCTTCGCAGGATCCGGCACATCGCTTCCCTGATGGGGAATCGACCGCGTGCCCCGTTTCATCGCGCCCCTCCTCGCGATCCGGCCCATTCCAGCGACGAACTCTACGACTTGATGCCGGTCCATCCCTCGCGCGAATACGATATTCGTGACATCATCGGCCGGTTGGTTGACGGAAGCGAGTTTACCGAGTACAAGGCCGAGTTTGGAAGAACTCTGGTATGCGGTTATGCCCGCGTTGGGGGCTGGGCCGCCGGGATTGTGGCCAATCAGAAGACCCACATCCGGGAACCAGGGAGACCCTTCGAGGTTGGAGGGGTGATCTACACCGAAGCCGCAGACAAGGCCGCCCGTTTCATCATGGATTGCAATGAAAACCTCGTCCCTCTGATTTTCCTTCACGACGTCAATGGCTTCATGGTCGGGCGAGATGCCGAGATTTCCGGGATCATCAAATCGGGCGCCAAGATGGTCAATGTGGTGTCGAACAGCGTCGTGCCCAAGATTACCTTGATACTGGGTGGAAGTTATGGCGCCGGACATTACGCCTTGTGTGGCAAGGCCTACGATCCCCGGTTTGTTTTCGCCTGGCCTACGGCCCGTTATGCGGTCATGGCCGGCGCCTCGGCCGCCCGCACCCTGGCTGACGTCCGCGTGCGACAGGAGGAGAAAGCAGGGAAAAAACTGTCGGTCGAGGAACGGGACAAGATACTTCGAAGTGTCGAAGCGCAGTATGACTCCACCCTGGACCCGCGTTACGCTGCCTCCAGGCTCTGGATTGACAAGATTCTCTTTCCGGCCGAGACCCGCGATGCGCTGATTCTGGCGCTCGACGTTGCGTCCCACAATCCGGAAGTTGAGCCCTTCCGCACGGGAGTCTTGCAAGTGTGACGTGGTGACCGTTGGTGTTTCTTCGTGTCTTTGTGCCCTCGTGGTATTTGTTTTGCAGCTCGCCTGCTATTTCCTGAAGACGCGTTGAGCCGCAAGCCAGACGACGCCCGGCAAGGCGAAGTAGATTCCGAGCAGACTTGCCACGGTTCTCGGACTGAATCCCACGACGTCGAGCCAGTATCCGGTGAAATAGTTGGATAATGCAATTCCAAGGGTCAGAAGGGCAAACTCAGCGGCGAACACCCGACCACGAAATTCGTCGGGAACCTCGAGTTGAAGCATCACGGTCGAAAAAACCCAGGTGACGCTCCCTCCCATGTGAGCGAATATCAGGGCCAGGGCGGCTAAAGGAAGCGAGGGCGCCTGGCCGAACGACAGATAAAACAGACTCCCCATAAAGAATCCGACTGCGATCGCGTTTCTCATCGAAGCGGGCCTTTCTCCTGCCAACCGCCGGGCTGCGATCGGGCCCAATGCGGTTCCAAATCCGCGAGAGGCATAGAGCACCCCTATTCCTGCGGCCCCGCTTCCCATGACCGGGAAGATCTTTTCCCCGAAAACGCTCAGCACGAGCAGAATCCCCCCGCCCAAACCCCAGCCCATTTTGACCAGGAGCAGGGCCAAGACGGGGGGATGAGCTAGCAGGTAGCGGAATCCATCCTGAATATCCCGCGTGGTCGCTTGGACCAACCCCATTCCTGTTGCTGGGCGCCGTTCCGCTGCGCCGGGACGGGTTGGATTGCTCACGCGGCTGATGAAAAGCGCGGAGATGACGAAGGAAACCGAGTTGAGGACATAGCAAACCTGGCGCCCGAAGATTGCAGCTACAAACCCGCCTACAGCAGCCCCGATGGTTAACATTGCCGACCATGTGGCACTGCTGATGGCGTTAGCCGCTACCAGCTCGCGCGGGCGGCATATACTTGGCACCAGCGCAGTCCGGGCCGGCTCGAATACCGTCAGGATGGCAACTTCGAGCGTAGCCGTCAGGTAGACGATCCATATCTGATGCGCCTGATGAACCAGGAGGTAGCCGAGCACCAGGACCGCTCTTAGAGCGTCCATCCAGATCATCAAACGCTTCCGGTCGAGCCGGTCGATCAGGAGGCCGGCGACAGGCCCCACTATTACCGAAGGCAGATGGATGATGATGAGGAACCAGCCTACCGACTGGGCACGATTCGTCAGCTGCAGGAGCAGATTGAAGAGAGCGATGATGCTGAACCAGTCGCCCAGCTCGCTGACGACCTGCCCCAACCACAGATTGCGGAAGTCTCGATTCGAACGCAGGAGCTCCAGGTACCCCACCCGGCCATTCGATTGCGGATTGTTTCGATTGCGGATTGCGGATTTCAGATTGCGGATTGTTCCGATTGCCGATTTCCTCTTTTGGAATTCGAGAACCCATCCATGCTCCGTCTTTTTCAAATCCGTCGTCCGAAATCGGTATAATCTCCAGTTGCCTGCGATTGCAGGGTGATCCGATTGAGGATTATCTCCTCTGAAATTCGAGAATCTATCGATGTACGGTTTTTTTCAATCTGCAATCCGCAATCTGCAATCTGCAATCGAGAGGGGGGGCTTCAATGAGATGCTTGCTTTCTGCCGTTATTCTTTCGCTTTTTGTTCTGGGTTTTGCCTCGAGCGATACTGTTGAACCTCTTCCTGGTGAAAAACACCTCGCGAACATTCGACAGTTGACTTCTGGAGGAGAAAACGCGGAAGCCTACTTTTCCTTCGATCAAGCCAGGCTGATCTTTCAGTCCACGCGCCCTCCGTACGGTTGTGACCAGATTTTTACCATGAAGCTTGATGGAAGCAATACCCGCCTGGTGTCTACCGGCAAAGGGAGGACCACCTGCGGATATTTTTTGCCCGGCGACACCCACATACTCTTTTCCTCCACCCACGAAGGGAGTCCGGATTGCCCGCCCAGGCCCGACATGAGCCGGGGTTACGTGTGGGCGCTTTACCAGGATTTCGACATCTATACCGCAAAGGCCGATGGGAGCGAACTCAAGCCGCTCACGCGAACTCCAGGCTATGACGCGGAAGCGACAGTATCCCCCGATGGTAAACGGATCGTGTTTACCTCAGTGCGCGACGGGGATCTCGAGCTTTATTCGATGACGGTCGACGGGAAAGATGTCCGTCGGCTGACCAACGAGAAAGGATATGACGGAGGCGCGTTCTACTCGCCCGACAGCCGGCAGATTGTCTATCGCGCTCATCATCCTTCGCAGCCGAAAGATGTCGAGCGGTACGAAAAACTTCTGCTTCAGGCGTTGATCGAACCTCGAGCGCTGGAAATCATGGTCATGGCCGCTGACGGTTCCAATAAGCGGCAGGTTACCTCCAACGGAAAAGCAAATTTTGCTCCTTATTTTCATCCTGACGGCAAGCACATCATCTTCGCCTCAAATCTACATGACCCGGGCGGCCGAAACTTCGATATCTACCTGGTGGGTGTGGACGGCAGCGGGCTCGAGCGAGTGACATTTAACGATACATTTGACGGGTTTCCGATCTTCAGTAAAGACGGATCGAAACTGGTCTTCGCTTCCAACCGTGGCAGCAAGCAGGCCGGCGAAACCAACATTTTTATCGCCGACTGGAAACCGTAACGATTGACGATTTACGATTGACGATTGACGATTGCAACTCCGGCACGGTATTTCAATCGCGATTGAATGCGCAGGATCGTCAATCGTCAATCGTCAATCGTAAATCGGAAGTCGGCTTTGCATCATTCGTTTGGCGGCCTTCGTAACCAGGTTGCGCGGCGCCAGCCAGGTGCCAAAAACCTGAAGCTTATTGCCCCATCCGGTGATACTGATCCGCTTTCCACGCTCGAAATCTTCCAGCCCGATACGCACACATTCTTCGGCGGTCATTGCAATCCGCGTCCGCATGGCGTCCTGCCTTACGCCGGCTACGGCCTGGAACTCACTCTCGGTGGGACCAGGACAGAGCGCCATCACCCGAACGCCGTGAGGGGCGAGTTCTTCGGCGAGCCCTTCGGTGAAGCTCAAGACATAGGCTTTGGTTGCAGAGTAGACATTCAGGTAGGGAACCGCCTGGAAGGCCGCGGTGGAAGCGACGTTGATGAGACCCCCGGATCGCTTCCGGCTCATTATTCTGGCGGCTGAATGGGAAATCTCAGTCAAAGCCGTGATATTCAGCCCGATCATGCCGGTTAGTCGCTCCAGGGGGCCGGTCCAGGTCGGGCCTATCAGGCCGAACCCAGCGTTGTTCACGGCAAGGGCAAGCCGGTCTTCGGATGCCTCCATCCGCGACGTCAGCGTTTTTCGTTCAGCCGGCAGCGTCAGATCAAGCGCCAGCACGTCGGCTTGTTTACCCATCGTCGAGTCTATCTCGGAGGCCAGGGCGCGCAGCCTGTCCGCCCGTCGCGCTACCAGCAACAGGTCATAACCGCGCCCGGCGAGTTGCCTGGCTAATTCCCAACCGATACCTGATGAAGCGCCCGTCACGACTGCAAGCTTTTTAGACATGGACTCAGGATTAAACGCTAGACACGAAGACGCAAAGGAAATTTTGCGGTTGTTCAGAATGGTTTCCAGAGCGAGAAAATGATCACGAACAGAAATGAGAGCAGGGTGACGGAGCCGATCACACTATGGTTTGCTTTCAGCGAGCTGAGGCGATCGCTGTCCTGGCTGCCGCACTGATCTCTCAAGGTCGAGATGTGAGTAGCGTTGCGAGACATCAGATGAGTGGCCAGCGCTATCCAGAAAACGAACAGAATCTTGAACTGCAGCCATCCTTGATCGAGCAAGTCCGGATCAATCAACCAGACCAGGACGACTCCGGTCACGATCGACAGGTAAATGCCCGGTTTTTGGATAAGCGTCAGGATTGAGCCGGCGCAGCGCTCGGCCCCGACCCGTTCTCGCAAATCCTCGGACTTCCGGTATCTTGCCAGCAGGACGAGCTGGCAAAGCAGTCCACCCATTCCCAGGGCCAATCCGATAAGGTGCAACATCAGCACAAGTCGAATCAAACCGACACCGTTGGAATTGACGATTTACGATTTACGATTGACGATTGAACCTACATGGATCCATGGTTAGCTGGCAATCGTCAATCGAGATAGCTGATGCCGGAAAACTCCGATAATATAGCCTCGCGTTCTGCCCGTCATAGTGGAGTGTCCCTACCAACAATTCCGTCCAGACGGAGAATATTGCACTTATAGATTTGGCCTGTTAGGCTCCCGATCTATGTGCCGCGTAGTTCGGACTACTCTCGTTGAGCTCGACCCTACAATTCGGCTTCCGCAGCCGAGCTACACTGTTGGCGGAGATCCTGGCCCTGCGACAGCAGATCAACGTCCTCAGACGCTCCGTTCCCAACCGTCCCAGACTTCGACCATCGGACCGACTTTTCTGGACATGGCTGTTGCGCGTCTGGCCCGACTGGCGCTCCGCTCTTGTCCTCGTGAAACCGGAAACAGTCGTCGCATGGCATCGCAAAGGTTTCCGATTCTTTTGGACCTGGAAAAGCCGGCATGGGCGAGCCGGGAGACCTTCGATTCCCAAGGACGTCCGCGAGCTGATCCGCAGCATGAGCAAAGCCAATCCGCTTTGGGGAGCTCCGCGGGTTCATGGAGAAATCCTCAAACTCGGAATCGAGCTCTCGCAGGCGACCGTCGCCAAGTACATGGGCCGGCGTCCAAAGCCACCCTCGCAAACCTGGCGCACGTTCCTCAAAAATCACAGCAAAGAAATCGTTTCGATCGACTTCTTCACGGTTCCGACCATTACGTTCCGCATTCTCTACGTCTTCCTCGTCCTGGCTCACGACCGGCGGAAGGTGCTCCACTTCAACGTTACCGCTCATCCAACCTCAGAATGGGTTTCACAGCAGCTTGTTCAAGCCTTTCCATGGGACACGGCGCCACGATATCTCGTGCGCGACCGCGATGCGATCTACGGTGAGCGCGTGCGAGGGCAGTTGAAGGACATGGGAGTCAAAGAAGTCCTTACTGCCCCTCGATCGCCATGGCAATCTCCTTATGTCGAGCGCCTGATCGGATCCATCCGACGCGAATGCCTCGATCACATCGTCGTGATCAGCGAAACCTCGCTCCGCAGAACACTACGCTCCTATTTCGCTTACTATCACAGAAGCCGCATTCACCTCGCACTGAATAAAGACGCACCAGACCCACGCCCAATATACCCTCCCGAACTTGGCACTGTCGTCGCGCTCCCAGAGGTCGGCGGCCTTCACCATCGATACGAAAGAAGAGTTGCCTGACACAGGGAACCGGGCTCTACTTCTTTCGCAAGGTTCCGAGCCAGCCGTGTGCCCGCTGTGCCAATTGATGCTGAATGCTCGCCTTGAAAATGCCCTCCGAGGGACCAAAATCGTGCCGCGTCCGAATCCCCAACTTCCCCCTCCGGCGATAACTGGGCGAAACGACCCCCGAGCCCTCTTGGTCGGAGTTTTTGGTAGGGACTGGCACCTGATGCTGGCCGCGATCGGGGACGTGGGCCGTGACGGCATCGATCCATTCGAGCGGGTCGAAGATGCGGACCGTGGCGCCGGTGCGGGGATCCGGGGGGCGTTTGGATCTCGAAACGGCCGTCCTCGCGCCGGCGGATACTGTCGATCGCAAGCGCCGGGCGAGAGATGTAACGCGCGACGCGCTCGAGGCCTTGTCGGTCTTCGGTGGGAATAATATCGCCGGCGAAGACGGAAAAGCCCGGATGCACCCACCCGAGCAGGTTGTGCATGAAGCGCTCCGATAGGCGCTCTTGGGCGTGAAGGCGGCGGAGCAGGAGGCGGCGAAAGATCTCGCCTACGGCTGCCGTGTCGACCGAGGGCAACTCGAAGAACTCTCCTGCCCGAGTAAAGACTCCATCGGAAACAAGCAGGTGCAGGTGGCGCAGGCGTTCACGAGTCCTGTACCTCGACCATGTCGAGGGTGATGGGCGGCTGCTGTTCGAGCAAACAGGTGTCAAGGTGATATTGTTGCTATCATGAGCCGAACGGGCTATCGTTCGACGCGAATCGTCCTCACGTTGATTGTGGGCTAGGAACGTCGCGGGTTCCCCACTATCGATAGCGCGTCCGCCTATCTCGAAACAGGACTCCAGTTCGGCTCGCCGTCACCGGTCGTGGTCTACGGACCATCACGAGCGTTTCCCATGCTGCACAACCGAATCAAGGCTTTACGCGTCGTTGCAGCACTGACGGTGCTGGTGCAAGCTTTCTGCTCGGCCGGTTTCGGTGCGATGTGTAGTCGCGAAGCTTCCCTTGAAAATTCCACCTGAGCCCGCCCTATCCTCCATCAGCCGTTCAAGCAAATTCCTATTGGTTTTATGACTGTGATCTCTTCCGTGACGGCATATGTGATGCCTAAGCGCGATAGTTCGGCCTGCGTAGCTCGATAGCACGCCGATCTTAAACGCTCGTTAGCGTTATCGCTCACGCGTTGTTTCCGAGTGTTTGCGATTCTTCTGCCGATCGAAAACGGTGCTGGGCTTACACGATCCATTTATTTTTTCTTTCAATCAGCAGTAAAAAGCATCTACCATGGTTCAATCCAGAATCTCTGAGAAACAGCCCTCACGAGGCCCATATTTACGTTTACCGTAAGTCTCGTCCCCGTTAGGCTTAGCAGTTTAGGTCAATCTGATGTGAGTCTCATGGAGAATAGAAATGAAATTTGACTTCACTTCGGAAATCGGCCGTTCACGGATTGCATGGTCCGGCATCGGCTTTTTCGCGCTGGCGTTCCTTCTGGTGCCCTCGGTGGCGCTGGCTGAGAACGTGGTTATTCCGCAGGGCGTGACCGGGACGCTAATCCTAACGTTCAAGGAAACCAATGGCGCGGCGTGTGAACGAGTTCGGTGTTATCAGGCGCGAAGGCCTGTCAATTGTCTACCAGAGGTTGATGGACACATCACCGAGTCGGTCCCCCGCGTCTTAGACTTCAATCCCCAGGTCCGCGGGGGCGAGACATTTGAGTTTTATATCCAAACCAACAAGCTTTTCATTCCGGATGTCACGCCGGCCACCTACTCAAGTGACCCTAAGCAAAATGCAACTATTGATCCCGGCCTCCTGGACCACATTCAGCAGCCTCAGCAGCAATCGAACAATGTCTGGCTATTGCGTTGGGAGGATAAGAAGAGCTCGGATCCAGGCTTTGACAAGGACTTCGACGACCTGGTCGTGACCGTGCAGGTCCTACCGGCCCGCTGCGACAACGTGACGATTCCCTGCCCCGGCATCAACGATGTAACCTCGAATCATAATGCGACCCGCGTCGCCCCCGTGCTAGAACGCCGCTCTCGACCGCATCGAGCTGGCGATCGGTCCGTCTACGAAAACCAGCCAGAGCTTCCTAGTGCCGAAGGGGATAACGTCGTGCACCGGGTCTTCCGTGGATAACCTGCGGTTCAGCTTCATGCAGGAGAGCATCGACTATCAGACAATGGTGCGGCCTCAAGTCGAAGGCTGCGCATCGTGCGGTGCCGTCCGAGGCGGGAACGTGGGTGGGCTCCCAGAGTTGACGATTCGCCGCTACCACCGACCGCGGGAGACGGCGGTCTGGTCCTCATTCGGACCGGGGGTGTTCAGCAACTTTGATACGAAAATCGAGCTCATCACCATGGGACTGGGCAACCAACCTAATGTCCGTCTCTTCGACGCCACCACCGATACCCCACTACTTACGTTTTTCGAGCTGAGCCCCGAGGATGGCGATGTGGCAGAGGATGGTGTGTACCACGAGACCGCGACCCGAATCTGGAAGGCGCTGGAGCTGTTTAGCGACAGGGAGAGGCGCATACGCACGAGCAGCCAGAGCAATGCCGTGACCGCGGTCCTGACCGCGCACACGGGCGAGCGACTGGTGTTTGAAGTCATCCGCATACAGCCTGCGGACCCCGCACTCTACGGCCGACTGATACGCCTCGAGGACCCAAACCAGAACGCCGTGATTGTTAGCTATGTGTACGGAGCTCAGGCCTCGAACCCGGCACCTGGAACGCGGTTATGGCAGATCCATACGATCACGGATGCTTATGGGATATCCGCGCGGTTCCATTATCGCGACGCATTAGTGGGGGGCCGCTGGGCGGTCAACCGGATTGAGCTCCCAACTGACGGACAGCTCCGACAGCTCCAATACCTGTATAGACAGGAGCTGCCCGCTCAGGTGGACGAAGGACCTTTCCTACAGGAGGTAATCCATCCCGACGGCACACGATCGCGTTTCACATTGCGCTTCGACCCGGCCACGAAGCTCGTGGCGCTGGGGTTCGATGACAGCGCCGAAGGTCCCGGACAAGCGCGGAAAGAGGTTTTTGTCACCCCGAGCCAGGCCTGTCCAATGGGACTAGCGTGAGCCAAACGCCGCACCTCGTCCGACTCATAGTCAACGGCGATGGCGAATTGGTTTACCGAAATTGGGAGGACCCGGCCGACCCGCGCATCATCTATGTCTACGAGGGCGGGGTGCTGCATCGTCTGACGACACGCGATGATGGGTTTCCGGTTGCCTATGCTCGCGCGGTGTCCTACCGTGTGGATCGGGATCCGCGCAGCGCAACGTTCGAGACCATCGAGACGTACGACGCCAACTTGCAGCAGATGCTGGAGGAGCGGAAGGATGCGCTGGGACGCGTAGAGAAACTCACTCGTGATGACGCGAGCCGTGCTGTTAAGGGTCTGACGTTCTCTGCCGATAGCTCGACAGTTGTCGCCACGTACAACGCGTTCCGCAAACCGGAGAAGGTGACCGATCGATTGAAAAGAATTAATACATAATACCTATGACATCCGCGGCAATGTCCTGAGCAGAAACCGTCGCCCTAGGGACCCCGGACCAGGCGACGTGGCGGCGGGGGTACAACCCCAGCCGGGGCCAGCTGACATTTTTGACGGACGCCAATGGCAACAGCACCGAGTATAGGTACGACCGGACGGGCCGGCTTGAATCTCAGATCGAACCGGCCCACGGCCCCGGTGAGCCAAAGGCGACTACAACCTTCGCATACGATTCCCGTAGGCCGCCTCATGTCGCGGAAGGACGCGGAAGGGCGAACGATCAGCTTCAAGTATGATCTCCGGAACAGGGTGATTTCGATTCACTACCCCGACGGCAGCGCGGAAAGCTTCGACTATGGCCAGGACAAAATGGTTGGGGGGAATTGCGGCCATCAGCCCGCCAACCTGCTCATCGCGTATACCGATCGCAATGGCAATGTGCAACGGTTCGAATACGACCGGACGAAGCGGCTCTGCGCCAAGATCATGGCTGCAGGAAGACCCGAAGAGGTGCGCGATCTTTACACATATGTTCCGGGGACGTCGCTGGTTAAGACCACGGTGCAGCGGGGTGAGCAAACCGACTATGAACGGGACGGGCGCAATCGGCTCACAGCCACTGTCGTACATATTTCTGGAGGCCGAGCCCTGAGAACCTCGACAATCTATGATGTGCTCGACCGCGTAGTCCAAAGCACGGACCCTTACGGCCGTTCGGTCTTGTTCGTTTACGACGTGAACGATCGCCTGAAGCGCACGATTACCGAGCTTGTCCCTAGGGGCGTTCCACAGGCAGCGAATCTAGAGATGCTGCCGCGCGATCAAAGCCTAAACCCGCCGTACGTCATCTGGGACATCAATTCAGACAGCATGGGTCAGGTAAAGAGAGTTATCGATGGTCGGGGAATTGAGACAACGTTTGACCACGATGGTCAGGGGCGCCTGACGGAGCAGATCGAAGCCTTCGGAACTAAATGTGGCGGCCAGGACTAAGCGCGAGTACGACAAGCGTCGGGAACCTGATTCGCATGATCCATCCGCGGAACTTCACGGAAGGAGACGCCGTACGGCCCTTTATCACTCGGTACACACCACACGAATCGCAATCTACAGCGGTCAGTCACGGTCGCAGCCGACACGCCGGACCAGGCAACCACCACCAAGCACTACACCCTGACCGGAAAGCAAAAGGAGATCGAAGATGCGCGTGGCCATAAGACGAGCTTCCGTTACGAACCGTGCTGTGACCGCTTGAAAGAAATGATTGATCCCACAGGCGCCGTAACCCGCTATGGTTACGATCCTTACGGCAATCGAACATCAGTCACCGATCCGAACGGGAACGAGGTGCGCTTCGAGTATGACGGCCTGCATCGAATGAAAGCACAAACCAACGCCGAGCGGAGAAACGACGCGCTTCGACTACGATGACGATCTGACCGACGGGCGCGGGCTGGATCAGCGTTTCCGAGAGCACATAAGGGATCTCGGCTTTTCGCGTGGGGCCGATGGCATGGCAATGTTGGTCACAAATCCGCTTAACGAGACGACCCTGACTGTGATGGACAGCTTGGGCCGTGTCGTACGGACGGTCGACGGGAACGGCAACGCTACAACGATGAGCTACGATGCGGTGGTGGGTGGACTAGTTGAGACGACGCGCAGCGATGCTCTCGGACACACTTCGCGGTCCCGCCAGGACGGTCTCGGCAGGGAGAGGCAGCGCCTCGACGCGGAGGGGAAAGTGACAACTGCGATGTTCGATGCGGCCGGCAACCGGAGGGCGGTCTTCGATCCGGACCTCGTGGGCGAGAGTTGCATGTTCGACGCTCGCAATCGCCCGACGACCTGCATGGACACCAAAGGCGACACTCGGGAGACGAGGTACGACGCTCACTCGAACCAGACCTTCCTCCTCGACGGTCGGGGGGCGATCACGAGGATGGAGTTCGATGCGCGAGATCGAGTGACGAACCGGTTTGATCGTATTGGTGGTAATACGATCTTTGTCTACGATCAAAACTCGAATCTGGTACGTACTCAAGACGCCGAGCGCAACACGACCGTTTATGAATACGATGCCCGAAACTTGCGGATAAGAGAGACCTTTCCGTCCTCCGGGGGACGACTGGACACTAGGTCAATGGTCTTCGACCCTGGACGACGATTGATATTGCGCATCGACCAGGCTGGCGAAACCGACACAGTCGAGTACTTGAGTATGACCGAGCCAATCGGTTGGTGCGACGACGCTACCGCGATCGTCAGGACGACATATTCGAATATGATGACGCATCTCGCTTAAAATCGGCGCGTTCGGAGCGCTACGGGACTTTGGTACAGCGGCAGTACTACCCCAACGGGCTTCTCAAGGAGGAACAGCAGGACGTGCTCGGCGAGCATCACGTGCTGAACTACACGTACGATCGCGCCAACCGACAGACGCAGGTGACTTACCCGGATGGGAGCGTGGTGGTACGAACGTTTACCGACCGCGATCAGCTGAAGACAGTGTCGCTCAACGGGTCGCTGATTGCATCACGGGATGAGTATTCCATTGGGATGCGGCTGCGTCTGGCGAGACTGGGCAACGGGCTTGTCGAACGCCGCGATTATTCACCGCGACGGGTCTGCTGTGCCCTACTGGAGGTTCCGGGCGTAACGACGTTTTCTTATAGCTATGACGCCAACAAGTGGAAGCAGGAGGAACGGGTAACGACAGCTCCCGACGAGAGCCAAAGCTTCCTCCGTGCTGACGGCACCTCGGGCTATGATGCCGAGGGCCGCCTCGAGTCCTGGGCCCGGGGCAGCGCCCAGACGCAGACGTGGACCCTGAGCCCCGTGGGCGACTGGAAGCAGACACAGCGAAACGGCGCTGTTGAGGATTCGCACGCATAATCCCGTTCACGAGCTGACAGGGATCAACGGCAGGTCACTATCGTACGATCCGAAGGGAAACCTCGTCGGCGACGACCACGGGAACAGCTACGCCTGGGACTTCGAGAACCGACTGCTGCGGGCCCAAGGACTTCAGGGAGAGACACGCTATTTCTATGATGCGCTCGGGCGACGACTCGGCAAGACAACGGGCATGACCGTGGTAAGGATGACTACGGTATTCGTGCACGACGGGGAGCAAGTGGTCGCCGAGTACGAGAACCAGCGTCTCGCTCGCCGCTATGTCTACGGCTCCTATATCGACGAGCCGCTAGCGCTTGCGATGGGTGAGGAGCTGTTTTTCTACACCGCGAATCACCTGTACTCGGTGGCAGCGCTCACCGACCGGAATGGTCGCGTCATCGAGCGTTACCGATACGACGCCTACGGCGCGCGGACAGTCACGGATCCGGGAGGGACCTCGCGCGCAGCATCGATCGTTGGCAACCAGATTGGTTTTACCGGACGCTATCACGATGAAGACTCCGGGCTTATCGATTTCCGTAGCCGGCAATATGACCCCCGCCTCGGACGGTTCATCGGCCGCGATCAGGGCTACACTGACGGCATGTCTCTCTATGCAGCCTACTTCGTGCCGAATCAGACGGACCCGTTCGGATTAGCCCGAAGCTGCGAAAATACCAAAGATCTTAACACAGTGGACCTTCCTGTGCAGCCCATGCCGAAACCCTTACTCAAAACCACCGAGTTCGCCACAGGTTGTCTGCTAAAGTGTACGGAGCACTATGAGAAGGGAGTGCGATTACATAGTAACAACTGTGACCACAGCAGACGGCAAGACTGTAACCACCACTACCAAAACCTGTACTGAGTGGGAACTCGTCAGCATAACTTGCGGTAATGTGGAGTGTGTGGGTGATTCAGGTCCGGGAGCCGGTGGCCCACCGGGGCGAAGCCGTCTCGACTTTCCGGTTTCGGGGCTGACAAGAACCCAGTGCGAATGGATCTGTAGGAGCATCGGATTTACGTTGACTACCAGTTGCAAGCTCGAGGTGGCATTCTTCGCGTATGGTAGGCTTAAGTTGAGAGGAATGGAACTGGGGGCTATCGGGGTGGGCGTGACGGTCGGAGAACTTTGTACAGTCTTGTTTGGACCACGAATAAATGACTGCTTGAACGCATGCAGAAGTCTACCGAACAAGTGAGGTCGTTGACGACGGGGGAACGTTGTCGAGATCGCTGTCCCTACCAAATAGTTCATTCTCCCGTGGGGCGGCTTCGCCCAATTAGCGGGCGGAGGGGAAGGTGTGGAATCCGCGTGCCGCAAAATCTGTGCTTCCGTCATCAAGTGTTGCTATGCCGCCAGATGTAACGGATCGCGCTGTTCTGGACTGATATTCTCAGGATGAATCCCCGCGAGATTCTCGATTTCGCGCCGTGCAAGATGGCAGAGGTGAGGCGACCCGCTGTTTGCCTTCCAGGATAGGATATCTGCATGCATAGGCGGTGAAGTCTCCTATCCCGCCCACTGTCGATGGTCGGATCGATTTAATGGTGGGCCCCGACAAAAAGCGTCGGGGCCGGCGTCGCGTTTGATTCGCCGAGAGCCTCCGCTCCGAAAGCTGTTTTTTCCGGGGCAGCAGATTCCCCGAGCAAGGCTATGAGCACGGGTCGTGCTGATGACGCTACCAAGGGCGAGGCTGCGGTGTCTTGAAGCGATTGCAACGCTGCACTGCTCGGGCTATCCAGCGCCGGATTGCGACGCGCTGGGCCCCGGAGATGGGCTCGTTGTCGTGGTACCAGCGGAAGGTCTTGATTTCCTGGAGTAGGTCTGTTTCGGGAAAGTCCGTCAGTAACTCGTGGACGAACGGGATATCGATGTGTGCCTCGAAGCGATAGCACGGAGTCAGCTTCCGTCGCATCAGCCCTCGGGCCTGCCCGAACCGGCAGGCAGGTTTTGCAGCCGGCGCGACCCGGCTGCAAAGTCATTGAGGAGGCGATATTGGCCATTGTCTCGGACAATCCGGCCTTGGTGGCACGCGGAGGCAATGGCGAGCTGTGCGGTGCGCTTGGAGCGGCGGAAGCAGGCTGCACACGACGGTCTCTCCAGGGAAGGGTAGGTATTCTGGAGGCAATCCGGGAACTCAGGCTCGAGCAAGCGGTGGCGCTCATGATGTGGCGTCGGAGTTCGTTGTAACCTGCCGCATGCCCGAGGCCGGCCAGAGCCTGTTCGACGTCAGATTTTTCCACCTTGCGACGGGATTTGGCCGAGACAGCCGGGGCGCTACCAGCTGAAGAGAACCACAGGGGGTTGGGATCGAGCGAAAGCAGTTGCGGTTGGCGGGGCGCTGCATATCGGAACTGGAATCGCAGCTCGACGGTGTTGGGATCAGTGGAAGGACGCACGAGCAGTATGTAGCTGTCACCGACAGCATTGAGGGCGCCGCTACCGCGGAAGGCGCTTCCGACCTCGTATCGGCCGACCGACTTGCGGACGTGGTGGATGACGACCAGGGCTGCCTTGGAGCTGTCACGCAGTCGCAATAGGGCCTGGCACAGCGCGGCCATTGCGCGCGTGTCGTTTTCGTCCTGGTCGTGAGCCGAGTAGAGGGGATCGAGAACGATGACCTCGGCCGAGGCTGTACGAGCTGCGGCAAGGAAGTGATTGAGGCCCTGCGGACTGTTGAGCAGGTGGCCGGCGGCACGGGTATCGATGAACAGATTCGAGTCCGCTGCCGCTCCTAAGGGTTTGCGCATTTGGGCCAGGCGCGCGGCAAACTGCTCAGTCGGGAGTTCGAACTGGCAGATGAGCACACGGCGGGGCTTCGGAATCGAGAAACCGATGCGAGAAGATCCGGCGGCGAGGGCGAGGGCCAAATTAGTAACGAGGATCGATTTGCCCGCTTTAGGTTCGCCGCCGCAAAAGAGAATACCCTGCGCAGGAAGTAAGCCTGGCTCGACGAAGCAAGGCTGGGGCGTGGGATTGGCCCGTAGAAGCTCGCCGAGCGAAAGGACGGTGGGAAGCTTCGTGCTCACAGGAAGGCCTCCTGGGTGGCATCGAGCATGATCGTTTCGTCGACCATGTTGGTTTTGCGGGAGGCCGCCAGCCGAAGCGCCGTCAGACAGAGCTTGTTGACCTTGCGGAGGATGCCCTTGGTCGCCTGGTACAGAGCCTGGCGGGCGGTATCGTCAAAGAGCGGCTGTTTGACGCCGGCGGCTTTCAGCTGATGAGCCACATAACCGTCCAGTTCCTCACGTGAGAGGCCTTCGAGGTGGTAATGGACAGCGACGCGCTGGCGCAAAGGCTCATGGATCTGCAGTGACAGCGTGCGCCGTAACAGCGGTTGGCCGAGCAGAGCCAGCGACAGGTACTGAGAGGAATCCATCTCGAAGTTCAGCAACAACGGGAGCAGTTCGAGAGCCTCGTGAGACAAGAGCTGGGCTTCGTCACAGATGATGATGGGATGTTGTTTTTTGGTTTTATTGAGGCGGATGACGGCGGAGGAGATCTGGTCTACCAGGTCCGCGCGGCGGGGAGCGGGCTCGAGATCGAGTTGGCGGGCGAGGGGTCTGAGCAGGTCCAACGCCGATCCCGAAGTCCAGTGCAGATAGACAACCTTGTAGAGGTTGGGGTTTAGAGTGGCTATGAGCGCACGAGCGGCAGTGGATTTCCCTGAGCCGACTTCGCCGGTGAACAGTCCCACGCCGCGATGGTCGACCAGAAACTGCAACCGTGCTCTTATTTGAGTCCAGGCGGCGGACTCAAAAAGGATCACCATGCACACTGATGTACTTACGGCAGGCACCCAAAAAAGCAGGTGCAGGTGGGGATGAAAATTTGCTCCGAACGAACCGAAGCTCTAGATCGAAATGACGCCCCCGGGCGGACGTCCTTGCGGCCGAACAGTGTCTGGAAGCTTCCCTGGAGACGACCGCAGGCAAGAAACTGCTGGACACTTTCAGGCACAACGCGGCGCAGCGGTCCTGAGCGGGGCTCGAAGCGCTCCTCATAGGCGCGGACGTAACTGTCGAAGTGCTGCTCGAATGTCTGGTAGAAAATGGAAGCTTCAGGATGGCGAGGGCGATAAACAACCGGGGCATCGCACACCCAAACGCCCGCATCCGGCGTGCAGTAATGGGCGCACTCATCTCGAAGATAATGGGTGACAGTTGGCAGTAGAGAGCAATAAGCCATGGGCCGCAGTCGACCTCCTGCGGCCGAGGACCCACAAAAATTAGCACATAGTCTTCCCGAATCCCACCCATAGTTCTTTGCGCTTGGGCGGAAAGGATGACACCGCCGGAGAGGACCTGTGCCCCCTTCATGCTTGGTCTGTTTCCGCGAAGCTGAGAGCTTACGCTGTACGCCGATTGTCTTTCTGAACAAAGGAAACAGCTTGACTCGGTTGTCAAAGAACCTCTGATCGCCAATGGTCGTTCGCAGAAAAAAATCATGACATATGCAGAAATGAAAAACTTGGAACGTCAGAACTTGATCGGCGCTTTGCAAGCTACGAATTATAGAATTTACGGCGCCGGCGGGGCGGCCGAGCTTCTCGGCGTTAAGTCGACGCTCGCCTCGCGCATCAAGACTTTGCAAATTCCGCTTCGGCCGAGCACATAAACCCGGGCGAACGCTGATCGAAAAACCCGCGGCAGAACCCGCCTTGCACGGGAATCGTCTCCGCTGTCGCCGCCGTTCATCAATCGCGCGCGACGGTTGACGCACACTCAGGTGCCAGCCGCGTCGGCAAGTTTCCGCGTCCTACCGCTGGTGGACCAAGCCGTCGATATAGCTTTCGTCATCTTCTGGGCCCACGAGCTGCGCGACGCGGAGTCAAGAGATCCGCAGATATCAACCTGACGGTCCTGCGCTCCGGCGCTTTTGGCGGCAACGCTGATATCTCCGCCTCATACCCGGGCTACAGCACGAGTGACACCACGACCGTCAACGTCTTCAACAGCACCGGCACACTGACAGTGCGGGCGCGCGCGGACGCCATGGCCGCGGAGTTCACCCGGCAGATCATCGCGAGCGGACAGCTCTACAGCACCTTTCTGCGCGACGAGAAGCCGTTGAGGTTCCGCATCGGTCATCTCTCCGGCCCATTCGCGCGCGCCACGTTTGCCGCGCGTGTCGCCGGAGACCACGCCGTCGGGCCGGATGGTCAAACGACGTTGGACATCGACAACGGCCCGCCGATGACGCCGCGCTTCGAAGCGCGTTTCCGGCATCCGACGTTCACGCGCGGCGTCCCAGTCGGATTCGAACCGGGCGTTCCCGTCTCAGGCGGCGCTGGCTTCTGCACCACTGGTCGGACAGGTTTCGTGATTTCGGGCGGCAACGCGAACACTGCGCACACGCTCACGCTGGTCCTGTTCGACGATATGTTCTCGCTCCACCCGTTCCCCATTCCCGCGAGCGTTCCCAACGGCACCGTCGTCACTCCTCAGGTCTTCTTCTCGCCCGACTGCGCAGTGCTCATCATGGTGGGTGCTGACATGCAGACGACTCGCCGCCGCGAACCTGCAGGCTTCGTTGGCAGCGCCGGTGGCGGATAACCAGGAAACGATCAGTTCCAGTTTCGACAGGAGTCAGGAGTAATGAGAAGTCTCAGGTGTCCGAACAGGGAATGCCCAGTTAGCGAGCGTAGGAAACATCATTCGCCACGGCTTCTACCAGACTAGCTCGGGAAAGCGTCGTCGATATCTGTGCCGGAGTTGCCGAAAGACATTCTGCTCGAACACTGGTACGCCTTCCCATCGACTCCAACACCGTCGCGCAACGTTCGAGGAAGTTGTCAAACTCAGCGTCGAGGGCCTAAACAAGTCTGCTATCGCCCGAGTAAAGCGGATAGCCTGGAATACCGTCGATCGCTGGCTGGAAAAGGCTGCCGCTTTTTCTCGTCGGTTCAACCATCGAAAAATAGCTGCCCTCTCCGTCATGGAGCTTCAGGCTGACAGGTAAATGCCCGGTTTTTGGATAAGCGTCAGGATTGAGCCGGCGCAGCGCTCGGCCCCGACCCGTTCTCGCAAATCCTCGGACTTCCGGTATCTTGCCAGCAGGACGAGCTGGCAAAGCAGTCCACCCATTCCCAGGGCCAATCCGATAAGGTGCAACATCAGCACAAGTCGAATCAAACCGACACCGTTGGAATTGACGATTTACGATTTACGATTGACGATTGAACCTACATGGATCCTGGTTAGCTGGCAATCGTCAATCTCGAGATAGCTGATGCCGGAAAACTCCGATAATATAGCCTCGCGTTCCGCCCGTCATAGTGGAGTCTTCCGTGAGCCGGACTATTTTACATGTCGACATGGATGCGTTCTTCGCGGCCGTAGAGCAGCGAGATCATCCCGAATGGAGGGGGAAAGCGGTGATTGTAGGAGCGGATCCCAAGGGGGGCAAGGGCCGCGGCATCGTTGCCACCTGTTCCTACGAGGCTCGGAAGTTCGGGGTGCATTCTGCGCAGCCGATCTCGCAGGCCTGGCGTCTCTGCCCGCAAGCGATCTACGCCCGACCCGACATGGCCAGGTATGCCGCAGCATCAGAGCGCATCATGACGATCTTTCTTGAATTCACGGACCTGGTGGAGCAAGTCAGTGTGGATGAAGCTTTTCTTGACGTGACCGGCAGCCACAGACTCTTCGGAACAGGCCGCGAGATTGCAAAGAAAATAAAGCTTCGTATCCACGAGGATCAGCGACTGACCGCGTCGGTGGGGGTCGCCGGTAACAAGTTCGTGGCGAAGGTCGCCTCGGACCTCGAAAAGCCCAATGGGCTGGTGGAAGTGGAGCCGGGAATGGAGAGGGAATTTCTTCGCGACCTCCCCCTTCGCCGCCTGTGGGGAGTCGGCGCCAGAACCGAAGCTCTGCTCCTCGAGCAGGGAATTTCGCGCATCGGGCATTTGCTCGAGATCGGCAGCGCCGAACTGGCCCGCCGGGTCGGCCCTGGCCACGCCGAGCACCTGTGTCGGCTGGCTCGAGGAATTGATGATCGTCACGTTTCTCCCGAGGAAGGATACAAGTCGATCGGCCACGAAACTACCTTCGAGGTCGACACCGTCGATCCCGGGTTGCTGCATGATACGGTGCTGGCGCTCTCGGAGAGAGTGGCGCAGCGCTTGCGTTCTAATCTGGTTCTCGCCCGGACCATCACGTTGAAGTTCCGCGAAGCCGATTTTTCCACTTATACCCGCCGCGTGACTCTAGGCGACGCGGTCGATACTGCCGACCGGATTTTTCCCGTAGCGCATCGTCTGCTGCAATCGCTTGCTCGCAAGGGAGTGGCTGTGCGGTTAGTCGGCGTGTACGGCAGCAATCTGGTGTCAGAAAAGGAAGGACAACTTAGCCTGTTTGCCTCAAAACGAAGCAAGGACCGTGAACTGGCCGCGGCTGTGGATGATATTTCCCGGCGATTCGGAGATGGGGCCATCACGCGCGCCGCCCTGGTTCCTCGCAAGGAACATTGATCAGGATTCAGGATTTAGGATCTAGGATCCAGGATGAAGTCACAACCCCACCAGGTTAGATCCTAAATCCTATCGATCCTGTATTGACACGATGCCGGTTCGAATTTGCGTAGCGATTCGAGAGCGTACTACAGAGGCCGCGGTTTCGGCTGCGATGCGTGCCTCCGAATGGGCCGATCTGGTTGAGATTCGCGCCGACTATATCCGAAATCTTGATATCCGCCGCTTGCTGCGCGAAAAACCTTGTCCGATCATCTTCACTCTTCGAGGACGCAGTGAGGGAGGAGTATTTTCCGGCCCGGAGAAGAGCCGTCTGGAGATTCTCCTGAGAGCCGCTGAGGAGGGTGCCGACTACGTAGACGTGGAGTTTTCGGCGTTCTGGAAGGCAATCACCGATCGTGTTCCCGGCGACCGCGTCATTCTTTCTTATCACGATTTCGTCACCACGCCGCAATCACTGGAGACAACGCTGGACGCCATGAGCCTGACGGACGCCGGTATCCTTAAAATTGCCACGCGAGCCCGCTCCCTTTCCGATAATCTGCGCATCGCGAAACTACTGGAATACGCCAAAGGGCGCCGTCGAAACGTCATCGCTCTGGCTATGGGGCGAGAGGGAATTCCCAGCCGGATCCTCGGACCCTACTGGGGTTCGTGGGCGACGTTCTCGAGCTTGCCGGGCGGCGAACCCACTGCGGACGGGCAGGTTCCGGCCGATGAAATGGTCCACCGGTACCGGGTCAGGCAGATCGGCGCAGAGACGCGTCTCTACGGAGTCTTGGGAAGACCGTTGGGCCATTCCCTTTCCCCCCAGATCCACAACGCCGCTTTTGCCGAAAGAGAAATGAACGCCGTCTATTTACCGCTGGAGGCCAGCGGCCTCGATGATTTTCTTGAGTTTCACGAGCGTCATCCATTCGAGGGCGCCAGCGTCACGATCCCTTTCAAAGAGGAAGCCTACCAGAACGCCCACAGTCTTTCCGTTTCCGCAGAAGGGACGGGGGCCGTGAATACTCTGCTCAGGAAAGAGGCAGGGTGGCACGGTGAGAATACCGATATTGATGCGTTTCTTGGGCCCCTTAGAAGAATCAGGCATCTGGCCAGAATACGCGCGGTGGTGCTAGGCTCAGGCGGAGCTGCAAGGGCGGTCGTGTATGCTTTACGATCGCAGGCGGCATCGGTGTGCGTCGTGGCACGCAATGCGGGGAAAGCACGCGGGCTGGCTGCGAGGTTTCAAGCGGACTACGGCCGCTGGGAAGAGCTCCACCAGATGCGCTGGGACGTTCTGGTCAATGCCACGCCAGTCGGGATGTATCCGCAGGTCGACGAGTCTCCCGTTCCGGCTGAATGGCTCAACGGGGAACTGGTCTACGACCTGATTTATAACCCCACCCAGACTCGATTGCTGAAAGATGCTGCCATGCGAGGCTGCAAAACCATTTCGGGCGTCGAGATGTTCCTGGGACAGGCATCACGACAGCAGCAGCTGTGGCTCGGTTTTCCCGGGCCGGAGGACGTTATGCGAGCCGCGCTGGAGCAAGCACTCACAAAGTGACGTGCGATTCAGACATTGTCTTGGTGTTTCTTCGTGTCTTCGTGTCTTTGTGGTTAACGCTCCGAAACAAATACCACTAAGACACCAAGAGCACCTGAAAGGATCTGGCCGCTTTGCCTGTCAGAGGTGATTCGCGCGCAACGCGCCGGGCTGCAAAAATCCGCGTGCCGGCGACCACGTCGAACCTGGGATCGGGTTTTGACGCGGTCGGCCTGGCCCTCAAGCTTTACCTGGTGGTTGAAGTATTGGAGATCGATAGCGGTCCGAGCCGACTGGAGTTCAGCGGACTGGACTCCCACTTGATTCCTACGGATGAATCCAACCTCGTGTGGCAGACTATGAGCGAAGTCGCTCAGTTGAAAGGCAAGAGTCTGCCGGATTTCTTGCTGCGGATTGAGAATCAGATTCCGATCGCAAAGGGACTGGGCAGCAGCGCCGCGGCCATTCTTGCCGGCGCCGCTGCCGCAGATTTCCTTTGCCGTCTCAACTTCGCGCGTGAGAGTCTGCTGGAGATTGCAGCGGAAAGGGAAGGGCATCCCGACAACGCGGCTCCGGCATTAATGGGAGGGCTGGTGGTTTCGATCGGCGGAGAAAAGACTCTGTGTTCCAAATCGCAGTTTCCGGAGGAATGGGCCGTGGTCGCCGTCACCCCCGACTACGAGTTGCAGACGAAGAAGGCCCGGGCGGTGCTCCCTGAACAGATCCCGCACCGCGACGCTGTCTATAATGTGCAGCGGGCGGCCTTCCTGATGGCGCAGCTCGCCCAGGGACGCCGGGAAGGGCTACGAGAGGCAATGGCCGATCGCCTGCACCAGCCTTATCGCTCCGCTCTGATACCTGGTCTGGCGGAAATCCTCGAATTGAAGGTCTCACAGGGAATGATCGGCGTGGCGCTCTCAGGAGCAGGATCCACCGTGATAGCTTTTGCGGACTCACATGCCGAGGAAATAGGCGAGGAAATTCGTGGGATTTTCTCGCGCCACCATTTGACTGCCACGGTTCGCTTGCTCAAGGCCGACAACGAGGGACTCGTCATAAGTAGTAGCCAGTAGTCAGTAACCGGTAGGCGGAAGGCAACGGCGGCAGGCAGAGGGAAGATGAACGAACAAAGAAGAAGATTCACACCCATGATTCCCCGGGGCGTTCAGTGTTATTTCGGTGAAGAGGTAAACCGTCGCCGCAAAGTTGAGGCGATCCTGGCGGGAATCATGAAGAGCTGGGGTTTCCAGGAAATCATCCTGCCTTTTTTTGACTACGTTGAAGTCTTTTCTTACGGGCTGGGATCGGAGCTGGGAGATAGGACCTACCGTTTTATAGACCAGGATGGATCGGTGCTGGCGCTGCGCCCTGATCTTACGACACTGGTAGCGAAAACCGTAGCCACGCGCATGACCGGTCAAGCGCTGCCGATCAAACTTCTTTACTCCGGAGAAGTGTTTCGCCATGAGCGGGCAGGCGCGGGGAGGCAGAAGGAATTCTATCAGATTGGTCTTGAGACGATGGGCATCGCCGAAATCTGGTCGGATATCGAGGTGATACTCCTGGCGATAGATTGCCTGTTGCACCTCGGAGTGGATGACTTCAAGATCGTCCTGGGTCACGTGGGCTTCTTCAACGGGATCGTTGAGGGATTGAGTCTCTCGCGTGAAAAAGCCGGCGCGCTGCGTGAAGCAATCGATCACAAGGACAGCGCCTGGTTGAAAGACGAAATCGCCCACCTCAGCCTGAGTGACGACAAGCGGAAATTCCTGGTGGAACTCCCTAATTTTGCGGGTGGACGCGAAGTGCTCGATCGCGCGCTGGCCACTATCCATAACGCTCGCTCGCGCAAAGCGCTGCTGGAACTGCTGGAGATAAACTCGGTCGTGGATGCTCTGGAGCTCAGCGATTTTTTGACTTTCGATCTGGCCGAAGTCAGGGGGCTGGACTACTACACCGGAATTGTCTTCAAAATTTATGGCCGGCTTCTTGGATCCGAGCTAGGTAGCGGAGGGCGCTACGACGGTCTCTTGTCGAGGTTCGGATGGGATCTGCCGGCCGTGGGGTTTTCGTTCACCCTTGACCATCTCCTGCCTCTGGTAGACGACGCGGGAAAACTACAAGTCCCCTCCTGGGAAGGCGGCGAGCATACCGTTGCTGCCCGAAGCGCCTCTCCAGAAGAGGTGTTCCGCCAGGTTTGGAAGCTGCGCCGGCAAGGACTGCGCGTGATCCTGGGAGGGACTTCGTAGATGCTGACGGTGGCTCTGTCCAAGGGGCGTCTGCTGGAACCGACGCTCCAGTTTCTCTCTCGCGCCGGCATAGAAGTGCCTGAGGATATTTTATCTTCGCGCAGGCTTCTGGCGCCTGACGCGAGCCGGAGCTACCAGTTCCTGCTGGTAAAGCCGATGGACCTGCCGACTTATGTGGAATACGGCGTGGCCGCAACGGGGATTTGTGGGCGGGATGTTCTGCTGGAAGTCTCTCCCGATCTGCACCAGCCTCTCGATCTGGCTTTCGGACGCTGCCGGCTGGTGCTGGCGGGTAGAGTCGGGGACAGAACCAGAAACCATAACCTGCTTTCCAATACTCGCGTGGCCACGAAATATCCCCGGGTTGCTGAGAGACTTTTCCGAAGCCGCGGCCTTCCGGCGGAAGTAATCTATCTCACCGGGAGTGTGGAACTGGCCCCGAATCTAGGTCTCGCAGAAACCATCCTCGATCTGGTCGAGACCGGACGAACGCTGAAAGAAAACGGCCTGACGATTCTTGAAGAAGTGGCGGAATCGACGGCTCGGGTCGTCGTCAATCGCGCGAGCTTTCACATTCAGCACTCCGAAATAAACGATTTTCTGGGCAAGTTAAGAAAGGCGTTGGAGTGATTCCAATTTTTCGGCAGAGAGATCGGGCGAAGTTCTTTTCGCGCCTGGAGAAGAGAAAGACCTTGATCTCGGGCGAGATTCTCGAGCAGACGCGACACATCCTGTCGCAAGTGCGCGCTCAGGGCGACGGCGCTCTTTTGAGGCTGACCCGCGAGCTGGACGGGGAGGAACTCACGTTGCGCGAGATGCGCGTGGGCCCTCGGGCGCTGCGGGGCTTCGCCTCGGATGCCGATCCGGCGGTAGTCCGGGAGATGGAAAAAGCCATCTTCAACATACACGCTTATCACCGGCGCCAGATTCAAAAGTCGTGGGAGTTCGCGAAACGGGGCGTGGTTCTGGGTCAGCGGGTGCTTCCTCTCGACAGTGTGGGGATCTATATCCCGGGGGGAAGCGCGGCTTATCCATCGTCGGTGTTGATGAATGTCATACCGGCCAAGATTGCGGGTGTGCCACGCATCGTTGTGGTCACGCCGCCGGGTACTTTCCGCCGCCATCCGATCGTGGCCGCCGCCTTGCGCGAATTGAAAGTGCATGAAATCTATCTGGTGGGCGGAGCGCAGGCCATCGCCGCTCTGGCCTACGGAACCGAAACCATCGCTCGCGTAGACAAGATTGTCGGACCCGGCAATGCCTATGTAATCGCGGCCAAGCGCGAGGTATTCGGCGAGGTTGACGTGGATATGATCGCCGGTCCGAGCGAAGTTGTGATACTGGCAACGGCTGGATCGAATCCTCGTTTCGTTGCCGCTGACATGCTTTCTCAGGCAGAGCACGACGAAGCGGCGTGCGCCCTCTGCTTTACCGATTCAGCTCCTCATGCCGTCCTGGTGCAGCGGGAACTGGAGTCCCAATTGAGTTCTCTGTCGCGTCACTTGATTGCCCGGAGGGCGCTGGAGAATTTTGGAGCTATCGTGGTTACCGAGAACTACTTCCAGGCGGCCGAGTGGATCAATGAGCTGGCGCCCGAGCACCTTGAGGTTTTCTCTAGCGTCCCGCTGTCGGTCATCGATATGATCCGAAATGCTGGAGCCATCTTCTACGGCGATTATTCACCGGAGGCCGTCGGAGATTACTTCGCGGGGAGCAATCACGTGCTTCCGACCGGCGGTACCGCGCGCTTCTTTTCCCCGCTCGGAGTGTACGATTTCCAGCGACGGACGAACATCATCCGCTATACCCGGGAGGAGTTGCTGCGTACCTGGCGCTCGATCGACATACTGGCTCGCGCCGAAGGTCTGGATGCGCATGCAGAGTCGGTTCGGATCCGGCATAACACCGATGGCGCCGAAGAATAGGGGTTCGCGCAGAAATAAGTTCACATTCTGCTGCGGGCCCGCAGCCCGCTGAAGGGGCGCGATCCTGAGGGTGCCAGGCTACGCAGCTAAGAGAAAACACGGTTCAATAATGGATCACGACTCTCGCGACAGAATGCGAAGTTATTTCTGCGCGAGCCCTAAGGCCCGCAAACGTGAAGAATAAATCTCCAATTCAAGGCGTCAAAAAGCAGGTATTGAGCGTCCCGGCCTATGCCCTGCGCGCTTACCACGGAGAGATAAAGCTCAACCAGAATGAAAACCCCTACGACTTTCCAGCGGAATTGAAGGAGGAGATCTTCAGCCGGTACCGCGATCGCCCATGGTCGCGTTACCCGGATTTTGTTCCTGATGCGCTGCGCGAGGCGCTGGCTGAGTTTGCGGGCTGGCGCAAGGAAGGGCTGCTCGTCGGCAACGGCTCGAACGAGTTACTGCAGGCCGTCTTGATGGTGCTGGTGAGGGATCACACGCCGGTCGCCATTCCTTCGCCAACTTTCCAGGTCTATGGTCTTGTTGCTCAGATCCTGGGCGCGCGGGTGATCAATGTTCCTCTGAGAGCCGACATGAGTTATGACGTCGATCAGCTCATTCTGCTCTCGGGAGAAGTCGATGCGCGTGTCCTGATCATCTGCAGTCCCAATAATCCGACTGGAACCGTGCTGGAAGAGCGGGATTTGGAGAAGATTCTGGAACGCTTTTCAGGATATATCCTCCTGGATGAGGCCTACTACGAGTTTAGCGGCCGGACCGGACTTCGCTACCTGGAGTCTTACCCGCGGCTCATTATCACGCGAACCTTTTCCAAGGCCATGGGGATGGCTGGATTGCGTGTCGGATACCTGATGGCTCATCCGGAGCTGGCGACGCAGATTGCCAAAGCCAAGCTCCCCTATAGCGTCAATCAATTCAGCCTCATCGCCGCCCAGGTCGCTCTCGAGAACCGCGATCGTTTTCGGCCTGCGATCGATGAAATCCTGAACGAGAGAGATCGTCTGGGAAAGAAGCTGAGCGCAGTTCCGGGCGTGAAAGTCTACCCCAGCGGCGCAAACTTCTTTCTCTTTGAGTTTTCGGTCTCGCCCCGCATCGTTTTTGAAGAGTTGTGCCGGCAGGGGATTCTGGTTCGCGACGTTACTTCCTATCCTATGCTCTCGCGATGCTTGCGAGTATCCGTAGGCACGCGCGATGAGAACGATCGCTTTCTGACAGCTCTGCAAGTGAGCCTGGACCGGGCGGCAGCGTCCGGCAAGGGATCCTGAGGAATCGCGCCATGACAGAGCGGAAGGCAACCATCACACGAACAACGAGCGAAACGGACATCAAACTTGCGTTCGACCTCGACGGCAGCGGAAGCGGAGCCGCTCGAACGGGAATTCCTTTCCTGGACCACATGCTCACGCTGTTTGCCAAGCATGGCATTTTCGATCTGGATGTAACGTGCAAGGGAGATCTCGAGATCGATGCGCATCACTCCGTCGAGGACGTCGGGATATGCCTGGGACTCGCGCTGGATAAGGCTCTAGGTGACAAGAAGGGCATCGTCCGCTTTGCTCACTCTTACTTTCCCATGGACGAGACTCTGGTCCGGGTGGCTGTCGACCTCTCGGGGCGCCCGTACCTGGTCTACAACGTCAAAGTGAGCCGCGAGCGCATCGGAGCGCTCGATGCCGAGCTGATCGAGGAATTCTGGAAGGCATTCGTGACCCACGCCCGGCTCAACGTCCACATCGAGCTTCTGTACGGCCGGAATACCCATCACATTTTCGAGGCCGTGTTCAAGGCGGCGGCCCGCGCCCTGAGCACCGCGACCCGCGTTGACTCGAGAATGCAGGGGGTTCCATCGACCAAGGGAGTGCTTTAGGATTTACGATTGACGATTTACGATTGACGATTCACGATTGACGATTGTGGCGGTTGGAGCGGAGATGAGCGAGACGGTAATTATCGACTACGGCATGGGGAACTTGCGAAGTGTAGAGAAAGCATTGATGGCGGTCGGGGACCAGGCGGTGATCAGCGAAGACCCGGAGGTCGTGCGCCACAGCGACCGGTTGATTCTTCCCGGCGTCGGGGCCTTCGGCGATGCCATGTCAAATCTGAAGCAAGCGGGTCTGGATCTGGCCATTCGTGACGCGGTGGCCGAGGGGAAACCGCTTCTTGGATTGTGCCTGGGGCTGGAACTTCTTTTCAGTGAAAGCGAGGAGTTTGGCCGTCATGAGGGCTTGAATCTCATTCCCGGGCACGTGAGAAAATTTGAAGAAACGGCACTGCGAGTGCCGCACGTGGGATGGAATCAGATCGAATCTCTACGCCCTGATCCCTTGCTCGAGAATCTTCCGGACGGATCCTACTTTTACTTTGTCCACTCGTTTTTCGTCGAGCCGGATCGCTCCGATGACGCCCTGGCCTGGACAAACTACGGGGGACCTTTTTGCTCGATCGCGCGGCATGAGAATGTGTGGGGGGCCCAGTTCCATCCCGAGAAAAGCCAGGACGCCGGCAAGCGGCTTCTCCGCAATTTCCTTGATCTCCAAGATCCGTTCTAGACTTGTTGGTGTCTTCGCGTCCTTGTGGTGATGGAGGTGAGCGTCGAATTCGAGTTAATTCCGGCGATCGATATCAAAGATGGGAAGTGCGTTCGGCTTCAGGAGGGGAAGGCCGACCAGGCGACTGAATACGGAGACGATCCAGTCGCGATGGCTCTGAAGTGGGAGCGCGCGGGTGCGACCAGGCTGCACGTAATCGACCTCGATGGCGCATTCTCGGGACAGGCTACCCACTCAGAAATCGCGCGATCCATATTCGGAACCGTTCGGATTCCGGTGCAAATCGGTGGGGGCATCCGCACGCTCGATCAAGTCGAGCGGCTTCTGGCGCTCGGCGCGGCCCGTGTGATTCTTGGAACCGCCGCAATCGAGCACCCCGAGATCGTGGAGACCGCCGTCAGTCGCCATGGCGACGCTGTCGTAGTGGGAATTGACGCGCGCAACGGCCGGGTGGCCCTGCGCGGCTGGCGGACACAATCCTCCGTTCCTGCGGTCGATCTGGCCCGCCGGATGAAGGGGATTGGAGTCGAAAGGATCATCTACACCGATATCGCGCGCGATGGCATGCTCTACGGTGTCAACCTGGATGAAACCGAAAGGGTGGCGCGCGACGCTCAGATTCCCGTGATTGCCAGCGGGGGTGTCGCCGGCATTGAGGATGTGCGCGATCTGTGGGAACGCCGCGCAGCCGGCATCGAAGGGGTCATCCTCGGGCGCGCCCTTTATGAAAGAAGAATTGATCTTCGACAGGCAACCCGGGCTCTTGCCGCCTGGAACATATGTTAGCGAAGAGAATCATTCCGTGCCTTGACGTGAGGGATGGCAGGGTAGTGAAGGGGACGCATTTCGTGGATCTTCGAGACGCCGGCGATCCTGTCGAAGCGGGGAAACGCTACGACTCGCAGGGCGCCGACGAACTCGTCTTCCTGGACATCACGGCCTCATCCGATCGCAGAAACATTGTCGCGCGCATGGTTCGGGAGGTGGCCGATCATGTGTTCATTCCATTTACCGTGGGTGGAGGGCTCCGGTCGTTGCAGGACATCCAGGCCGTTCTGAGGGCTGGCGCCGACAAGGTCTCGCTGAATACTTCGGCGGTAGAGAACCCTGATCTGATCAGGGAGGCTGCGACGTATTTCGGTTCGCAATGCATCGTGGTGGCTATTGATGCCCGCCGGGTGCAGCCCTGGATTCCGGAGAGCCCACGCTGGCAAGTCACCACTCACGGAGGCCGCACTGTAACTGAGCTGGAAGCAGTGGAGTGGTCGCAGGAGGCCGCCTCCCGCGGAGCGGGAGAAATCCTGCTAACGTCCATGGATCGCGACGGAACACAGGAAGGCTACGACAACCTGCTTATCCGCAGGGTGGCGGAGCGTGTCGGCATTCCTGTCATTGCATCGGGCGGCTGCGGCTCGCTTCAGCACCTCGCGGATGCGCTGACCGAGGGCCATGCCAGCGCCGTCCTGGCTGCTTCTATTTTTCATTTCGGACAGCACAC
This sequence comes from uncultured Acidobacteriota bacterium, assembly GCA_963827655.1. Taxonomy (GTDB): domain Bacteria; phylum Acidobacteriota; class UBA6911; order UBA6911; family UBA6911; genus CAWHCF01. The sequence goes on from CAWHCF010000038.1 coordinate 198,496, forward strand.
CATTGCGGAGGCCAAGCAGTTCCTGCGCGAGCGTGGCATCCCGGTCCGAATGAAAATCGGGGACGTCCCCGATTTTCCAAGGGGGGAAGCGAGTTGTGACCAGAATTGACGATCTTCAGTGGGATACCAGCGGCCTCATTCCTGCGGTGGTTCAGGATGCGAACACGGGAGAAATCCTGACGCTTGCCTACATGAATCGCGAAAGCCTGATCCGCACCCGGGAGCTGGGAGAAACGGTGTTCTACAGCCGGAGCCGGAATGCGCTCTGGCATAAGGGCGAGACCTCCGGCCATTACCAGAAGGTCGTGGGACTCATGGCGGATTGCGACCGGGATGCGGTGGTGGTTCAGGTCCAGCCCCTCGGACCGGCGTGCCACACCGGCGCTCGGACGTGCTTCTTCGAGCACGTGGATGGCTTCAAACCGTCAAACCGGGGGGGCATCGGGTTCATTCTCAAGGAACTGGAAGCTCTAATTCGGGAGCGCAAGACTACCCGTCCGACGGGTTCCTATACGACGAGTCTCTTCGAAGGCGGCTTGAAACGAATCCTGCAGAAGGTCGGCGAGGAAGCAACCGAGACCATCGTCGCCGGTATGAGCGGAGATCGACAAGAAACTATCAGGGAAAGCGCCGATCTGATCTATCACTTGCTGGTAGGCTTGCAGGAAATGGGGATCTCGCTCGAGGAAATCGCCGCGGAACTCCAGTCTCGCCGCCGGTGATATTTTTCGAAAGGATACTTATGCAGGAGGTTTTGGGCATCGTCATGGGGGGCGGGCGAGGCCAGCGCCTTTATCCTCTGACCAAGATGCGAAGCAAACCGGCGGTTCCCCTGGCCGGGAAGTATCGAATCATTGATATTCCAATCAGCAATTGTCTCAACTCAGGTGTCAAACAGATCTTTGTTCTGACACAGTTCAACTCTGCGTCCTTGAACAAGCACGTCGTGCAGACCTATAAGTTCGACGTGTTCAGTGGCGGCTTTGTCGACATTCTGGCGGCGGAGCAGACTCCGGATAATCCGTTCTGGTTCCAGGGGACGGCCGATGCGGTGCGCCAGAACATAAAGCACTTTGCGCCCTACGACGTGGATTACATTCTAATTCTGTCCGGTGATCAGCTGTATCAGATGGATTTCAGGCGGCTCGTCACTGCTCACGTCGAGAGCAGCGCGGACATCACGGTGGCGGCCATTCCGGTAACGGAACGCGACGCTCCGAGCCTTGGCATCATGCAGATCGACAGCAGCGCCAGGGTTTTGACCTTCCGTGAGAAGCCTGGCCCCGAAGAACTGCCGCAGGTGCGCAGCTCTCTGCCGCAGGTAGCGGGGAACCCTCGCGGCGGCCAGGATTTTCTAGCCAATATGGGCATTTATCTCTTTCCGAAGCAAGTTCTCATAGACGTTTTGACTCAGTCGACGGCCATCGATTTCGGCAAGGAAGTCTTTCCTGAGGTCATCGAGAAATTCAAGGTCCAGGCCTATGTTTTTGACGGGTATTGGACCGACATTGGAACCATCCGATCCTTTTATGAAGCCAATCTTGGATTCAGCGGCAGCCTGCCCCAGTTCAATTTCTATAACGCTCACATGCCTATCTATACGCACCCCCGTTTTCTACCCGGTTCGAAGATGAACAACTGCAACGTGCACCAGTCGCTCATCACGGAAGGATGCATCCTGAACGGCGCGGACATCAAGCACTCCATCATCGGAGTGCGATCCAGGATCGGAGGCGGAACTACAGTCAAGAACTCAATCATTATGGGCGCCGACTACTTTGAGACCGCACGGGAACTTGAAGAGAATGCCGCCAGAAAGATTCCCCACATCGGCATCGGAAATCACTGCACCATCATCAATGCCATCATCGATAAAAATGTTCGCATCGGAGACAGCGTCTCCATCATCAACGCTCACAACTTGCAGGAGAAAGACGAAGAAAACTACTGCATCCGCGACGGCATCATCGTCGTGCCCAAGGGGGCCTGGATTCGGAGCGGCACCGTTATCTAGCGGCGGACGGTTAATCGGCGCCTTCGTGTCCGGGCGGTCAATGTTTAAGAAAAACTAGCGCAAAGACACGAAGAGAACGCCTAAGAGGCCAGGACGCCAACGGCTCCCACTTCCGACTGCTTCTCAGACTCCTGGTACCCGAGGATCATCATGGTAATGTCGTCATGCTGAGGCGTTCCGGCTGAGAACAACGCGATGGCTTCCCTCAAACGCGCCAGAATATCGGACGACGGGCGGCGAGCGTTCTCCTGGAGGAGCGCATGAAGCCGGTTCTCACCAAATTCCTCACCTTTTGTGTTGAGCGCTTCGAGCACCCCGTCGGTGAAGAGTATCACGTGATCTCCCTGCTTGAGTTGTACGGTGGCCGATTCGTAGTCAGCGTCCGGGAAAATTCCAAGAACCACGCCACCTTCCGTCAACTCGCGGATCGAGCCGTCGGGTCCGAGTAGAATCGGAGGATTGTGGCCGGCGTTGGTGTATGTGAGCAGGCCGCCGGCGTCGAGGATTCCAAAGAACAGAGTTACGAATCGATTTCCCATGGTGCGCTTCACCAGAGTCCGGTTGACGTTGGAAAGGATCGCGGGGGGCGGAAGGTCCAGAAGGGTCTGGGTTGAGAAAATTCCCTGCAGCACCGACGTGAGCAGAGCCGCGGACATACCCTTGCCGGCAACATCCCCCAGCGCGAATCCCAGCCGGCCGTCATCAAAATCGAAGTAATCGAGATAGTCCCCTCCAACTTCGTGGCATGGGATGTTATCGCTGTAGGCGCAGGCGTAGGGAAGGATCTTATGAGAAGGCGGGAGCAGCGCCTGCTGAATTTCACGCGCGATCGCCAGGTCTTCGTCGAGCCTTCGCTTTTCCTGAGATTCCTTATAGAGGCGCGCGTTGTAAATAGCCATAGCGGCTTCTGAAGCCAGCGTCTCCAGGGCCTTGAGCTGCGTGTCCGAGAGTCTGGCCGCGACGTTTTGGCTATCAACATACAACACCCCAAGCGTCTCCATGCGGCGAAGGCCGGACAGGCTTCCAGAGTCATGAAAGGCGAAATATCGAAGCGGGACGCAGGAAATGCTGCGCACCCCCAGGCGCCGCGTGGTGGCATGATCGTTGTCTTCGGCGCCTACGTCGAGGTCGTTGATGACCAATGGCTTGGCATTCTGAAAGACGTCCTCGGGCACTCGGCGGCTGGTCTGGAAGGACGAGCCGTCCAGTGGCCGCTTGAAGTTGTTCCGAGCGCAGCGGAACTGAAGTTCGGCATTCTTGTCCTTCAGCATGATAAATCCCCGTTCCGCGCCCGTCAGTTCGATGGCCGTATCAACCACAAGAGCCAAAACATCGTCCAGCAGAGGAATCGAGCTGAGAGCCCGGAACGTTTCGAGGAGCAACCCGATCTCGCGGAAGCCGCGAACGGAAAGTCCCGCCTCGGACTTGGAGTCGGACAGGCCGAGTAACGACTGAAGCAGGTCTCCCAGGTGGAAAGTAAGATTGGTTCCGTGTAAGCCGCCGAGCTGTATCCGGTCTCCGTGGGCAAGCTTTGCTTCGTCCAGCCGGACTCCATTCACATAGGTGCCGTGCTTGCTGCCAAGATCGCGAATACGATACTCGTCGTTTTCGATCAGAATCTCCGCCTGCATCCGGGAGACATTCATTTGCGTGAAAACCAGATCGTTGTTCGAACTGCGCCCGATTGTGAATCGAGGTGGAATAATCGCAACCCAGCACTCTTTGCCCGATTCATCCAGGTACCGTAGTCGCGCCTGGGAGGTGCTGTCCTGCTTGCGCAGCGCGTGCGTCGTCGCTCGTTCCAGGCTTGTTTTCAATGACGACTTGGTGAACGGCAGCAACAGAACATCAGCGGCGCCCGCATGAAAGGCCTCGAGGGTACTCGACGCCGTTCCCCGCGCGCTGATCACGATCACAGGGACACCGGGACAGATCTCGGCGATCTTCCGCAGTTCCGTAGTTCCATCCGATTCCGAAGGGGGTTGCAGATAAACCACACTCAACCCGGACTCGGTCAAAAGCTCCCTTGTATCGGGAATTCCGGCTGCAGTCACGACGCGGTACCCGAGCTCGGTGAAATAGTCGTTTGCCTGCGTCGCCGCGCGTTCCTCCAACCCTGCCAGCAAAATGTATTCGTTTCTCTGCCAAAGCTGAAACCTTAGTGCTTAGTGTTTCTTCGTGTCTTCGTGTCCTCGTGGTATTTGTTTGCAGCCCTAACCACGAAGACGCCAAGAAAGATAATTGCCCGGAGCTCCAGGCTCTCGAAAGCCAATGATAATATCATAGCCCAGGAGGATCCATGCCGAGGGAACCGCTGTTAGGGGCTCACATGTCGATTGCCGGCGGTATCCACAACGCCTTTTCACACGGCGAACGCGCCGGCTGCCGGACTTTGCAGATCTTTCTTAAGAATGCCAGCCAGTGGAAAGGAAGAGGTCTCACGGAAGAAGATCGGTCCTTGTACCTTGAGGCTCAAGAGCGAAGCGCCATCGGACCGGTCATGGCCCACAACAGCTACCTGATCAATCTCGCCTCTCCCGATCCGCTCCTCTACGAACGGTCTCTTGAAGCGTTCATGGAGGAGATGGGACGCGCGAATTTCCTCGGCGTCCCTCAAGTGGTGGTGCATCCGGGCGCTCACATGGGAGCCGGTGAAAACGAAGGAATCGTACGCATTGCCGCGGCGATCAATCGCGCCCTGGCCCAGGTTGCGCCCCCGGTGGAAATCCTGCTCGAGAACACGGCGGGCCAGGGGAGCTGTCTCGGATACCGATTCGAGCATCTGGCGGCCCTCCTGGATCGAGTAACGCAACAGGAACGCGTCGGCGTTTGCCTCGACACGTGCCATCTTTTCGCTGCGGGATACGATATCTCCAGTGAATCAGGGTACAGGAAAACGATCGCGGAGTTTAATCGACTCATCGGCGTCCAACGGATCCGCGCTTTTCACGTCAATGATTGCAAAAGGGAGCTGGGGTCCCGAATCGACAGGCATGCCCACATCGGCAAGGGTTTCATAGGGCTTGAAGCCTTTCGCTGTCTGGTGAATGATCGGCGTTTCGCGCGCGTTCCCAAGATCCTCGAAACACCGAAGGGAAAAGATCTGAAGGAAGACTTGATGAACCTGGCGGTCTTGAGAAGCCTGCTCAGGCCTTGACCGGTAAGCGAGTCCTGCGATAAATGCCAGGATAGGTTGATCCTGGCTTAGGCGAAGTAATCTGCGTCCTTGAGCTTGTACATTTCGCAGGCGGCAGCAAGTCTTCAAGAACCCTTATCCATGAAGAAACTGTGCAATTAGTTTGACGAAGGTCTGCCTCTCCATCTCCGCCAATAAGGCCCCTTGACCAAGGCTCCTATCCAACACCCCCTCTAGGCTTAAGCAGTAGTCTTAAAAAAATCTAACAATTTAGTTGACGACCTTCTATTCTCTTAGTTATGTTGTGGTCCGTATTTCTAGCAACTTAGTTGATTAATCTATTCTAATTTTCAAGCAGTGATTGGCGCAGCGCAGGAAGCCCTGGACTGCTCTGCCGTGCAGTGTCAGGCTTTGCCTTGCGTTCAATCCGCTTTGCTGGATCATGGCCGGCGGAACGAACTCCAGTCTCATTCTTCAAGACCGCATCGGGTGGGATCGCTGCGTCCCGCAAACGGGTTTGTCGCTTCTGCCCGCGAGTAATGGACGGTTAGCCGCTCTTCTGGCCGTGCTGTGTCTGGTTGCCTATTTGCCGGCACTCAACAATGGGTTCATTTCCGACGACTATCTCATGTTGGAGCTGGTACGAGTGTGGAAAGAAGATTTCTCGTACTTGTTCAAGATTGCGCCCGATGTTTTTCGTATCACCAGCTACGGACTACTCTGGGCCCTGGAAGGAATTTTCGGTTACCGGCCCGAATACTTCTACGCATTTTCCATATCCGTTCACTTCTTAAATTCCGTCCTGCTCTGGAAAGTACTCAGACTTGTAACCCGGTCGCCGCAGGTGTCGGCGTTGGCAGCGATCATTTTCGCCGTTTTTCAGAACCCGCAAGAGGCGGTCATGTGGCTTGCGGCCATAGGGGATGCTTTAGCCGGACTCTGCGTATTGGGCGCGCTCCTTTCATGGTTACGGAAGCGATTTGTGATAAGCGCCCTCTGCTATTTCGCCGGTTTGTTTTCGAAGGAGTCCGCCATTGTGGTCTTGTTCCTGTTGCCTCTGATCGACCTTTCCATGGCGCGGGAACCAAGGTTTCGAAGAGAGCATATTTACCTGCTGGTACCAACTCTGATCTTCGCGGCTGTTTTCATCTATTCTCTTTCCGCCAACTACATGGTGGGTGACGGGGTCTATGCTCTGGGACTGCGGACGCTCCCGGTGCTGGCGATAAGTCTGCACAAGCTCATGTTCCCCTGGTTTTATGTGGGGGTGTTGGCTTTCGTCATCACGCAGCGGCGTTGGCTGCCTCGGGAAACAGGAGCGGGTCTGGCTTGGATGACTATCTCGCTGCTCCCCTTTGTGTTTCTTACTTACCAGAACCACGTTCCCAGCCGGCATGAATACCTCGCGTCGATGGGGTTGGCGTGGTCTCTCTCAACCTTGCTTGCAAACATGACCGCGGCCCCGCTCCGCCTCGGATTCACCCTCGCATTCGTCTCAATCAATATCGGCTATCTCTGGACGGTGAAAGATGCGCAATTCGAGCAGCGGGCGGCGCCCACAACCCGACTGCTCGAGCAGTTGCGCGCGCATCGGCCCGCTTCTCTCCTGGTCCTCGATTTTCCGATAAACCCGTGGATGGCACGAATGACGGCCAGGTTAGTTCCTGGCTGGCGCCCGGACATGATCAGAGTCGACGAACCAACCGACGCCTGCCCGGACTGCCTTAAGCTGAGGTGGAATCGGGCTACCGAGGGTTTTGAAACTGTTTCGGGTCATGAACCCCTGGTACACCGTCCGGTTCCAGCAAGTACGGCTTCCCCTTGAAGTGTCTGAGTGTTTCTTCGTGTCTTCGTGGTTGGGGCCTGGTCAGGGTTGATCGCGGGTCATTGCCTGCAGCTTGCTTCTCCGACTGCCGTAAGCGAAGTAGATCACGAGCCCTGCGAGAAGCCAGAGTACAAAGCGGATCCAGGTCAGGCGCGGCAACCCTGCCATCAGGACGACGCACATTAGAATCCCGAGCAGCGGCGTCAACGGAACCAGGGGCACCCGGAACTTCCGGAGACGATCGGGCTCGCGCTTGCGGAGAATCAGGATTCCGATGCAGACAAGAACGAAAGCGAAGAGAGTCCCGATATTCGTGAGCTGAACCACCTCCTCGATGTTGGCTACCGCAGACCAGAAGGCCACAAAAATGCCCGTTGCGATCGTGGTGACATGAGGGGTTCGATAGCGCGGGTGAATCTTCCCAAACCAGCGGCCTAACAGGCCGTCGCGGGACATAGCCATCAGAATTCGCGCCTGACCGAGCTGGAATACGAGCAAGACTGATGTCATCGCGACGACGGCGCCGAACGCCAGAAGACCCGCGGCCCAATCCTGCTGCGCATAGGAAAGAGCGGCGGCGAGCGGATCGGCCACCCCGGTAAGTTTCTGGAAGGGTATCATTCCAGTGAGGACCAGGGCGGCGGCAATGTAAAGGCAGGTACAGACCGCAAGCGAGCCCAGGATTCCTCGCGGCAGGTCACGAGCTGGGTTCTTGCACTCTTCGGCTGCGGTTGAAATAGCATCGAAACCGATATAGGCGAAGAAAATCAGAGACGCGCCCGTCCACACGCCATTGATGCCGCCGGGAAAGAAAGGGCTCCAGTTGCCCGGCTTGACATACAACGCGCCGATCACGATAAAAAAGACCAGGGTAGCGACTTTCAGGATCACAATGATATTGTTGAAGCGGGCCGACTCCTTCACTCCGATGACCAGGAGCCAGGTGATTGCCGCTGTGATGAAGACGGCAAGGAGATTGCAGACGACAGGGATTCCGAACAACACCGGATGGTTGAGGTGCGCCTGGTACGCAACAGTGGCTTCGGGACTCAGCGAAGCGACTCCTGCCTCGGCCGCGGCCCTGGCCGCGATCAGGGTCGACCGGTAGTCCGTCGCCATCCAGGCGGGAATCTCGATGCCCAGGCCAAGCAATAGCTGACGAAAGTAAGCAGCCCAGGAGATCGCAACCGCGATGTTGCCCACGGCGTATTCGAGAATCAGGTCCCAACCGATAATCCAGGCGGCCAGCTCGCCCAGTGTCGCATAGCTGTACGTATAGGCGGAGCCTGCGACCGGAACCAGGCTGGCGAACTCCGCATAGCAAAGGGCGCAAAAGCCGCAGGCTACGGCCGTGAGAAGAATGGACAACGCGACGCCAGGCCCTGCCGGCGCAAGGTCATTCCCGCCGGCAGTCGCAGCCCCTAGCGTGGCAAAGATGCCCGCGCCCACGATCGCGCCGATGCCGAGCGCCACCAGATCGGTGGCGGTGAGCGACTTCTTCAGCCCGTGAGTTTCATCGCTTCCTTCAGCAATCAGGATGTCGAGTGGCTTCCGACCAAAAAGAGACATGCGCGAATTTCTCCTATGAGCGGCACTAAGGGTTCGCGCAGAAATAAGTTCGCATTCTGCTGCAGGCCCCCAGGCCCGCTGGCGAGGCGCGAGCGACGATGCGTACCCGGTGCGGTACGTGAGGAGCGAGCAACAAAGCCAGCGGGCCTGCGGACCGCAGCCCGAAGGGGCGCGATTCTCAGCGTGCTTGGCGAATAGAACCGGTTCATGATTCACACCGACTCACGCGCCAGAATGTGAAGTTATTTTTGCGCGAGCCCTTAGGAAGAGAGACGAATTGATACCACTGATGGCTGACGTCTGACAACGTTTCTGTCTGCGCGGCCTGGTGGTCACGGATTTATGGTTCCCTACGGATTGACGATTTTTCTGAGCGCATTCCTGCTCTTTCAAGTTCAGCCGATGATCGGCAAGTACCTTCTCCCACGGTTTGGAGGAAGCCCCGCTGTTTGGACTACCTGTCTGCTCTTTTTCCAGGTTCTTCTTCTTGCCGGATACAGCTACGCTTACTGGCTTACTTCCCGGCTGCGGCCGCGCGCGCAAGCCGCCCTGCATTCATTGTTGCTGGCCGGCTCGCTTTTACTGCTTCCGGTAAATCCATCGGCGGCATGGAAAACAACAGGAGAGTCGCCTACGTGGTCTATTCTGGCTCTACTGTTCTGGAGCGCCGGTGTCCCTTGTTTCCTCCTGGCCTCCACCGGACCATTGCTGCAGGACTGGTTCAGCCGGAGCGCCCCTTCGGCTTCGCCCTATCCTCTCTATGCATTGTCGAACCTGGGGTCGCTGCTTGCCCTGGCGACCTACCCCTTTCTGATCGAGCCATTGCTGCCTCTCGGATTCCAGATGCGCTTCTGGTCCTGGACCTGGGCCATCTTCGCGATCTCGTGCGGATTCTGCTGCGTCGAGCTTTTTCGAGCGCGAGATCCCGATCGCACGGAATTGTTATCTGCAGGGGTTGGTCCCCGGTTCTCGGAGCGCGCGCTCTGGTTCAGTCTGGCTGCATGCGGCGTGCTGATCCTGATGGCCACCAACAATCAGATGTGCCAGGACGTGGCTGTGGTCCCCTTCTTATGGATGCTCCCCCTGGGCTTGTATTTGCTATCCCTGATCATCCTCTTTCACAAGCCCGCATGGTATTTCCGTCGCTGCCTGGCTGTGGCCTTCATTCCGGCCATGGTCCAGGTGTGTTACGTCTTGTATCGCGGCGTGTTCATTTCCATATCCTGGCAGATTGCCTCCTATTCTGTCGCGCTGTTCGTCTGCTGCATGATCTGTCACGGAGAACTGGTACGGCTGAAGCCTGAACCCCGGTTCCTTACTGATTTTTACTTGACCGTCGCGGCCGGAGGCGCCGCGGCAGGGATTTTCGTAGCAGTGGCAGCCCCGTTCCTGTTCAAGGGTTACTGGGAGTTCCACTTCGGCCTGGCGGCGACCGCTCTGCTGATTTTCATCACCCGCCTTCGAGAAGGATTCCTTGACCGACGGCGGTGGTTGCTCACGGGCTTCTGGCTGGTTTCGTTCTGCGCGCTCGCGACCACACTGACCATCCATGTTCTGAAGAGCCGCGAAGACGAGATCAAGTCGTCCCGAAATTTTCATGGGATCTTGCGGATCCTGGACGAAGATAGCGCTGATCGGCGTCAGCATCGGTATACGTTGAAGAACGGACGGATCGAGCACGGCTTTCAGTTTCAGGAGGAAGACAAGCGCCATTGGCCCACTTCGTACTACGGGGCGGACAGCGGGCTGGGCATGGCGATAACGTTTCATCCTCGTCGCCTGGACAAGAGACAAGAGTCCCGGAACCTGAGGATCGGAGTGGTAGGACTGGGAACCGGCACGATCGCGGCGTACGGCGAAGCGGCAGACTATCTCCGCTTTTACGAGATTAATCCCGAAGTCGTGCATCTGGCTGGCAGTTATTTTACTTACCTGAAAGATAGTCCGGCGCGAATCGAAATAATCGAGGGTGACGCGAGGCTATCGATGGAGCGGGAAATGGCGTCAGGACAGACGCAGCAATTGGACGTCCTGGCTATCGATGCATTCAGCAGCGATGCCATACCGGTCCATCTTCTGACCAGCGAGTGTTTCAGGATATATTGGTACCATCTGAAGCAGGATGGCATCCTGGCCGTGCACGTCAGCAGTCGCTATTTCGAGCTTGCGCCGGTCGTGAGAGCGTCGGCGCTTCTTACGGGAGGCCCGGGAGCGAAGGTGCTGAGGATCCTGGCAGAGAGCAACGATATCCAGGGGACCGACGCCAGCGAGTGGCTACTGGTTTCGAAGAACGACCAGTTCCTGAATTCCGGTCCGGTTCAACTTGCAGTCAAGCCGTGGCCGGAGAACGTTGCTCCCTTTCTGCATTGGACGGATGATTACAGCAACCTCTTTCGCGCCCTGAACTGACGGCGGACCGCCAGGAGCGAACACCGCGCCGGGCGGCCGACCACCCAGGGCACGCGTTCGCGACTCGACCTAATACCGGCACTTCGAGCTGTCGGGCTTTACGTAGTATGACTTGTAGTTCTTCGCTTTGGGATCCGAGCAGCCCGCCAGGTTCAGTAGTTCCACCTTGCGGAACTCGACGGGATGGCTTTCAGCCTGGAGAGCGATGTAACCCTCCGTCAGCATGGCGCCGTCCTGTTTCACCGCCGGGTTGAAGTTGTTTACCGAACCGCCGCCGATCTGTGGTTTTTCGTAGGTCAGAACGGTTTTCCCTTCTATGACGTGTTTGATGACCGAATCACCCTGGACGTGTACTTCAACTCTCACCCACTGGTCGCCGTGGTAGGTCTTCGAGCTCGAGTTGATGCAATGCTGTGTGACTAGATTCCCGTTCATTACGACATTCGTGCCGGGCGTGCACAGGTTCGCCGTGGAACGCTCGGCGGATCCGAGCCCGCCCAGAAACTGCACCTCGATTGAAATCGGGAAATCCTGGTCTTTCCCCATGCTCTCCGGAGACTGTGAATGGAGCATGGCGCCGCTGTTTCGCACGGCCCAGTTCGGGCCTCCGGTGGCTTGCTCGCCGACGAACCTGTACTCGACCCCCAGGATGTAGTGAGAGAACTTCTCGCGATAGAAGATGTGGCCGAACTTCGCGCCGAATTTGTCGTACCGGTCGTACACGACCTTCATGAGTCCGCTTTCGACCCGGAACGTATTCCCGAAGTTGTCATCGAGATCGTGCCCGGTGATCTTGACGGCCCAGCCCGCGAGGTCCTTGCCGTTGAATAGCTGGATCCATTCCTGTTGATCCGGCCTGCTTTGAGCGTACGCGACGCTGACCGCGACCAGCGTAAGCCCGAGGAAAATCACGCGCGCAATTGTTTTCATAGCGATGTGAGTATACGCGGGGTGAAAGCGAACTTCTACTGATCGTGTCTTTGTATTGTATTACTAGATCGTAATTTCTTGCTTTTTAGGCCTGGAATCCGACGTCATTTCGCGCCGTTGACGGAAGAGGAATCGTGACAATTCCATTCCGAGCGATCCTGTGAATCTCGCACCTTAACCGCAGTGCGCAGCGCTGATTCGTGTTTGATTTCACTTGATATTCAAGTGATCGATATGAGAGTCTCACTGGCATGTCAAGTGAAGATAAGCCGGTTGAACTGCTGCAGGGGACCCTCGATCTTATCGTGTTAAGCGGGCTGTCGACGATGGGGCCGCTGCACGCCTACGCGCTGGCCGCACGTCTCGCGCAGGTATCTGACCACCCGTTCTCCCTCAACCAGGGCACGCTCTATCCCGCGCTCGTGCGGCTCGAGCAGAAGGGGTGGATCAGGGGCGCCTGGCAGAAGACCGAAACAAACCGGGAGGCGAAGTATTACTCGATCACGAAGGCCGGCACGCGCGCCCTGGCGGCTCAGGCCGAGCGCTGGCGACGGCTTACCGGGCTGGTCGACAAACTCCTACTCCAATCCTGATCCGGCGCGAATCCGGACCATTTCAGGGACATAACGGTGGGGACGATCCGACGTCTGTTTCTTCGTCTGCTTTCCTTTTTCCGATCCGGCCGTGCCGAGGCGGAGCTCGCGCGGGAAATCAACTCGCACCTGCAGCTCCTCGAGGACAAGTACCTGGCGCAGGGCATGAAACCCGAGGAGGCACGCTGTGCCGCAAGACGCGCCTTCGGCGGAGTCGAACAGGCGAAGGAGCGGCAGCGCGCCGCGCGTTCGTTCGGGGCGCCCGATTCCTGGTGGCTGGATGTCAAGCTCGGCGTCCGGATGTTGATCAGGTACCCCGGTTTGGCGCTGATCGGTGGTTTCGGCATCGCGGTGGCCGTCGCGATCGCCGCGGGCGGGTTCAGCATCATCTATGGGACGTTCCTGGATCCGTCGCTGCCCCTGGAGGAAGGCGACCGCATTGTCTCGCTTCAGAACTGGGACCCTGCGGCGGAGGGTGTGGAGTTCGGGCGCTGGTACGAAATTGTCGGCATCGTGGGGGACTTCCCCGCCGGCGCAATTTCGGATTTGGACTACAAGCTCAAGCTGTACCACGCGGTCGCGGCCGGACAAGTGCAGCCGGTCACCCTGGCATTTCGGGTGCGCGGCAGCGTCCCCACGGCCTTCGCCGGACGGCTCCGGGAGATTGCGGCAGCCGTCGCCCCTGACCTTCAGCTGCGCAATATCCTCAGCCTGGACGAGTCCCTGCGCAGGGACCAGTGGATCAGGCGTCGGGAAGCAGCGGTGCTCGCGACCGTGACGCTGAGCGTCCTGATACTCTCGTCGGCGGGCATCTACGCACTCATGTCGTTCACCGTTTCGCAGCGCCGGAAGGAGATCGGGATCCGCGCGGCTCTGGGAGCCGACCCGCGGCGCATCGTGGCGGCGATCTTCTCGCGGGCGCTTGGCCAGCTTGCCGTCGGGGCTATGCTGGGCGTGATCGCGGCCGCGCCGCTCGTGAGGGCTACGCGCGGCGATCTCGTGGAGGGCAACGAGGCAGTCATCCTGCCGTTCGTCGTCGCGCTGTTCATGATAGCGGTGGGCTTCCTGGCCGCGCTCGGACCCGCCCGGCGCGGCCTGCGGATCCAGCCGACGGAAGTCTTGAGAGATGAATAGGCAGAGCTCGCCCGAAACCGGCCGGGATAGTGTTTCTTTGTGTCTTTGAGTCTTGGTGGTATTTGTTCGACAGGCTAAGCGATCACTTCACCGGATCACGCGGCCGCCGATGTCAGTGAGCTTCTTGAATCGGCCGGCGTGGAGGAATGTCAGCCGCTCCTGGTTCAGACCGAGCAGGTAAAGCAGGGTGGCATGGACGTCGCGCAGTGGAATCTCTTCACCCACGGCACGCACGCCGAAATCGTCGGTCTCGCCGAAGGTCGCGCCCGGCTTCACGTCCCCGCCTGCCATCCACACCACCAGGCCGTATTGATTGTGATCACGACCTGGTTTGGACGTGGTGAGATTGTTGTCGAAAGGCGTCCGGCCCATCTCGGAAGCCCAAACCACGAGCGTCTGGTCGAGCAGCCCGCGGGCTTTCAGGTCCTTCAACAGCCCGGCGATCGGTTGGTCGACCTCCTGGCAGTGCACGGGGAGGCGTTGCTCAATGGAGCCGTGATCGTCCCAGCGGTCGCCGCCCGCGCCATGGAGCAGCTTCACAAACCGGACGCCGCGCTCCACCATGCGGCGCGCCATCAAACACTGGCGGCCGAAGGGCTCGCTCACCGGATTATCGAGACCATAGAGCCTTGTGGTGGCTTCGGATTCGCCCGACAGGTCCACCAGCTCGGGCGCCTTGCTCTGCATGGAGAAGGCGAGCTCATAGGCGGCGATGCGCGCGTCGAGCTCGGAGGTGTTCTGGCGTTCGCCGCGGTGGCGTTCATTGAACCACCTGAGCAGGTCGAGCTCCTGGCGCTGGTCCTGCAGGGTGATTTCGCGGCGGCGCTTCAGGTCAATGATAGGCGTATCACCGTTGCGGAACAGCGTGCCCTGGTAAGCGGCTGGGAGGAAGCCATTGCCCCAGACTCCTGCGCCGCCGATGGTGGAGCCCCGGCGGTCGCCCAGCACGACGAAGCCCGGCAGGTCGCGGTTCTCGGAGCCAAGGCCATAGGTGACCCACGCGCCCACCGACGCGCTTCCCGGGAACTGGCTGCCGGTGAGCGTGTGATAAACGGCTGGTCCGTGATTGTTGTTGTCGACCTTGATGCCATGGATGAAGGCCAGGTCGTCCACACAGGTGGCGAGGTGCGGCATCAGTTCCGTCATCCAGCGCCCGGACTGGCCATGCTGCGCGAACCTCCAGAACGGAGCGATGACGCGGTTGGGCGCGGCCGAAAAGGTTGCGATTTCACCCGCGGTGCGCTCGGCCTTGGGCATCTGCTTGCCGGCATACTTCCAAAGCGCCGGCTTGTACTCGAAGGTATCCATCTGACTCACGCCGCCCTCCATGAAGAGGAAGATGCAGCTCTTGGCCTTCGCGCGATGATGCTGCGGGCGGGGATCGAGCGGATGGGCCGCGTCGGCGGATGCCGCGAGCCCGGTGTCGGCCGCGAGCAGGTCAAGAAACGCAAGACCTCCGAGGCCGAGGTAGGAATCGAACAGCAGTTCCCTTCGAGTCTTCATGCTTACTCCGTGTAGAGGAATTCGTTGGAGTTGAGCAGCACGCGGCAGATCGAGGCGAGGTCGCCTCGATAGCCGGTGAATTGATCGATTTCGTCGGGGCGTGGCGAGCGGCCCAGCACGAGCGCGAAAGCGCGGCGCACCTGATTCAGGCGGTTATCTCCCGCGTCCTTGCGGATCCGTTCGGCCAGGACCCCGGACTCTTCGTGCACCAGCGCGCCGTTCATCATTGACAGCGCCTGGAGCGGAGTGGTCGTCGAACTGCGGCGCTCGCACGACTCGCTGAAAGCCGGCGCGTCGAACGCCGCCATCATCGGCAGGGGCATTGAGCGGCGCTGGAAAATGTATACCGAGCGGCGGCGGGCGTCCTCATCGCGTTCGTTCGGTTCCCACATCAAGCCGCCGGTGCGTCCGTAGCGCGCGAAATCGGCAAGGTCGGCGGGCAGCGGCGGGAATACGCTCGGGCCGCCCATCTCCGGATTCAGACGGCCGGAGAGAGCGAGGATGCTGTCGCGGATCGCTTCGGCCTCGAGGCGGCGGCGCTCGAAGCGGGTGAAGAGCCTGTTGTCGGGATCCTTGTCGGCGGGGTTGTCGGCCGCCTGCCGGTAAGTGTTCGACAACAGCATCAGCTTGTGCATGGCCTTGATGTCCCAGCCGGACTCGACGAAGCGCACCGCAAGCCAGTCCAGAAGTTCCGGATGAGTAGGGCGCTCGCCGTTGCGGCCGAAATCGCTCGGCGTGCGCACGATGCCCTGGCCGAAATGATGCTGCCAGATGCGGTTCACCATGACGCGCGCGGTCAACGGATTGTCGGCGCTGGCGATCCATTTAGCGAGTGTGATGCGGCGCCCTCGAGTAAGGAATTGGCGATAGCGGTCGGTTTCGAGTTGCAGCCGGTTCTTCGCGGCCCGTGATGGCGGTGGGAAATCCGGCTTCGACGGCCTCACGCGGCTGCAGATACTCGCCGCGTTCGAGGATTCTCGTCGGGGCGATGTCCGGGCCCGTCGGCGGACCGGGCACGTTGGTAACCGCCAGTACGCTCGGACGCCAGCGGGCCAGCCGGCGGCGCACGATATCGACCGCGCCGCTAAGCTCCGAATAGCGGTTTTTCTCCTCGAGCGTGAAGATAGAGTTGGCCGAGTACTCGGCCTGGGCTTCGGCGCGAACATCCGCGCGGTCCAGCGCATCGAACCGGCCGGAGGGATCGACCGAGCCGCCGCCATACGCGACCCGCAGCTTCTTCATCAGCTGTTCTTCGCAGGCGTCGAGTGACGCCTTCTCTTCCAGATCGCCGGTGCGGTTGGCCGATTCGAGGAGCTGAGCGTGGCGCGCCTTTTCCTCTTCGGTGAAGATGCGCTGCTTCTTCAGCCGAAGCTCGAGGCGAAGATCGGCGGTGGTGTAATCCTTGCCTTGCGCGCGCTCGCTCCTGCCTGCGATGAGCTTCTTGAGCAGTTCGTCCTCGAAGTCCGCAAGCTCCTTCTGCTCCGGCCCATCCTTCAGACGGTCTTCGTATTCCTTGATCTTCTGCTGGGCTTTTTCACCGAGGGCCTTGTCACGAAACGGGACTTCCACGTTTCCGCCGGCCTGCGTCGCCTGGAAGAAAGCCTGCAGCCGATAGTAATCACGCTGCGGAATGGGATCGTACTTGTGATCGTGGCAGCGGGCACAGCCCATGGTCAGCCCAAGGAACACGGATGAGGTGGTCGAAGTCACTTCACTCAAAAAGTTCTGGCGCACTTCGGCGGCCACCAGGTTCGAGCGGTCCCACGGCGCCAGGCGCAGGAAGCCGGTGGGAATCAGACCCTGCTCATCCGGCTGATAGTTGTTGCGCGTCTTGGAGTGCTCGTCTCCGCCGGCGAGTTGCTGCATGATGAACCGGTCATACGGCATGTTCGAGTTGAACGCGTCGATCACCCAGTCTCTATAGCGCCAGGCGTTACCGATCATGCCGTCGCCTTCGAGGCCATTGGTTTCGCCGTAGCGCGCCAGGTCAAGCCAGTGGCGACCCCAGCGCTCGCCATAGCGAGGATCGGCTAGCAGCCGGTCAATCAGCTTCTCGTAGGCGTTCGGAGAGGGATCAGCGACGAATGCCTCCATCTCTTCAGGCGTGGGAGGAAGCCCGATGAGGTCATAGTAGGCGCGGCGCGCCAGGGTGCGCGGCGATGCGGGGGGCGCCGGCGAGATCCCTTTCTGTTCGAGCTGAGCCAGAATGAAGGCATCGATTTCGTTTCCTACCCAGGCGGCGTTGCGTACAGAGGGCGCGGCTTTCTTCACGGGCTTTTCGAAGGGCCAGCGCCATTCGGTTGCCGTCTGCGCAGCTTGGGCGGGCAAAGAACGGATCCACTGTTCGATTCTGTCGATGTCCGCGCCGGCAAGCTTTTTGCCCATGGGCATCTGCGGCTGCAGTTCGCCCCTGAGCAGCTTGAGCAGTGGGCTGCCGGCGGGGTGTCCAGCTATGACAGCCTTGCCGTACTTGTTGCCGCCGGCAAAAACAGAAGCGGAACTGGAGACGGAGAAGCCACTGGTTCTGGTTGCGTCCGAGTGGCACTCCGCGCAGTTGGCCTTCAGGATCGCATTGACCGCCGGATCCATCTCCTGGCTCGGAGATGCCCGGATCGTGGCGGCCATCAATAGAACGATCAAAGGTATGCGCATTATTAGAAGAGGAACTTCAACGCGAACTGGACCTGCCGGGGCGCATTCGCCTGACCGAGCACTCTTCCGAAGTTCACGTTGCCAACCGTCGTATTTGGATCGGCGAAGACGGGGTGATTGAACACGTTAAACGCCTCGGCCCGGCAATTGTACCCTGACCTCGCTCGCGGATGCGAAAGTTCTTTGAAGACCGAGAAATCCAGGTTTTCAACGCGATCTCCCCGGAGGGTTGGGTGCAAGCGCCCGACGTTGCCGAAGGTGTACGGCGCCGGCAGGACAAATTCGGTCGTGTTTAACCAGCGTTCGAGCGTGCGCTCGCCTTTGGGGACGTCTGCGCTCCTGCCGGTCGAGTCAGGGCGCTGTCCCCGCCGAACGAAAAACTGGTGTTCTGGACCACGCCGAACTGAAGCGGCCGCGCGCTGCCGATAACGGCGATTCCGTTGATCTGCCATTGGCCGAGGATAGCATCGGCCACCTTGTTCCAGCTCGCTCCTAGCGGCTTGCCTCGTCCGAACGGCAACTCGTAGGTGAAGTTTATGCCGCGATAGGCGCGAGACCGCCGCCGGGGACATTCAGTTCATGTTGGCTCGAAAACCCGCAAAATCAAGCTCGGTCGGCGGGGCGCGCGCCTCAGCCGGCCTTGACGAGACGGCCGAAGAGGTTGGCCCGGAAACAAGCCAGCCAGGAGCAGCGGTTCACCGCGCGCTCGTAGACCACTCCCATCAGGAACGGCACCGCGTGGAATAGCAGGTAGGACGGCTCCGCCTCCCGCGCGATCAGCTCGCAGGAGGCGAATCCTGCGCGCCGCGACTCACGCGCGACACGGCGGGCGGAGTTTATACGGTAGAAGACCAGCCACGGCTCGTGGGCGTCCACGGGGAGGCCCCGCGCGGGGTTGGCCACGAGTAGGTGGAACCGATGCGGGGTCATGCGCGAGATCAAGGCGACATAGTGGAAGAGATTCGGAGTTCGGAAGAAAAAGCTCCCTCCGGGCTGCAGCACGCGATGAACCTCAGACAGGAAGGTCAGCCGGTTAGTCACCTGGCTTGTACACTTGCGAACCTTGTCACCAATCCTTCCGCAAGCAGAATCTAGCGCCTATTTCTTCATCTCGCCCGTTTAGGTTTCACTTTCATCTGGTACGAGGGTTGTTCTGGTCGAGGCCTGAAGCGCGATGCAGGAAG